>WNZI01000008.1 GCA_009728235.1 Vibrio cholerae | reverse complement strand
CGCGGGTGGTGCGGTGACGGGTGGCGCGGTGGCGGGTGGCGCCGGATCGGGACGGGCGGGCGGAACCGGCGTGGAGCCGGGCGCGGAAGGAGCCGCGGGAGCCGGCGCAGGAGTGGCCGGTGGCAGGAGAGCGGGCGCGGCTTCCGGAACCGACTGCGCCGGCACCTGGAGCGACGCCGGATCGCGTAAGGGTGGTGTGCTGGTCGGGGTGGACCGTTCCTCGGTCGGGACCTGCTGCGCGGAGGCGGCTGCCGCCGATTGCGCGATCAGGCGGGCGAGATCTCGCTCGCGCTGGGCCTGCTCGAGGCCGGCGAGGCGCCGGTCCTCGAGCTCGGCAGTGGTGTTCCTCAGCGTGGCGAGCTGGCCCACCAGGGTGGATCGCTCCGCTTCCTTCTCGCTGACGAGCCGCTCAGCATCCGCTGCTGCCTCCCGGGCAACGGAGCCTGCCTCCTCCGCCGTGTCGGCGGCGTCCTGTGCGGCCTGTCGCGCTGCTGCCGCGTCCTCGGTCAGGGACGCCCAGGCCTCGCTGGCCGATTCGGCGTCCTCCAGGGTCCGGGTGCTGGTGCTCGACAAGCCGTAGAGGGTCGATGCGCGGTACATGACCTCGTCCGGATCCGTGCCGTCGAGGACGCTCTCGATGCCGGGATTCATGCCTCCGGACCGGTACAGGTCTCCGGCGAGCCGGCCCACCTGCTCCTCGGCGGCGTCGCGCTCGTCCGCCGCTTCGACTGCGCGTGCCTCGGCCAGGGTGGCCGTGGCACGCCGCTCGTCCAGCACCGCGAGCGCGTTGTTGTAGTCGTTCTGGGCCTTGAAGGCGTCGAGCTGCGACTCCTGCAGCTGCTCGCCGGCCGTCGCGATGATGCCCTCGATCTCGGACACCAGACCGGTGGTGGCTGCGGTGTCATCCTGGGCGCGCTTGATCTCGTCCGGCGACGGGATCGTCGAGACGGCCGCCTCGTCCCCTGTCGGAGCTGCGAACGAGGGGGCGACGGCGCTGCAACCGATCAGCGCGGCGGTTGCCAGCGCGGCGGCCCCGTGCCGCAGGAAGGCATGGGTGGATCGTGGTGACTGCACGTTTTGCCGCTCTTTCGCCCGGGAGTGCTGTTGGTGGTTGACACAACAGACCTGACGATAGGGCGCCCCTCATCGCTTTGGCAACAGGAGTCACACCAGTATCATAAACAACAGCGGTGTCATTTGCGCTGCGGCGCGCCGTGCCGGGTCAGCCCCACCCGAGTTCGTGCAGGCGATCGTCGTCGATACCGAAGTGGTGCGCGATCTCGTGGACGACGGTCACGGCGATCTCCTCGACCAACTCGTCCCGGGAGGCGCACAGGCGCATGAGTGGGCCGCGGAAGATACTGATGCGGTCCGGCAGCGACCCCGCGTCCCACCAGGAATCCCGCTCCGTGAGCGGCGTGCCCTCGTACAGTCCCAGCAGTTCGGCATCCTCGGGTTCACCGGGGGACGGCTCGTACTCCTCGACCACGAAGATGGCCACGTTGTCCATCGCCCTCGCCAGGTCGTCGGGGATCCTGTCGATGGCGTCGTCGACCGCTTCGTCGAATTCTTGGCGGGTGATCTCGAATGGCACGCCCTGATCGTACCGAGCGCCCGCGCTCCGTCCTGCGGACTCCGGTGCGGCCCGTCGGGCGCCTCGGGCGATTTTGTGTAATCGAGATTCTGCCCCTATAGTTTTATGGGTCCACGAGAGGGAATGATCGGCCGGAAAAGCACGCTTTCCGGCAGTTCGCGAACAGCTCGAACCGTGGTCAGGCCCCCATCGTTTAGCGGCCTAGGACACCGCCCTTTCACGGCGGCAGCACGGGTTCGAATCCCGTTGGGGGTACGCAGGAGTCGCCCTTAGGGCGGTCAGCCGGGACGAAAAGTGCTGGTACGCTGGAACTCTTGCAAAACGGCAAGTGAAGTTAGCAAGGCCCTGTAGCGCAGTTGGTTAGCGCGCCGCCCTGTCACGGCGGAGGTCGCGGGTTCAAGTCCCGTCAGGGTCGCTCAGGCGGCTGGTTCCCCTCGGGGAAACCGGCCGGGCTGGATACGGTGATCATCCCCGAGATGGTCGCAAGGCTCTGTAGCTCAGTTGGTAGAGCGTTCGACTGAAAATCGAAAGGTCACCGGATCGACGCCGGTCGGAGCCACCGCTGAAAACCCCGCAGTTCCCCACGGAGCGCGGGGTTTTTTCGTGTGCCTCCGGGCCCGCTCCTCGAGGACACCCAGCCAATGCCGGGGTTCGGGCCGTAGCATCGCGAGGGACGCGCTCTCCTGTGCCGTCACCGGCCGCCCGAGCCGCGCGACTGCCCTGGATGGACCGCCTGGGAGAGTAGTCGGCCTCCTACCCGTTGTACCTCCGCACCGAGACGAAAGGTCGCCTGTGAGATTCCCGTCCGTCCTCGCCGGGTCCTGCGTCCTCGTGCTGACCCTGGCCGGCTGCGGACAGGGTGCGCCGGAGTCCGCGGAGACGATGCTCGAGATGCCTGCCAGTCCGACGCCGGAGGCCGGGGCGACCGCCGCCCCTTCCCCGCAGGGTGATCCCGCAGCCGGCGGCGCTCCACGCGGCACCGAACAGCCCACGGGGAGCGAGTCCGCCTCGAAGCCCTCGGATCACTGTGTTCTCGTCGCCGGAGGCGTCACCACGGCGATGCTCGCGCCCCTGAGCTTCAGATCCGAGACCGACCCGGGTGAACTCGTCGCCCTCGAAGAGCAGATCCTCGACCTCCGCGAGAAGGTGCCCACCGACCTGCACGACGATTTCACGACGCTCGCGCACTCCGTCGAGGCGCCTCCGAAGGGCTCCGGGACCTTCGACGAGAAGGCGTTCCGGCATGCGATGATCCCCGTCCAGGACTGGCTAGCCCAGCACTGCACGCGTCCCTGAGGACCACGGCTGCCGGCCGCGTCCAGAGCGGAGCGCCGAGCACGGTCGCATCGCACGGAGGCAGCCGTCTGGGCTTAGGCTGGGCTCGAGCGAAAGGGGCCATTCCGATGACCGAGCAACCCACGGCCGAGCCGTTGACACTTCACCGTGTCGTTCCCGCGGGGAGGACCGTCATCGGTGATCCTGCGGCAGTGAAGATCGCCGCGATCGCCGCCCGTGCCGTACCAGGCGTTCATTCCCTGGGGGCCGGCTCCGGGCGTGCTCTCGGCGCCATTCGTGACGCAGTGGGGGCCAATGATCCGTCCCACGGAGTGAAGGTCGAAGTGGGCCAGACCCAGCTGGCGGTGGACGTCAGCCTGGTGGCGGAGTACGGGTTCCCGCTCAACACACTCGCAGATGCCGTCCGGACTGCCGTCTACAGGGCGCTGACCGAGCTCGTGGGCCTCGAGGTGATCGAGGTGAACGTCGAGGTGCTCGACGTCCACCTGCCGCCGCCGACAGAAGCGCCGGTGGTCGAGCGGCTGCGTCCCTCGGGCTCCTCGCCGCTCAAGCAACCTGTCGAGTGAGGCAGTCATGACTCCCACCACCACCGGCATGGCGGCCGGAGCCGTCCTCGCCTTCGCGGCCCTGATCTTCGGATTCTGGGGTTTCCTGCTCACTCTCGTGCTCGTCTCGTGCGGAGCATTCATCGGCCGCGTGGTCGAGGGCAAGCTGGACCTCCGCGGGGTCCTCGACGCCCTGTCCGGACGACGCTCGTCCTCGTGACCACCTCCTCCCTCCCTCCCGCAGCCGCCGCGTCCCCGGCGCCCTTCGCCGGGTCGGGGAGGCCGGTTCCGGACACAGGCCACAACCGCATCACCACCCAGGCGCTGGTCAGTACGGCCCGCGGCGTCGCGGCCGAGGTGCTGGGGGTGCAGCCGGCGCAGGTGCGTGCCTCCTTCTCGGACGAGCGTGGCTTGCTGGCGCTCCTCCTCGCCCTACCCCTGCCGGTCCCTCCCCTCACCCGCGTACAGGACGAGCCGGGCATCATCGACGCGTTCGGGGGGCCACTGTGGGCTCGGGCCGATGCAGCCAGGCTCCCGATCCTCGAACGGATGCAGGAACTCACCGGGGCGAAGCTCAGCCGGGTCGACATCCGCATCATCGGCAGCACGGTCACGAGGGGGGCGAGGGTCCTGTGAGTGCCGATCCCCTCGACCGGTCGTCACCGGAGTCGACCGCGCGGTTCGTCCGCCGCGAACTGCACTCCTCGCGAGCCATCGCCTCGGTGACCACGGGTGTGCTCCTGATCCTGGTGTGCCTGGTCCTGCTGTTCGAAGTGGTCCTGAAGGCCGTCGGCGACGAGCCGTTCCTCCTCGATGTGGAGGCGGCGGCGCGCTGGGCCGGAGACCTTCCCGGTGGTGCCCCCGCCTCGCTGCTGGGGGCAGGGTCGGTGCTGCTGTTCGTCGTGGGCGCGCTGCTCCTCCTCCTCGCCGTCCTGCCGGGCAGGCGGGCCCGCTACACCATCCCGAACGAGCGGGCCGCCGTCGTCGTCGACGCCGAGGTCGTCGCGTCCTCGTTGGCTCGCCGGGCACGCATCGCTGCCGGGGTGGCGCCGGAACAGGTGCTGGTGACGGTGGGGAGGTCATCCGTCGAGGTCCGGGTCCGGCCGACGTCGGGCATCCCGGTGGACCCCGGAGCAGTGCGGGCCGCAGTCGCGGACGATCTCCGGCGTTCGGGTGTGGAACCCTCACCGCGGATCTCCGTCGTCGTATCGCCGTCAGGGGTGATCGGGCAGTGAACACCACGCCGCGCCTGCTCAACCGGGCCATCCTCGCCGTCGCCGGGCTCGCGGCCCTGGCCGCGGGGTCCTTCGGGATCCTGCTGCTTCTGCTACCAGGAGCGGCAACCTGGTGGGGCGTCACCACGCCGCGCGTCGGTGCCGCCATCGCCGGACTCCGGGGCCGGACGACACTCGAGGGTCAGGCCGACACCTGGCTGTGGATCGTCCTGGCGGCGATCCTGCTGGTGACGATCGTGTTGCTCGTGCTGTGGATCTCGGCGCAGGGCCGGGGTCGGACCGGTCTGTTCGCATCGACGGTGGGCGAGGGCGCAGTGCCGGGTTCGGTGACCATCACGGCGCCGCGGCCGAACAGGTACTCAGGGCGGCGCTGCTCGAACGCCCCGACCTGGCAGGTGCTTCCGTCAGCACCTGGGAGGTGAAGGGGGTGCCCGGCCTGCGGGTGCGGGTATATCCCAGGAAGGGCACCCCGCCCTACGTCGTGGCGGCAGAAGTCTCACGGCTCGTCGCGGCGCTCGACACGCTCACGGGGTACCGGACACCCGTGCTGATCAGCATCGCTTCCGGAGCCCGTGTCCGCCTGACGAAAGCCGAGCGCGTCGCCTGATCGTGAAGCACGTCACAATTCGGCATCGAAGCGCGGGAGCGTCCCGCCCGCCTTGTCAGGCTCGATGTAAGCGCTTACTCTTGCGATATCAATCAGTGAGGCGGCACATTCGAGGCCCGGCGGCAGGAACGCTCCCAGTCCCGCGAACCCGTACCGCAAGACAAAGGAGTCTGTTTCAATGGCGAACATTCGCTCACGGAAATTAACGCTGCCCGTCGCAGCCCTCAGCGTTTCCCTCCTCGCTCTCGCCGGATGCGGCTCCGAGGGATCGGACAGCGCGGGAGGTTCGGGGGACGCGGACTGCGCCGCATACGAGACCTACGGGACCTTCGAGGACGCGGAGGTCAGCGTCTATTCGACGATCGTCGACCTCGAGGCGGAACTGCTCGAGAACTCCTGGGCAGACTTCGCCGAGTGCACCGGTATCGAGGTCGCCTACGAGGGCTCGAAGGAGTTCGAGACCCAGATCGGCGTGCGTGCCCAGGGTGGTACCGCGCCGGACCTGGCCATCTTCCCGCAACCCGGCCTGCTGGCGGATCAGGCATCCAACCTGGTGCCGGCACCGCAGGCGTCTCGGATCTCGTGGACGAGAACTGGTCCGCCGACTGGAAGAAGTACGGAACCATCGACGGCACCTTCTACGCGGCTCCCATGCTCGCCAACGTGAAGGGCTACGTCTGGTACGTCCCGGCCACCTTCGAGGAGAAGGGCTGGGAGGTTCCTACCACCTGGGACGAGATGACCGAGCTGACCGAGGCGATCGCCGGCGAGGAGGAGGACATGAAGGCCTGGTGCGCCGGCTTCGAATCCGGTGAGGCAACCGGTTGGCCGGGCACCGACTGGGTGGAGGACGCAGTGCTCCGCGAGCACGGCCCCGAGGTGTACGACCAGTGGGTCACCCACGAGATCCCCTTCAACGACCCGCAGATCGTCTCCTCCTTCGACCGTGTGGGCGAGATCCTCAAGAACGACGACTACGTCAACGGCGGATTCGGCGACGTCCGCTCGATCCTCTCCACGCCCTTCTCCGAGGCCGGCCAGCCGGTCCTCGACGGTTCGTGCGCCATGCACCACCAGGCGTCGTTCCAGGCTGCGAACTGGCCGGAGGGAACGGACGTCTCGGAGGACGGGGACGTCTGGGCCTTCATGACGCCGCCGATCGACGCCTCCCAGGGCACGGCCATCACCGGTGGCGGCGAGCTGATCGGGGCGTACGCGGATCGTCCTGAGGTCCAGGCGCTGCAGACGTACCTGGCGAGTGCCGAATTCGCGAACGCCCGTGTCTCACAGGGCGGGGCGATCAGCGCGAACACCGGACTCGATCCGGAGGTGGCACAGTCGGACCTGGATCGTCAGTCGATCGAGCTGCTGCAGGATCCCAACACGGTCTTCCGCTTCGACGGCTCCGACCTCATGCCCGGAGCAGTGGGCGCCAACTCCTTCTGGAGCGGCATCGTGAACTGGATCAACGGTTCCTCCACCGAGGACGTCACGCGGTCCGTCGAGGACAGCTGGCCTTCCTCCTAGACAGGACGGAGGAGGTGTTCCGGCCCGTCGGCCGGCACATCTCCTCCCGCGGACAGCAGGGCATGCCTCGACGCCGCATGCCCTGCTGTCCTGTCCGCCACGATCCACTTTCACCACGCGCACCAAGGAGGCCGAGCTGTGGAAGATTTCGCTGATAAAGGTTTACAGGTGGTGATCGGGCTCGCGGTCTTCGCCGCGATCATCGGGCTCATCATGCTCGTGGTCGACAGGGCGCCGAAGTCGGGTCGGGAGAAGATCCAGGTGGCGGCCTTCCTCGCCCCGGCCCTGATCCTGCTGTGTGTCGGACTGGTGTTCCCCGCACTCCAGACGTCCTACCTCTCGCTGACCGACCGCAATGGTGAGTTCGTCGGTCTGGACAACTTCGTGTGGATGTTCACCCAGCCGGAAGCCCTGGTGACCCTGAGGAACACCCTGATCTGGGTGATCCTGGTCCCGTTGCTCGCATCCTCGATCGGCCTGGCGTACGCGGTCTTCATCGACCGCGCCCGGGGGGAGAAGGCGCTCAAGGCCCTGGTCTTCATGCCGATGGCCATCTCCTTCGTCGGAGCAGGTGTCATCTGGCGCTTCGTCTATGCCTACAAGGGCCCGGAACAGGACCAGATCGGCCTGCTCAACCAGGTCCTCGTCTGGGCCGGTCAGGAACCCAAACAGTTCCTGCTGGACGCACCGGAGAACACCCTCTTCCTGATCGCCGTGATGATCTGGATCCAGACCGGGTTCGCGATGGTGGTGCTGTCCGCGGCGATCAAGGGGATCCCGACGGAGATCGTCGAGGCTGCGAGGCTCGACGGCGCAAGCGCGTGGCAGCAGTTCCGCAACGTCACGATCCCCACCATCCGTGGTTCGCTGATCGTCGTCGTCACCACGATCACGATCGGCACGCTGAAGGTCTTCGACATCGTCCGCACCATGACCGCGGGGCAGTACGAGACCTCCGTCGTCGCCAACGAGATGTACACGCAGGCGTTCAGGGCGGGTGAGCCCGGACGAGGCGCCGCACTGGCCCTGGTCCTGTTCCTGATGGTGCTGCCCGTCGTGGTCTACAACGCCCGGCTGCTCCGCAAGCAGAAGGAAATCCGATGAGCACCGTTCCCCTCGAGAACACCAAGGACCTCCTGCCGGACGTCAAGGACGACGCCACGCAGGGCCGATCCCCCATGCAGAAGCGCGTGAAGCAGCGGTTGACCTCCCGCCGGGCCACAGTGGCGGCGATCATCATCGCCGTGATCTGGACCGTGCCGACCTTCGGGCTGCTCGTGTCCTCGTTCCGGCCGGAGGCCAACATCAAGGGCAACGGCTGGTGGAATGCCATCACCGACCGCCAGTTCACGCTGGAGAACTACGCCGACGTGCTGAGCCCGGGGGGAAGCCAGTCCCCGAACCTGCTCTCCTATTTCGTCAACTCGCTGGCGATCGTGATTCCCGGAACGGTCTTCACCCTGGTCCTCGGTGCGATGGCGGCCTACATGTTCGCGTGGGGACGGTTCAGGGGCAAGGACGGGCTGTTCATCTTCGTGTTCGCGCTGCAGATCGTGCCGCTGCAGATGGCGCTGATCCCCTTGCTGCAGCTGTTCACGCAGGTGCTCAAGATCGGCGACTTCCAGCTCCTGCCGAGCGGCACCTACGCGCAGTTGTGGGTGGCCCACACCATCTTCGGACTTCCGCTGGCGATCTTCCTGCTCCACAACTTCATCGCCGAGATCCCCGGCGAGGTCATCGAGGCGGCGCGCGTCGACGGTGCCGGTCACAGCACCATCTTCTGGCGCATCATCGTCCCCCTCGCCACGCCCGCGCTGGCGTCCTTCGGGATCTTCCAGTTCCTCTGGCTGTGGAACGACCTCCTCGTGGCCCTCGTCTTCTCCGGCGGAGGCGCCGACGTCGCCCCCATCACGCAGCGCCTGGCGGAGCTCCAGGGCTCGCGCGGCGGGGAATGGCAGCGGCTGACCGCGGGTGCCTTCGTCTCCATCATCGTTCCGCTGGCCGTGTTCTTCGGACTCCAGCGCTACTTCGTGCGGGGCCTGCTGGCCGGCGGCCTGAAGGGTTGACCGCATGACCAGCATCGACGACGTCGCGGCGTCCCTCGGGGTATCGACGGCGACGGTGTCCCGCGCACTGCGCGGGCTGCCCGGAGTGGCCGAGGAGACACGCGCGAGGGTCGCCTCCACGGCGAGGGAGCTCGGCTACGTGCCGTCGTCGTCCGCGTCCGGACTCGCGTCCGGACGCACCATGGCCATGGGAGTCCTCGTGCCCGTGATCGATCGCTGGTATTTCTCAGCGGTGCTCGAGGGGGTCGACCGGCAGCTCCGGTCCGCCGGATACGACCTGATCCTGTTCAGCCTCGGCGGGGCAGGGGTCAACCGGGACCGGGTGTTCCATCGTTCCATCCTGCGCAAGCGCATCGATGCGCTGCTGGTGATGTGCATGCACCTCACCATCGAGGAACGCACAGCGGTGCAGCAGCTGGAGTATCCGAACATCGTGGTCGGTGGAGCGGTCGAGGGGGTGCGCCACGTCGGTATCGACGACGACCGCGCGGTCCGGGACGCCGTCGAGCACCTGATCGCCCTCGGTCACTCGAGGATCGCCCACATGCGTGGTGGGGGATCGTTCGACATCGACTTCGAGGTGCCGCGCATCCGCGAACAGGCCTACCAGCGGGCGATGGCGGACCATGGGCTCCCGGTCCGGGCGGACTGGTCGGCGCTCGGTGACTTCCGCTTCGCGACCTCGCGCGCGTCCGCCCTGACCCTCCTCGCTGACCCGGCGGACCGTCCGACAGCAGTGTTCTGCTCGTCCGACGAGATGGCCTTCGGCGTCCTCAGGGCTGCGGCCGAGCTCGGGATCGACGTCCCGGGGGAGCTGTCCGTGATCGGCATCGACGACCACGAGTTCGCGGCGCCCATGGGCCTGACCACCATCCGCCAGGACCCCGAGGACCAGGGCGCTTTCGCCGCGGACATCCTGCTCGGGGAACTGCTGCGGAACGAATCGGCGGAGTACCCGGCGTCGCGCCCGCACACGCTCGTGAAGCGTGCGACGACGGGACCCGTCGGGGCCTGAGCGGTCGCGCCGATCCGTTCGGATGTCCCGCCCGCGCTCGAGCGGAACGCGGCTGCCGCCGGCGTGGAATCAGGAGGCGCGCGCAAGCTGCCGGATCGGGATCCACCGCGAGGCCAGGCGCCGGTAGGACGCGGCGGCGCCCATCATGTCGGCTTCTGCGAGGCTCTCGATCCCGAGCCGGACGTCCATCGGGGAATCGTCGGGGAAGACGCGATCGGCGACGGGCCCGTAGTCCACCTCGACGACGGCGTCCCGGCGGAACACCTCGAGCCACTCGATGATCTCGGTGAGCTCGTCGAGGAGGTCCATCTCCGGCGCGCCGATCGCGAGCTGGGCCACCGAGCGACGCCCTCGGTCGATGCAGTCACCGATCCTGGCGGTGACCCTGACCGTGATGACCCGTCCGTCGTCCTCGATCACCTCGGTGAGGTCGTCCTCGTGGATCAGGGCGAACCAGGCGAAGGGGACTCCCCACGTGGCCGACCGCGTGTGCAGCTTGGCCACCTCGTCGGCGAACGTGTCCGGATCCAGTCGCGCCTGGTGAGCCTCCCGGGCGACGTCGGGCACCAGGACGTCGATCAGGGGGCCGCGCAGGCTCTGGTCGAGCGACTCCGCGGCGAGGGTGGTGCGGACCGCGAGCTGATTGGGGCAGTAGTAGGGCGCCGTCGTGCCGTTCAGGCTGGGGAAGTGCGTGACGCGCACCAGTTCCGGCTCGCTGTGGGGGAACGGGTCCGAGACCGGGCGCAGTACCCGGCGCAACGACTGCTCGTGCTCGATCGATTCGGTGAGCTCGCGTTCACGCGCCCTCTGGTCGAGGATCGCGAGTTGCTGGGCGTCGGAGAAGGCGTCGAGCGGCTCGTACACACGGAGGTAGGAGACGTACGGGAACGGCCGGACGCCCCCTCCCGGACCGCTCACGGTCCGCTGAGTTCCACGACGACGGGAGCGTGGTCGGAGGCGCCCTTGCCCTTGCGTTCCTCGCGGTCCACGAAGGCGTTCGCCGCCCGCGCGCCAGGGCGGGGGAGCCGAGGACGAAGTCGATCCGCATGCCCTCCTTCTTCGGGAACCTCAGCTGCGTGTAGTCCCAGTAGGTGTACAGGCCCGGGCCGGGCGTGAAGGGGCGCGCGAGGTCCGCGAAACCGGAATCGAGGAAGGACTGGAAGGCAGCACGTTCGGCAGGACTGACGTGGGTGTACCCGCCGTTGACGAACAGGTCGATGTCCCACACGTCCTCGTCCCGTGGCGCGATGTTCCAGTCGCCCATCAACGCGATCTGCGCCTCGGGGTCATCGGTGATCCACTGCTCGGCGTGTCCCCGCAGGGTATCGAGCCACTGGATCTTGTAGGGCATGTGCGGGTCGTCGAGCGCCCGCCCGTTGGGCACGTACAGGCTCCACACGCGGACGCCGCCGCACGTCGCCGCGATGGCCCGCGCCTCCTGGACGGCTTCCTTGCCCGGCTTGCCGAAGGCCGGTTGGCCCGGGAAGGTGCGCTCGACGTCGTCGAGCCCCACGCGCGAGGCGATGGCCACCCCGTTCCACTGGCTGAGACCGAAGTGCGCCACCTCGAAACCACTGTTCTCGAAGAGCTCCCAGGGGAAGTTGTCGTCCTTGCACTTGGTCTCCTGGATGGCGAGGACATCGACGTCGGACCTGTTCAACCAGGCTTCGACGCGGTCGGCTCGGGCACGGAGGGAATTGACGTTCCAGGTGGCGATCTTCACGGACCCTACGTTACCAACGGCGGTGTTTAGTCCCGCCACCACGAATCGAAGATCGTCACGGGCACCGTGCGCTTGTGACGTGTGATCCAGTAGCGGTGCTCGAGGGACTTCGCTGCGTCAGGATCGATCTCGCGGCCTTCGAGGTAGTCGTCGATCTGCTCGTAGGTGAGGCCGAGTTCCTGCTCGTCGGCCTGACCCGGGAGTTCGTCGAGCAGGTCCGCCGTGGGGATCTTCTCGTACAGCGCCGCAGGCGCTCCGAGCTCCTTGAGCAGTGCGCGGTTCTGGCGCTTGTTGAGCCCGAAGAGCGGCAGGATGTCCGCGCCGCCGTCGCCGAACTTGGTGAAGAAGCCCGTCACCGATTCCGCCCCGTGGTCCGTGCCGACGACGAGCAGGTTGTGCTGGCCCGCGATCGCATACTGCGCGACCATGCGCGCACGGGCCTTCGTGTTCCCCTTGGTGAAGTCCGAGATGCTCTCGCCCGTGGTGTCCGCGTACTCCTGCTGGAAGCCGTCCACGGCCGGTGCCACGTTGAACACCATCGACGTGCGTGGCTGGATGAAGCTGAGGGCCGCCTGGGCGTCGTCCTCGTCCTGCTGCACGTTGTACGGCAGGCGCACCGCGATGAAGTCGGCGTCGACACCCTCTGAGCGGAGCTCGTCGGTCGCGAGTTGCGCGAGCTTCCCGGCGAGCGTCGAATCGAGTCCGCCGCTGATTCCGAGGACGAACCCCCTGGTACCGGTGGTCCGGACGTAGTCCTTCAGGAAGCCGACCCGCCTGCGCACCTCGGCAGCGGGGTCGATGGAGGGCAGGACGCCCATGTCCTCGATGATCTGTGCCTGCATCTCTCGCATTCCCCAAGGCTACTCCGCTTCGATTTCTACGAGGTTACGCAGCGGGCGATGCAGGAGCGGAGCGACCAGAGAGATCGGCGCCGGCCGTCAGGCGGTCACCGCGGCCTCGGTGTCGCTCGGGTAGCGCAGCCCCATCTGGCGGCGCGCCTCGTCGAGGAGCTCCATCATGCGCACCGATTCCGCCGGCGTCATGAACGGGCTCTCGAGGAGACCGTCCTGCAGGCAGCGCGTGACCTCACGCAGTTCGTAGCTGAAGCCGTTGCCGAAGACCTCGAAGCGCTCCGTCCTCAGCGTTCCCTGCCGCGGTTGGATCACCAGCTCCGCCGGGTTGAACAGGGGGGCCGACGAGCGCAACCACCCGTCGGTACCGCTGATGGTCACCACGCTCGGGCAGTCCGCTCCGATCGAGGTGATGAGCTGCGCGTGCGCGCCGTTCTCGTACGTCAGGGTGAGTGCGTTCTGGAGGTCGATGCCCTCCGGGGTGAGGACACCGTGGGCTGCTACGCCGGCGGGCTCACCGAGGGCTCCGAGAGCCCACGTCAACGGGTAGACCGCGAGGTCCAGCAGGGCGCCGCCGCCAGCCGCCGGATCCCACGTCCTTGACGTCGGGTCGAAGGGTGGGGCGAATCCGAGGTCCGCCTGCAGCCACCGCACGGCTCCTATCTCACCGGAGCGGAGGATCTTGACGGCGCGGCGGAAGCTCGGCAGGAACCGCGTCCAGACCGCCTCCATGAGGAACAGCCCACGATCCCTGGCGAGGGCGGCGAGCTCGGCCGCCTGCCGCGCGTCCATGGCGAGGGGTTTCTCGCACAACACGTGTTTCCCTGCCTCGAGAGCGGCCAGGGCGACGGCATGGTGCTGGGCGTGAGGAGTGGCGATGTAGACGACGTCGACCGCGGGGTCCGCGAACAGCCGTTCGTAGCCGGTCGTCCCGCCCTCGTCGGAGTAGGCGGAGGAGAAGCCGAAGCGCAGTGCGAAGGCCCGTGCGGATGCTTCGGTGCGGGAACTGACGGCCTGCAGGATCGCATCGTCGAGCAGCGCGAGGTCGTGGACCACGCGGGCCGCGATCGAACCCGTGGCGACGACGCCCCACCGGAGGGGACGGCCCGTTGCCGTCGAGGGAGCGATGGCGGTGATGGGAGCTGGAATCATGGGGTGGCCTTTCGGGCTCGAGAGCCGTCGCACCCGGAGGTACGCGGAAGCAGGCGGGTGCGCACGACGGCGCCTTGTCGCAGGAGGGGTGGCCGGAGCGGGCTAGACCGAGTCGCGGATGACGAGCGAGGTCGGCATCCTGGTCACCCGGTCCGCCGGCTTGCCCTCGATCAGGTTCACGAGGGTCTCGGCCATCTTCTTGCCCAGTTCGATGATCGGGTGGTGCACGGTCGTGAGCGCCGGCGTCACGGAGGTCGCGAAGGAGTCGTCGTCGAATCCGACGACGGCGACGTCCTCCGGGATCCGCAGGCCCCGGCCCTGGATGGCGGTGTAGGCACCGGCTGCCATCTGGTCGTTGGCGGCGAACACGGCGTCGATCGGGGCGCCGCGGTCCAGCAGCCGGTGCATGGCGCGGGCACCCGACGCGAGCGTGAAGTCGCCCACCTCGACCAGTCCCTCGCCCCTGCCCGCTTCCTGCATCGCGGTCCGCCAGCCCGCGAGGCGGTCGATGCCCGGAGGCATGTCCTGCGGGCCGGCGATCGTGGCGATGTGCTTCCTGCCGTTGTCGGTCAGCTGCCGGGTGATGGTGTACGCGGCCTGCTCGTTGTCGACCTCCACGTAGTAGCTCTCCTTGCTGCCGACCAGGGGTCGCCCGGCGAAGACCATGGGGAGCGACCCCGAGAGGTGCGTCCAGGAGTGGTCACCACTGTGGTGGGACACCACCAGGACGCCGTCGACGTTGCCGCCGAGGAGGAAGCTGCGCGTCTTCTCCGGCTTCGCCTCCGAGGAGATGACCATGTTCAGCGTGTAGTCCGTGTCGGTCAGGTAGAGCGCGATGCCCTGCACGACCGAGGCGAAGAAGGGATCGGCGAACACCTTCGATGTCGACTCCGGAACGACCAGCGTCACGGAATTGGCCCGCCTCCTGGCCAGCGATCGTGCTGCCCGATTGGGCGTGTAGTCGAGCGCGAGGATCGCCTTCTTCACGGACTGCGCGAGTTCCGGGTCCACGCTGGGCGACTCGTTGACGACGCGTGAGACGGTCGCCCGCGAGACCCCGGCCAGGGCAGCCACCATTTCGAGGGTGGCTGCAGGCCGGGGCCCACCTGCATCCTGCGCCATCGTCACCGTCATCTCAGAAGCCTCGAAAGTATGGCTGTAGCCTACGTCACGCGCCGGCCGCGGACAGCGCCGGTGCGCTCGCCGCCGCGATGACCCGCGCGTACGCCAGCCCGCTGTCCTTCACCGTGCGCTCGAAGGAGTCGTAGTCGACCCGGACCACGCCGAAACGCTTGCCGTAGCCCCACGACCATTCGAAATTGTCGAGGAGCGACCACACGAAGTAACCGCGCACGTCCGCTCCCTGGTCGATGGCTTCGCCCACCGAGGCGATGTGGTCGAGGATGAACCGGGTGCGATCGACGTCGTGCACCGCGCCGTCGCTGCTGACGACGTCCTCGTACGCCGCCCCGTTCTCGGTGATGTAGAGGGGTGGCAGCGAGGGGTATTCGTCGCCGAGACGGACCAGGAGCTTGCGCAGGCCGTCCGGGTTGACCTCCCAGTTCATCGCCGTCCGGGGCAGTCCGCGGCTCGGGAACGCGATGTCCTCCGAGCCGATCCAGCACGACGACGTCGGACGCGTCGCCCCACCGGAGTGGCCGTCGCCGCCCTCGTCGATCGGGTGTCCGCTGATGAGGTCGTCGTGGTAGTGGTTGACGCCGAGGAAGTCGATCGGAGCGCCGATGACGTCCAGGTCGCCGGGCTGGATGACGTCCCGGATACCGAACTGCTCGAGGTCGGCGAGGGTGTCCTCGGGGTAGGCCCCGCGCAGGATCGGATCGAGGAAGATCCGGTTCTGCAGCGAATCGAAGCGGCGGGCGGCGTCGAGGTCGATCGGGTCCGCCGGGTCACGCGGGATCGAATTGCTCAGGTTGAGGGTGATCCCGAGGTGCTGGGCCCCTCGGGTCCGGAGCTCGTTGACCACGAGGCCGTGGGCGAGGTGCTGGTGGTGGATTGCGGCGACGGCTGCGGCCGGCTCCTGCCGTCCCGGGGCGTGGACCCCGGCGGCGTAGCCCAGGAGGGAGGAGCAGAACGGTTCGTTGAAGGTGGTCCAGTGGTCCACGCGGTCCCCCAGGGCCGAGTAGACGTCGTTGGCGTAGTCCACGAAGCGGTAGGCGGTGTCACGGTTCGCCCAGCCACCCTTCTCCTCCAGGGCCTGCGGCAGGTCCCAGTGGTACAGGGTCAGCCACGGCAGGATCCCTGCACCGAGCAGTTCGTCCACGAGACGCGAGTAGAAGTCGAGGCCTGCCGCATTCGGGCCACGATCGCCCGGACGGACGCGGGACCAACTCGTCGAGAAGCGGTAGGAGCCGAGCCCGAGCTCCTTCATGATCGCCACGTCCTCAGGCATGCGGTGGTAGTGCTGGACGGCGTCCTTGAGCGTGTCGCCGTGGGCGATGGCGCCGGGGACGCGTGCGAAGGCATCCCAGACGGAGTCCTCCTTGCCGTCCTCGTGACTGGCTCCCTCGACCTGGGCGGCGGCGGTCGCCGAGCCCCAGAGGAATCCCTCGGGCCAGGTCCTGGCGCTGGGGTCGTTGTTCGGGTGGGATGGTGCGTCGAGTGGCATTAGCCCTTCACTGCTCCTTGCATGATTCCGGATATGAGTTGACGGCCCGCGACGACGAACAGCACCAGCAGCGGGAGGGTGGCCAGGACGGCGCCGGCGAGGACGATGGAGTAGTCCACGTAGCGGGCCGACTGCAGTTGGCTGAGCGCCGTCTGCAGGGTGGGGTTGCCGGGGCCGAGCACCAGCAGCGGCCAGAGGAAATCGGTCCACGCGGTCATGAACGTGAACAGCCCCAGGATCGCCATGGCGGGACGGGCGGCGGGAAGAGCGACGTGCCAGAAGGTGGAGATCATGGATGCTCCGTCCATCCGGGCCGACTCGATGAGCTCGTCGGGGATGACGTCCACGAGATACTGGCGCATGAAGAAGACACCGAACGCCGTCACGAGCGTGGGGATGATGACGGCGCCGATCTCACCGGTCCAGCCGAGCGTGCGCATCATCATGAACAGCGGGATGATGCCGAGCTGCGTCGGGATGGCCATGGTGGCGATCACCGCGACCATGAGGCCGGTGCGCCCCCGGAAGCGGAGCTTCGCGAAGGAGTACCCGGCCAGCGTCGAGAATCCGACGACCGACAGCGTGATGATGCCCGAGATCAGCACGCTGTTGCCGAGGGCGAGCCAGAACGGGATCGTGTCGAAGACCTCGCCGACGTTCGTCCAGAAATTGCCGCCGGGGAACAGGGGTGGCCAGGTCTGGCCGAGGGCCTCGTTGGACCGGCTGCCGATGATGACGGACCACCACAGCGGATAGGCGGAGGCGAGGAAGAAGGCGAACAGCAGGCCGTAGGTCAGGAACCCCGGCCGCCGGCCGTTGCCGAACATGCTTGTCCGAAGGGAGCGGTTCCGGGTGTTCGGGACGCGGGTCTGCTGCGGCCTCGTCTCGGTGACGGTCATTGCCCACTCCTCGGTGTCGTGTCTGCTGGGGTGCCTGCCTGGTCCGCCGCCGGATCCGGCGCCGGTTCGGCAGCGGGCGCCGGCGGCTGCGGTCCCACGGCGGGGAGGACGACAGCGGGCGCTGGGGAGCGTTTGCGTCGGCGGCTGCCGGCACCCCTGCCCGGTCCGCGCCCGTCGCCGGTGGTGGCGATCCTCTGTGAGATCAGGTAGTTCACGAGGCCGAACAGCACGATGATGAGGAACAGGAGCCACGCGATGGTGGACGCCTTGCCGAAGTTCGACCGCTGGAAAGCCATCTCGTAGAGGTAGAGCACGGTTGTCTGGAACTGCGCTGCCGTTCCCCCGTACGTCCGCGGATCGAACAGGCGGGGCTCGGTGAAGATCTGCAGCCCGCCGATCGTGGCGGTGATCACCACGAAGATCATGGTGGGCCGGATGCTCGGCAGCGTGATGCTGAAGAAGCGGCGGAAGGTTCCGGCGCCGTCGATCGACGCGGACTCGTAGATGTCGCGGGGTACGGACTGCATGGCTGCCAGCAGGATCAGGGCGTTGTAGCCGGTCCAGCGCCAGTTCACCATGGTGGCGATCGCGATGTGGCTCGGCAGGGTCTCGTTCGTCCACATGATCCGGTCGATCCCGAAGCTCTCCAGGATGTTGTTGATCAGCCCGTACTGCTCACCGAACAGGTTCGAGAAGATCAGGGCGACGGCGACGGGGGTCACGATGTAGGGAAGCAGGATGCTCATGCGCCAGAACGTCCTGGCGCGGAGGTTCTGGTCCAGCACGGCAGCTATGGCCGTGGCGACGATCAGCTGCGGGATGGTCGAGAGCAGGAAGATGCTCATCGTGTTGAACAGCGAGTTCCAGAAGAAGCGGTCCTGGAGGACTTCCTGGAAGTTCCGCAGGCCCACGAACTCGCCCTGCCCCTTGAGCAGGTGCCAGTCGAAGAGCGAGACGAAGAAGGTGTAGCCGAGAGGGAACAGGCCTACCAGGGCGAAGAGGATGAAGAACGGTGAGATGTACAGGTAGGGGGAGGCCTTCATGTCGAAGACGTTCAGTCGCTGACGGAAGGTGAGGGTGGGTTTCGCAGGGGCAGGGCTGCTGGCTGCCGGGCGGTTCAGTGTCGTGGTCATGAGGTTCCAGACTCGAGGGGGGCCTCCGGTGCTGCCGGAGGCCCCACGGCCGGTGCTGCTAGTTGTTCACGACGCGGTCGTTGAGGAGCTGGACGGCTTCGCTCCAGGCCTCGTCGGCTGTGCCTGTACCGGAGTCGAGGATCTTCAGGGCCGGCGCGAAGACGTTCTCCTGGATCTCCGAGTCCTGCGGGCCCTTGAACTGGGCCACGACGCCTTCGGCGCGCGATGCGAAGATCTCACCGTACGGAGCGTCGTTGAAGAGCTCGTTCGGGACGGCTGCTTCGACGATCTCGGCCTGCGCTTCCAGGGTGCTCGGGAAGTTGTTCGCGGCTGCGGACTGCTTGACCATCTGTTCGGGGTCGGTCAGCCACTGGGCGAGCTTGGCCGCCTCGGCGGGATGCTCGGAGCTCTCGGGGACGGAGAGGAAGGCTCCTCCCCAGTTCGATGCTCCGCCCGGGAAGACATCCGCGACGTCCCATCCGGTCTCG
The DNA here is from genome assembly GCA_009728235.1 of Vibrio cholerae. GTDB lineage: Bacteria > Actinomycetota > Actinomycetes > Actinomycetales > Micrococcaceae > Arthrobacter_D. The sequence goes on along the minus strand of WNZI01000008.1, from coordinate 85,120 downwards.
GGGCCGCCACCGGCGGCTTCCAGCTGCTCCTTGATGGTGCCGAGCATCCAGGCAGGGCAGACGTGGACCGCGAAGGAGCCATCCACGAAGGCCTTGCCCTTGCCCCAGTCGAACTGCTTCTGATTGGCGGACAGGCCGTCAGCGGTGCCGGCGGCGAGGAGGTCGAACTGGGCGCGCATCGCCTCGTTGCCCTCGATGTTCAGCTCGCCGTCGGCCGTGTAGTAGCCCTCCTCCATCTGGTTCACCATCGAGTTCCACACGAACGCCGACTGGTCGTACCAGGCCTTGCCCGTGCTCTCGTGGTACTGGCGACCGAGGTCGAAGTACGTCTCCCACGTCGCGTCGTCGCCACCGAAGAGTTCGGCGACTTCCTCACGGTCGGTGGGCAGTCCCGCTGCCTCGAAGAGCTCCTGGTTGTAGCACAGCGCCTGGGGCCCGATATCCGTGCCGAGACCGATCACGCGGCCGTCGGGGTCGGTGCCCTGCTCGAACTTCCAGTCGACCCAGTTGTCCTTGATGTCCGCGGCGCCGTACTCGTTGAGGTCCACGAACTGGTCGGCCACCTCCATGATGGAGCCGAGCCAGCCCTCCTCGACGGCCACGACGTCGCTCAGCCCGGAACCGGCCGCGAGCTTGGTGAACGCGTCGACGCGTGCGTTGGCGCTCCCGTCGATGTTGGTCGCCTCGATGGTCACTCCGGGATTCTGCTCTTCGTATTCGGCGTACAGATCGTCGTAGCCGAACTGCCCGAACGTGGTGACGGTCAGATTGACGGGGTTGTCGGCACTGGCCGGCTCGTCGCTTCCGCCTCCGCTGCAGCCCGAGGCAACGATGGCCAGGGATGCTACGCCGGCGAGGGCTGTGATTTTCCTGAGTCGCGAGAGTTCCACGATCACTCCTTTGTGTGTGTTGGAGCGACATACGCCGACAGGCGAGAGAGCGCTCTCTGAGGTGTTGAACCACTGTATGTGCGGAACGTCACACCGTCAAGAGAGCGCTCTCTCGCGTCTTAGTCCGTGAGAAATACCGAGGACGACGTTGTTTTGGGATGCAGGCCGAGACGACGCTGCCCACCCCGACATCCGTCGGGGTGGGCAGGGGTGGGGAAGGAGAGGTGGAGACCCTACTGGTTGAAAGCGGCGTCGAACGACGTCTCCGACGGGGCGAAGTCGAATCCCTTCAGGAAGGCGAGTGCCTCCGGTGCGCCCTGCAGGCGGTCCATGCCCGCGTCCTCCCACTCGACCGAGATGGGCCCGGTGTAGCCGATGGCCGTCAGGGCCCGGAAGCTGTCCTCCCAGGGCACGTCGCCGCGGCCCGTCGAGACGAAGTCCCAGCCACGGCGGGGGTCGCCCCAGGGCAGGTGCGAGGACAGGATGCCGTTGCGGCCTCCTCCCATGCGCATCTTCGTGTCCTTGCAGTCCACGTGGTAGATCCGGTCCTTGAAGTCGGAGATGAACGCCACGGGGTCGATCTGCTGCCACAGGAAGTGGCTCGGGTCCCAGTTCAACCCGAACGCGGGTCGATGGCCGATCGCGTCGAGCGCACGCTGGGTGGACCAGTAGTCGTAGGCGATCTCGGAGGGGTGGACCTCATGGGCGAAGCGGACGCCGCACTCGTCGAAGACGTCCAGGATCGGGTTCCAGCGGTCCGCGAAGTCCTGGTATCCGGCGTCGATCCTCGACGCCGGAACCGGTGGGAACATGGCGACGTACTGCCAGATGGAGGAGCCGGTGAAGCCGACGACCGTGTCCACGCCGAGTTTCTTCGCCAGCCTCGCGGTCAGCTTCATCTCCTCGGCGGCCCGCTGCCGCACGCCCTCCGGGTCGCCGTCGCCCCAGACCTTCGGTCCGACGATCGCCTGGTGCCGGAAGTCGATCGGGTCGTCACAGACCGCCTGGCCCTTCAGGTGGTTCGAGATGGCCCAGACCTTCAGCCCGTTGCGCTCGAGGATGTCGAGGCGGTTCTGGATGTAGTCGTCGTCGTCCCAGCGCCAGGCATCGAGGTGGGCGCCCGAGACGGCGATCTCGAGTCCGTCGTAGCCCCACTGGCCGGCGAGCTCGGCGACCTTCTCGAAGGGGAGATCGGCCCACTGGCCGGTGAACAGGGTGAAGTTGCGGGTCATGCGGGCTCCTTGGAGGTGGTGGTGAAGGGGTCGGGCCGTCCCGGGCGCAGGACGCACGGAGGGTGCGGCGTCAGCGCGTCGTCGTGGTCCAGATGCTGTCCGCGCCCGCACTGCGTTCCACTCCGTCGAGCACCCGCTGGACCTGCAGTCCGTCCGCGAAGGAGGGCTCGGGCTGGCGTTGCTCCAGAATGGCCTCCACGAAGTCCTTCGCCTGGTGCACGAAGCCGTGCTCGTAGCCGAGCGAGTGGCCGGCGGGCCACCAGGCGGACAGGTAGGGATGCCCGGGTTCGGTGACCATGATGTCGGTGAAGCCCTGGCGCGTGTCGGGTGCGGTCGCGTCGTAGAAACCGAGGGAGTTCATCTTCTCCAGGTCGAAGGACACGGCACCGAGGGAGCCGGCGACCTCCAGCCGGAGCGCATTCTTGCGCCCGGTGGACATGCGGGTCGCCTCGAACGACCCGACGGCTCCGCCGTCGAACCGGCCGGTGAACAGCGCGAGATCGTCCACTGTGACGCGGCCGCGGTCGGAGCCTGCGGTGCCGGCCAGCCCCGAGGCCTCCGCCAGGACCGGACGCTCCTGGACGAATGTCTCCAGCATGCCGCTCACTCCGGTCACCTTCTGCCCGGTGATGAACTGGGCGAGGTCGACGGCGTGGGCGCCCAGGTCACCGAGTGCGCCGGAGCCCGCCAGGTCCTTCGTGAGGCGCCAGGTCAACGGGGCGTCGGGGTCGACGAGCCAGTCCTGGAGATAGGTGGCACGAACCTGGCGGACCTCGCCGATGGCGCCGGATCCCACGAGCTCCCGCGCGAAGGCGGCAGCAGGTACCCGGCGATAGGTGAAGCCCACCATGGCGTAGACGTGCTTGCCCGCGCGGGCTGCGGCTTCGGCCATCGCCTCGGCCTCCGCGAGGGTGTTGGCGAGGGGCTTCTCGCACAGGACGTGCTTACCCGCCTCCAGTGCGGCGATGGCGATCTCCGCATGCGAGCCGCCCGGCGTGACGATGTCGACGACGTCGATGTCGTCGCGATCGATGGCGGCTCGCCAGTCGGTCGCGGTCTCTTTCCAGCCCCATTTCGAGGCCGCCGCCTCGACTCCGGCCCGGTTGCGCCCGACGAGCAGGGTCATCTCCGGATGTGCAGGCAGGTCGTAGAACCGCGGTGCCACCCGCCATCCCTGCGAATGGGCTGCCCCCATGAAGCCGTGGCCGATCAGGGCGATCTTCAGGGGCGATACGTCGTTGTGCATAGTTCCTCTTGTTCAGAAGCGGCGCAGCCTCGTCGATGGGAACCGGGGCGCCCGTCGACGGGCGCCCCGGCCCTCTCCTACGACTCGAATGCGGTTGGCAGGTACTGGTCGACGTTATCGCCCGTCACGACCGGTGCGTTGAGCACGATGCGCTTGGGTACCTCCACCTCGACGAGATCACTCATGGCCTTGTCCTGGGCGATCAGGCGGGCGAGCCGGATCCCGTCCGCAGCCTGGGTGGAGGGGTAGATGACCGTCGCCTGAAGGACGCTCTCGCCGCTCTGGATCTCACGCATTGCGTTCGCCGAGCCGGCACCACCGACCATGAGGAATTCATCCCGTCCTGCGTTGTCGATGGCGGCCAGGACACCGATGCCCTGGTCGTCGTCGTGGTTCCAGAGGGCGTCGATCCGAGGCGCTGCAGACAGGAGCTGGGACGCCGCCGCCTCGCCGCCCTGGACGGTGAAGTCGGCTGCCACGCGGTTGTCCACGTCGAGCCCGCAGGACTCGAGCGCATCGGCGAAGCCCTGGCTGCGATCCTGGGTCAGCGGCAGGGAGTCGATGCCGGCGATCTCCGCGACGACCGCGTCGTCGTTCCCCTCCAACTGCTCGCAGACGTACGTACCGGCGCTGACGCCCATTCCGTAGTTGTCACCGAGGATGGTGGCGCGCGCGGCCGCGGGACTCGAGAACTCGCGGTCGACATTGATGACCGGGATGCCGGCTTCCATGGCCTGGATCGCCACCGGAGTCAGGGCGGCGCCGTCGGTGGGCAGGAGCACGATGGCATCGACGCCGTCGTTGATGAACTGCTCCACCTGGCTGATCTGCAGGTTCGCATCATTGGTACCCTCCGCGACGCGGAGGTCGACGTCCCCGTACTTCTCCGCCTCCGCGGTGGCAGCCGAGTTGATGGCGCCGAGCCAGCCGTGGTCCGCCGCGGGACCCGAGAAGCCGATGACCACGGAGTCTCCTTCGGCCTGGTTGCCTTCGACCGAGGCGTTGGTCGGCTGGGCATTGGTGTTCTCCGCTTCCGCGGTGCACCCGGTGGTCAGGGCTCCGACGGCAAGAAAAGCGCCGGTGGTGACGAGCATTCTCCGGCCTGTGCGAACTGCAAGCATCGTTGTCTCCTCATTGAGTTGTGCGTCTCCGCCTGATGCAGCTTGCTCTTCTCGTGCCCGCTACGTTGCGTGACTGGCATCACAGTAACAGAAGACCGCGGAGGATCGGCGGCATAACATCGATGCCCGACATAATGTGTTACCTTCGTCACATGTTCGATGGAGATCATGTGCAGCCGTTGCTGGAGGTCCGAGGGATCACGAAGCACTTCGCCGGCGTCCAGGCGCTCAAAGGGGTGGACCTGCAGGTCCTCCCCGGCGAGGTCCACTGCGTCATGGGACAGAACGGTGCAGGCAAGTCCACCCTCATCAAGATCCTCTCCGGGGTGCATCAGCCCGACACCGGCGAGATCCTGTGGGAAGGGCAGGAGATCCCACTCCCGAGTCCCACCGCTGCCCTGGACCTCGGCATCGCCACGATGTACCAGGAACTCGACGTGGTCGACGGCCTGTCCGTCGCGGAGAACATCTTCCTCGGACACGAGCAGGCCCGTGGTGGGGTACTCCGGGTGAAGAGAGCCCATGAGATCGCCCGCTCGCTGCTCGACCGGCTCGGACACGGAGCCCTCTCGCCGTCCACCGAGGTCGGCTCGTTGTCGGCGGCCAACAAACAGATCGTGAGCATGGCCCGCGCGCTGTCACGGGACACGAAGATGATCATCATGGACGAGCCGAGCGCCATCCTCGACTCCGGTGAGGTCGCCAACCTGTTCCGGGTGGTCCGGGAACTCACCGCTCAGGGAATCGCCGTCGTCTACATCTCCCACCGCCTCGAGGAGATCCGCCAGATCGGCGACCGCATCTCGGTCCTCAAGGACGGCCGCAGCACGGCGAACGGTCTCGGTGTCTCGGAGACCTCCAGAACCGACCTCATCCGCCTGATGACCGGCAGGGATGTCGCGAACGTCTTCCCCGACCGCCGGCCCATCGCCGCTGATGCGCCGGTGGTGCTCGAGGTGGACGACGTCGGACTCCTCGGGCACTTCGAGAGGGTGAGCTTCACCGTGCGGGCCGGTGAGATCCTCGGGTTCGCCGGACTGGTGGGGTCGAAGCGCTCCGAGATCCTCGAGACGATCTACGGTGCGCGCAAGGCTTCCTCGGGCAGGGTCTCCGTCAATGGCAAGGTTCTGCGCGCCGGGTCGGTCACCGCCGCGGTGGACGCCGGGATGGGCCTCTCGCCCGAGGAGCGCAAGAGCCAGGGACTCATCCTGGACGAGCCGCTGTTCAAGAACGTGACACTCTCCACGTTCGAGCGCTTCGCCCGCGGGGGTTACCTGGACGAACGGGCCGAGCGGAACGCCGCACGGGAGCAGATCTCCGCCCTGGAATTACGTCCGGCCGATCCCGACCGGCCCGCGAGGACGCTGTCGGGCGGCAATCAACAGAAGATCCTCCTCGCTCGCTGGTTGGTGCACGGCACGCCGGTGCTGCTGCTGGACGAACCGACGCGCGGTGTCGACGTCGGCGCCCGCTCCGAGATCTACGGGCTCATCCGCAGGCTCGCGGCAGCGGGCACGGCGATCATCGTGGTGTCGAGCGAGATCGAGGAAGTCCTGGGTCTCGCCGACACCGTGCTGGTCATCGACGACGGCAAGGTCCTGGCGCGAAGCAAGGCAAGTGAAATGGACGAGCACGCGGTGCTCGAACTCGTCATGAAGGGAAGTGCCGCGTGAGCGAGCAGAAGACCACGGTGGCTGAACCGCCTCCCGGTGCAGCAACCGCACACACCGTCCCGAAGGACAACCCCCTGCGGAGCTTCCTGGGGGGCTCCGCCGGGCGGAGCCTGGGGCTCGTGATCGCTCTCGCCCTGCTCATCGTGGTGGGTGGCGTCACCAGCGGGGACAGGTTCCTCAACCTGGAGAACATGCTCACCATCCTCCGGTATGCCTCGATCATCGGTGTCCTGAGTATCGGCGTCACCTTCGTGATCACGGCAGGAGGTATCGACTTGTCCGTCGGTTCGGTCCTCGGCCTGGCAACGGTGGTGGCGAGCATGGCCGGCGTCCAGCTGGCGGCCACGAGGTCGTCCTGGCTGCTCATGGTCCTCGTGGCGCTGGCCGTCGGCGCAGCTGCCGGCCTGATCAACGGTCTGATCATCGCCTACGGCAATGTGGTGTCGTTCATCGCCACCCTTGCCATGCTGGTCGGTGCACGAGGGCTCGCCGAACTCGTCTCCGGGCGCAGCACCCAGATCGTGAGCAACCGCGACTTCCTGCAGGTCATGCGGGGGGAGATACTCGGCATCTCCATCCTGATCTGGATCTTCGTCGTCGTTGCTGCGGCAGGGTGGTTCCTCCTGAACCGAACGACGTTCGGACGCCGGACCATCGCCATCGGCGGGAACCCCGAAGCGTCGCGGCTGGCCGGCATCAAGGTGAAGCGCCACCTGGTCTACCTGTACGTCCTCGCGGGGCTCACGGCCGGGATCGCTGCCGTGATGATGCTGGGAAGGACCACTGCAGGGACCTCGACGCACGGTCTGCTCTTCGAGCTCGAGGTGATCGCCGCCGTCGTCGTCGGGGGAACCCTGCTCGTCGGTGGACGCGGCACGATCGTGGGTACCGTCCTCGGGGTGCTGATCTTCAGCACCCTCATCAACGTGTTCACGCAGAACAATCTCGACACCTCCATCCAGGCGCTCGCCAGGGGACTCATCATCGTGGTCGCGGTCCTGCTGCAGCAGCGCTTCGCCAGGCGTGGTGGGCGAAGTGCTGCGCGGAAGCCGTTGAAGGCCTGAACCCAGCCATCCGCGGCGATCAGGACGAGAAGGCGGGCACTTCCGTCGATCACTGTGCTGTACTTGATCGATGAGCGACATAAGTAGCTTCAGCGGACTGGGGACGTCCGGTGCCAGCGAACTGTTCCAGATCCTGCGCGATGGACGGCCACGGACCCGGACCGAGCTCGCGGAGCTGATGGGCCTGGCCCGTTCCACCGTGACGCTACGGATCGAGGCCCTCATGGAGCTGGGGCTCGTGGGCCTGATGGACAGCCCCGCATCCACCGGAGGGCGGCCCTCGTCGAGGATCGCACTGAAGGCCGGCAGCAAGGTGGTGCTGGGGGTCGATATCGGAGCCTCCCACCTGAGGCTGGCCGTCACCGACCTCACCGGGCACGGACTCCATCGGACCACGCGACCCATCGAGATCACGCAGGGCCCGGAGGCGGTCCTGAACGCGGTCGTCGAACTCGGCACCGAGCTCCTCCGCCAGTCCGGACGGACGTCGGCGGACCTGCTGGCGATCGGCGTCGGGGTGCCGGGCCCCGTGGAGCACCGGACCGGCAGGCCGATCAATCCGCCGATCATGCCGGGGTGGAACGGGTACGACGTCCCCGGTTTCCTGCAGGGCCATTTCCACGTTCCCGTGCTCGTGGACAACGACGTGAACATCATGGCCCTCGGTGAGCGGAACGTCGCGTGGCCGACGGTCGACAACCTCATCTTCGTGAAGGTCGCGACGGGAATCGGCTCGGGCATCGTGCTCAACGGGATGCTGCAACGGGGCGCTGATGGCGCGGCCGGGGACATCGGGCACATCCGCGTGCACGACGGGGCAGGGGTGCCCTGCCACTGTGGAAGCCACGACTGCCTGGAGGCGATCGCCTCCGGGCCGGCGGTCGCGGGCAGACTGCGCGACCTCGGCCACGCCGCGACCGGCAGCGAGGACGTGGTCCGTCTGGTCGGCTCCGGGAACAAGGACGCGCTCCAGGCCGTGCGCCAGGCCGGCCGTGACGTGGGCGAGGTCCTGTCCGCCTGCGTCAGCCTCGTCAATCCCTCCGTGATCGTCATCGGCGGCCTCATGGCGCTCACCGGCGAACACTTCATCGCCGGTATCCGTGAGGTCGTGTACTCGCGCACCATCCCGCTCGCCACCCAGCACCTGCAGATCGTCCAGTCCAGCTCGGGGCTCGACGCCGGAGTGCTCGGCGCGAGCATGCTCGCCATCCATCACGCGATGTCGCCGCAGCGCATCGATGCCATGGTCCTCGGGCTGTCCGGAGCGACGACGTCGTAGTCGGTGCGGCGGCGGATACGCAAAGGTGACCGGGCGTCCCTGGCCTCTCGATAGACTGGCCTCATGACCGCCGAGACCCCCGCGCAGACCCCTGATCGTTCCCGGCTCCTCGAGCTCATCAAGGAACTCGCCGTTGTGCACGAGCGCGTCACCCTCTCCAGCGGCGTCGAGGCCGACTACTACATCGACCTCCGCCGGATCACGCTCCACCACGAGGCGTCCGTCCTGGTGGGACGGGTCATGCTGCAACTGCTCGACGACGCCGGGATCGCCTTCGAGGCGGCGGGCGGCCTCACGATGGGCGCGGACCCGGTAGGGACCGCGGTGATGCACGCAGCGGCTCGGGCGGGCCGGCCCATCGATGCCTTCGTCGTGCGCAAGACGCAGAAGACGCACGGCATGGGGCGCCAGGTCGAAGGGCCGGGCGTCTCCGGGCGTCCCGTCGTCGTGCTCGAGGACACGTCCACCACGGGCGGCTCGGCACTGACCGCCGTCGAGGGCGTGCGCCGTGCGGGTGGCGATGTCCGGGCCGTCGCCGTCATCGTGGACCGGAGCACGGGATCGAAGGAGCGCATCGAGTCGGAGGCCGGGGTGCCCTACCTCTTCGCCTTCGGCAAGGACGAGCTGGGCCTCGCCTGAGGAACAGCGCCGACGGAGGTCACGGAACGGATCCGCTGGTGGAGCACGACGACGCCCGGGCCCTTCAGCAGGCCCGGGCCTTCCGCGAATCCTCCCGCCGCTCGTTCCTGATCGGTTCGGGAGCGGCGGCGCTCGTCACGGCCGATCTCGGGTTCACCCGCTACATCCAGTCCCAGCGTGACACCACCCGCATCCTGCCGCTGGACGACGACGACGCCCGGGCGAGGTTCCCCAACGACCGCTGGGTGCTCTTCCCCGGCTACAAGACGAGCTGGGAGGAAGGGCTCTGGATCCTCAACTCGCTGCGACCCGCGCTGTCCCGCCGGGCACAGCTGGCGGTGATGGGCTACTCCAACCGGGGCCTCGACATCAACAACGTCGTGGCCACGATGAACCGCTACGTCGAGAACTTCCGTCTCGAGAAGCTGTACTTCTACGGGCACAGCTTCGGCGGGATGGTCGCCGTGGAGGTGGCGGCCCGCCTGCGGGACCGCGGTATCCCCGTCGAACTGGTTCTCCTCGACTCCTCACCGTCCAGCCGCTTCGACGTGCAGGACCAGCGCATGTTCGACGGAGTGGTGCTGCTCTACGAGGCCGGGGTGCGGGTGCCCATCAGCATGCGCGGCACGTACGAGCTCGGCGAGCGGATCGTCCACAAGAACGAGCGCACCTGGAGCCAGATCGTGGACCAGACCCTCGAGCAGCTCTCGCCCCTGGCGCCCAGCAGTGAGCTGATCCAGTCGGAGTCCTCGTACATCTACCACTTCGACGTCTCGCGGTTCAGGCTGTCCCTCGGGGAGACGAAGGTGGTGTTCGCGGGCAACCCGGACGACGGCGTCGTCAACTACCCGACGGCCCGTGCGGCCTGGGCGCGGGAACTGCCCGACAACGTGGTGTCCGTCGACTACGTCACGGACGGCGCGCTGCCCGCGCATGCCAGCCCGCAGTGGAATCCGGGCATCTACCAGGGGATCGTCTCCGCCGTGCAGCGCGAGTACGTCCCGCTACCCCGCGGCGGCGGCCGGAAGCGCTTCTTCTAAGGGGGGAGCTCAGACCTGGTCGATCAGATCCGCCACCGAGTCGCAGATCTGCGCCGGGCGGAACGGGTAGGCGTCGATGTCCTCCGGCTGCGTGATGCCGCTGAGCACCAGGACGGTGTGCAGGCCGGCTTCCATGCCCGCGATGATGTCGGTGTCCATGCGGTCCCCGATCATCGCGGTCGTCTCGGAGTGCGCGTCAATCTGGTTCATGGCCGAGCGGAACATCATGGGATTCGGCTTGCCCACGATGTAGGGGACGCGGCTCGTCGCAGCCGTGATCATCGCGGCGATCGCGCCGGTAGCGGGCAACGGCCCCTCCTTCGAGGGACCGGTGACATCAGGGTTCGTCGCGATGAACCGGGCACCGTCGAGGATCAGCCGCACGGCCTTCGTGATCGCCTCGAAGGAGTACGTCCGGGTCTCCCCGAGCACCACGTAGTCCGGATTCGTGTCCGTGAGGACGAAACCGGCGTTGTGCAGCGCCGTCGTCAGCCCGGCCTCGCCGATCACGTAGGCCCGGCCGCCCGGCAGCTGGTCCCGGAGGAACTGGGCCGTGGCCAGCGCCGACGTCCAGAGGTTCTCCTCGGGGATCTCGAGCCCGGAGGCCTTCAGCCGCGCGGCGAGGTCGCGGGGCGTGTAGATCGAATTGTTGGTCAGGACGAGGAAGCGCCTCGAGGTGGCCACCCACCTCTCGATCAGCTCTGCCGCACCGGGGATGGCCTGGTTCTCGTGCACCAGGACGCCATCCATGTCGGTGAGCCAGCACTCGATGTGTTCGTTCTCGCGCATGGACGTCCTTTCGCGGGGGTGACCTACCTGGTCCAGTGTTCCACCTTCGCCGCCGTCTACGCTGGGACGGTGGAAGAATCCTTGGCGTCGAACCCGCAAACACCCGCTCCCGACGGTCCGGCGGTCGGTGTCGGACCCTGGGAGGGCGAGATGCCCGAGGGGAACCACTGGGACGGCGAGCTGCTGGCCGGGGGTGACACCCGCAACGTCGTCGACGGGTACCGGTACTGGGCGCACGAAGCGATCGTGGCGGACCTCGACGAGCGGCGTCACGGTTTCCACGTTGCCATCGAGAACTGGCAGCACGACCTCAACATCGGCTCGGTCGTGAGGACGGCCAATGCGTTCCTCGCGAAGGAGGTCCACATCATCGGTCGGCGCCGGTGGAACCGCCGGGGCGCGATGGTGACAGACCGCTACCAGCACATCCGCCATCACCCGACGGTGGCGGACTTCACCGCCTGGGCCGCTGCCGAGGGACTGGCGGTGATCGGGATCGACAACTTCCCGGACTCCGTGCCGCTGGAGACCTACGACCTCCCGGAGAAGTGCGTGCTGGTCTTCGGCCAGGAGGGGCCGGGCCTCACGCCCGAGGTGCACGAGGCGGCAGAGGCTACGCTCTCGATCGCGCAGTTCGGCTCCACCCGCTCGATCAATGCGTCCGCGGCAGCAGCGATCGCCATGCACGGCTGGGTGCGGCGCCACGTGTTCGGGCAGCTCGTCTGAACGCCCCGGAGCCGTCATCCGACGTCGACAACCACTGCGCCCGGCAGGTCCGCTCGCTAGGATGAAGCCAGCACCCATTCCTAAGGAGTCCCCAGCATGCCTATTGCCACCCCTGATGTCTACGCCGAGATGATCGACCGCGCCAAAGCGGGCGGGTTCGCCTTCCCTGCCGTGAATGTGACCTCCTCGCAGACCCTCAACGCAGCGATGCGCGGCTTCGCCGAGGCGGGTTCGGACGGCATCGTGCAGGTCTCCACCGGCGGCGCCGCCTACTGGTCCGGCGCAAGCGTCAAGGACATGGTCGCGGGGTCGCTGGGCTTCGCGGCGTTCGCGAAGGAGGTGGCGAAGAAGTACGACGTCAACATCGCGCTGCACACGGACCACTGCCCGAAGGACAAGCTCGACGACTTCGTGCTGCCCCTCCTCGCGGCCTCGGAGGACGCCGTCAGGAACGGTCGGGACCCCATCTTCAACTCGCACATGTGGGACGGCTCCGCCGAGACGCTCGAGGAGAACCTGCGGATCGCCCGCGAGATCCTTCCCCGCGCCGCCGCCGCGAAGATCATCCTCGAGGTCGAGATCGGCACCGTGGGAGGCGAGGAGGACGGCGTCGAGAACGCCATCAACGACAAGCTCTACACCACGGTCGACGACGCCCTGGCCACCATCGACGCCCTCGGCGCCGGTGAGCACGGCCGCTACATCACCGCGCTGACCTTCGGCAACGTCCACGGCGTCTACAAGCCGGGTGGAGTCAAGCTGCGCCCGGAGATCCTGAAGGAGATCCAGGACCAGGTCGGCCAGAAGATCGGCAAGGACAAGCCTTTCGACCTCGTGTTCCACGGTGGATCCGGCTCCTCCGACCAGGAGATCGCCGATGCCGTCTCCTACGGTGTCATCAAGATGAACATCGACACCGACACCCAGTACGCGTTCACCCGGCCCGTCGCGGACCACATGTTCCGCAACTACGACGGCGTCCTCAAGGTCGACGGCGAGGTCGGCAACAAGAAGACCTACGATCCCCGCGTGTGGGGCGCCTCGGCGGAGGCCGGCCTCGCGGCACGGATCGTCGAAGCGGCCGCGTCACTCGGGTCCGCAGGGAAGAAGCTCTGATGTCGGACGAGTTCCGCCGGAACCTGATGGGCCCCGAGCCGACGCTCCTGCCGGAGGAGACCGACGTCGTCGAGCGCCTCGCCGCAGGGGACGAGGCCGTGGATCTCGCGGCCAAGAACCCGACGTCGTCGCTCGTGTGGGCGATCCTCGCGGACGAAGCGTATGCCGAGGGTCGGACGATCGAGTCCTACGCGTACGCCCGCACGGGTTATCACCGTGGTCTCGACGCGCTGCGCCGCAACGGCTGGCGCGGTACGGGACCCATCCCGTACTCGCACGAGCCGAACCGCGGTTTCCTGCGCGCGCTGTACGCGCTCGGCCGGGCTGCCGCCTCCATCGGGGAGATCGAGGAGGCCGAGCGCATCGCCGTCTTCCTCCGCGAGTCGGACCCCGAGGCCAGCGCGCAGCTCGCCGGCTGAGTCCTCCCGCCACGGACGTCGACGGACCACCGGTGGTCCCGTCGATCCCGCTGTGCAGGCAGCCGGCACCGGAGCCGGCGCACACCAAATCGTGATGCAGAAACGCTTTAACGAGTAGCTCCATCCCTTGCGCGCTCCTGACCACCGCGGTCAGAGTTAAAGGCTCCACGAGCGTGGTGAGGCGATGGGAGCGGTGCTGGACATGTCGACAAGCGTGAGTACGGGGCAGCTGTACACGGTAGCGGAGGTGGCCGCGATGATGCGGGTCTCGAAGATGACCGTCTACCGGCTGGTGCAGTCAGGGACCATCCACAGCATCAGGTTCGGGAGATCGTACCGGGTGCCGCAGTCAGCGTTCAAGGAGTACATCGAGGCCACCAGTCCCGGGGTGGATTATCCCGTCTAGCTCGACGTTTTACTGGTGATTTCTCTCGATTAACGATAGCTTTGTGCTGAAAAGCAGTACAAAGGAGCCCTCATGGGAAAGATCACCGTCCTCGCGTTACGCATCGTGCTCGGCATGATGTTCGTCGGCGCCGCCTTCATCCAGACCGTCCTGGTCCCGCTGCTGGGCGTCGACCTCGCCGGCGCGACCCGGATGTCGCGCTCGTCCGGACACCCCTGGTCGTGTTCACGGTGCTCGGCATCCTCGCCCTTCAGGTCGCCATGGTCTGTGTCTGGGGCCTCCTGACCATGGCACGGCGCGGCACCGTCTTCTCCACGGAGGCCTTCCGCCTGGTGAACATCGTCATCGGAGCATTCGCCGCCGCCAGCCTGCTCACGTTCGGACTCGGCGTCGCCCTCGCGCCGGGGGAGGCCGTCGCTCCAGGCGTCGTCCTGCTCGTCGGGGGCGTGGCCGTCTCGATCGCGGCCGTGGCCCTGATCGTGTTGGTGCTGAGGGCGTTGCTGGTGCAGGCCGTCGCCACCGACACGGAGGCCCGCAAGCTGCGTACCGAGCTCGACGAGGTCATCTGATGGCGATCATCGTCCGGATCGACGTCGAACTGGCGAAGCGGAAGATGAGCGTCGGCGAATTCGCCGACCGCATCGGGTTGACCCCGGCGAACGTCGCCGTGCTCAAGAACGGGCGGGCGAAAGCCGTGCGGTTCAGCACGCTCGAGGCCATGTGCCGGGTGCTGGGCTGCCAGCCCGGTGACCTCCTGGAGTGGGAGGACGACGGGCCCGGCGAGGAGACAGGGAGTGTGGCGCACCCGGGGGCCGGTACTTGAGGGGGTTCGAACGCTTCTTCCCTGCCGCGCCGCGCCCGGCCTCGCGGGAGATGCCGGGCTCTTCGGGCCCGGGTCCGCCGCGTGGCGGATCGCGCGTGAGCGCCTGATCATCGCCGGCGGCCCCGCGGCCCTCCTGCTGCAGGTCGCGCATCCGCTGGTCGGCGAAGGGGTGCGGGCGCACAGCGGTTTCGCCACCGATCCCCTGCAGCGCCTGCGTGGAACGCTCGATGCCGTCCTCACGGTCACGTTCGGGGATCAGGCGCAGGTGAGGGCGGCCGCGGGCCACGTCGCCCGGAAGCACCGACCGGTCACGGGAACCCTGCCGGAGGCCGCTTCCTCGATGCCGGCCGGCACTGCCTACCGGGCAAGCGATTCGGACCTGTCGCTCTGGGTGTTCTCGACCCTCGTGTGCAGCGCCGTCGAGGTGACGCAGGCGTTCCTCCGTCCGGTGACGCAGCCCGAACGGGACGCCTACTACCGCGACATGAGCAGGATGGCCCACCTCTTCAACGTCCCTGACCACCTCCTGCCACCGGACTACGCGGCGCTGACGTGCTATGTCGACGAGCAGGTCGCGACGACGCTCGACGTCGGCCCGACCGCACACCTGATCGCCCGGCAGATCCTCGCACCGGACCCACCGATCGTCGCGTGGCCGTTCCGGACGGCGCCCGCAGTCGTGGCTGCGGGGATCCTGCCGCCCGGTCTGCGGCAGGCCTACGGACTGCCCTGGAGGCGCCGGGAGCGGTTGGTGTTCGCCGTCGTCCGCAGGGCTGCCCGGCTCACCGTTCCGCTGCTGCCCGCCCGCATCCGGTACTGGCCGCACTACGCCGTGGCGCAGGACAGGACGGGCCGTTAGGGCAGTGTCCGCGTTCCGCTCCGGCCTGCCGCCGATGACCGACGGGTCGCGGGCCGACAGGGTCCCCTAGCGGCGGAACGGGGGCGGGGGCCACCGTGTTCAGGTCTCGCCGGGGTGGCGGATCGTCGTCGTCACGGCGACGACCTGCGGACGTGGCGGGGCCGAGCTGAAGCCGAACCGGACGGGCGGGCTCAGGGGGGCGAGTGAGCCGAGGTCTGAACCACGCCACACGATCGTCGCTCCGGTGACTGCCCGTGCGCCCGTGACGCCGTAGTACTCGGTGCGGCCGTTGCCTGCGGAGCCCGCGGTCGACACTCCCGTCACCAGCAGGGAGGCCACCGGATCGATCAGGGCGAGCCACCGCGGATGGGTCGCCAGACGGCGTGGCACCAGGCCGAGGAAGCGTCCGAGCAGGGTCACGCTTCCGATCCCGGCGAGGACCTGCAGGTCTCCCGTGTCGACGATCAGCCGGTCCCGCCCCAGCGTCGAGGTGATCTCCGAGAGCACGACGTCGTCGAAGGTGTAGGTGGCGCCGACGTACTCCGCGATCTCCCGGCTCGGTGCGAGCAGCGTCCGGTGCCCGGCGGAATCCTCCATCATGACATCGGTGAAGGCGCCGAAGGGTGAGGTGTCCCACCGCCCGATCACCAGCCTGGTGCCGGACGCGGTGCCGATACCGGTGATGTGTCCCTCGAAGCGGTCCATGGATCCATTCTCCACGTCGCGGCGATCGGCAGCCCGGCGTGTGCGGCGGTTTTCGACGCTCCCCGAACGCCTCGGCTAAACTCGGACGGTAAGAGCCCCGGTGGCCGCGCACCGTGCGGCCGGTTGGGGCGTTCTGATGCACGGCGTACTTTCCGCGGTCGCGCGGGAGGGCCCGTACCGAATGGGGAAGGATCCCATGCCTGCAATCGTCATCGTCGGAGCCCAATGGGGCGACGAGGGTAAGGGCAAGGCCACTGACCTGCTGGGGGGCCGCGTCGACTACGTCGTGAAGCCGAACGGCGGCAACAACGCCGGGCACACCGTGGTCGTCGGAGGTGAGAAGTACGAGCTGAAGCTCCTTCCCGCCGGCATCCTCAGCCCCAACGCGATCCCGATCATCGGCAACGGCTGCGTCATCAACCTCGAGGCGCTCTTCGAGGAGATCGACGGCCTCGAGGCCCGCGGCGCGGACACCTCCAAGCTGCGCGTCTCCGCGAACGCCCACCTCGTGGCCCCCTACCACCAGGTGCTCGACAAGGTCACCGAACGCTTCCTCGGCAAGCGCGCCATCGGCACCACCGGCCGAGGTATCGGCCCGGCCTACATGGACAAGGTGGCCCGACTGGGCCTGCGCGTGCAGGACGTCTTCGACGAGTCGATCCTCCGCCAGAAGGTCGAGGGCTCCCTCAAGCAGAAGAACGAGCTGCTGGTGAAGGTCTACAACCGTCGCGACGTCGAGGTCGAGGAGGTCGTGGAGTACTTCCTGTCCTTCGCCGAGCGCCTGAAGCCCCTCGTCATCGACTCCACCTTCGTGCTCAACGAGGCGCTCGACGCCGGCAAGGTGGTCCTCATGGAGGGCGGCCAGGCGACCTTCCTCGACGTCGACCACGGCACCTACCCCTTCGTGACGTCGTCGAACCCCACGGCCGGGGGAGCCTCCGTCGGTTCCGGCATCGGCCCGACCCGGATCAGCCGTGCCGTGGGCATCATCAAGGCCTACACGACGCGCGTGGGAGCCGGCCCGTTCCCCACCGAACTGTTCGACGACATGGGCATGTACCTGCAGACCAAGGGCGGCGAGTTCGGCGTGAACACGGGCCGCCCCCGCCGCTGCGGCTGGTACGACGCCGTGCTGGCGCGCCACGCCTCGCGCGTCAACGGCTTCACCGACTACTTCGTGACGAAGCTCGACGTCCTCACGGGCATCGAGAGCATCCCGGTGTGCGTGGCCTACGACGTCGACGGCGTGCGCCACGACGAGATGCCGATGACCCAGACCGAGTTCCACCACGCCAAACCGATCTTCGAGTACTTCGACGGCTGGACCGAGGACATCACGGGTGCCCGCAGCATCGACGACCTGCCGGACAACGCGCAGAGGTACGTGCGCGCACTGGAGAAGATGTCCGGCACGCGTTTCTCCGCGATCGGCGTGGGGCCGGACCGCGACCAGACGATCGTGGTCAACGACCTGATCGGCAGCTGACCCCGGACGCGAGAACGGCCCCCTCCGTCCTGCGAGGGGGCCGTTGCCGTCCGCCTTCGTGCCGTTGTCCGATCCGTGGCCGGGCATGGTGGCTTAGAGGTTGACGGTGATCTCCGCGCCCTCGCGCAGCTGCCCGATCAGGGCCTGTGCAGCCTCGGAGGTCTTGCCTCCCGCCAGCTGCTCCTCGATCTCCGGGCGCACTTCCTCGAGCGGAGGTACCGGCGTCGTCGTGTCGCCACTGGCCTCCTGCTGCGCGACCGCGGCGTCATATGCTTCCTGGATCTCCTGGTCGGTCGGCTTGGTGTCGCCCGCCTCCTCGGCGAGGAGCGCGTCGAGTTTGACCTGGTCCTCCAACTGGGAGTCGAAGTCCGCGTCGTCGAGGCCCTGCTCGGCGAACGCGGCGCGCAGTTCCTCCTCGGAAGCGAGCTGGCTCGTCTCGAGGAGCAGGTCTATCGCTGCCGCCCTCGCTTCGGGTGACGCTTCGATGCCGCGCTTGTCCGCTTCCTGACGGAGCAGTTCGGTGCTGACGAGGTTGTCGGCCACGCTCGTCTTCAGCAGATCCTGGTCCACGTCCTGGCCGCCCGCCTGCGCCTGGGCCGCAGCCTGGGGGAACTGGCTCTGATACGCCATGGTGAAATCCTCGCGTCCGATCTCCGTGCCGTTGACGACGGCGACGATCTCCGGGAGTCCCTCGAGATCGGGTTCGGGCGCAGCGGCCTGCTCGGGCGCGGCCGATTCGGAGGCCGAGTCCGATGGCCCGCCCTCGGACTCGCCGCCGGTGTCGCCGCAGCCGCTGAGCACCAGCATGGAGCCGATGAACGCGGTGGCGAGCAGCCTCCTGCCCAGGGATGTTCTCGTGATGGTCATAACGCCGTCCTCGTCTTGCCGGTCCGTGGTCAGCGTGCCAGCCTACCCGGCGATCATGGCAGCCACCGCCGAGATCACTGGGAGCGCGCTGGACGCCGGCAGGTGAGGGGGCTACCAGCCCCAGGTCCCTGCGGCCCCTTTGAACGGTCCGACGACGGCGGAGGTGATCCACCCGCCGTAGAAGTCGCCCTCCTGTGATTGCACGCGTTCGCCGTCGACCGTGCACTCGTCCATCTGCGAGGGGTAGATGGCGGCCCGGGTCGCCAGGTCCTCGTACCCGTGGACGGGTGTGGGGTACGTCCAGGCCCCACGCGGAGTGCGGGAGCCACCGGCAACGAGGTCGAAGTAGCTCGCCGCGCCCTTGAACTCGCAGTGCGTCGTGCCGGACACGGGAACCAGGACGCCCGGCGCGAAGTCGTCGAGCGGCAGGTAGTAGACCGGCGGGTGACTGGTCTCGAGGACCCTGACGGCGGCGCTCGTGCTGACGATCAGCTGCCCACCGAAGCGGATCTCGACGACGGCGTGACTTGCCTCCACGCGGGGCGGCCTCGGATAGTCCCAGACGGATTCCTGGCCGGGCAGGGGTGCGATGCGCATCGGGTTCCTCATGGACAGAAGGCTACTCCGGCCCTCCGAGCGGCAGTCTGTAGGCTTGACGGAAAGGATGGAACTCACGTGAGGACGGCAGCATGAAGGTCAGCGTCGGGCAGTTCAGGCCGGGTGGGGATGTCGCGGCGAACCTCGCCGTCATGGGGGAACTCGCAGCGGAAGCCACAGCGGAGGGCTCGGAGCTCATCGTCTTCCCCGAGGAGTCGATGGTCGCCGTCGGGAAGGTCGAGGGCTCGCTCCAGGAGACGGTGGAGGCCGGCTGGACCACGTTCATCCAGCAGCTGTCCTTCATCGCGGCCGAGCACTCCATCGCCGTCGTCGCAGGGGGTTACGAGTCGAGCGGAGAGGCGCGGCCCTTCAACACGCTGGTGCTGATCGACGCGACCGGCCGGATCGTGGACACCTACCGCAAACTCCACCTCTACGACGCCTTCAGCTACCAGGAGTCCACGCGGATCAAGCCGGGCGACGGCGGCATCAAGGTCGCACAGCTCGGCGACGTCCGGGTAGGTCTCATGACCTGCTACGACATCCGCTTCCCCGAACAGGCCCGTGCACTCGCCGACGCCGGCGCGGACCTCATCTGCGTGCCCGCCGCCTGGTTCAAGGGTGAGCACAAGATCGATCACTGGGAGACGCTGCTGAAGGCCAGGGCGATCGAGAACACGTTGTGGGTGGCCGCGGCCGGGACGTCGAGCAGCCACACCATCGGGCACTCGGCGATCATCGATCCCATGGGCATACCGCAGGTGCACCTCGAGGACGAGGAGCGGGGCGTGGTCACCGCCGAGGTCACCCGACGCAGGGTCGATGACGTGCGGGAGTTCCTGCCGGTCCTGCGGAACCGGCGTTTCGCCCCGAACGACACCATTGTCGACTCCCACTGACGCGGCCGGCCCCCGCGCCCGGGCGCCGGAAGCGCGGTAGCGGGAGCTTCCGCGGATCCTGCCCGCGCCGCGAACATCCGTGATGTCGCCCGCAGGGCGGGCGTCTCCCACCAGACGGTGTCACGGGTCATCAACGGCCACCCGAGCCTGCGGGCGGTGACCCGCGACCGCGTGCTCGCCGCGATGGACGAACTCAGCTTCCGGCCCAACCGCGCGGCCAGGGCCCTCGTGACGAGCCGGTCGACGACCATCGGCGTCCTCGTGAGCAAGGGTTTCGAGTACGGGCCGGCCGCGAGCCTGCAGGCGATCGACCGCGCCGCCCGCGAGGCAGGCTACGCCGTCGACGTCGCGCACCTCGAGGACGTCGACGGCGGTTCGATCCGTGCCGCGCTCGACCGTCTGCTGGCGCACGGCGTGGACGGGCTCATCATCCTGGCCCCGCAGACCCAGACGCTCGGGGAGATCGAGCACCTGTCGATCACCCTGCCGTTCGTCACGGTCCACTCCGCGCGGGCGCATGACGACCATCGGCTGTCCGTGGACCAGTCGGGGGGAGCCGCGCTCGCCACGCGGCACCTGCTCGAGCTGGGGCACCGCAGGATCGTCCACGTCGCCGGTCCCGAGGGATGGTTCGAGACCGAGGCGCGCGCCCGGGGTTACCGCGGGGAGATGGAGGCCTGGGGGCGTCGGCCGGAGAACCTGCTGTCCGGCGACTGGACGGCGGAATCGGGCTACCACGCGGGGCTGTCGATCGTGGCGGAGACAGGTATCACGGGGGTCTTCTCGTCCAACGACCAGATGGCGCTGGGACTGCTGCACGCCTTCCGCGAGTCGGGGCGCAGGGTGCCGGAGGACATCAGCGTCGTCGGATTCGACGACGTGCCCGAAGCGCCGCACTACTGGCCCCCGCTGACCACGGTGCGGCAGGATTTCCCCGAGCTGGGCAGGCGCTGCGTGGCGCGGCTGCTCGTCCTCATCGGCGATGCGGGCGCTGGTGCCCTGCAGGACACCTCGGGAACCGTGCCCGACGTCGTCCCGGAGCTCGTGGTCCGATCCTCAACCGCGCCGCCCGCCTGCTGACACCACCTCCGCCACCCGTTGGTCATTGACAGGGCCCACCGCGTCGCGCCTACACTGGTCCTCGACGATGTGACCGGTCACATACCTGCCACACCCCACGCTACGATCCACCAGAGCACTGCTTCGCGGTCTCGAGAAGAACAAAGAGGTCCTTCCTTTGAAGAACTCCCTTCCGGGTGCAAACCCGACGACCGAGGAGGCCGCCAGGCCCACCTACGTCATCGGCGTCGACTACGGCACCCTGTCAGGCCGCGCCGTCGTGGTTCGTGTCTCCGACGGCGCCGAACTCGGTGCCTCGACGCTCGAGTACCCCCACGCCGTCATGGACTCGACCCTGGCCGCCACGGGCGAGCAGCTGCCGCCCGAGTGGGCCCTGCAGGTCCCCTCCGACTACGTCGACGTGCTGCGTACCGCGGTGCCGGCAGCCGTCCGGGAGGCGGGCATCGACCCGAAGGACGTCATCGGCATCGCGACCGACTTCACGGCCTGCACCATGGTGCCGACCATCGCCGACGGCACCCCCCTGAACGAGCTGCCCGGGTACGAGGGCAGGCCCCACGCGTACGTGAAGCTGTGGAAGCACCACGCCGCGCAGGGGCAGGCGAACCGGATCAACGAACTCGCCGCCGAACGCGGTGAGGCCTGGTTGCCCCGCTACGGCGGACTCATCTCGAGCGAGTGGGAGTTCGCCAAGGGCCTCCAGCTGCTCGAGGAGGACCACGAGCTGTACGACCGCATGGACCACTGGGTGGAAGCGGCCGACTGGATCGTCTGGCAGCTCACCGGCGAGTACGTGCGCAACGCCTGCACGGCCGGCTACAAGGGCATCTACCAGGACGGTGCGTACCCCTCCGAGGAATTCCTCGCGGCGCTCAACCCGGACTTCGCCGGATTCGCCCGCGAGAAGGTCGAGCACACCATCGGGGCCCTCGCATCCAAGGCCGGCTCCCTCTCCGAGGAGGCGGCGGGCTGGACCGGGCTGCCGTCCGGCATCGCCGTCGCCGTCGGTAACGTGGACGCCCACGTCACCGCCCCCGCCGCGCAGGCCACCGATCCCGGACAGATGGTCGCCATCATGGGTACCTCGACGTGCCACGTCATGAACTCCGACCGCCTGAGCGAGGTGCCGGGCATGTGCGGCGTCGTCGACGGCGGGATCGTCGAGGGATTCTACGGCTACGAGGCCGGCCAGTCCGGCGTGGGCGACATCTTCGCCTGGTTCGTCGCGAACCAGGTGCCCGGTGAGATCAAGGACGCCGCCACCGCACAGGGTCTCAGCGTGCACGAGTACCTCACGGAGCAGGCGCAGCACGAGCCCGTGGGTGCCCACGGCCTGGTGGCGCTCGACTGGCACTCCGGCAACCGCTCCGTCCTCGTGGACCACGAGCTCTCCGGCACCATCGTGGGACTCACGCTCGCCACGAAGCCGCACGAGGTCTACCGCGCGCTCCTGGAATCGACGGCTTTCGGCACCCGCAAGATCGTCGAGACGTTCAATGCATCCGGTGTCCCGGTGACCGAGTTCGTGGCCGCCGGTGGACTCATCCGCAACCCGTTCCTCATGCAGGTCTACGCGGATGTGCTGAACATGCCCATCTCCGTGATCGGCAGCTCGCAGGGACCCGCGCTCGGCTCCGCGATCCACGCCGCCGTCGCCGCCGGCGCCTACGAGGACATCCACGCGGCTGCCGCGATGATGGGCCGCCTCGACCGGGCCGCCTATACCCCCGATGCAGAGCGCGCCGCTGCGTACGACGCGCTGTACCGCGAGTACACCGAGCTGCACGACTACTTCGGGCGTGGCGCGAACGACGTGATGCACCGGCTCAAGGCCCTGCGCCGTGCCGCGCGCACGGCGCAGCCCGTCCGCCAGGAGGTGTCGGCATGAGCACCTTCAGTCCCGAGATCGAAGCGGCCGTGGCGAAGGTGCGCCAGGACGTCGCGGCCCTCCACGCAGAGCTCGTCCGGTACGGCCTCGTCGTCTGGACGGGTGGCAACGTGTCCGGCCGGGTGCCCGGAGCCGACCTGTTCGTCATCAAGCCCTCCGGCGTCAGCTACGACGAGCTGACGCCGGAGAACCAGATCCTGTGCGATCTCGACGGCAACGTCATCGAGGGCACGCCCGGATCGGAGCGTTCGCCGTCGAGCGACACGGCAGCGCATGCCTACGTGTACCGCAACATGCCCGACGTCGGGGGAGTGGTGCACACCCACTCCACCTACGCTGTGGCGTGGGCCGCCCGCGGCGAGGCGATACCGTGCGTCATCACGGCGATGGCGGACGAGTTCGGCGGGGAGATCCCGGTCGGTCCCTTCGCGATCATCGGGGACGACTCGATCGGGCGCGGCATCGTCGAGACGCTGACGAACCACCGCTCGCGGGGCGTCCTCATGAAGAGCCACGGCCCCTTCACCATCGGCAAGGACGCGAAGGACGCCGTGAAGGCCGCCGTGATGCTCGAGGACGTCGCCCGCACCGTCCACATCTCCCGACAGCTCGGCGCCCCCGCCGGCATCCAGTCCGAGCACATCGACGCACTCTTCGACCGGTACCAGAACGTGTACGGTCAGCCCTCGACCCCAGGAGCTTCAGCATGAGCCCCCTCAGCACGACCCTCGACGCCTACGAAGTCTGGTTCCTGACCGGCAGCCAGGACCTCTACGGCGAGGAGACCCTGCAGCAGGTCGCCGAGCAGTCCCAGGAGATCGTCCGGATCCTCGAGGCCTCCGGGTTGCCCGTGAAGGTGGTCTGGAAGCCGACGCTGAAGGACTCCACCTCGATCAGGCGCATGGCCCTCGAGGCCAATGCAGCAGACAACGCCATCGGCGTGATCGCCTGGATGCACACCTTCAGCCCGGCCAAGATGTGGATCGCGGGACTCGACGCGCTCCGCAAGCCACTGCTGCACCTGCACACCCAGATCAACGTGGCGCTGCCGTGGGGCGAGATCGACTTCGACTTCATGAACCTCAACCAGGCCGCGCACGGCGACCGCGAGTTCGGCTACATCCAGACCCGTCTCGGTGTGCCCCGGAAGACCGTCGTCGGGCACGTCTCGAGCCCCGATGTCTGCGCGAAGGTGTCGTCCTGGCAGCGCGCTGCCGCGGGCTGGGCAGCCGTGCACGAGCTCAAGGTCGCCCGCTTCGGCGACAACATGCGCAACGTCGCCGTCACCGAGGGTGACAAGACGGAGGCCGAGCTCCGCTTCGGCGTCTCGATCAACACCTGGGGCGTCAACGACCTCGTCGCCGCGGTCGAGGCACAGGACGACGCGGACGTCGACGCCCTGGTCGCCGAGTACGAGGAGACCTACGACGTGGCGCCCGAGCTGCGCAGGGGCGGAGAGCGCCACGAGTCGCTGCGCTACGGCGCCCGGCAGGAACTCGGCCTGCTGTCCTTCCTCGAGGAGGGCGGATTCGGAGCGTTCACCACCAACTTCGAGGACCTCGGTGCCCTCCGCCAGCTACCGGGCCTCGCCGTCCAGCGCCTCATGGCGCGGGGCTACGGCTTCGGCGCCGAAGGCGACTGGAAGACCGCCGTCCTCGTCCGTGCCGCCAAGGTCATGGGGGCGGGTCTCCCCGGGGGCGCGTCCCTCATGGAGGACTACACCTACCACCTGGTGCCGGGGGAGGAGAAGATCCTCGGAGCGCACATGCTCGAGATCTGCCCCACCCTCACCACGTCGAAGCCCTCCCTGGAGGTGCACCCGCTCGGGATCGGGGGCAAGGAGGACCCCGTACGCCTCGTGTTCGACACCGACTCCGGTGCCGGCGTCGTGGTCGCGATGTCGGACATGCGCGACCGCTTCCGCCTCACCGCCAACGCCGTCGAGGTCGTCCCGCCCGATGCCCCGCTCCCCAACCTGCCGGTCGCGCGCGCAGTGTGGAAGCCGGAGCCGAGCCTCGAGACCTCAGCCGCGGCCTGGCTCAGTGCCGGTGCCGCCCACCACACGGTCCTCACCACCGCAATCGGCCTCGACGTCTTCGAGGACTTCGCGGACATCGCCGAGGTCGAACTGCTGAGGATCGACGCCGACACGAAGCTCCGTGACTTCCAGCGCGAACTACGCTGGAACGCCGCCTACTATCGGCTGGCGCAGAAACTGTAGAGACCACTCCCCTGAAAGCCGGCGACGCTGCCGGAAACTCCACTAGAGAAAGTTCCACCATGAATCGGAAATACCTGGCCGGCATCGCGGCCGCCAGCATCCTGACCCTCAGCCTCACTGCATGCGGCGGAAGCCGCGGCGGTGCCGGTACCGGTACCGAGGAGCAGGCACCTGAGGACATCACCATCGGCGTCGCCATGCCGACCCAGCAGTCCGAGCGATGGATCGCCGACGGTGACAACGTCAAGAGCCAGCTCGAGGAGCTGGGCTACAAGGTGGATCTCCAGTACGCGAACGACGACATCCCCACCCAGGTCTCGCAGATCGAGAACATGATCAACGGCGGCGTCAGCGCCCTCGTGGTCGCCTCGATCGACGGCACCACGCTGACCAGCGTCCTGGACCAGGCAGAAGGCCAGGACATCCCCGTCATCGCCTACGACCGCCTGATCAACGACTCCGACACCGTCGACTACTACACGACCTTCGACAACGAGGAGGTCGGCGTCCAGCAGGCCACCTCGCTGCTCATCGGACTCGGGGTCCTCGACGCGGACGGCAACGAGACCGGCGACAAGGGCCCCTTCGACGTCGAGCTCTTCGCGGGCAGCCCCGATGACAACAACGCCACCTTCTTCTGGAACGGCGCGATGAAGGTCCTCCAGCCGCACCTGGACAGCGGCGTGCTGCGCGTACCGAGCGGCCAGACCAGCTTCGAGCAGGCCGCGATCCTCCGCTGGCTTCCCGACACCGCCCAGGACCGCATGGAGGATCTCCTGACCGTGGGTGGCGGAGAGCGCCTCGAGGGTGTCCTCTCGCCCTATGACGGCCTCTCCATCGGCATCATCTCGGCGCTGACCTCGGGCGGCTACTCGAAGAGCGACCTCCCGGTGGTCACCGGCCAGGACGCAGAGGTCGGTTCCGTGAAGTCGATCATCGCCGACGAGCAGTACTCGACGATCTTCAAGGACGTCCGCGAGCTCGGCAAGCAGGCCGTGTCCATGGTGGACGCCCTCATGAAGGGCGAGGAGCCCGAGGTCAACGACACCGAGACGTACGACAACGGCGTCAAGGTGGTCCCTGCCTACCTGCTGGAATCGCAGATCGTCACAGTCGACAACTACGAGGCCGCGCTCGTCGAGACCGGCTACTACACCGAGGACGAGCTCAAGTAGCCGTTCCGCACCACCCCTGGCACCTTGTGGCTCCGCACCGATGACGGGCGGAGCCACAGGTGCGTACCTCGCCCGGCCGTAGCCGGGACTCCACTCAAGCAAGCGAGGTTCGACCATGGCGGAAAACATCCTGCGGATGCGCCGCATCACCAAGACCTTCCCAGGCGTGAAGGCACTCCAGGACGTCCATCTCGACGTCGCGCGTGGCGAAGTCCATGCCATCTGCGGAGAGAACGGGGCCGGCAAATCGACCCTCATGAAAGTACTCTCGGGCGTGTACCCGCACGGCACGTACGACGGCGACATCGAGTTCGAGGGAACCGTCGCGGAGTTCAGGGACATCCGGGACAGCGAACACTCCGGCATCGTGATCATCCATCAGGAGCTCGCGCTGTCCCCCTACCTCTCCGTCGCGGAGAACATCTTCCTCGGCAACGAGCGGGAGAAGCGCGGATTCATCAACTGGAACGAGACCAACGTGGAAGCGGCCAAGCTGCTGCGCCGCGTTGGACTCGATCTCAACCCCGTGGTGCGTGCCGGTGACATCGGCGTCGGCAAGCAGCAGCTCGTGGAGATCGCCAAGGCGCTCTCGAAGAACGTGAAGCTCCTCATCCTGGACGAGCCCACCGCGGCCCTGAACGACGAGGACTCCGCGCACCTCCTCGGACTGGTGAAGGGCCTCCGCGCCGAGGGCATCACGTGCATCATCATCAGCCACAAGCTCAACGAGATCCGCGCGATCGCGGATTCCGTGACGATCCTGCGCGACGGCCAGACCATCGAGACGCTCAGTCTCCATGACGGCTCCGTCACCGAGGAACGCATCATCAAGGGGATGGTGGGACGCGACATGGCGAGCCGCTACCCCGAGCGCACCCCCTCGATCGGTGAGGAAGTGCTGCGGGTCGAGGACTGGACGGTGCACCACCCGCAGGAGAGCACGCGCGTGATCGTGGATGCCGCCAACATCAACGTCCGTGCCGGCGAGGTCGTCGGTATCGCAGGCCTGATGGGAGCCGGACGGACCGAACTCGCCATGAGCATCTTCGGTCGCAGCTACGGCTCCAACATCACCGGGACCCTCTACAAGAACGGGGCGCCGATCACGGCGCGCTCGGTCAGCGAGGCGATCCGGCACGGTATCGCCTACGCCACGGAGGACCGCAAGCGGTACGGCCTCAACCTGATCGACGACATCAAGCGGAACATCTCCGGTGCGGCGCTCGGCAAGCTGGCCAAGCGCGGCTGGGTGGACAGCGGACAGGAAGCAGTGGTCGCGGGCGACTACCGCACGTCGATGAACATCAAGGCGCCGTCCGTCACCTCGATCACCGGCAAGCTCTCGGGAGGGAACCAGCAGAAGGTGGTCCTCTCCAAGTGGATGTTCTCCGACCCGGACGTGCTGATCCTCGATGAGCCCACCCGTGGCATCGACGTCGGCGCGAAGTACGAGATCTACACGATCATCAACAGCCTCGCAGCTGCGGGGAAGGCCGTCATCGTCATCTCCTCCGAGCTTCCCGAGCTGCTCGGCATCTGCGACCGCATCTACACCCTGGCCGAGGGCCGCATCACCGCGGAAGTCCCCATCGAGCAGGCCACACCGGAACTCCTCATGCAGTACATGACCAAGGAAAAGGACTAGACCCACATGGCTTCGACCCTCTCGGATGCGGGACGATTCCTCGCAAGCAGACTGCGACAGATCGGCATCTTCGTAGCGCTCCTGGTGATCGTGATCCTCTTCCAGGCGCTCACCGGCGGCAGGCTGCTGCAACCGGACAACGTCTCCAACATCATCGTGCAGAACAGCTACATCCTCCTGTTGGCCATCGGCATGGTGATGATCATCGTGGCCGGTCACATCGACCTCTCGGTCGGCTCGGTCGCGGCCTTCGTCGGCGCGATGTCCGGCATCATGATCCAGCAGTGGAACTTCTCCTGGTGGGCCGCCTTCCTGGGAGCCATGATCATCGGCGCACTCGTCGGTGCCTGGCAGGGCTTCTGGGTGGCGTATGTGGGGATTCCCGCGTTCATCGTCACGCTGGCAGGCATGCTCGTGTTCCGCGGACTCACGCAGATCGTCCTGCAGAACCAGCGCATCACCGGCTTCCCCGAGGAGTACCGCCAGCTCGGCGGCGGCTTCCTCTTCCCGGGGCTGTTCCCGCCCGAGACGAACCTCCTCGACTGGACCACGGTGATCCTCGGCGTCGTCGCCGTGGCGTTGCTGGTCATCAGCCAGCTCCGCGGCCGCGCGACGCGCGCCCGCCTGAAGCTGGCGGACGAGCCGGCTGCCTGGTTCTTCACCAAGCTCGCATTCATCGCCGTCATCATCCTCGGCCTGACCTACCTGCTCGCGGGCTCCCGTAGCGGGACGCCCATCGTGCTCGTTGTCCTCGGCATCCTGATCGTCGCCTACAGCGCCGTGATGAGCAACAGCGTCTTCGGCCGCCACATCTACGCCCGTGGCGGGAACCTGCAGGCCGCGCAGCTGTCCGGCATCAACACCAAGCGCGTGGATTTCATGCTGTTCGTCAACATGGGTGTCCTCGCAGCGCTTGCCGGCCTCATCTTCACCGGTCGCCTGAACTCGGCCGGGCCGGGTGCGGGAAACCTCTTCGAGCTCGACGCCATCGCGGCAGCGTTCATCGGCGGTGCAGCGGTGACCGGAGGTGTGGGTACCGTGATCGGTGCCATCACCGGTGGCCTGATCATGGGTGTGCTCAACAACGGTATGTCCCTGCTGGGAGTCGGTATCGACTACCAGCAGTTCATCAAGGGCATGGTGCTGCTGCTCGCCGTCGGATTCGACGTCTTCAACAAGCGGCGCGCCTCGAACGCGCTGAAGTAGCAGGCGAGCGGGAAGAAATCTCCGGAGGAGCGTAACTTTCCGGGACCGTCCGACGATTACCAGTATGTGAGCCGCACCGAGGCTTATCCCCCAACGGGCCTCGGTGCGGCCTTTCCCGTTAACGGCGGGGAGGGCCACCGTGGATGGGATGCAACGGTTACGATGGTGACGCCGTCCCGCCCGAACAAGGAAACGAACCGTGGTCCCACCGCTGCCCGATGATGCGCTCGTCCGCGCACAAGCAGGTGAACCGGCGGCTTTCTCCCTGATCTACCAGGCCCTGAGTCCAGGCGTCCTGGGGTACTTCGCCGGCCGTGGGTCGGACGATCCCGAAGCCCTGACCCAGGAAGTCTTCCTGTCCGTGTTCTCCAGACTGGACACCGTGTCCGGAGGGCTGGCGGGCCTGCGGACCTTCACCTTCTCCGTGGCACACGCGCGATACGTCGACGAGGTACGGAGGAGGACGAGGACACCGGTCCTGCTCGAGTACGAGGCCGACGGTGACGGACGAGCGTCCGACTCCGCCGAGACAGTGGCGCTCGAGAACCTCGACGTCGGCGGTGCGCGCGAGATGCTGGCTCAGCTCAACGCCGAGCAGCGTGACGTGATCCTGCTGCGCATCGTCGCGGAACTGCCGGTCGACCAGGTCGCCGAGATTCTGGGGAAGTCGTCCGGATCGGTCAAGCAGCTGCAGCGGCGGGGACTGCTCAAGCTGAAGGAACTCGTACAACCCAACGAATCGATTGCGTCATGACTGATCGGGCTACTCCCTCGCCCCACATCGTGCTGGAGCTCCTGGACGACGCCGGCGTCCTCCAGGATCCTGCACTGGTGCGCGGATTGCAGGACATCGGGGCGCTCGGCGCCGGACCGGCACCACAGGCATCCGCCGAGCTGGCCCGGTTGATGGCCGACGGCGGCAAGCCACAGCAGGGCCGTCGGACGAAGAACCGCATCACGTTCATCGGGGGGGCACTCGCCGTGTCCATGGGGGTAGGGATCTCGGGGGTTGCGGCAGGGACGCTGCACCTGACGGACGGGTTGGGCGCCGCCGTCGACTCGGCCTCCCGCTTCCGCGCCGCCGATGCCGCTGATTCCTCGGGCGCGGAACGCTCGGAGGCCTCCTCGGTCGTCGCCCCTGCCGCTGTCACACCCCCGGCCCCGCCGATCGCGCCTGTTCCATCGCCGTCCGCGGTTCCTGCTCCTCCAGGGGGTGCGGAGGAAGCCGCTGCGGCACCTGCGGCAGGATCAGCCCACGCGGCTCCGCCGGCATCCGGTCCTCAGCCCGGGCAGGTCACTTCAGCGGCTCCGCAATCGGCCACCACCCCCGGGCCCGTGGAGGCGCCTGCTCCGGCGGCGCCTGCCGTCGGCGCACCGCCGACACCGGTCGAAGGGCCGGGAACCGTGCCCGGATCGCCCGTCGCCCGGGCCAGCGCCCGGGCCTCACAGAAGAGGTGAAGGGCCAGGGTCAGGCGGAGCAGGCGAAGGGCGGTCAGGGCAGGAGCCGGAGCCAGGGCGCCGCAGAGCAGGTCCAGGGCGATCAGGGCAGGAGCGGTCAGCGCGAACCGGGGCGAACCCACGGACAGCAGGACACCGCCCGCACGCAGGGCGGCAGCGCCCCCGATGGTCGGGGAGGGCAGGCCGAGGACTCGTCGGCATCGCCGGCGGACCGCACCGTGTCATGGCTCCGTGTCGCGGTCCCGCTGCAGGAGGATCCGGTGTTCCTGTCTGCTCCGGAACGGGCGGACGACGTGTGGATGACCCTGTTCCTCGCCGATGCGGAGGTGGTCGTCAGCGACGACACGACGGACGGAACGGCGGACGGTCCGGTCACCTTCGAGACGGTGGAGCCGCCGCTGACGAGCTGGAACCAGGGGCCGGGTCAGCCGGACGACGACGCACCCGCCCTGGGTGAGCACCGCGTGCCGGCCGGTGGCGACGTCGATCGTGCGCTCGATCCTCCTGCGGACGTGCCCGTGCCCGCAGAAGTGCCGGACGGGCCCACCCCTGCCGGGACGCCGGAACTGCCTGCGGAACGTGCGCCTACGAGGTGATCTGTCGCTTCGACGAGATGATGCCGGTATTGAAGCCGGCGAGGTTCAGCCCACCGTGGAAGCGTGCGTGCTCGATCTTGATGCAGCGGTCCATCACGACGTCGAGCCCAGCCGACTCGGCCTCCCTCGCCACGTCCTCGTGCCATGAGCCGAGTTGCAGCCACAGGGTCTTCGCGCCGACGTCGAGGGTCTCCTGCAGGACCGATGGCAGGTCGTCGTGCCGACGGAACACGTCGACGACGTCGGGAACCTCGGGTAGGTCCTTGAGCGAGGCGTACGCCGGTTGCCCCAGGATCTCCTTGGCCACCGGGTTCACGAAGTACAGGCGGTAGGGCGAGGAGGACTGGAGGTAGGTCGCGACGAAGTAGGACGCCCGCGAGGGCTTGTCCGATGCCCCTACGATGGCCACCGACCGTGCATTCCTCAGGAGACTCAGGCGTTCGGGCGCCGAAGGGCCCTCCCAGGTGCGTTCCGGTGCCGGCACGCTCATGCTCCCACTCCTACGGCTCGCGTCGTCGACGGTTCGTCGTTCCCGCCGGCAGCTTCCTGCGGGAGCTCGTCGAAGTCGGCGTCGGACGCGTTCACCGCGGTGTCGAGCGCCTGGTCGAGGTCCCACAGGATGTCGTCGAGGTCCTCCAGGCCCACCGAGATCCGCACGAGGTCCTCGGGAACCCCTGCCGCTGCGAGCTGCTCGGCCGAGAGCTGCTGGTGCGTCGTCGAGCCGGGGTGGATCACGAGTGTCCGGGAGTCCCCCACGTTGGCGAGGTGGGAGGCGAGCTGGAGGGACTCGATGAACTTCTGACCGGCCTTGCGGCCGCCCCTGATGCCGAAGCTGAACACCGAGCCCGGTCCCTGCGGCAGGTAGGTCTTCGCGCGCTCGTGGTGGGCATGGGTGGGCAGGCCGGCGTAATTCACGTACTCCACGCGGGGATCGTCCTGCAGCCACTCCGCAACGGCCTGGGCGTTCTCGAGGTGCTCGTCGAGTCGCTGCGCGAGAGTCTCCACTCCCTGCAGCAGTTGAAAGGCGGACATCGGAGACAGTGACGGCCCGATGTCGCGGAGCTGCTCGGTGCGGAGCTTCGTGAGGAAGCCGTACTCGCCGAAATTCGCCCACCACTGGATGTTGCCGTAGGAGGGGACGGGTTCGGTCATCATGGGGAATTTGCCGTTGCCCCAGTCGAAGCGTCCGCTCTCCACGATGACGCCCCCGAGCGTGGTGCCATGGCCGCCGATGAACTTGGTCGCCGAGTGGATGACGATGTCCGCCCCGTGCTCGATGGGCCGTACCAGGTAGGGCGTGCTGAGCGTCGAATCGACGATGAACGGGACGCCGGCATCGCGCGCCACCTTCGCGAGTCCGGCGAGGTCGGCGATCTCACCCGAGGGGTTCGCGATGACCTCGGCGTAGACGGCCTTGGTGTTCTCGCGGATCGCTGCCGCGTAGTCCGCCGGGTCCGTTCCCGGGACGAAGGTCGTCTCGATGCCGAACCGGCGCAGCGTGACATCGAGCTGTGTGACGGTGCCGCCGTAGAGCTGCGAGGCGGCGACGATGTGGTCACCCGCCTGGCAGAGCGCCGCGAAGGTGAGGAACTCCGCGCTCATGCCCGACGCCGTCGCGACCGCGCCGATACCGCCCTCGAGGGAGGCGATGCGCTCCTCGAAGGCCGCCACGGTGGGGTTGCCGATGCGTGAGTAGATGTTGCCGTACTTCTGCAGGGCGAAGAGATTCGCGGCGTCGTTCGTGTCCTTGAACACGAACGACGTCGTCTGGTAGATCGGGACGGCCCGGGCGCCGTGCGTGGCATCGGGCGTGCCGCCTGCGTGCAGTGCGCGCGTGCGGAAACCGAAGGAACGTTCTGCCATCAGACACCTGCCTTGCTGGGTTCGGGGGTTGCGAGGGTCGATTCGGGATCGAAGTCGACGCCGGCACTGCGGGCCGCGTCCGCCTCGAGCTCGCGGACGATCGGCAGGATGTCCTTGCCGAAGGCGGCAACCTCCTCCTGGAAGTGGAGATAGCACGTGAGGAGGAGGTTGACCCCGATCTTCTTGTACTCCACGATCCGCTCGGCGATCTGCTCGGGCGTCCCGATGAGCTTGGTCTTGAAACCGTCGTTGTACTGCACGAGGTCCTCGAAACTCGAATCCGCCCACATGCCCTTGCCGTCGGTGGTCGAGGCGCCCGCCTCCTGCACGGCGGCGCGGAAGCCCTCCACCGCGGGGCGGTGTGCCTTTTCGACGATCTCGCGGAGCGTGTCCCGTGCCTCCTTCTCCGAGTCCCGCGCGATGACGAAACCGTTCAGGCCGTAGCGGGGGCGGCGTCCGGCTTCGGCAGCGGAAGCCTGTACTCCGGCGATGTTCTCCTTGAAACCCTCGAGGTCCTTGCCGTTCGAGAAGTACCAGTCGGCCACTCGGCCGGCCGTGGCCTGCGCCGCCGTGGAGTTGCCGCCGAAGAAGATCTCGGGGTGCGGACGGCCCGGTACGTCGATCGGCGCCGGGCTGAGGGTGAAGTTGTTGATGTCGTAGTACGTACCCGCCTGGCTGTAGCCCTCCTCGGTCCACAGACCGCGCAGGACGCGGATGAACTCCTCGGTGCGGACGTAGCGCTCGTCGTGTTCGAGCCACTCGAGGCCGAAGTTGACGAACTCGTCCTTGAGCCAGCCGGAGACGATGTTGACGGCGGCCCGCCCGTTCGAGATGTGGTCGGCCGTGATGATGAATTTCGCGAGCACGCCCGGGTGCCACATCCCCGGGTGCACGGCGGCGATGACCTTGAGCTTCTCGGTGGCTGCGAGGAGAGCAAGCGAGAAGCTCGTCGCCTCGTGCTGCTTGTCCGCACCGTAGGACGCGGCGTAGCGCGTCTGCGACAGGGCGTACTCGAAGCCCGCGTCCTCCGCGATGCGGGCGAGTGTGCGGTTGTAGTCGAAATCCCAGCTGGTCCGCTGCTCGATGGTCGAGACCACCAGACCTCCGCTGACGTTGGGGACCCAGTAGGCGAATTTCAGGGGCGTGGAAAGGTCGGCGACGCTCATGGTTTCCTCCATCGGTCTGGCAGTAGCACCCTTCTGTCGCCGCGGAATCGCGGAGGCCAGGGTTGCTGCGGCGTCAGTGAGCCAGATCTCTCAGCCGCTCGGGATGGTCAAGCAAGAGTGTGACATCGGGATCCTGCAGAAACAACAATGTGTCCTCAGGTGGAGCCGGTATCGGCGTGCTTCATCAGGGTGCTGAAGACCTTGACAAAGAGAGGGAACGCACCGAAGACTGACCGTGGGAGCGCTTCCACGGGGGTAGCGGCGCTCGCCGATCGGGCTCTCGAGCCATTCATCCACCGTATGAGGAGCAATGATGCTCAGCATTTCCAGGACATGCGCCACGACCCTTGCGCTCGCAGGGATCCTCGCCTCCACCGCCTTCTCGGCCCTACCGGCGGCAGCCCAGGGAGGCAAGGCTGGCCCTCCGCCTCCCGGGCAGTCGACCACGGAGTTCTACGTGCCGAAGCAGAGCCACTACCACGAAGCCCAGCGCCAGATTGCCGACCTGCGCTCCTCCGGGGACCGGGCGCGGGCGGACAGCCTCAGCGCCATGATCTCGACGCCGCAGGCGGTATGGGTCACCGGCAGTGACCCGAAGAAGGTCACCCAGGAGGTGCGGAACACCACCCACCGGGCCGCCGGCAAGAAGCAGGTCCCGGTACTCGCGGCCTACAACCTGCCGTTCCGGGACTGCTCGCAGTACTCGGCCGGCGGGGCGACCGACGTCGGCGGCTATAAGGCGTGGGTCGATGCGCTCGCAGCAGGCATCCAGGACCGCGCGGCGATGGTGGTGCTCGAGCCGGACGGACTCGGCATCATCCCGTGGTACCGCGGACTCGACGGCAACCTCGAGTGGTGCCAGCCGGCGGAAGCCAGCGCCGCAACCGCCGCGGCCGAACGCTTCGAGATGCTCAACTACGCCGTGGACCGGCTGAAGGCACTGCCCAACACGAAGGTCTACCTCGATGGCACGCACAGCGCCTGGCTGGGAGTGGGGGAGATCTCGGACCGGCTCGTGAAGGCCGGCGTGCAGAAGGCCGACGGCTTCTTCCTCAACGTCTCGAACTACGAGCTCACCGAGCGGCAGTTGAAGTTCGGCAGCTGGGTCTCACAGTGCATCTACTACGCCACCGAGATCGACCCCGGAGCGTACGGCTCCTGTGCGAGCCAGTACTACCCGGCCTCACCCGCCGATTTCTCCACCTGGGGCCTCACCGATGCCTGGTACGCGCAGAACGTGGGGGCGGCGGCCAACGCGCCGTCGAGCGAGGACCTCGCGCACTTCGTCATCGACACCAGCCGCAACGGCAAGGGGCCCTGGGTCCCGTCGGTGTCCTACCCGGATCCCCAGGTCTGGTGCAATCCTCCGAGCCGGGG
Organism: Vibrio cholerae; assembly: GCA_009728235.1. Lineage (GTDB taxonomy): Bacteria > Actinomycetota > Actinomycetes > Actinomycetales > Micrococcaceae > Arthrobacter_D. The sequence goes on along the minus strand of WNZI01000008.1, from coordinate 49,569 downwards.
GCTCGGCTACGTCCCTACCTCGAACACGGGCCACGAGCTCGCCGACGCCTTCCTCTGGATCAAGGTCCCGGGGGAGTCGGACGGAGAGTGCACTCGCGGACTGACGGACAACGGCGGCGTCGACCCCGAATGGGATCGCGTGGATCCCGCAGCGGGGGCATGGTTCCCGGAGCAGGCGCTCGACCTGCTCGCGAACGCCAGCGCCCCCGTGCGACGCTAGGAGAAGCGGGCGTGCGCAGGCGACTCCTGCGCACGCCCCTCCCCGCGCCTTCGGCATAGGCTGGACGGATGGACAGCTGGAAGTCGGCCGGCCGACGGCAGGAGCGGACGCTCTGGCAGACGCTCTCGTACCTCGGTGTCGTACTCACGATCACCGTGGGCAGCAGCATCCTCCTCGTCGCGGGCAGCGCCGGCTCGCAGGTCACCGCGTGGTTCTATGCGCAGCAGGCCGTCCTCCTCGCCCTCAGCGTCGCAGGGACCATTGCCGCCGTCCGCCGCTCGAGGTCCTTGCGAGCCGGAGGGTAGGGTAAGCGGCGTTATGGAAATGTGACAAATCGTCCGAGCAGTAGTTATGGTCGTCCGGTGCCCCCGTCCACGTGGGGCACTCCCGGACGGATTGCCGAGCCCTGCCGCCGATCGGGACACGTTCGCACAGATGAAGGCAGGGACGGGGGAACCACTCGTTCCACCGGACGCGCAGGATCACCTGCAGGCGTCCTCGGGGTTAAGCCGCACCAAGCACGCCCACAGGCGTTGCTCGCGGCCGGGTGACTCCCATCCGAACCCGACAGCTCACCCCGCAGGCATGGGAGAGGTACAGAACAATGTCACGAAACACTTCAGCGGCACGCCACCGCGCCGACATCGACGGCAACCTCGCGCTGCAGGGCCTGTCCCGCGCAGCGAAGGCACACGCCACCTCGGTCGGCCGCCCGGTCGCCATCGTCGCCGTCACGTCGGGCCTCGCCCTCAGCGCCGTCGGCACCGCACACGCCGGCTCCTACACCGAGCAGGGCACCACCTCCGCGTCGGTGGCCGCCGCCGTCGCGGCCCCGGCAGTCGCGGCCCCTGCGGCCCCCGGCAGCACCCTCCGCGGCGTCGCACACCGTCGTGGCGGGTGACACCCTCGGTGGTATCTCCGCCTCCTACGGTGTGGACCTGGCCGCGGTGCTCGCCACCAACGGATTGTCGCTGGCCTCGGTCATCTTCCCCGGCGACACCATCGTCATCCCCACAGCCGGCGCGACGCAGCCTGCGCAGACGGTCTCCGTGCCCGTGCCCGTGGCGGAAGCAGCACCCGTACAGCAGGCCGCGGCGATCGCCCCGGCACCTGCCGTCTCCGACGCTCCCGGCTCGGGCGTCTACCTCGCCTCTGCCGCCATCACGCCGACCGCCCAGACCAGCAATGTCGCCGCCAGCGGTGTCGCCGGAATCCTCGTGGGCTCGGCGCAGTCGCAGATCGGAACCACCCAGGACTGCACCGCGATGGTCGAGAAGGCATTGCGTGCCGCAGGTATCGCCGTGGGTGACCTCGGTCCCTCGCAGTTCTTCCAGTTCGGTCCCACTGTCGGTACCCCGGCTGCGGGTGACCTCGTGATCACCGGTGGTCACGTGGCCATCTACATCGGCGGTGGCCAGGTCATCAGCGGCGGGATGAACGGCGTGAATGCCACCATGCAGCACCCGCTCTCGGACCTCGCGGGAGCATCCTTCGTTCGCGTTGCGGGCTAGCACCACGGACGAACCACATGCAGGAAGCGGTAGGTGCTTGGACGGGGCGCCTGCCGCTTCCTTCCGTTAACGCGGAACAGTCAGTGCCGGGCGGCGAGCACCGCCTGGATTCCGGGGATGCACCCCTCGTTCTGCAGTGACGTCGTGTCTCCGAGCGGAGCGTTCTCGTGCAGCTGCGTCAGCAGCCTCCGCATGATCTTCCCGGACCTGGTCTTGGGCACGTCCGGGACGACGACGACGGCCGACGGCCGGGCGATGGGACCGATGACGTCGGCCACGTGGGCACGGAGGACGGTCGCGACGTCGGCATCGTCAGCGGCTCCCGCTGCGAGGACCACGAACGCCGCGATCGCATGGCCCGTGAGGGCATCGGGCACGGGGCACACGCCCGCTTCCGTCACGAGCGGGTGCGCCACGAGGGCGGATTCGATCTCGATGGTGGACAGGCGGTGTCCGGAGACATTGAGAACGTCGTCCGTCCGGCCGAGGATCCAGGTGTCGCCGTCGTCGTCGTACCTGGCGCCGTCGCCTGCGAGGAACCAGCCCTCGGCGGCGAACTTCCGCCAGTAGGAGTCGAGGTAGCGCTGCGGGTCCCCCCAGACCGTCCTCGCCATGGCGGGCCCGTGACGGTCGACGACGATCAGGCCCTGGACTCCGGGAGGGACTGGCGTCCCCTCGTCGTCGACGATGCGCGTGCTCACTCCCGGGAGGGCCCGAGCGGCGCAACCCGGCTTGAAATCGGCGTCGGTGGGGCTGGGGGAGAGCACTGTGGCTCCGGTCTCGGACTGCCACCACGTGTCCACGACGGGGACCTCGTCCCGACCGAGGTTCCTCCGGAACCAGCGCCACGCCTCGGGATTGATGGCTTCGCCCACCGTGCCGAGCACCCGGATGCTCGAGAGGTCGTAGTGCTCCGGAACGCCGTCGGGGAACCAGCCCATCAGCGAGCGGACCAGGGTGGGTGCGGTGTAGTAGCTCGTCACGCCGTACCGTTCGATGATCTCGAAGTGCCGGCCCGGATGGGGAGTGTTCGGGGTGCCCTCGAAGAGAACCTGCGTGGCGCCGTTGGCCAGCGGGCCGTACAGCTCGTAGGTGTGGGCGGTGACCCAGGCGAGGTCGGCCGTGCACCAGTGCACGTCCAGCTGCCGCAGCGCCGGGTCGGGATTGCTGAAGAGGTGCTCGAAGCTCCAGGATGCCTGCGTGAGGTAACCGCCGGACGTGTGGACGAGGCCCTTCGGTTTCCCGGTCGTCCCCGAGGTGTACATGATGAACAGTGGCGTCTCGGCGTCGAAGGCCTGCGGCTCATGGTGCGGTGAGGCGGTGTCGACGACGTCGTGCCACCAGACATCCCGCCCGGCGGTCCAGTTCACCTCCGAGCCGGTCCGCCGGACCACGAGCACGTGCTCGATGCTGTTGGTGCCCGCCACCGCGGTGTCGGCGTTGTCCTTCACGGGCACGGCCTTGCCGCGCCGGAACTGGCCGTCGGTCGTGACGAGCAGTGTGGCTCCGGTGTCCTCGACGCGGAAGCGCAGCGCCTCCGCGGAGAATCCACCGAAGACGAGCGAGTGGACGGCTCCGATCCGGGCGCAGGCGAGCGTGATGACCACCGTCTCGACGAGCACCGGCAGGTAGATGACCACGCGGTCGCCCGAGCCGACGCCGAGGGCCACCAGCGCGTTCGCCGCCCGCGACACCTCGTCCTGCAGTTCGGCGTAGGTGACGGTACGCCGGTCGCCGGGCTCACCCTCGAAGTGCAGGGCGACACGGTCCCCGTGACCTGCACGGACGTGCCGGTCCACGCAGTTCGCGGCGACGTTGAGCGTGCCTCCCGCGAACCACTCGATGACGGGCACGCTGAGCGAGCCGTCCTCCTGGGGTGTCGCCCTGTCGAAGGTGTGGAGGGTGTCCCATGGAGTGGCCCACTCGAGCCGGGCGGCCTGGTCCGCCCAGAACGCCAGCCTGTCCGCCTCCTCCAGGGCGTCCGTCGTCGTGCCTACGCCCACCGGCGGACCGCCCAGCGTTCTGCGATTCCGAGGAGAGCGTCGGTGGTCTTGCCGATCACGGCCAGGAGGATGATCGCGAGGATGATGCGGTCCACGCGGCCGGTCTGCTGGGAGTCCGTGAGGAGGAACCCGAGCCCCATCGACGACGCGATGAGCTCCGCTGCCACGAGGAACAGCCAGGACTGTGCGAGCGCGAGCCGGAGCCCCGAGAACAGAGCAGGTACGACGGCGGGCAACTGCACCGTGGTCAGCAGGCGCAGGCCGTTGAGCCCGAAGGCCCGCGCGGCTTCGACCAGGTTCCGGTCCACGTGCCGCAACCCGAGGTACAGCGTGGTGAACACGGGGAAGAACGCGCCGATGCTGATGAGGGTGACCTTCGAGTCCTCGTTGATACCGATCCAGAGCACCAGCAGCGGGACCCACGCGAGCGAGGGCACGGCCCGGAGGGCACCCACGGTCGGGGTCAGCAGGATGTCGGCGATCCGCGAGAGGCCCAGCAACGCCCCGGCCACCACTCCCAGCGCTGATCCGATGAGGAACCCGAGAAGGACGCGCTGGGTGGAGATCAGGATGTGCGGAGCCAGCTGTCCACGCTCCACGAGGTCGACGGCGGCTGCGAAGACCGAGGCAGGTGACGGCAGCTGCGACGACCGGAAGAATCCCGACGCCGTGCTGAGGTGCCACGCCAGCAGGATCAGCGCCGGCACGACGAGCCCGAGCAGGACGATGCCCAGGCGCCGGCCGGAGGTGCCACCGGCCCGTCCGGCCCGCCTGGGTCCACCGGCTGCGCTCACGGGCGAACCGGTGGCCGCGAGACCCTCGGAGCTGAGGGGAACGACGCTGCGTCCCGTCACCTGCCCCGCACTCATGAACCGGAGCCGATCGAGGCCGGATCGGCCTTCTCGACGAGGGAGGGGTCGAACAGGGTGTCCAGTGCCTCGTCGATGTCCTCCTGGCTCTTCACATCGCCCGTCTCGACGAACACGGGGCCGATCTTCTCGAGGACGCTGCGCTGGGCATCGCCCGGAGCGGGATCGACGTCGAGGTTCGTCCGGTCGATGATGACCGAGCTGGCGACGGCCGGGTCGATGGCGGCGACTTCCGCGAGGATCGCCGCCGTCTCCTCCGGGTTCGCCTTCGCCCACTCCCGGGCCTTCTCGTAGGCGTTCACGACCGTCTGCGCGACGTCGGGCTGCTCCGCGAGGAAGTCCTCCGTGGCGTTGAGGAAGCCGTAGGTGTTGAAGTCGATGTCACGGAAGAACAGCTGGGCGCCGTCCTGTTCGGCTGCAGCCATGATCGGATCGAGGCCGGACCACGCGTCGACGGCGCCGCTCGCCAGGGCCGCGCGGCCGTCGGCGTGCTGGAGGTTCTCGATCGTGACCTCGGACTGCTCGACCCCTGCGGATTCCAGTGCCTGCAGCAGGAAGAAGTACGGGTCCGTGCCGCGGGTGGCTGCGATGGATTTCCCGCGCAGGTCCTCGACGCCGGTGATGCCGGAATCCGGAAGTGTCACGAGGGCAGCCCACTCCGGCTGCGAGTAGATGTCGATGGCCTTGATGGGGGAGCCGTTCGATCGCGCGAGCAGGGCCGCCGAGCCGGCGGTCGAACCGACGTCGATGGCCCCGGCGCGCAAGGCCTCGTTCGCCTTGTTGGAACCGGCCGACTGCACCCAGTTGACCGTGATGTCCTGCTCCGCGAGTTCGTCCTCCAGCCAGCCCTGTTCCTTGATGATCAGGCTCAGCGGATTGTAGGTGGCGAAGTCGATGTTGAGTGTTCCGCCCTGCGTGCCGCCATCCGCCGCGGCCTGCGTGTCGGCGGCGTTCTCGCCCGCCATGCAGCCGGTGAGGCCGAGCGAGAGGGCGGTGGCGAGGGCGAGTGTGGGCAGGAGGGCGCGGCGGTTCATGGTGATCCTTCGATGGAGGTGCGAAAGGGAGGAGTGGGCGGCAACGGCCGACGACGGCGGTGCCGGGTGGGGAGGGAACGGGCTAGTGCCCGGTGACCCCGAGCAGGGAGAGCAGTGAACTGCGCAGGGCCCCGAGGTCCACCGAGTTGCGGTTCCGGGGGCGCGGGCCGGGAACGGGAACGAGTTCGGCGATGGTCGATCCGGGCTCGTCGTCGTCACCGCGTCCCAGCACGAGGATCCGATCGGCGAGCTGGAGGGCTTCGTCGACGTCGTGCGTGACGAGCAGCACGGTGGTGGGCTGTGCCCGATGGATGTCGAGCAGGAGATCCTGCATCTTGATGCGCGTCAGGGCGTCGAGCGCACCGAACGGCTCGTCGAGCAGCAGCACGCCGGGGTTCCGGGCCAGGGCGCGGGCCAGCGAGGTGCGCTGCGCCATCCCGCCGGACACTTCGCGGGGCCGGTGCTTGGCGAAGGCGTCCAGCCCCACGAGCTTCAGCAGCTCGAGGACCCTCGCCTTGCCTGCGCTGGCACTCGAGGACTTCGGCAGTCCGATCGCGACGTTCGCCTGCAGGGTGTGCCAGGGGAGCAGACGCGGTTCCTGGAATGCGACAGAGCAGCGTTCGTCGATGCCTCGCACGGGCGTGCCGTCGATGAGTACCTCGCCGCTGTCGGGGACGTCGAGCCCGGCGGCTGCGCGGAGCAGGGTGGACTTGCCGCACCCGCTGGTGCCGAGGATCGCGAGGATCTCGCCGGGCTTCACCTCGACGGTGACGTCCCTGAGCACCACGTGCCGATCCGCGGACGGGCCGAAGCTCCGTCCGAGTCCGGAGAAGTGCACTCCGAGGGCCTGCTTGGAGTGGGACCGGGTGCTTCGGGGTGTCAGGACTGCAGTCATGGTGTCTCCATCGGTCCTGGCGGTAGCACCCTACGATCCGAGCCTTGGCCACCGGAAGCGGTGGTTCCCGTGGCTCGAACCTCGATATTGCCCGGCATCAGGGGGATGCGGGCAACCAGGGTTGCTGCGGCTTCATCGATCCAGGTCTCTCGGCCGCTCGGGATGGTCACTCCTATGAAACGCCCGAGGTCCGGCAGGAGCAAAATGGTACGTGTAACAAAGGCTGTAACAAATGGACGAGATCGAGGGAGAGACCATGGCGCACCGGAATGATCCGCAGGTGATTCGGCGGCTCCTGACCGAGCCCGGACGCTGGGCGGTGGTGGGCCTGTCCAACAATCCCCGTCGGGTCGCCGTCGGGGTCTCGCGCTTCCTGATGGACGAGCTCGGGATGGAGATCATCCCCGTGAGCCTGAAGGGCGACGACGTCCACGGGCAGAAGGGGTACAAGCGACTGGCCGACATCCCGGGCGGGATCGACGTCGTCGACTGCTTCGTCAACTCCTCCCGAGTGGGCGCCGTGGTGGATCAGGCGATCGCCGTCGGTGCCCGCGCGGTCTGGCTGCAGCTCGGTGTCGTCGACGAGGGCGCCGCCCGCCGTGCAGCCGAGGCGGGGCTCGACGTCGTCATGGACACGTGTCCCGTCATGGAAGCGCCTGCCCTCGGTCGGTAGCACCTACATGCGCTGGTACTTCGACCGCACCACCATGAAGACGCCGTACGCCAGAAGGCCCAGCGCGACGGCGCCGAGCAGCCAGACGCCGAAGGGCTGCTCCCGCAGGGCCTTGAGGGCGCCGTCGAGTCCTGTGGACTGCTCCGGGTTGTTCGTCGCCGTGGCGACCACGACGAGCACGCCGAGGACTCCGAGCGCGAAGCCCTTGGCGACATAACCGGCCGTTCCGAGGGCGACGACGGCCCGGCCGAGGGCGCCCGCCGGAAGGGACGCCAGGTTCCGGCGGAAGCGCCGCGTGCCACCGCTGTAGACGAAATATCCGCCGACGACGAGGATGCCCACTCCCGCCGCGAAGAGGAGAACCGAACCGGCGGCGGTGGACATCAGGGAGGCGCTGAGGGACGCGGTGCTTCCGCTGCTGTCACTCGAGCCACCCAGTGCGTACATGCCGAAGCTGCCACCGATGACTGCGTAGACCGCGGCCTGGGCGCCACTGCGCACCCTGGCGGTGACCTTCTGCCTGCCGCTGAGCCCTCTTGCGCCGAAGAACACGTCACTGAGCTGGAACAGTGCGAGGGCGATGCAGCCGATGAAGCAGAACCACAGCATCGCCATGCCCCCAGGGCTGCCGGCCAACTGCCCGATCGCCCCGCTCTGGTCTGCGCTGCCGGACCCGCCGCGCGCCAGACCGAGGGCTATGAGACCGATGAGGACGTGCAGGATTCCCGCGGCTACGTACCCCGCTCGCGCCGCTACCTCGAAGCCCTTGGAGTTCGCCGCCTCCTCCGCGGCGTCGGCGGCCTTGTCCGCGGTGTCCCTGCCCGCTCCGAGAGTGCGCGCGGTGCGCCCGTGCGCGTCGTCCGGCGTCGTTCCTGCCATGCTCGTCCTGCTTCCCTGCCGGATCGGGTGCGGACGGGGTCGTCCGGGCCGGGCCGGACCTCCATCCTGCCACTGCTGCGCCGGATCGACGCGTCTGCGGGTCGTGATCCGTCCGCTAGGTTGGGACAGGATCCCCGCTGCGGGGACGACATCGCAGGCATCCGGCGCGGAACTCCCGTCGCCGGACGGAAGGGGCGCACATGGAGGAGTTCACGTACGCGGAGCGGGGCGCTACGAACCGGCCCTTCCCCGAGACGCTCGAGGGTGGCTGGCCCGCCGGCTACACCGTGATGCTGGAGTCGTACGAGATCGCCACGGAGGATCCCCCAGCCGCCTTCGAGGCACTGACCGAGGGCATCCTCGGGTGGGAACTGCACCGCCGCGCCGGGCTCACGATGGAGTCCGACGCCACGCGGGCCGCTCCCGGCGTCCGTGTGGTCTCGGGGTTCGGGGTCGGACCGGCACGCATCAAGGCCCCGTGCCGCGTGCTCTGGTCGAGGGCCGCCCAGCTCGACGGCACCGGGCGGGCGACTCCGGGCCAGCGCGGGGGTTTCGGCTACGGGACGCTGCCCGGTCATCCGGTCCGGGGGGAAGAGGGCTTCTACGCGGAACTGACCACCGACGGCCGCCTGCTCTTCCTCTGTTCGGCCTACAGTGTGCCGGCCAGCATCGTGTACCGGGTGGCATCCCCGATCACACGCCTGACACAGCGGTACGTGCTGTCGCGGTACGTGCGGGCCGCCCGCGAACTGGCGGCCGGAGCTGAGCCGCCGCCCGGGCGCTGACCCGGGACGGCGAAGGCTGCGCCTGGCAGGCCCCGGCAATCAGCCGAAGTGCTTCGGCAGCGTTCCCTCGTGAGCCTTCCGCAGCAGGTCGAGCGGCAGGGTGAAGTACCCCTGGACGTCGAGTGCCTGGTTCTCCGTGTCCACCACGCCGATGCGGATGGTCGGGAAGTTCCGGGCGGTGCACATGTCGTTGAAGCGCACCTCCTCGGACCGGGGGACGCTGACGACGGCACGCGCCTGGCTCTCGCTGAACAGTGCGGTGAACGCGTCGATCCCGTCACGCTCGCACAGTTCGTCGAGGCCGATCCGGGCGCCGACGCCGAAGCGCAGCGCCATCTCGCTGAGCGCCGCCGCGAGGCCGCCCTCGGAGAGGTCGTGCGCACCGTCGATCATGCCGTCGCGCGAGCAGTTCACGAGGATCGCCGCCAGCGTCTTCTCGGCCGTCAGGTCGAGCGCCGGGGGCCGTCCTCCGAGATGTCCACGCAGATTGGCCCACTCGGAGCCGTCCAGTTCCGCCGCCGTCGTGCCCAGCAGGTACACGGCCTGGCCGTCCTCCCGCCAGCCCGAGGGCGTGCGTCGGGCGACGTCGTCGAACACTCCGAGGACGCCGACCACCGGGGTCGGGTGGATGGCGATGCCGCCGGTCTGGTTGTAGAGCGAGACGTTGCCTCCCGTCACCGGTACGCCGAGTTCCTGGCAGGCGTCGGCGAGGCCGCGCACGGTCTCGGCGAACTGCCACATCACCTCGGGGTCCTCCGGGGAGCCGAAGTTCAGGCAGTCCGTGACCGCGAGGGGCTCGGCGCCCGAGGTGGCCACGTTGCGGTACGCCTCCGCGAGAGCCAGGCGTGCGCCCTCGTACGGGTCGAGGTAGGAGTAGCGCCCGTTGGCGTCGGTCGAGATGGCGACACCGAGGCCGGTCTCCTCGTCGACACGGACCACGCCGGCGTCGTCGGGCATGGCGAGGGCCGTGTTGCCCTGCACGTAGCGGTCGTACTGGTCCGTGACCCAGTTCTTCGAGCACATGTTCGGCGAGGCCATCAATTCGAGGACCGCCTCCCGCAGATCGGCGGGCTGATCGGGGGTGAAGACATCCGCCTGGACGCCGTCGAGCCACGCGGGCCGGTGGTAGGGGCGCTCGTAGACGGGGCCCTCGTGCGCGACGGTGCGGGGGTCGACGTCGACGATCTTCTCGCCGTCCCACTCGATGATGAGACGGCCGGTGTCCGTGACCTCGCCGAGCCAGGAGTACTCGACGGCCCACCTGTCCATGATGGCCTCGAAGGCCCCGACGTTCTCGGGAGTCACGACCGCCATCATGCGCTCCTGCGACTCCGACATCAGGATCTCGCCGGGGGTCAGGGAAGGGTCGCGGAGCAGGACGTTGGTGAGTTCCACGTGCATGCCGCCGTCACCGTTCGACGCCAACTCCGACGTCGCACAGGAGATCCCCGCGGCCCCGAGATCCTGGATACCCTCCACGACGGAGGCCTTGAAGAGTTCGAGGCAGCACTCGATGAGGACCTTCTCGGCGAACGGATCGCCCACCTGGACGGCGGGGCGCTTGGAAGGCTTCGAGGAATCGAAGGACTCGGACGCCAGCACGGAGGCTCCGCCGATGCCGTCGCCACCGGTACGCGCGCCGAAGAGGACCACTCGATTGCCGGTGCCGGACGCGTTCGCGAGGCGGATGTCCTCGTGGCGCAGCACGCCGACCGCGAGGGCGTTGACCAGCGGGTTGCCCTGGTAAACGGAGTCGAAGACCACCTCGCCGCCGATGTTCGGCAGGCCGAGCGAGTTCCCGTACCCACCGATGCCCGCGACGATCCCGTGCACGAGGCGCGCGGTGTCGGGGTGGTCGATCGCGCCGAAGCGCAGCGGATCCATGACGGCGACGGGGCGGGCGCCCATCGAGATGATGTCGCGGACGATGCCGCCGACGCCGGTGGCGGCGCCCTGGTAGGGCTCGACGAACGAGGGGTGGTTGTGACTCTCCACCTTGAAGGTCACGGCCCAGCCGTCCCCGATGTCGACGACGCCGGCGTTCTCGCCGATGCCCACCAGCAGGTGTTCCTTCATGGCGTCGGTGACCTTCTCGCCGAACTGCCGCAGGTGCACCTTGGAGGACTTGTAGGAGCAGTGCTCGCTCCACATCACCGAGTACATCGCGAGCTCGGCGCCGGTGGGGCGGCGGCCTAGTATTTCCTCGACGCGCTGGTACTCGTTCTCCTTGAGTCCGAGTTCCGCCCAGGGCAGCGCCTGGCCGGGAGTGGCCTCGGCGTGCGCCACCGTGTCGATGTTGAACTTCTTGGACGTTGTCTCTGCAGTCACTTAGCCCACCAGTTTCTTGAGTACCGAGGTGAAGATGCCGAGGCGTCGGTGCCCCCGCGGACCTCGACCGGACCGCGGGCTGACGAATCCGGGCCGAAACCGGCCTCGACGGCGTGCTCGGGGTGCGGCATGAGCCCGACGACGTTGCCTGCCGCATTGGAGATCCCGGCGATGTCGCGTCGCGAGCCGTTGGGGTTGCCGTCGACGTAGCGGAAGACCACGCGGCCCTCACCCTCGAGTGCGTCGAGGGTGTAGTTGTCCGCGACGAACTGGCCGTCCTGGTTCTTCAGCGGGATGATGAGTTCCTCGCCCTGCGCGTACTCGGAGGTCCAGAACGTGTCGGTGTTCTCGACACGCAGTCGCTGGTCCCGGCAGATGAAGTGCAGGTTGTCGTTCTTGATCATCGACCCCGGGAGCAGGTGAGCCTCGGTGAGGACCTGGAACCCGTTGCAGATCCCCAGCACGGGAAGGGCATCGGCACCGCCGGATGCAGCGCCCGCGATCTGTTCCATGAGCGGGGCGAAGCGGGAGATGGCACCGGCCCGGAGGTAGTCACCGTAGGAGAACCCACCCGGGATGATCACGGCATCGACCTCGTGCAGGTCGTGGTCGCCATGCCACAGGTGGACCGCGCTGCCGCCCGCGAGGCGGACCGCGCGCACCGCATCGCGGTCGTCGAGTGATCCGGGGAAGGTGACGACACCGACGGTGACGCCGTCGAGTGGACTGCCCTCGTTGTCCGACGCCACGGGCTGGGGGCCGCCGATGAGGGGCGTCTCGATGTTCGACATGCTCACTGGCCGTCCTCCTCGATGACCTCCACGCGCGTGACGTCCTCGATGACGGGGTTGGACAGCAGCGTCGTGGCGGCGTGGCGGGCCTGCTCGAGGACCTCCTCGGTGACGTCACCGTCCACCGTCAGCTCGAAGCGCTTGCCCTGGCGGACGCCGGCGAAACCGGTGAGGCCGATCCGGGGGAGGGCTCCGGCGATCGCCTTACCCTGGGGGTCGAGGATCTCGGGCTTGGGCATGACGTCGACAACGATCCGGGGCATCCGGCAACTCCTGTGCGTGAGCGGCGCTGGGGGGCCCAGCATTGACGGCAGTAGCCCGGGAGTGCCGTCTCACGCCGTATCTGGTCCGACACGGGCGCTCCGCGAGCTTGCCCTCCCAGTCTACCGGCGATTATTGCCCGCCCGGAGCGCCCAGGATGTCCCGTGCCGTGTCCCAGCGCGAGATCTCGCAACCGTCCGTCAGCGCGAAGGACGCGAGGACGGAGGTGCCGTCGATCGTGCCGGTGATGCTGGCCCGTTGCGGGCCCCCGTACTGCTGTGTGCAGATGACGTCCTTGCTCGGACGCGCGGTGAAGAACTGCGTGCCCAGCCGGCCGAGCGCAGCGCATGCCGCCTCGGCGCCCGGCAGGGTCGACGCGGGCCCCGGTGCTCCGTCGATGCACTCGAGGGTGTACTGCACGGGTTCCGCGGAAGCGTCCTGCTGGATGGCGACGGTCAGCAGCGCCGTCGTGCCGGCGGCGCCGGGAGCTTCCGACGCCGACGCCGATGCCGACGCAGTGGGCGTGGGCGTGGGGGTGGCACCGGAAGGTGAGGTGGGGTCGGGGATGGCTGACTGCACGGCGGTCTCCTGCTCTGTCGGTTCGGCGGCCGGTCCGCCCCCGGCACACGCGGAGAGGGCCAGGGAGAGTGCGGCGAAGGGGACGGCGAGGCGCAGGACGCCGCGCCTCGATCGGTTCGTCGGCGGGACGGTGATGGTCATGGGCTCCCCTTCGGCTGGCCTTCCAGCGTAACCGCTGGTGGAAGCACGACGAAGGACGACGGCGGGGCCCCGGCTCCGGGGGACGCCCGCTGTCAGGCGAATGGGAGGGCCCTGTCGAGCTCGTCGAGCAGCCGCGTCCTGAGAGCCTGTGACTCCTCGGCGAACCCGCGTTGCAGTCGGACGTACTCCGCCTTGCCGTCGGTCGTCTCGATCGCGATCGGCGTGTACCCCCAGTCCTGGAGGTCGTAGGGGGACGCACGCATGTCCATCGTCCGAATACGCCAGGACAACTCGAAGCAGTCCATCACCAGCTCGCTCGGCAGGAGGGGAGTGAGCTTGTACGCCCACTTGTACAGATCCATGTTGGCGTGCAGGCAGCCCGGTTGTTCGAGATCCCGCTGGGTCTCGCGCGTCGGCGCAAGCTCGTTCAGTGGCACCGCCTCCGGGGTGTAGAAGCGGAAGGCGTCGAAGTGGGTACAGCGGATGCGGGCCGCCTCGACGACGTCGTCCGTCCCGGAGGAGCCGAGGCGCAGTTCGAGATATTCATGGCGCACCCCGTTGACCGCCGAGCGGTAGGCCATGGCCCACTCGTGCAGGCCGAAGCACCCGAACTGCGCGGGTCGCGCCGCCGTCCGGGCGAGGATGAGCCGCGCGAAATCCACGGCCTCGCTCCGATCTGCGACGAAACGGGCCACGTCCACGCGGACTCCGTCGTCGCACCTCGTGTAGTACTTCCAGTCCGCGCGGGTCATCGCTGCAGCGCCGGTCAGGACGACCCGGCGCCGGGATGCCACCGCTGGAGCCGGCCCGGCTTCTGGTTGTAGTAGGTGAAGAGGAAATCCTCCACCGGGTGCTTCGCATTCCGCGACCGGCGCTCGAGGTAGGGCTCGGCGAACCGCGCCACACGTTCGTGGTGGCGGCGCTCGCGGTCGCTCCCTTCGGAGGGGAGGAGACGGGTCAGGAGTTCGGCGGGCACGTTCTTATTATCACCTCGGCCCCTATTGGTAAATACCCTGCGTAGTTTCTGGGCCGAGGAACGCGATGCACGTAGTCGCAGAGTGTTGCCTCGGGTAAGTTTGGCCTCGCTGCGGCGTCTGTGAGCGTCATCACAGGTGGGGGTCCTATCCAGGAGACCGCAGCGCAGGGGGAACGGTCTTGGCCGATCCGCACTTTTCATGAGAGGCATTACCTTCCTATGACACAACGGAGAATAGCCGGGCAGGGGCGCAGCACACTGCGCGCTGCCGCGGCAATCGTTCTGGGTCTGCCGCTACTGGTGACATCCACGGCCGTAGCGCCCGTCGCCTTCGCAGCGCCCGCACCAGTCGGTGCGCTGGTACCGCAGAAGGCGCCGGCCAAGCAACTGGACCCGGCGCAGTACCCCGACGGCAAGTACATCGTGGTGCTCGCCGACAAGCCCATCGCCACCTATGAGGGCGGCGTTGCAGGCATCGCCCAGACCAAGCCCGAGCAGGGCCAGAAGCTCGACGTCGAGGCGGAGAACGTCCAGCAGTACTCCCAGTTCCTCGAGGCCAAGCAGCAGGAGGTCGCGGCCGGGGAGAACGTCGAGATCAAGCGGACCTACACCGCGGCGATCAACGGTTTCTCCGCCGACCTCAGTTCCGACCAGGCCGTAGAGCTGGCGAAGAGCGACGAGGTCCTTCTCGTGGCACCGGACGTCGAGAACGCGCCCGACTACTCGAGCATCGACTTCCTGGGCCTCGACGGCGGCAAGGGAGCATGGAAGACCCAGTTCGGCGGCAAGAAGAACGCGGGCAAGGGGACCGTGGTCGGCGTCATCGACACCGGTTACGCCCCGGACAACCCCTTCTTCGCGGGCAAGAAGGTCAAGCCCCTCAAGGGCAACCAGCAGCCCACGGTCGGGGAGCCCTACCTCGATCCGAGCGGCAAGATCGCCATGCTCAAGGCCGACGGCTCCACCTTCCTCGGCGAATGCCAGGCCGGTGAGGACTTCGACGGCAGCCTCTGCAACTCCAAGGTCCTCTCGGCACGCTACTTCGCCGATACCTTCCTCGAGAACGTCCCGGAGGCGAACCGGGCGCCCGAGGAGGTCATCTCCCCCGTGGACATCGACAACCACGGTACGCACACCGCGAGCACGGCAGCAGGCAACGCGGACGTCACGCAGACCGTAGGCGGCCGTGACTTCGGGGTCTCCTCCGGTGTGGCTCCCGAAGCCAAGATCTCCGTCTACAAGATCTGCTGGGAGGACGACAACCCGGACACGGGCGGCTGCTACTCCTCCGCTGCGATCGACGCCATCAACCAGGCGATACTCGACGGCGTCGACGTGCTGAACTACTCGATCTCCGGCAGCACCACCACGACGACCGACCCCGTGTCGCTCGCCTTCCTGTCCGCGACGTCGGCAGGCATCTTCGTCGCCGCCTCCGCTGGCAACTCCGGTCCGACGGCCAGCACCGTCAACCACGGCGCACCCTGGATGACCACGGTCGCCGCCAGCACCTTCAGCTACGAGCTCCAGGGAACGGCCGAGTTCTCGGACGGCAGCAAGTACCGCGGCGCATCCATCATGCGCAGCGGCGTCCCAGCCAGCCCCGTGGTGCTCGCCGCCGATGCTGCGGCAGCAGGTGCCGTGAACCCGGCCCTCTGTGGTCCGAACACGCTCGACCCGGCGAAGGTTGCCGGCAAGATCGTGGTCTGTGACCGCGGAGTCGTCGACCGCGTCGCCAAGAGCACCGAGGTCCTCCGCGGCGGCGGTGTCGGCATGATCCTGGTGAACCTCGTCGATTCGTCGACGGATACCGATCAGCACGCCGTGCCGACGGTCCACGTCAATGCTCCTGAGGCCCTCGAACTCAAGGCGAAGGTCGCCGCCAACCCGGCCCTGAGGGTCGCGCTGGCAGCCACGGACACCACGGGCAAGCCCCTGCCTCCCGCACCCCAGGTCGCAGGATTCTCCTCGCGCGGTCCGCTGCTCGCCGCCGGCTCGGACCTCCTGAAGCCGGATGTCACGGCGCCAGGTGTCGCCGTCCTCGCAGGTGTCTCGACGGTCGGCTCGAACGGTGAGCAGTTCGGCTTCCTCTCCGGCACGTCCATGGCCTCACCACAGGTCGCCGGACTCGCAGCGCTGGTCCTCGCGAAGAACTCCGCGTGGTCCCCGGCAGCCGTGAAGTCGGCGATGATGACCACCGCCTACCCGCTGAAGACGGCGAACGGAGGCGTCGAGACGGACGTCCTCGCCGTCGGTGCGGGACACATCAACCCCGCTACCGTCCTCAGTCCCGGGCTGGTCTACGACCAGGACGTCGACGACTACCTCGGCTTCATCCAGGGCACCGGAGTGGACCTCGGCATCGACGGCATCGAGCCCGTGGCAGCCAAGGACACCAACGTGGCGTCGTTCGCCCTCGGCAACATGGCCGGCCGGACCGAGGTCACCCGGACCGTCACCGCGGTGACGCCAGGCCTCTACCGGGCAACCGCCAATGTGCCGGGCGTGAAGGTCACGGTCACGCCGTCGATCCTCAACTTCAGCGCAGCCGGCGAGACCCGCACGTTCAAGGTCTCCTTCGAGAACCAGAGCGCCGCCTCGGGCCAGTTCGCCAAGGGTTCGCTCACGTGGTCCGGACAGGGCAAGAAGGTCACCTCCCCGGTGGCCGTCCGTCCGCAGGCCGTCGTGGCCCCCGCCGACGTTGCGTTCACCTCGGGTGGTCCCAACGGCAGCGGGACGTTCAACGTCACCTCCGGGTCGAATGCCCCGGTGCCGATGAAGCTCGAGGGACTGTCGAAGGCGGACACCACCGCCATCTCGCTGGTCCCCGGAGGGGTGGTCCTCGGCAACAACGCCTCGAACTCCCTCAAGACCGTCACCATCCCGGCAGGCACGTCGCTGGCGAGGTTCTCGGTGCTGTCCTCGGATCCGGCAGCGGACTTCGACATGTTCCTGGTCAATCCGAACAACTCGGTCACGCAGGTCGCCACGTCGGAGTCCAGCGAGACCATCACGCTGACGAACCCCGCTCCGGGGACGTACCGGATCGTCGCCAACCTCTATGACAGCCCCGGTGGAGCAGCCACGGCTGCCACCATCGAATCGGTGGTCCTGGGCGGCAACGAGGGCAACGCAAGCGTCACTCCGAACCCGCTGCAGCTCGCGAGCGGCAGGACCGGCGCCGTGACGCTGAACTGGACCGGACTCGCTCCGGGCTCGTACATCGGTCGGATCTCGTTCGCCGGCGCGACGGGCGTCACCTACGTGGCCGTCGTCGTCACCGGGGCAGGCCAGGCGCAGGTCGAACTGCCCACGGTCAACCCCGCGGACAAGCTCCTCACCGGCCCGCGTGAAGCCACGACGCCGACGGGCGACAAGTAACAAAGGCGGGTAACGACTCAGCCTGACCGATCGAACGAGAAGGCCGGTGGATCATCCGATCCACCGGCCTTCTCGTGTTCCCCGCCCTCGGTGGCGCAAGCACTTCCGGGCAGTGGACGCATCGCCTCCTGCGGCGTCGCTAGCGGCCCGTGCCGGCGTACACCGTCGCGGTGCTCTCACCGTCCAGTTCGAAGGCCGCGTGCACGGCACGGACGGCGGCGTCGAGCAGATCCGCACCCGTGACCACGGAGATCCGGATCTCCGATGTCGAGATCATGTCGATGTTCACCCCGGCATCGGACAGCGCCCGGAAAAAGCGGTAGGAGACGCCGGGGTTGGAGCGCATGCCGGCGCCGATCAGCGAGAGCTTGCCGATCTTCTCGTTGTACTCGACGGACTCGAAGCCCACGCGGTGCTGGGCCTCGCCGAGCGCCGCGAGGGCCTCGGCGCCGTCGACGATCGGCAGGGTGAAGGAGATGTCGGTGCGGCCCGAGCCGTGCGTCGACACGTTCTGGACGATCATGTCGATGTTGGTGTTGGCACCGGCGACGATGCCGAAGATCTCGGCTGCCTTGCCGGGGATGTCGGGTACGCCGACAACGGTGACCTTCGCTTCCGAGCGGTCGTGGGCGACGCCGGAGATGATGGGCTGTTCCAAGGGTTCTCCCTCTTGAATCTTGATCTGGTCGTCGGGGCTGGGCAGCACCCAGGTGCCCTCGTTGTGGCTGAACGAGGAGCGGACATGCAGGGGCACACCGAAGCGGCGCGCGTACTCCACACAGCGCAGGTGCAGGATCTTGGCGCCGGACGCCGCCATCTCGAGCATCTCCTCGCTGGAGATGGTGTCGATCTTCTGCGCGGAGGGGACGACGCGCGGGTCGGCGGTGTACACGCCGTCGACATCGGTGTAGATCTCGCACACGTCGGCCTCCAGTGCTGCCGCAAGGGCGACCGCCGTGGTGTCGGAGCCACCGCGTCCGAGCGTCGTGATGTCATTGCTCTCCCGGCTCATGCCCTGGAAGCCGGCGACGATCGCTATGTCGCCCTTCTCGATGGCAGTCCGGATGCGGTGCGGCGACACGTCGATGATGCGGGCCTTGCCATGGATGGCATCGGTGATCATGCCGGCCTGGCTGCCGGTGAAGGACTGCGCCGAGGCGCCGACGCCGTGGATGGCCATGGCGAGCAGGGCCATCGAGATACGCTCGCCCGCGCTCAGCAGCATGTCCATCTCGCGGGCATTCGTGGACGCCGGACCGACCTGGGCAGCGAGATCGAGGAGTTCGTCTGTGCTGTCACCCATCGCGGAGACGACGACCACCACCTGGTGTCCTGCTGCCTGCGTCTCGACCACGCGGCGCGCCACACGCTTGACGCCCTCGGCGTCGGCGACGGACGACCCGCCGAATTTCTGGACTATGAGGCTCATGCACTCGCTCACTCGTGAAGGTAGCCGGCCGCTGGCCCGCCGTTCTGGCAATGTCTTCGCGGGCGGCAGCACCGGCGCCTCGGCTACGCGGACAGGGATCCGACGTCGGTGCAAGTGTAGCGGCGCGCCGATTACCGGCCCAACGCGCCGGTCACATGGGGACCACGGGAACGTCGCGGTGTCGGAGCCCTCCTGCAGCGCGGAGGCGCGGTCGTCGCATAGCCTCTTGTCATGACCAACGAATTTGGGGGAATCGTTGTCGAAGGGGTTGCGCGGAGTTTCGGCTCGGTGCAGGCGATCCGCGACATCGATTTCGAGGCCCCTCCCGGAGAGGTGACCGCGCTGATCGGTCCCAACGGCTCCGGCAAGACGACCCTGATGCTGATCATGGCGAGTCTGCTGGCCCCTGATGCAGGAACCGTGCGCATCGCCGGGTTCGACCCCGCCACGCACCCGGCCGAGGTGAGGAGCAGGGTCGGCTGGATGCCCGACACCCTCGGAGTATGGGAATCACTCACGGCCCTCGAGGTGCTCACGATGCTCGGCGCCCTCTACGGCATGAGTGCGGCGGACTGCTCCCGGAGGGCGGACGAGTTGCTCGTCACGGTCAATCTCACCGAGTTCGGCCGACAACCCGCCCGGGTGCTGTCCAGGGGGCAGCAACAGAGGCTCAGCCTCGCGAGGGCGCTCATCCACGATCCGCAGGTCCTGTTGCTGGACGAGCCCGCGTCAGGGCTCGACCCCGGCTCCCGAGTGGAACTGAGGTCGCTCCTGCGGTCCCTCGCAGCCGACGGCACAACCGTCGTCGTCTCCAGCCACGTGCTGGCGGAGCTCGACGAGATCGCCGACCGGGCGGTGTTCGTGAGCCGCGGGCAGTCGGTCAAGCGTCAGACCCTCGACGAAGCCGGCAGCCAGACGCGCCGCTACTACGTGCAGGCGCAACCGATGTCCGCCCTCGCCGAGGCCCTCCGGCGCCACGGCGTCCGCTTCGAGGTCCGCGGCGATTCACGGCGCGAGGAATTCCTCGTCCAGCTCGGCAGCACCGCCGAGGCGTCCTGGCTGCTGCGCACCCTGGTGATGGGCGACATCGTCATCACCGCATTCGCGCCGGCCGGCGGCGCCCTCGAGGAAACCTACATGAGCCTGGATACGGACAGACTATGAGCACCGTGACCGAACCGCCGATACCGCGCCCCGTCCGGCGCGCCACCCGACTGCCGTTCCTCGCAGCAGTCCGAACGGTCTTCGCCCTCGAGACGAAGCAGCGCCTGCGCGGCAAGGGCTGGTACTGGATGCTCGGCATCTGGTTCGCCGTCATCGGCTGCATCTTCGTCCTCGCCACGGCGGTCCTCGATACCAGCTACAACGAGGGCGGCATCCTGTTCGACCTCGTCGTGGGGTTCGTGCTGCTCTTCGGGCTCCTGGTCTCACCCGGGCTGTCGGCGAACGCGGTCAACGGCGACCGCGCGGGCGGCACCCTGGCCATCCTCCAGGTGACACTGCTGACGCCCGGGCAACTGCTCCTGGGCAAGTGGCTCGCCTCGTGGGCGGGGTCGCTCGCGTTCCTGATCCTCAGCTGTCCCTTCATCTTCTGGTCGCTGGCCATGGGCGGGGTGAACGCTCCGGAGGCCGTCGTCTCGCTGCTGATGCTCGCCGTCGAACTCGGCGTCGTCTGCGCGATAGGGGTGGGCGTCTCCGCGCTCGCCAATCGGCCGCTCTTCTCCATCGTGAGCACGTACATGCTCGTGGCGCTGCTGACCGTCGGGACACTGATCGTCTTCGGGCTGAGTACCCTGCTGGTGATGGAGGAACGCACTATGACGTCGTCGTACTACACCTATCCGGAGAGCAGCCTCGACAGCACCGGTGTCCCCGCGCCGGACGCGGAGTTGGAGTGCGTCACCCAGACCTACCGGGCGGAGGTCCCCTCCACGCAGTACATCACCTGGATCGTCGCCGCCAATCCCTTCGTCGTGGTGGCGGACGCCGTTCCGTACACCACCGAGGAGGTGCCGAACCGCCCCGGCGCAGGGGCACCGTTGCAGTACTCGAGCGATGGGTCCTCGTACTACTCGCCCGGTGTCATGGAGACCATCAGCCAGGGGGTGCGCGCGGCGCAGGCAGGCCCGGATGTCGAGCAGACCTGTGAGGAGTCCCAGCAGGCTGCTGGTCCGTTGCCGCAGGGAACGCCGATCTGGCCCTTGGGCCTGGGAGTCCAGGCGGCACTTGCCGCAGGCTTGCTGCTGCTGGCCCGCCGCCGCCTCACGATGCCCGCGAAGCGGCTCGCCCAGGGCACCCGGATCGCCTGAGGGGCGGGGAACGCGTCTGCTGGCTCAGGACATGACCCGGCGGCCCTCGAAGGCCCGGCCCAGTGTGACCTCGTCGGCGTACTCGAGATCTCCGCCCACGGGCAGCCCCGACGCGAGCCGGGTCACCGGGATACCGATGGTCCTGAGCATGCGCACCAGGTAGGTCGCCGTAGCCTCCCCTTCGAGGTTCGGGTCGGTGGCGATGATGATCTCCTGGACCTGCTCGTCCGAGAGGCGGGCCAGCAGTTCGCGGATGCGCAACTGGTCAGGACCGATGCCGGCGATCGGATTGATGGCGCCGCCCAGTACGTGGTACCTGCCGCGGAAGGATCGTGTGCGTTCGACGGCGACCACGTCCTTGGACTCCTCGACGACGCAGATCATGCTCGGGTCCCGGCGAGGGTCACGGCAGATGGCGCACTTCTCCTGCTCGGCCACATTCCCGCAGACGGTGCAGAACTTCACGCGCTCCTTGACCGTGGTGATCGCGGTGACGAGCCGGTTCATATCCTCGGCGTCCGCCTCGAGGATGTGGAACGCCAGCCGCTGGGCCGACTTCGGGCCTACCCCGGGCAGGCGTCCGAGCTCGTCGATCAGCTCCTGCACTGCGCCTTCGTACACGGTGTTTCCTTCTCTGCGGTTCGGTGGAGTGGGCCCTTCGGGCTTCCCCTCCATTGTCCGCCCTCGACTGCCCCGGGCGTCGCTCGTGCGGCGGTTACGCCATCAGCGTGGCCGAAGGGCCTTCACGGACGAGTCATCGCCTGACGTGAGCGCCACCACGACGGCCGTAAGCGACAGCGCGTCCTACCGGCCGTCGAGGCTGCGCTCGTCGACGAGGCGCCCGTTGAGGATCCGCTCGATGGCCGTTCGGCCCACGAGACCCGATTCCTCGATCGTCTCGTCGTCCGCGCTGGGCTCGTCCTCGACGAAGCGCAGGTCGACGGCGCCGCGTGCGGATGCTGCTTCCTCGGCGCGTTTCCGTTCGGCCTCGTCGAGCAACTGCTGGTAGCGGCTGGCGGGCTTCTGCCGCACGTGCTCCGCCGACGGCTGTCGCTCCGGGGCGGCCGGCCTGGCCGGAAGCGGGTGGTTCGGGGGTGCTGGTGGCGGCGGGTCCCTTCCATCCTCCGGGCGCGATCGTACTCCCCGGGGGTGGCGAGGGTGAGGGTGCCTCCGCTGGAGGTGTCGATCCCTCGGGTGGGCTCCACACGACCGAACGGGACGGTTGCGGGGCGAGGGATTCTGCCGCTGCCGGGCGGTCGGGCTGGAGGACCGGGCTCGAGGCTGGGCGTGCGGCGATGGGACTCGTCGTGCCTGCGGGGCTCGACGAACTGCCGGTTCCGGAGGGGCCGGGGATCCGACCCCGTCCCGGGAAGTCGGCTGCCCGGACCCGTCGCCTCGGCGAGGAGGCGTCGGTGAGGTACTGGCGGGGACCGTCGATGCCCGCCCGGAGTGGCTCGCTCGGGTGTCCTGGGCCGTGGGAACGGCAGAGGGGTCCTCGGGCACGGACGTCCAGCCGGGCCCCGGGTCGAAGGCCTCCTCGGGAGGTTCGACGAGCGCCCACGAGTCGTCGGACATGGCAGGATCCCACGCGCCGACGGCCTCGGGCGCCGGATCCTGAGCCGTCGGCCCGGTCTTTCGTGCCGCAGGGCCGGGCTGCCCGGGAACCCGAGCCGCGCTCTGCCGTGCCGGCGGTGCGGGTCGTTCCGCACCTGCACCCGCAGGTGCAGCTGCCTGCCGCGCTGCGGCCGGCGCTACCACCTTTCGCTCGTCCGGCGTTCCTCGCGTCTCCGGCGCGGGCATCTCCGTTGTACCCGGTGTTGCGAGCGTCTTCGTTGGACCCGGCGTTCCTCGCGTCTCCGCCGCGCCCGACGTCGCGGACGTCATGGCTGCATCCGACGCCGGTCGCGCCTGCGTCTTCTCCGCCGGCACCGTGGCGGAACGACCTGGAACTGTGGGAGCGGGGTCCTGTCGGGAGCCCGTACCGATGCCTGGCCCGTCGGCGGGAGCATCGGAGCTTCGGCCACCTCCCGGCACGGCCTGTCCTCTGCCTGTGGCAGTCGGCTGAACCGAGCGGGCAGGTTCCGGGTTACTGCCCGAGGCCGCCTGGCCCGCCGGTACTTTTGGGCCCGACTCACCCGCTCCACCGGCGTCGTGGATCGCCTCGATGGCACAGGTGAGCCCGAGGACCTTGTGGATGGCCTGCTTCAGGTTGTCCATGTGGGGCCCGCGCTGGAAACCGATGGCGTTTCCCTGGTTCGCGAAGGCGAGGACGAACTGGTTGCCCTCGAAGGAACGGGGCTTCGCGGAGACGTTGACGATGAGCCACGTGGCCCGCTTGATCTGTGCCACCTCGTCCATGATCTCGGGCCAGGCCCGCCGGACCATCTCTATGCTGCCGCCCGAGGCGGCCTGCTTCCCCTGCTGGCCCGGGTCGGGCTGGCGTGTCTCCTGCTGCGATCGGCCCTGGCCCGTTCCGCTCGTCTGCTGCGGCGCCTCACGGTGCTGTCCCTGACCGGCGGTGGGCTGTGCTTCCGGCTCGCCGGCCGGCACGGAGCGGGAGGGCAGGGCGGTCGAGGGAGCGGCCGAAGCCGGGGGTGCGGATGGAGAGGACGGGGCAGCCGAGGGTGTGGCAGCGGTGGACGGAACAGCCGGAACAGCCGGGACGGCGAGGGCCGGCGCGGAGGTCTCGCCGGACACGGAAGGCCGAGCGGGCGCGGAATCCGGGGCGGCGTCCCGTGCCTGGTTCCCGGCGGACGTCGAGCTCTGGTCGGTGGTGGGCAAGTCCGGACGGACGGGACTGTCCGGCGTCGTCCGGGCTTGTTCCGGCGTGGCCGGCCGCGCCGGCCCGGCTGCTTCGCCGGTGGAACCGCCGCCTCGGGATCGGCGAACGCCGAATCCGTCGAGACCCCCCAGCTGGCACCCCAGTCGGGCGAGGAGTCCGTCGATGCCGGAGAGGGAGCCCGCGACGTCCCTGGTGCAGCGGGGGACGTCGCGCCCGGAGCAGCTGCCGGTACGGCAGGAGCCGCAGGATCAGCGGCGGGTAGCGACCAGCGGGCCGCTGCTTCCTCCGCGGTCCTCGGGACGTCGAGGCGTGGCCGTGCCGGAGGTCGGGGAGCGTCGTCCGTTCCCTCGGTGACAGTGCCTTCGGCGGGTGTGCCGGCGGCGTATTCGAGGCGTCGCTCGATGCGGTCGACCCGGGCCAGGGTACCGCGCACACTCGCGTCCGCTGCGGGAAGCAGGAGCCGTGCGCACAGCAACTCCAGGTGCAGGCGTGGCGATGTGGCGCCGGTCATCTCGGTCAGTGCCGTGTTCGTCACGTCCGCCGCCCGGGACAGCTCTCCGGCACCGAGCTGGATCGCCTGGGTCCGCATACGGTTCAGCTGGTCGTCCGGGACGCCGCGGAGGATCGAGGCGGCACCCTCGGGTACCGCGTTGATGACGATCAGGTCGCGGAACCGCTCGAGCAGGTCCTCGACGAAACGGCGGGGGTCGTGCCCGGTCTGGATCACGCGGTCCACCGCGTTGAAGACGGTTGCTGCGTCCCCGGCGGCCACGGAGTCGACGACGTCGTCGAGCAGGGTGGCGTGCGTGTACCCCAGGAGCGACACGGCGAGTTCGTAGTCGAGGCCGTTCTCGCCCGCACCGGCCATCAGCTGGTCGAGGACGGAGAGGGAGTCGCGCACGGACCCGCCGCCGGCACGGATCACGAGCGAGAGCACGCCGGGGGCGACCGGGACGTTCTCCTGGCGGCAGAGCAGCTCCAGGTAGGCCATGAGCGGCTCCGGCGGCACCAGTCGGAACGGGTAGTGGTGGGTGCGTGAGCGGATGGTGCCGATGACCTTGTCCGGCTCGGTGGTCGCGAAGATGAAGAGGATGTGCTCGGGTGGCTCCTCGACGATCTTGAGCAGCGCGTTGAATCCCGCCGACGTGACCATGTGGGCCTCGTCGATGATGAAGATCTTGAACCGGTCCCGGACGGGTGCGAAGGTGGCGCGCTCGCGGAGGTCCCGGGCGTCGTCCACGCCGCCGTGGCTCGCAGCGTCGATCTCGATGACGTCGAGGCTGCCCGATCCGTTCCGGGCGAGTTCGACGCAGCTGTCACACGTGCCACAGGGCGTGGAGGTCGGCCCCTGCGCGCAGTTCAGGCAACGGGCCAGGATACGGGCGGACGTGGTCTTGCCGCAGCCACGCGGACCGGAGAACAGGTAGGCGTGATTGATGCGGTCCTTGTCGATGGCCGCCATGAGTGGTTCGGTGACGTGCTCCTGGCCGATGACGTCCGCGAAGGTCTCTGGGCGGTAGCGGCGGTAGAGGGCTGTACTCACGGAGAAACCTTATCGGTTGGTGCTGACGATGTGCGTGCCGGGCCGGTGGCGGTGGAGAACAGGATCTCGGGGTCCACCATCCACGGACCCCGGGGCAACCGTCCCGGATCGAAGACGTCGAGTGCGGCGTCGAGCGACTGCCCGGGAAGGTGGAGCGAGGCCAGGATCACCTCGAGCACCGCAGGCACGCGCCAGCCCAGCCCGGCAAGGTCCTCCAGTGTCACAGCGCCGTCCCGTTTTGCCAAGCGACGCCCTGCCGTCGTGACCGCGAGCGGCACATGGGCGTAGACGGGTGCTGCCAATCCCAGCAGCGCTGCGAGGTAGGCCTGCCGGGGGGCCGATTCGAGGAGATCGTCACCCCGAACCACCTGGTCCACGCCCTGAGCGGCGTCGTCCACCACCACGGCGAGGTTGTAGGCGATGGCGCCGTCGTTCCTCCGCAGCACGACGTCGTCGACCGGAGCGGACACCGTACCGGCGAGCAGGTCCTCGACCCTCCAGCTGTCGACGTCCGCCTTCAGGCGGAGAGCCGGCGGACGCACTGCGCGACGCCGGTCCCGTTCGCCGGGTGACAGTGCGCGGCATGTGCCGGGGTAGAAGCCGGGCCGGGCGTGGGGAGCGCTCGCAGCCTCGGCGATGTCCCGCCGCGTGCAGAAACACTCGTAGACGAGTCCCTGCCGGGTCAGGTCGCTGAGCGCCCGCGCGTAGAGGTCGGTCCGCTCGCTCTGGCGGACGACGGGTGTGTCGGACGTGAGCCCGAGGGCGGTCAGCTCGGACAGCTGATCCGCTTCGGCTCCGGCCCGGACGCGGTCCAGGTCCTCGACCCGGATCAGGAAGCGGCGCCCCGTGGATCGGGCGAACAGCCAGGCGAGGACGGCGGTACGGAGGTTCCCGACGTGGAGGTGTCCGGAGGGGCTGGGCGCGAAGCGACCGGCACCCGGGTCTGCCACCGCCGAACCTCCCGCTGCCTGCGTGCTTAAAGTGAAGACCCCCCATGCACCTGCCAGAGCCCGCTTACCCTTGCTACCTTCCGGTCCTGGGGGAGTTCACAGGATGACACCACATGAGGGGCCGGGAAATAGTCTACACAGTGGCCGCACGCCGTTCGAATCCGCCGGGGGCCACGAATCGGCGCCGGGCGGCGCGATTCGGCGAGAACCGGTTGTATGGGTATTCTGGAGTCTGCTCCATCTCAGGAGGATTCGCCTAGCGGCCTATGGCGCACGCCTGGAACGCGTGTTGGGTTCACGCCCTCGGGGGTTCAAATCCCCCATCCTCCGCATCGATGCACGACAGCAGGACCTCGGCTTCCGTCGGGGTCCTGCTGTCGTCAGCCCTCCGAGCGGTCGGCGGTGCCCGTCACGCGACGGATGCGCTTCCTCGCCGCGGTCTCCGCCGGCCCTTCGGGACCGAGGCCCAGACGGATCACCCCGAGGACGAACCGCACGGCCGGCCGGATGGGCAGGGGGATCGGCCCGAGCGACGGAAGAGTGAGGCCGAGCATCCTCCGATGCCTCGGCTCCAGCGTGGCCACCGCCCCCGCGAACAGGATCCGGTACCCGAGGCGCTGCGAGCGGGGGAGAGGGGGGTGGCGGATGTAGGTCAGGGCTTCCTGGACCTGGTCGCTGTTCGTGAGCTCGGGGTCGAACGCCGCGAGCTGCGCCCTGAGCTCGGCCTCCGATCGCGGCGGATCGGTGAGACCCATCAGCTCTCCCGCCTGCGCCCACTCCGCGACGTACTGGTCGGCCCCGCCGGGGATGGGCCCGCCGTAGGCCCTGTGCGCGGCCACGAACGCATCGGTGAACGCCAGGTGCACCCAGCGCGTGAGGTCGGGATCCGCTGCCGAGTAGGGCTTCTCCGCACCAAGGCTGTCGGTGTAGGTGCCGTGGACCCTGGTGTGCAGCCGCTGCACGAAGGCCGAGCCCTGCTGCGCGGCGACCCGGGAACCGTAGGTCACGGTGAAGATCCATCGGATGGTGTTGGCGAGGCGACCGAGCGGCTCCTCACGGAAACTCGAGTGCGCGTGCACGCCGGCCATGGCTCCCGGGTGGAGCGCCTGCAACAGCAGTGCCCGGATCCCGGCGACCGTGGGGGTGATGGAGCTGTGGACCGTCCACACGGCGGAGCCGACCGGGAAGTAACCGACGTCGTCGCCCTTCTCGAACTCGAACTGCCACTGCGGGATGGTGGGATCACCGTCCGTGAAGGTGGTTCGGAGCTGCAGTTTCCACGTGTCGATGATTCCCATGCGACGACCTATCCTGTTGGTGACCTCGCAGCCGGTCCGGCGGCATGCGCGCGGCCCCCACCGGCCCGCGTTCCGTTCAACGTACCCCCGCCCCGATTTGCTCCTGCCCGCGGAAGCCGGTCATCCCCACGGCCGGGCGGAACGAAGCACGGGCACCATCAACCAGGGAGCAGCCATGTCCTCGTCCAGCCTCTACGGGATCGACCTCACGATGAACGACGGCAGCCGGAGGTCCTTCGGCGAGTTCCGGGGTCAGCCGGTCCTGGTGGTCAACGTCGCGTCGAAGTGCGGATTCACGCCGCAGTACGGCGGCCTCGAGGACCTGTACGGCACGTACGGCGAGCGGGGTCTGGTCGTCCTCGGTATGCCCTGCAACCAGTTCATGGGGCAGGAACCGGGGAACGACGGCGAGATCGCCGAGTTCTGCTCGACGACCTTCGGCGTGACCTTCCCGCTGCTGGCGAAGGGCGACGTCCGGGGCAAGGACCAGCACCCGCTGTACCAGCAGCTGACGAAGTTCAGGAACGGGGTGCTGCCGGGGTTGGTGAAGTGGAACTTCGAGAAGTTCCTGGTCGACGGTGACGGAGAGGTGGTGGCCCGCTTCGCCCCGACGGTGGAACCGGACGCGCCCGAGGTCATCGCCGCTATCGAGGCTGCCCTGGCTGGTTCCGCCGCCTGACCGCGGACAGGATCCAGGGTGCCGGGACGGCTCAGCCCAGGGAGGCGACGCAGCGCGCCAGGAAGGCTGCGCCCGCCTCCTCGTGGATGAGCGCGCCTTCCGTGAGGACCTGGTACGGCTTCGCGGGGACGCCGTCGGCAGGTCGGACGTCCACGTGCGCGACGTCGAACCCGTGCTCGTGCAGGTAGTCCGCCATGGCGTAGTCGGTGCGGGAGTCGCCGACCGTCCGCCAGCTGTGCGGGATCTCCATCGACGGCGCGACGAGCGTCAGAGCGCGTTCGGCGCCGAGATCCTTGCCGACCCGGACCGACTCGATGTCCGTGGAGATGATCGTCGGGTCGACGCGGTACTCGATGTCGCCCTTGCTGTCCGGCTCCTCACGGTCCAGCCGGCAGGCGCCCATGTCGTGGCTGTGCATGATGTCGAGGGCATCCTGGTCGAAGGATCGCTGGCCCGCGAGGTAGTCGGCATTCGTCGCTTCGAGTGACTGCTCGACGGACACCATGGCGAGCTTGGTCTCGTCGAAGAACATGAGTTCCGAGTACTTGTCCTCCACGAGGTCCCGGACGTCGTCGGCGAAGCTGACCGGCAGCGCGAGGTCCCGGTCGACGGAGACCTCGCCCGGCCCGTCGGCCGTGAACGAGAACCACGTGGCACCCTTCTCGCACACCGCGTGGAAGGTGATGCCGGCGGGAATGCCCGCGGCGAGCATGGGTTCCATGACCTGCTGCCTGATGAACGCATCGGACCGGCCGGTGTTGAACACCACGGGCCATCCTGCGGTCGCGAGGGTGAGCAGGTCGGTGATGATGCCGGCGGGGACGGTGCGGGTCACGGGACTGGCGACCGGACCGTCGACGTCGAGCAGGAGGCCCTGGACAGGGGCGGCGGAAGCGGTGGCAGGAACATCGGGCAACACGTCGATGGAGGGATCCGTAGGCATGCCCCCATTATGTTCCGCAGTGCTGCGGCGGTTCCACCCGGGGTGCCGCACCACACACGGCGTGGAAGACTTCGGGAATGAGCACAGTGTCGCCGGGTGTCGTCGTCGTCGGGTCCATCAACGCGGACCTCGTGGTGACCCTTGAACGGCACCCTGCGCCCGGGGAGACCGTCATCGGCCGGTCGCTGACGGTGCTGCCCGGCGGCAAGGGCGCCAACCAGGCGGTGGCCGCCGCCCTGCTGGGCGCCGACGTCGCGATGATCGGTGCGGTGGGGGCCGACGACGATGCCGACGTCGCCCTCGCCGCGCTCGCCGCGGCGGGTGCGGATGTCCGGGGAGTGAGCCGGACCGGTGGCAGCACGGGCAGGGCTGTCGTCACGGTGTCCGACGACGGCGAGAACACCATCGTGGTGCTGCCCGGGGCGAACGCCGCTGTGTCACGCGAACTCGTCGATGCCAGGGCGGACGCGATCGGTCGCGCGGCCGTCGTCGTCGTCCAGGGCGAACTGCCGGCGGAAGCCACCGAACAGGCGGTGCGCGCGGCGACCGGGCGCGTGATCGTGAACCTGGCGCCCGTCATCGTCCTCGATCGCGGGGTGTTGCTGCGAGCCGATCCGCTCGTGGTCAACGAGCACGAGGGAACCATGGTCCTGACGCACCTCGGTGGTGGCCCGGCATCCGGCCATCAGGCCGTCGTCGAGGCCCTTCTCGGCTGCGGATTCGCCTCCGTGGTGATGACCCTGGGCGGCGCAGGAGCCCTGGTGTCGGAGGGCGGCCCGGTACGGGCGGTGCCCGCGCCGGGGGTCCGGGTCGTCGACACGACCGGCGCCGGTGACGCGTTCGTCGGAGCGCTCGCCGCGAGACTCGTGACCGGCGCGAACCTCGACGACGCCGTCCGGTTCGCGGTACGCGTCGGCGCCTTCGCCGTCCGGAGCGCAGGAGCCCAGCCTTCCTATCCCACGCTCGACGACGAGATCCCGGGGTAACCATTGGGCCACGAGATGGTGCCCGCGGTGCTGCCGCGTTCCATTGGGCCGGGCGATTACCTAGGCTGTAGCAGTGATCTTCAAAGCAGTGAGCGACGGCAGGCCGTATCCGGACCACGGGCACGTGACTCCCAAGGACTGGGCGGAAGTCCCTCCACGGCAGGTGCGGCTCGATGAGCTCGTGACCACCAAGACGACCCTCGACCTCGAGGCCCTGCTGGCCGAGGACTCGACGTTCTTCGGTGACCTGTTCCCTCACGTCGTGCAGTGGAAGGACGTCATGTACCTCGAGGACGGCCTGCACCGAGCCGTGCGCACGGCCCTCCATCAGCGGACGATCCTGCACGCGCGAGTCCTCGTGCTCAATGCCTGAGCAGGACTCGCCGCGCCTGCAGCGCGCCCAGGCGAAGCGGGATCCCACCGAGTGGCACGGGCATCGCATCGTCACCGAGACGGACCTCGGGGCGGTGTTCGAGGAGGACGACGCCGCACGGCAGCACCGAGCGACGATGCGGAGGGTGCGTCACGGCGTCGTGCTGGTCCTCCTGATCGGACTGCTGGCAGCAGCGGCCTACGTCGCCCTCGGCATCACGCGGGGTGAGATCACGATCGGCTCCGCGGACACCTCGCCCGCCCCGACCTCCACCTGCCCCGCCGGTCCGTTCGACTACCAGGATCCGAGTGCGATCACGGTCAATGTCTACAACAGCACCACCGTCGACGGGTTGGCCGGGACGGCGGCCTCCCAGTTGAGGGACCGTGCCTTCGCCGTCCGTGACATCGGCAATCGTGAAGGCGGCTCGACGGCGGCCACCGCGGTCATCGTCTCCGGGGAGGGTGGCCGGGCCAACGCCTTCACCGTGCAGCGCACCATCCCGGACTCGATCTATGTCCCCGACGAGCGCGAGGATCGCACGGTCGACGTCGTGCTCGGATCCTCCTACGCGGGGATCGTGCCGCCCGAAGGGGTGGACGTCACGCCCGCGGGGCTGACCTGCGCTCCCGAGGAGGGGGCGACACCGCCCGCGCCTGCCCCTACCGCACCCTAGGGCCGGGCGGCACCCGCCCGACCACCGTCACGTCAGTCCCGGGGTCGAGCGTCGAACTGGTCCCGTTCTGCTTCGATGCGGGGCAGATTGTCGAGTACCCAGGTGCCGAGCGCCCTGACGGGCACAACCATCTCCCGGCCGAGATCCGTCAGCGCGTATTCGACGCTCGGCGGTTTCGTCGGGTACACGGTCCGCGCGATGAAGCCCTCCCGCTCGAGCCCACGAAGCGTCAATGCCAGCATCTTCGGTGAGATCCCGCTGATGCGGCGTCTCAACTCGCTGAACCGCCGCGCCTCGGCCTCCAGTTGCATGAAGATCAGGACCGACCACTTGTCGCCCACCCTGGCCAGTGCCGCTGTTGCGCGCTGACAGTCCGCGGTTTCGCTCAGGTTACCTAGTTCCACGACAGTGCCTCCTTGTGGGGTGTCGATTCCCTTCCTACAGTTGGTAACAAATCTATACCAGCGAATGCTCTGGGGAACAGGGAGTACAGCATGAGTGCACAACAGGTCGTCCTCATCACCGGCGGCACCTCGGGCATCGGCCTGAGCCTCGCCGAAGCCTTCCTGGGCCAGGGTGCTGCCGTGGCCGTCTGCGGTCGATCGGAAGCGGCGCTCGATCGCTTCTCCCGCGCGCATCCGGGGGCGCTGGCCATCAGGGCGGATGTCACCGTGGCAGCAGCGAGGAAAGAGATGCTGGACGCCGTCGCCGACCGGTTCGGGCACCTCGACGTCCTCGTCAACAACGCGGGGACCTTCGTGGAGCGGGATTTCACCTCGGAGGCCGGAGCCACGGCCGATCTCGAAGCGGAAGTAGCCCTCAACCTCACTGCGCCCATCCAGGTGACCGGTGAGGCCCTGCTCCGCTGGCCCGCTTTGGATGCGATCGTCTTCGTCACCTCCGGCTTCGCCCTGGTATCACCCACCCGCGCTCCCACCTACGGTGCCGTGAAAGCGGGACTGCACGGATTCGCGGACGGACTGCGGCGCCAACTCGCTCCCGGCGGTACCCACGTTCTCGAGGTCCTTCCCCCCACCACCGACACCCCGATGAACGCCGGCACCACGGGGCCGAAGATTCCCGCGTCCGAGGTAGCCTCCGCCACGCTCAAGGCACTCCGATCCCGCCGGCCGACGGCTTTGCCCGGCGCGACGAAGATGCTTCCCGCGATGCTGCGGATCGCACCGAACTCGATCGGCCGGACCGTCGCGAGACTCTGAGCTTCGTCGCCCCTGATCAGGTCCGGGCGCGCACCGCTCGACGACGGACGGCGAGGGGGTAGGCGACCCAGAGCAGTAACACCGCAAGCAGCAGGACCCCGGCGGTGATGAGCCCGGCCGGGCGGTTGACCACGAGGTCGAAGATCAGACCCGCTGTTCCTGCGAGCACGAGCCCGACCATCGCGATGGTGATCTGGATGATCCGGCCCGTGTGGTGCACCAGGGCGTCCTTCACCCTCAACCCGAACAGGACCCGATGGAGGTTCACGGCGGAGAGCACCGTCATCGTGATCAACGCGGAGAGGCAGACCAGGCACAGGTAGGCGATCACCTGCTGGTCGTCGAGCTCCGTGAAGCGGCTCTGGAACGGCAACGTCAAAAGGAAGCCGGTCAGGATCTGGATTCCCGTCTGCATGACGCGCAGCTCCTGCAGCATCTCCTGCCAGTTGCGGTCCAGGCGTTGGTTGCGGCTCTCCCCGCGCCCGTCGTCGTCGGGCAGCATGCGCGTGAGCGCCGAGTCCGTCCGATCGTCCTTCCGACCACTCGTGGGGTCCGTACCGGATGCGCCCGCAGGAGGGATCACCGGCCCGTTCCGACCACTACCGGGACGATCGGGGGCCACCCTGCCACACGGCGTCGAACGGGGCGTTGGACGCCACGCGGTTGCGGATGCCCTCCGTCACGAAGTCCTTCGCGGTGCGGGCGGCATCGAGCGGAGTGGCTCCCTTCGCGAGTTCGGCCGCAACGGCCGCCGCGAGGGTGCACCCGGCGCCGCTGACCGCGACCTCGCCGACCTTCGGCGCGGACAGGACCTCGAGGGTCTGTCCGTCGAAGAAGACGTCCACGGCGTCGGGACCCTCGAGGCGCACGCCGCCTTTCGCGAGCACCACGGCGCCGCTCTGGCGGTGGATGATGCGGGCTGCCTCCTCGAGGTCCTCGAGGGACTCGATGCTGATACCGGACAGCGACTCCGCCTCGAAGTGGTTCGGGGTGACGAAGGTGGCCAGCGGCAGGATGTTCGCCTTGAGGGCCTGGTCGGTGTCGAGGGCCGCTCCCGGCTCCTGCCCCTTGCAGATCAGCACCGGGTCGAGCACCACGTTGTCCCATTCCTGGCTCCTCAGGGCGGAGGCCACGGTGTCGATGGTTGCGGGGGTGCCGAGCATCCCGAGCTTGACGGTGCGGAGGGGATAGCAGGACTGGACGGCCTCCAGCTGGTCGGCGATGACCTGCTGGTCCACGGGTACGAAACGGTGCTGCCAGTCGTTCTTCGGGTCGAAGGACACGATGCAGGTCAACGCCACGATGCCGTAGACGCCGAGCTCCTGGAACGTCTTGAGGTCGGCCTGCGCGCCGGCGCCGCCCGTGGCCTCGGATCCGGCGATGGTCAGGGTGACGGCTGGGGGTGGGGAGGTCTGGGTGTCGGACATCCCCCTAGTGTGCCCGAACCGGCTCGGGAGCGGCCAGCCGGTTCCGGGAGAGGATGTCCTCGAGTGCCGGCCGGAGCGTGGGGTAGGTGAACTCGAAGTCGGCATCGAGCAGGATGCGCGGCGACACCCACCGGCTCTTGAGCACCAGTTCGGGCTCCGTGCGGATGATCATCCCGCCGAGATCCAGGAGCCACGCGGGCGTGGGCAGGCCCGCGCGGACGGAGAGGCGCCCGCGGATTGCTGCCATGAGCTCGGCGTTGGTCACGATCCCGGGAGCCGCGACGTTCACCGGCCCGCTGATCGATGGTGTCCCGGCGATGAAGACGACCGCACGGAAGAGATCCTCGAGGTGTATCCAACTGAACTTCTGGGTACCAGGGCCCATGCGCCCGCCGAGCCCTACGCGGGCAAGGGTCACGAGGGGTGTCATCACGCTGCCGGGGCCGAGCACGATCGAGATCCGCAGAGCCACTTTCCGTATCGGGTCGGCGTCGGCGTCCACCAGGGCCCGCTCCCAGGCCCGCGCCACCGAGACGGAGAAGCCGGTGCCGAGCTCGCCGTCGTCCTCCGTCTGCGGCCGATCGGTCGCATGGCGGTAGATGGTCCCGGTGCTGGCGTTGATCCACACCGGCGGCGGCTTGCCTCCCGTCGACCGGCACAGGGCGACGGCGCGACCGAGCTCCTCCGTGGTGTCCACCCTCGAGGAGAAGATCTCGTCCGCGTTGGCCTTGTTGTAGCGGCAGTTCACGCTCCGTCCCGCGAGGTTCACCAGGAGGTCGGCCCCGTCGAGGGCGTCGGCGAGAGCATCGGTGTCCCCCCAGACGGCGGCGCCGGACCGGCCGATCGTTCTCACCTCGACACCTGAGTCGAGGAACCTGCGGACGAGGTGACTGCCGATGAACCCGGAGGCTCCGGCGATGGTGACCCTGGTGATTCTCATTGCACGCGTACCAGCTTCCAGGCACTGGCGCGCGCCAGGGCTGCCGCGCCTCCGATGATGACGGCGGTGGGAAGACTGTCCCGGACGATGGTGGACGGGGACAGCAGGGTGGTGACGAGGAAGGCCGCCGCGGCGAACACGGCGAAGAAGACCGCGACGTGGATCCACTGGTCGCGGACCGGCCGGAGGAGGAGTCCGAGCACGACGCCGAGAGGCAACCCCGTGAGGACGCCGACCCCGAGGCCGTACCAGAGCGCGAGGAGGAAGACCGACGGCGCCTCGGCACCCCAGGTCGAGGCGAAGGCGAGCGCGAGGACCCCGAGGCCCACGAGGAAACCGACACAGACGGCTCCCGGCCCGAAGGTCACGTGGTGTCGTGGTGGAGGTCGTGACGTCCGGTCCGCGCTGCCGTCGTCGGGCCTCGGGTCGCCGGCGCTCACTGCCGGGTCCCGCGGATCAGCTGCACGATGTCCTCGACAATCTTCCGCACGACAGGAAGACGGGAGAGGATCACGAGGTTCGAGATCAGTGGCGCCGCCTGGTCGATGAGGCGACGGGTGCGGACCTGGTCGGGTGAGGAGTCGTACACCCAGAAGAGCGTGATCCCCATGTAGGCGTACCAGAGGAGTTCGGGAAGATCGTCCCGGATGGCGAGCGGCGGTTGTGGCCTCGACCGGGCGAGGGCGGTGCGGAACAGGGTGATGGCCCTTGCTCGCGCGATCGCCGACTCGCTCCCGAAAGGGCTCGTCGTGGCAGACGGTTTGATGGCGATGCTGACGAAGGCGGAGCCGAAGTCGTGGTACCGCGTCATGACGTCGATGCCGGTGTGCAGGACGGTCCTGAGGAGTTCGCCGAGATTCTGCCCTTCGCCGAGGCGGGGGAGTGCGAGGGCCCGGTGTTCCTCCTGCAGGGTCCGGTACAGCTCGTGGACGAGGTCGTCCTTCGACGCGAAGTAGTAGTAGGCGCTTCCGGTCGAGACGTTCGCGGCTGACGCGATGGCCCTCATGGTCGCCTTCTCATAGCCGACCTCGCGGAAGAGTCGAAGCGCGGTGGACACCAGCAGTTCCCTGGTCGCTTCGCTCTTCGCTGTCGGCGCCGGCATGGTGTCCTTTCGAACGTGTTCAGATCGAAGCATAGCGCCGAATTGAACACGTTCAAACCCCTTCGGCTAGGAGTAGTACCGCCCCAGCACCTGGGCCTTCAGCTCGTAGAAGGTGCCGTCCTCGATGGCAGCGCGGGCGTCGTCGACCATGCGCACCACGAATCGCTCGTTGTGGATGGAGATCAGCGTCGCGGAGACCATCTCCTTGGCCTTGTACAGGTGGTGGATGTAGGCGCGGGTGTAGTGCGTGCAGGTGTAGCAGTCGCAGCCCTCGACCAACGGGGTGAAGTCCCGCTTGAAGCGCGCGTTCGAGAGGTTCCACCGTCCGTCGGGGGTGTAGAAGGCCGAGTTGCGCGCCACGCGGGTGGGGGAGACGCAGTCGAAGGTGTCGGCTCCGTTCTCGATCCCGGTGAACAGGTCGTCCGGCTCGGAGATCCCCAGCAGATGGCGCGGTTTGTCCTCGGGCAGCTCGTCGCTGCACCAGCCGAGGATCGTGCCGAGGTTCTCCTTCTCCAGCGCGCCACCGATGCCGAAGCCGTCGAAGTCCATGGCACCGAGGTCCGATGACGCCTTGCGCCGGAGGTCTTCGTACTGCGCTCCCTGGATGACCCCGAACAGCGCCTGGTACGGGCGGTCGCTCCGCTCGACCGTCAGGCGCTCATGCTCCTCGATGCAACGCAGTGCCCACAGCCGCGTTCGCTCGAGGGACTCCTCCTGGTAGCCGCGCGAGTTCATGAGCGTGGTCAGCTCGTCGAACGCGAACATGATGTCCGCTCCGAGCCGGTGCTGCACCTGCATCGAGATCTCGGGGGTGAAGCGGTGACGGTCACCGTTGAGGTGGGACTTGAACCACACGCCGTCGTCGTCGATGTGCGCCAGCCGCTCCTTGCCGACGGCGACGCGATCGTCCGCGCCGGCCTGGTCCGCACCGACGGGCACGTCCATGGTGATGACCTTCTTGAAGCCGGACCCGAGGCTCATCACCTGGAAACCGCCGGAGTCGGTGAAGGTGGGTCCCGGCCAGTTCATGAACGCGCCGAGTCCGCCGGCTTCGTCGAGGATGTCCGCGCCGGGCTGCAGATAGAGGTGATAGGCGTTCGCGAGGAGCGCCTGGGCGCCGAGGTCCGCCATGGCTCCGGGAAGCACCGCCTTCACCGAGGCCTTGGTGCCCACGGGGATGAAGGCCGGGGTCCGGATCTCGCCGTGCGGCGTGGTGATCGTTCCGGTGCGTCCGTGCCGAGGACCTCCACCCGCTGCTCCCGGTGTCGTGTCCTCGAGGCGGTGATGGACGGCGAACGAGAAGGAGGACTGCTGGGACTGTGGATGCACCACCCCATTTTGCCAGCCCCTGCCGGGAACCGTGTCAGGGCTCTTGGTGTTCGGCGAGCAGGGTGTCGAGCGCTCCGACGGCGGCGAGCTCCGCCGCGATGCGACGCTCGAGGACCTCCTCGCTCAGCGTTTCCGAGCCACCGTGGGCGCTCAGGTAGAGCAGCACCCCGATGCGGAGGACCCGCCAGTCACGTTCCACGTCGGGCTTCCCCGCGACGGAGGCACGCAGGATCTCGGGATCGTAGACGTTGGGTTCGTTGAGCTGCCGTTGCCTGTACATGGCGGCTGTCTTGGCGCGGAGCGGGTCCGTCTCGGCGTCGTCGGCAGCGTGGATGGCCGCGGAGTACCGCGCCGAACGACCGGCGTCGTGCCGGGTCAGGTAGGCGGCGATCGACAGGCCGCCCTCGATCCACTTCCACCGGCCGAAGTTGCCGTCGAAGGGCTGGTCGGCCAGGAGATCGGCCAGGGTCAGCGCCGCGGCCGTGTCCCCCTCGTCGACCAGCAGGGCCATGGCGAGCTGGTGGAGGTCCTGCAGGTTGCTGCCGGCCTTGAGGTTGATGCCGCGGGCGAGTCGCCCGGCGATGCCCTGGATCGCGGTGCTGTCCGGGTGGGCCCGGGCGATCTGCGCGACGAGGGCCTCGGGTGAGCCGTGGTCCGCGGCGACGGCCGAGGCGCTGATGTCCGCTCCTGCCGGCTCGATGTACGCCGTCGAGCCGGTCGCGAGGGAGACTCGGCGCCCACCGGTGATCGTTGCACGGACGAGGGCGGGGACTCCGTAGTCGTCGTCCTCGACCACGACGGCGGTGACCTCCACCGGGTCGTCGGAATCCGGGAGCGCCAGGACGTCGCCGGGCGCCAGCACCTCCGCGGGAACCGCACGCAGTCCTGTCCTGTCCATCCTGTTCACCATGTCCGTGCCCAACCTCTGCCACTAGCCCCCGGATACGTGTCGACGCCGAAGCGCCGTCATCACGTTACGGTAACGCGACGTCCGGTGGGTGCCTGGTTCCGGTTATCGGCCCCAGCCCGCGTGCGCCAGGGCCTGGCGCAGCAGATCGGCGCGTCCCCCGGAGAACTCGGCCTGGATGGCAGGGCTCAGTGCTTCGGAGGGCGTCAGCCAGGAGAGCTCGAGGGCGTCCTGCCGTGGGTTGCACTCGCCGGTCACCGGGATGATGTAAGCGAGCGCGACGGCGTGCTGTCGGTCGTCGGTCAGTCCGGTCTCGGACGGCGACGGGAAGTACTCGGCAATCGTGAAGGGCAGCGGTGACGGCGCCAGCTGCGGCAGGGCCAGGGGCCCGAGATCCTTCTCGAGGTGCCGCAGCAGGGCCGCCCTGATCGTCTCCCGGTACATCACTCGACCGGAGACGAAGGTCCGCACCATCTCGCCCTGTTCGTTCGCCTGCAACAGCAGTCCCACCTCGTTGACGTAGCCGAGGGCGTCGCACCGGACGGGGATGGCTTCCACGTACACCATCGGCAGGCGGCGGCGGGCCTCGTACAGGTCATCTTCGGAGAGCCAGCCCGGGTTGGGGTCAGGAGTGCGTACGTTCATACCCCAGTTCTATAGCAGACCCCCACCCGCGGTCAGGCGGCGCGCGGTTCTTCGGCCCGTGGCTGAATCCCGTCCGGCCCCTCCGGCACGGCTCTCAACGCATCCGGGGACCGATGTTCCGCAGCCGCTCGTTGACGCGGACCTCCGCGCCCCAGGGGGAGCGCACCCCCAGGGACCGCCCGTGGTCCTCGTCGAGGACCACGGGCTCGAGCCCGCAGCCGCGAGCGGAGCCACCAGGTCCCGCACGTCGCCGTCGTACTCGAAGGCCAGTCCGATGGCGGTCCGCCTGCCGGCGTGCACAGCGACGAGACCACCGTTCTTGGCGCTGAAGTCGTACCACTCACCGGTAACCGGACTGATCCTCGGTCTTGCGCCGATGTTCTCCAGGACCTGCGCCCCCTGGTCGACGTCGGGGGTGAACCAGAGCGCGAGCACCGCCAGGGGCGACGCCGGCGCACCCGTATCGCGGGGCCCGACCCCGGCGAGGAAGGACGTGCCGTCACCTGCCGTGACGGACCCGGCGCGGCCGTGGCCCTCGTCCGACAGCACGACGCCGGTACCGGCCTCGATGGTCCGGCGTGCGAATTCCTCGACGTCGGAGACCTCGAACGCCAGGGCCGTCGAGCCGTCCTCCCGGGCGTGCGGCTCGCAGGACTGCAGGGCGACGCGACCACTTCCGGCGTCGAGTACCTTCGAGGATCGATCCGGCGCCTCCGCTGCTCGGAGCCCGAGAGCCCGCAGGAACCGCACGGACCCCTGGATGTCGGACGTGTGGACGAGGGGCCGGACACGGAGCATCAGCTTTCCCTGGGGTAGGTGCGGCGGCCTGCGCCACGGACGCGGACAGGCCGAGGAACTTTTCGGTACTGCAGTGCCGGACCTCGCGCACGAGGTCCGGGGAGGTGCACGAACTGCCCGGGCGGATCGTCCGGCCCCCACAGCATGCCAGCAAACCGATTCCACCCGGCTCCCGGGCACCCTAGTGTTGTCCCATGAAAGCCGAGCTGCCCGAACTCCTGCTGCCCGACGCCGCAGCGTGGCGCCACTGGCTCGAGGAGAACCACGCTTCCTCGCCCGGGGTCTGGCTGATCCAGCACAAGAAGGGCGGCACGACGACGCTGCTCACCTATGCTCAGGCACTGGACGAGGCGTTGTGCTTCGGCTGGATCGACGGCCAGGCCAGATCCCGCGATGACGACAGCTACTTCCAGCGCTTCACCCCGCGCGGTCCGCGCAGTATCTGGTCCATCCGCAACCGCACGTACGTGGACAGGCTGCGGGAGGAGGGCCGCATGCGTGACGCAGGAGAGCGGGCGGTCGCTGCGGCGCAGGCGGACGGGCGCTGGGAACGGGCCTACGCGGGTCCGGCGACAGCAGAGGTGCCACCCGAGCTGCTGGCGGCGATCGAGGCCGATCCCGCCGCGCTCGCGACCTTCCGCACCCTGTCCTCGCAGAACCGGTACGCCCTCATCTTCCGGTTGACCCAGCTCAGGACCGAGGCTGCACGGCAACGGAACGTCGAGAAGTTCGTCCGGATGCTGGCGGCCGGGGAGACGTTCTATCCGCAGGGCAGGAAGACCGACTAGCGTGACACTCGCTCGGCCTCCAGGATCATCCAGGCCTGCAGTTGGGAGGACAGGCTGACCGGTGGATCCTCCCGGGGCGGGAACAGGAGCGTGGCATGGTCGACCTGCAGCCGGCCTCCCCAGACCGCGCCGGCGGTCGCCTCGAGCAGCTGGCGGGCAGAGGTAGCGGCGTCGGCGCGGAGACCTGTCGCCCGGGCGGCGACGGCGAGATACCTCGCGAGGATGCCCGAGAACAGTCCTGCATCGCCCGTCGCCCTCAACGGCAACGTGCCGTCCGCGGCCGCGACACCCCGAGCGACGGCGCCCACCAGGTCCGCCGCGTGCTCGAGGTTCTCCGGGCCGCCGACGGCGACCAGCGCCCCGAGGACCGTGCCCTGGTTGTAGGTGTGGATCGTCCGCTCGACGGACCCGTCGGCCCTGACCCCGTCGAGGTAGAGTCCCGAGACCGGGTCGTGCAGTCGGGTGCGCAGCCAGTCCAGGAGCTCCTGCGCTCGATCCCGCTCCCCGGCGCGGGCGAGGAGGATTGCGACGGGCGCCGTACTCGGCGTGTTCTTGTAGTCCCTCGTCGTGTTCCAGTAGACGCCACCGTCGAGATCCGGCGTGTTGGCGGAGTCCAGCGCCGCGCCGAGGATCCGCAGTCTCCGCCGCGGCCGCGGGCGGTTCTCCAGCGCGTCCAGGCGCTGGAGGGCCAGTGCGAGCCACGCCATGTCGTCGTAGTAGGAGTTCCGCCACCGGCCGCCGTTGCGCAGCCAGATCCCCCTGGCCAGCCGTCGGGCTTCGTTCAGGGCCGTGCCCGAGGGATGGCGCAGGTGCTGATCCATGAGGCAGTCGAGGTAATGGGCCTGCCACCAGTAGTGCCAGTGGCTCTTCGGGCCGGCAGGTGGTGGGAAGCTGATCGCGCCGAGCCGTGTCCCAGGCACCCGGAGGCTGCGCTGCGAGAACAGGTGCCGGACACTCCGCGCGGCAGCGGCAGCGGCTTCATCGAGGATGGGCATATGACCCACCCTAGCCAGGGAACCTGCTCGCCGGTTGGGCAGGATGCGCAGGAAATCCTCCGCCGGGTGCGCAGTGGGCCACGTCACAGTACGCTGGGCGCGTGGATGGACCAACGGCGGTCCTCCTGGCGGAAGGATCAGGCATGGACATCTCGGGTGCGGTAGCCCTCGTCACCGGTGGCGCCTCGGGGCTCGGCTTCGCGACCGCCGGCAAGCTGGTCCAGGACGGCGCCTCCGTGGTGTTGGTCGACCTCCCGCAGTCCGCCGGCGCGGACGCTGCTGCCGGTCTCGATCCCTCCGGCTCGCGCGTACGGTTCGTCGCCGCGGACGTAGCCGATCCCGCACAGGTCCAGGCCGCGGTCGCAGCCGCTGCCGACCTCGGGCCGCTGCGGATCGTCGTCAACTGCGCCGGGATCGCCACGCCGGGCAAGGTCCTCGGGCGCGACGGCGTCCTGCCGCTCGAGCAGTTCGCCCGGGTCGTCAGCGTCAACCTGATCGGCACCTTCAACGTCATCCGGCTCGCAGCCGAGGCCATCGCCTCCACTCCGACGGTGACGGGCGCCGGCGGCTCCGACGAACGCGGCGTCATCATCAACACGGCCTCCGTCGCCGCCTTCGACGGCAGATCGGCCAGCCCGCCTACGCTGCATCGAAGGGCGGGGTCGCGGCGATGACCCTGCCCATCGCGCGTGAGCTCGCGCGATCCCTCATCCGCGTGGTCACCATCGCGCCCGGCATCTTCGAGACGCCCATGATGGCCGGGCTGCCGCAGGAGGCCCAGGACTCCCTGGGCGCGCAGGTCCCCCATCCCTCGCGGCTCGGTAAACCTGCCGAATACGCCGCGCTCGTCGCGCACATCGTCGAGAACCAGATGCTCAACGGCGAGACCATCCGCCTCGACGGAGCCATTCGCATGGCTCCGAAGTAGCGACTGCACCGACCGGTCCCGGTCCCGATGAAAGGACGGCTCGATGGAGAGCCAACTACCCACCGCCGACTTCCTCGGCTACGAGTCCCTCCTGGCCGGCCACGAGCGGGAGAAGCTGCAGGACGTGCGGGACTTCCTCGCCAAGGAGGTCGCACCCTACGCCGTCGAGTGGTGGAACCGCGCCGAGTTCCCCCACGAGATCCTGCCCAAGCTCGCGGGGCTCAACCTCAGCACGCCCGTGCAGCAGGGGTACAGCCACCTGTTCAGCGGGTTCGTGATAGCCGAGTTGACCCGGGCGGACACGTCGATCGCCACCTTCTTCATGGTCCACCACGATCTCTTCGTCGAGGCCCTCCACACGTTCGGCAGCGAGGACCAGAAAGCACGCCTGCTGCAGGACGCGATGGATCTGAAGATCACGGGCGCCTTCGCTCTCACGGAGCCGCAGCACGGATCCGACGTCGCGGGCGGGATGGCGACGACCGCCACGCGCGACGGCGACACCTGGGTGGTCAACGGTGCCAAGCGATGGATCGGCAACGGCACGTTCTGCGACTACATGCTGCTCTGGGCCCGGGACACCGCGACGGGAGGAGTCCGCGGTTTCATCCTGGATGCCACACTGCCCGGGGTGACCCGCACCGCCATCGACAACAAGACCGCCCTGCGGACCGTCCAGAACGCCGACATCACGCTGACCGATGTCCGCATCCCCGAGTCGGACCGGTTCGCCGGCATCGAGTCCTTCAACGACACCCGGCAACTGCTGCTGGGTTCACGGATCCTGGTCGGTTGGCAGGCGGTCGGCCAGCAGTTGGCTGCCTTCGACGTCGCTCGGCAGTACTCCGTCGAACGGCACCAGTTCGGCCGGCCGATCGCCGGCTTCCAGCTGATCCAGGACCAGCTCGTGACGATGATGGGCAACACGACGGCGAGCATCGGGATCATGGCGCGGATCGCGCAGCTGCAGGAGCAGGGCGCCTCCGACATGCCGCAGGCGGCCTTCGCGAAGTCCTTCACGACGGCGCGCATGCGCGAGACGGTGGCACTCGGCCGGGGCATCCTCGGCGGGAACGGGATCGTGACGGACTACGGCATGGCGAAGGTGTTCGCCGACGCCGAGGCCGTCTACACCTACGAGGGGTCCTACGAGATCAACAGCCTCATCGTCGGCAGGGCGCTCACCGGGATCTCGGCCTTCGCCTGACGCCTCGCGGGTGCTCGCTGGGCGCAGCCTGCCCCACCCGTGCCGGCGGCCGGACGACGGCGGAACCTCGGCGTACCCGGGCGCTGCGCCCGCAGAAGCCGAGGGCCGCGACCTACCATGGGCGCGTGAGCTCTTCCAGGAACGCCCGGGACACGCCTGAGGGTGGGCGGCCGTCGACCGGCTCGTCCCCTCGACAGGCTGCGGCATCCTCGTCCGAGGGGAACCGCCGTCGAGCGCGCTCGGAGCGGATCCTCGGTGGAGGTACCGAGCCTGATCCCCGCTTCACTCTCGCCAACGAGCGGACCTTCCTCGCTTGGATCCGGACCGCCCTCGCGCTCCTCGCCGGAGGAATCGCCGTGGAGGCCTTCACCCCCGACACGTTCGTGCCTGCGGTCCGGACAGCGCTCGCCGTCTTCCTTCTCGTCCTCGCCCTCGTTCTCGCCCTGTCCGCCGGAATCCGGTGGCTGCGGATCGAACGGGCGATGCGCCGGCAGGCGCCCCTGCCCCTTCCGCTCCTCGTGCCGGTGCTGGCGTCCGGCGGCGCACTCGTCGCGCTCGCCGTCATCGTCGCCGTCCTGTCCGGGTCGTGAGCGAGCCCTTGCGGCAGCCCGGACAGCACTCCGGGCGCGGGATGCACGCGGATCCGGGCCTGCAGCCCGAGCGGACGGTCCTGGCGTGGAATCGGACGATGCTCGCGCTGGTCGTCGTGGGAGTCCTCTTCCTCCGCTGGGTGCCCCGCCACGGCTGGTTCCCGCTCGTGCTGACCACACTGACGGTGCTTGCTGCTCTCGTCATCGTGGCCGCACAGGCCCATCGGTACCGCAGCAGCGCCCGCGGGATCCGCGCGGAACGGATCGAGGCTGACGTCGCCGCCGTCGCCTGCACCGTCGCGGCCGTGCTGCTCGTCGCAGGCCTCTCGCTGGTCGTCGTCCTGGCGCTCCCGCTGA
The DNA here is from genome assembly GCA_009728235.1 of Vibrio cholerae. Lineage (GTDB taxonomy): Bacteria > Actinomycetota > Actinomycetes > Actinomycetales > Micrococcaceae > Arthrobacter_D. The sequence continues at coordinate 5,042 of WNZI01000008.1, read as the reverse complement.
GCTGACAGCGTGCCCGTATGACGGACGGAATGAGTCCCAGGCCACAGGACTGGGTAGTATCCCAACAGCAATCCGTCGTATCCAGTGCCGCATACGCCTCGTTTTCCATGCCCTGAAAGCAGGCTGTCGTGACAGTGCCCCTCGAAGTGTCCCCCGTGCCTGCGGCCGAGCAGTTCAGCGAGACCGCAGGAGACATCAGCTCCGACCTCCGCGCCGACGTACGGCGCGTCAGCACCCTGCTCGGTGAGTCGCTCGTCCGGCAGCACGGACAGGACCTCCTCGACCTGGTGGAACGCGTCCGCCTGCTGACCAAGCAGTCGAAGGAGGCCGGGAGCGTCAGTGACGCGGCCGAGCGTGCAGCCCTCGCCGAACAGGTCCGGGAGCTCCTCGCGGCGCTGCCCATCGACCAGGCGACCGAGCTGGTGCGGGCCTTCGCCGCCTACTTCCATCTCGCCAACGCCGCTGAGCAGGTGCACCGCGTGCGGGGGCTCCGGACCCGCTCCGAGGAGGACGGCTGGCTCGCACGGACCGTCACCCGCATCGCCACCGACGCCGGTCCCGACGCGCTCGCCGACGTGGTCCAGCAGCTCGACGTCCGACCGGTGTTCACGGCACACCCCACCGAGGCCTCACGCCGCTCGGTGCTCGACAAGCTGCGCCGGCTCTCCGACGTGCTCGCCGAGACCACGGTGGAGGGCTCCCAGCAGCGGCGCCGGCAGGACCGCCGGCTCGCCGAGGTGATCGACCTGATCTGGCAGACGGACGAGCTGCGCCAGGTGCGCCCCACGCCGATCGACGAGGCACGCAACGCCATCTACTATCTCGGGGACATCCTCACCACCTCGATGCCGGAACTGCTCGAGGACCTCTCGGACCTCCTGGCCGAGCACGGGGTCGCGCTTCCGGCTTCGGGGGCACCCCTGCGTTTCGGTTCGTGGATCGGTGGCGACCGCGACGGCAATCCGAACGTGACTGCGTCCGTGACCCGCGAGATCCTGCAGATCCAGAATCAGCAGGCCGTGCGGATCGCGATCCACTTCATCGACCGGCTGATCTCCTCGCTGTCATCCTCCACCGCGATCGTGGGGGTTTCCGACGAGCTGACGGCGAGCATCGAGCGTGACCTCGCGAATCTCCCGCGCCTCGACAAGCGGGTCCTCGAGCTCAACGCGCAGGAACCGTACCGCCTGAAGCTGACCTGCGTGAAGGCGAAGCTGCTGAACACCGCGACGCGCGTGCAGAACCAGGCCCCGCATGAGCCCGGACGTGACTACAACGACACCGCGCAGGTGCTGGCCGACCTGCAGCTGGTGGGGGATTCACTCCGCGAGCACGCGGCAGGCCTCGCTGCGGACGGAGCACTCGCCACGGCGTCGCGCGTTATCTCGTCCTTCGGACTGCACCTGGCCACCCTGGACATCCGCGAGCATGCGGACATGCACCACGACGTCGTCGCACAGCTGACCGACCGGCTCGGCGAACTGGACGTGCCCTACCTCGAGCTGGACCGGGCCGGCCGCCTCGCGGCGCTCTCCCGCGAACTCGCGTCCCGGCGTCCGCTGGCGACCTCCCATCCACCCCTCGACGACGGGGCCCGGCGCACCTTCGACGTCTTCCGGGAGATCGCCTCCGCCCTGGGGACCTACGGCCCCGACGTCATCGAGACCTACATCGTCTCCATGACCAGGGGCGCCGACGACGTCCTCGCACCCGTCGTCCTCGCGCGCGAAGCGGGCCTGGTCGACGTCGTCGGGAACGGTTCGGGCGGACCGGACTCGGGCGCCTTCGCCAGGATCGGATTCGCCCCGCTGCTCGAGACCGTCGACGAGCTCCGCGTCTCGGCGGAGATCGTGGATACGCTGCTGTCCGACCCGACGTACCGCAAGGTGGTGCGCCTGCGCGGGAACCTGCAGGAGGTCATGCTCGGCTACTCGGATTCGAACAAGGAATCCGGAGTGCTGACGAGCCTGTGGGAGATCCACAAGACCCAGCGGCGCCTGCGGGACGTCGCAGCGAAGCACGGCGTGCGCCTGCGCCTGTTCCACGGCCGGGGCGGGTCCGTCGGGCGTGGTGGTGGCCCGACCTACGACGCCATCCTGGCGCAGCCCAACGGGGTGCTGGAGGGGGAGATCAAGTTCACCGAACAGGGTGAGGTCATCAGCGACAAGTACTCGCTGCCGGCACTCGCGCGGGAGAACCTCGAGCTGTCCCTTGCGGCCGTCATGCAGGGCTCCGCACTGCACCGCGAGCCCCGCACGTCCGACGACGATCGCGGTCGCTGGGCGGACGTCATGGAAACCGTGTCCGACGCAGCGTTCGCCCGGTACCGCTCCCTGATCGACCACGAGGACCTGCCCGCCTACTTCCTGGCGTCGACGCCGGTGGAGCAGCTCGGCTCGCTCAACATCGGCTCGCGTCCGTCGAAGCGGCCCGACTCCGGCAGTGGCCTCGGTGGGCTCCGTGCCATTCCATGGGTCTTCGGGTGGACGCAGTCGCGGCAGATCGTGCCGGGGTGGTTCGGCGTCGGATCAGGGCTGCGCGCGGCTCGCGAGGCAGGGCATGAGGGGCTGCTCGCGGAGATGCTCGACCGCTGGCACTTCTTCCGCACCGTGGTCTCCAACGTCGAGATGACGCTCGCGAAGACGGACCTCGAGATCGCTGCCCACTACGTCGAGGCCCTCGTGCCGGCGGAGCTGCAGCACCTCTTCGGCGTGATCCGCGAGGAGTACGAGCTGACGCTGGCCGAGATCCGCCTCCTCACCGGCGAGCACCAGCTGCTCGACAACCAGCCGGTGCTCAAACGCTCCCTCGCCGTCCGCGACCAGTACCTCGATCCCATCTCGTACCTGCAGGTCGAACTGCTGCGGCGGGTGCGTGCGGAGGCCGACGGCGGACAGCCCGACGGGCAGCTCCAGCGCGCCATGCTGATCACGATCAACGGGGTCGCTGCGGGAATGCGCAACACGGGCTGACGGGGACGCCGCCGCTGGTCGCCCCGCGCACCACCTGCGACAGGAATAGGTGCACGGCGGTGCAGGTTGCCGCCCATGGACACCCTGAAGCCACCGGCCGCGGGCCGGGCACCCTGAGGAGGAACACCATGAAGGCAGTGTTTTACGAGCAGTACGGCGATCCCGGCGTCCTCCAGTACGGCGAACAGCCGGACCCGAAGGTGGGACCGGACTCCGTCCTCGTCGACGTGCGTGCGTCGTCGGTCAATCCGGTCGACTGGAAGGTCACGGCCGGCTACCTCGACGGCGTGCTGCCGACCTTCTTCCCGGTGATCCCGGGCTGGGACCTGGCCGGTGTCGTCGTGCAGCCCGGTCCGGCGGTGACCGAGTTCCAGGCCGGGGACGAGGTGATCGGGTACGCACGTATGGACACCGTGGGACTCGGGACCTTCGCAGAGCAGGTCGCGGCACCCGTCCGGGCGCTGGCCCGCAAGCCGCGGAACGTGTCGTGGGCTGAAGCAGCCACCATGCCGCTGGCCGGCCTCACCGCGTACCAGTCACTGAAGGCGGTCGGTGTGAACGAGGGCGAGACCGTCCTGGTGCACAACGGGTCGGGAGGAGTCGGGACCTACGCCATCCAGATCGCGAAGGCCTGGGGCGCCCGCGTCCTGGCCACCGCGTCCGAGAAGAACCACGGGTTCCTGCGGTCCCTGGGCGCCGAGCCGCTGACGTACGGTGACGGACTGTCGCAGCGCCTCGCGGAGCTGGCCCCGGAGGGCATCGATGCCGTCGTCGACTACGTCGGAGGCCAGGACCGGGTGGCGTCCCTCGAACACCTCCGGACACCCGGGCGCGTGGCCTCGGTGACCGATGCCGAGGTCAAGGACGAGGGCGGCCACTACGTCTTCGTGCGGCCGAATCCGGCCGATCTCCTGGCGCTGACCGAACTCGTCGAGGCGGGCAGTGTGAAGCCGGTCCTCGCCGAGTCCTTCCCGCTGGAACGCGCGGCAGATGCGTTCCGCAGCAGTATCGAAGGGCACGTCCGCGGCAAGATCGCCGTCACGGTCGGCGACCAGGAGTAGCCGTCGGGCGCCGACCCCGTCCGGCGCCTAGTAGCGCGAGTCCTCGTAGTTCTCGCCCATCAGGTCGAGGGGCTCGCGCTGCGCGTCCTCCTCCGCGCGAGCCAGCGCCGGTAGGCGTGGTCCACGCGGTGACGGCGGGAACCGGCGGTGATCAGCAGCAGGAAGATCGACAGGGCGGCGACGAAGGCGACCCCGACCGCCGACGGCTGACCCAGCACCCGCTCGACGGCGATCCACAGCAGACCCCACGACGTCGCCGCAGCGACGGAGAGGCGTCCGCGATCCGTCGAACAGACGACGGCGGCCGTCACCAGCACCGCGACGATCCCGACGATCGCCCAGGTGGTGCCCTCCCAGCCGAGGAGATCGGTCCCTTCCGCGGTGAGGAGCGCCGCCGTGTTCGCGGCCGCGGCGACGAGCACCCAGCCCAGGTACAGGCCGATCGGTGTGTCGACGAGTGCTCCCTCGAGCCGGGTCTCGGTGGGATGGTCGTTGAGCGTCCGGACGGCGGCCAGGAGCACGAAGAAGAGCAGCATGATGACCACGAGGCTCAGCGTCAGCCGACCCGCTTGGGCGCTCATGATCCAGGCCAGGTTCAGCAGCATCGAGGCCGCGACCGTCCAGCCCAGGCGCTGCTGCCGCTCGCTGCGTCGCTGGGACGGCAGCCACTGGAAGGCGGTGTAGGCGACGAGTCCTGCGTAGATGACGCTCCAGATGGAGAAGGCGGACGACGACGGCGCGAGCAGCGTCGCATCGGGAGCGAACAACCCGCCCGCTGCGTCCCTGATCGATGGTCCCCCGAAGGCTCCCACGCCGGCCGCGGATCCCAGGATGCAGGCGACGGCGCACAGCGTGACGACGGACTGCCGCACGAGGTCGGGGTCCCAGGAGCCGATGCGACGCAGCGTCGCACTGCTGCCCCGGCCGATGGCCCTGGCGGTCGAGCCTCCGGCCGTCCTCACCCTCCCGGCCGCGACGCGGAGCCGCTCCGCCGCTGCGTCGCCCGCAG
>WNZI01000007.1 GCA_009728235.1 Vibrio cholerae | reverse complement strand
CCGGGACCTGCGAGGTCGATCGTGCAGCGCGCCGGGTTCCCGGCGCGGCTGCTGCCGGCTGCTGCCTGCGGGGCTGCCCGGTGTCGTCCGCCGGCACCGTGGGTCGCGGCTGCGCGGCCTTGAGCCGTTCGAGGACGCTCGTGGCCTCCGGGCGTTCCTCGGGGAGGGGACCCTCAGGGGCGATGGCCGGTGGCCTGACCGGCTTGTCAGGAAGCCTGGGTCCCGGGTTCTTCGGGGTGCTCATGCGCTTTCGTGGCCTTCCGGTGTTTCTTGAGGGCGAGGATTGCCGCCGTGATGGCTCCCACCAGCGTACCGACCGCCATTCCGAGCAGGGCGCTGACCCCCGCCGGGAGACCGGTGGAGGCGCCGGCGACGAAGCCCAGCCCCACCAGCCAGGCCGTCCACAGCACGCCCCCGGCCGCCGCTGCCAGCATGAACGGACGAAGGGGAAATTCTGCGATGCCCGCGGCAGCAACGCTCGCGGTCCGTCCGCCGGGAAGGAACCGCACGGCGACGACGGCGGCGTAGGTGGGGGAGGTTCCCGCTTTCTCGATCGCGCTCCGCAGTCCGCGATGGATGGAGCGCCCCCACCTGAACCTGTCGAGGAAGTGGGTGAGCCGACGTCGGAAGAGCAGGAACAGGGCGACGTCACCGATCCAGCTACCGGACAACGCGGCGACGACCGCGAGGGGAAGCAGGAGCGTGCCCTGCTCGGACATCGTGCCGGCGCGATCACCAGGAGCTCGGAGGGCACGATGGGGAGAGCCGCGTCGATGACGATGATAGCGAACATGACGAGGAGGTAGAGAGGTGCTGGAATGTCCGTGCCGGGCAGGTCCACCCTGCAAATCTACCGGTAGGGGAGCGGCTCAGGTCCGGCGAGGACCGGACCTGACAGAAAGATCACGAGAATTCGGCGAGGGTGCGCGCCGACTCGTAGTAGCGCTCGGACCCGTCCAGGGGGTCCGAGAACGCGATGCTCGAGGCGAGGAGCTGCAGCGGTCTGGTGTAGTCGTCGGGAGCCTGGGGGTGCAGGACGGGGTAGAACGGGTCGTGGATGATGCCGAGCCCGAGGGATGCCATGTGAAGCCGCAACTGGTGCGTCTTCCCCGTGTGCGGTTGCAGCCGGTAGAGCCCGCGGTCGCCGCGCTGGTCGAGCAGGCTGACGGTGGTGTGGGTGTTCGCGGGACCCTCGACCTCCTGTGCCAGCAGGTACGTGCGTGACTTGACGATCCGGCTGCGGACGTCCAGTGGAGCAGTGGCCAGTTCCAGCTCGGGCCGGAGTGCCGCGACCGCCCGGTACTCCTTGCTGATGCGCCTGTTCTCGAAGAGGAGCTGGTACGCACCGCGCGTGGCGGGATCGATGGAGAACATGAGGATGCCGGCCGTCATGCGGTCGAGTCGGTGCATGGGGATGAGGTCCGGGAGTCCCAACTCGACGCGGAGCCGCACGAGCGCGGACTCCGCGACGTACATGCCGCCCGGCGTCGTGGGAAGGAAGTGCGGCTTGTCGACGACGAGCAGGCGGTCGTCACGGTGGAGGACCGACAGCTCCACCGGCAGGCGCTCCTCGACGGGCAGCTCCCGGTAGTACCAGACGAAGGTGTGCTCTCCGAGGGGAGTGGACCGCGTCAGGGACTCCCCGCCGAGCGCGACCACCTCACCACGGTCGAAGCGCTTGCCGATGCCCTCGGGGTCGACATGGTCGAACCGGTCCAGGATGAACTCCAGGGCCGTCTCCCACGGGCCCTCCGAGGGAAGACGGAGACGCGTGGCATTCACGCCGTTGCGCACGGGCAGGGGGGACTTCATCGCCATCGGCGTTCCTCCCGCCCTCTCCGCTCCATCCCGTCAGGGTAGTGCCGCTGGTGCCGGTGCTTCCAATCGCGGCTGGCAGTGCGGGCAGTAGTAGAGCTCGCGCAACTCCGTCTCCTTGTCCCCCAGCTGCTCGAGCGCCACGGGGGTGCCGCAGCGCAGGCACCCCCGCCTGGAGCGGCCGTAGACCCAGAGCGTGTTCCCGCGCAGCTGCCCCGTGGTGGCCCTGGTGCTGCGAGCCTTGTTGGCTTCGAGCAGTTTCTTGGACAGCTCGACCATGCGCGGCAGGTTCCGCACCTCGCCGACGGGCGTCAGCGGATGGACGCCGGCGAGGAAGCACAGCTCGCAGCGGTAGACGTTGCCGATCCCGGCGAGGTTCCGCTGGTCGAGCAGGGCCAGTCCGATGGGCCGGTCGGGTTGTTCGCGCAGTCGGCGTAGTGCCTCGTCCGGGTCCCAGTCCGGGCCGAGGAGATCCGGTCCCAGGTAGCCGACGGCCTCCTCCTCCTCCGCCCGGGTGATCACGCGGAGGAAGCCCAGCTCGAACCCGACGACGACGGCGTTCTCGGTCTCCAGGATGCAGCGCGCCTTGAAGGCGGGCCTGCGCCATTTCTCGCCGCGCGAGTAGACGTGCCAGAGGCCCTCCATCTTCAGGTGCGAGTGGATGTCCCAGCCGTCGTCCCCACCCCCGCGGATGAGGAGGTGCTTGCCGCGCGCGACGGTCTCCTGGACGGTGTCGCCGGTGAAGTCGACGGTGGCAAAGCGCGGCACCCGGATGTCGCAGCGCGTGAGGACCTTCCCGGCCAGCGCACTGTGCAGTTCCCGGGCCGCCCGCCAGACCGTGTCCCCCTCAGGCACGAATCCTCAATCCCCTCGGTGTCGTGTAGAAACCCGCCCCGGCCAACGAACGGCCGATCTCCGTGTCCAGGATCTCGCCGCCGTTGACCTTCTCGAGGGCCATCTTGTCCGTCGCGCCGCGCCGGATGATGGTGACCAGTGCCTGAGCTGCCGCGCGCAGGACGTCGGCGTCCTCGGTGAACGCGAGCAGTGTCTTGCCGCCCCGCTCCACGTAGAGGGCGAGGGCACCGTCGACCAGCACGACGAGCGCCCCTGCTTTCCGGCCGGCGCGGTGACCGCCCTCGGCCTGGGGCCAGCTCAGCGCCGCCCCGTAGGGATTGGCGGGGTCGGTGGCGGCCAGCGCGACGGCGTTCAGCGGCGGGGCTTCACCGCCGAGGACGTCCTGCGCCGTCGGCAGCTGGTTGTCGGAGCTGAAGCCGCGCAGCCGGTCCACGGTGGCGGGCACCGCGAACTGGGCGGCACCGAGGTGCTCGATGAAATACCCGCGCCGGCACCGGCCCATCTCCTCGAGGCGCGCCAGCACCTTGTACATGAGTCCGAAGCCGCCGGGAATGCCCTCGTTGCCGACGGATCCCCGCGTGACCACCCCGTACCGGTCGAGCAGCAGCTCCGCCGTGGCGTGCGCGTGCAGGGTGGTCTCCGCCTCGACGAGGGGGAGCATGTTCCACCGTCCCGCGGCCAGGGGAGGGGTAGCCCGCTGGTAGGCGCCGCCCCCGGCGTCATCGGCGGTGTTCAGTCGCATCGATGCCCCGGTGAGGGACTTGCCCGGAGCGCGCCCGAGCCGCCCGGCCCGGGACGTCCGCGCGCGCGCGGGGACCGGCCTCTGCTTGTGGGCCGTCTTACCGTTCGCGAGCAGCGAGCGCACCGGCGTGAACGTGTCATTGCTGATCCTGCCCGCCCACACGAGGTCCCACAGGGCGGTCACGACGGCGGCGTCGGGGACCGGCTCCTGGACGTCGAGCAGATTCGTGAGCTGTCGCAGGAAGTAGCCCCCACCGCCTGCGAGCAGCTCGAGGAGTGCCGTGTGCAGGGCCGAGGGCTCGAACGTCGGGTCGGGCCGCAGCGTCAACGGGGCATTCTCCGCCAGATGCAGGGCGATCCACCCGTCGTTGCCGGCCAGCGACCCCGCGCCGGACCACAGCACCTCTCCCGTCGCGGTGAGTTCGTCCAGCATGGCGGGGGCGTAGTTCGCGACCCGCTGGGCGAGGATGAGGGGCTCCCACGCCGAGGCCGGGATGGGTACTCCGGAGAGCTGGTCGATCACGGTGATGACGCCGTCGAGTCCGCGCAGCCCCGAGCCGATGTGCTGCCAGGCAGGGAGGAACCGCCCGTATGCCGCCGGATCGACGGGTTCGACCTCCTGCCGCAGCGCCGCGAGCGAGCGGCGGCGCAGCCTGCGCAGCACCTCGACGTCGCACCACTCGCTCGACGCGGGAGCATGCACGGTGATGCTTCCCGGCGCGGCCCCGGATTCGGCGGAGATGTCGAGGACGGGTACCGATTCGACAGGCCGGAACTCGCCCTCCACCACGCGGCCCGCCCCTGCGAGGCGCTGGAGGGAGCCGGCGACGACGGCGACACCGAGGCCGAGGCGTGATGCCGCTTCCGCCGCGGTGAAGGGGCCGTGGGTGCGCGCGTAGCGCCCGATGAGGTCCCCGAGCGGATCGGCCACGGGCTCGATGAAGGCCAGGGGGATGCCCATGGGTAGTGGCACGCCGAGTGCGTCCCGCAGGCGCGCGGCGTCCTCGACGGCGGAGGTGCGCTCGACGCCGGCGATGCTGACGGTCAGCGCACGGTTCGCCTTGACGAGTGCGGCGACGTGCTCCCGCACGACCCGGGCCGGGGCGCGGCCGGGTGCGGGTAGGGCAACCCCGGTATCGGCGAGCAGCGCCTCGTCGTCGGGTTCGTCGTCGTGATCGGGACCGGGAGCCGCGTCCGCATCCCGGCCGGGAAGGGACACCGGGACGGTCGCCCTGGGCGCCGTGCTCGCCAGTACCGATGGCTCGCCGGCCGGGGCCTCGAGCCGCTCGGAGATCTCGTCGATCGTCAGCGGGCCGAGGAGTCTCAGCAGATCCGCGACCCCTTCGAGTCCCCGTGCCAGACGGTCGGGCTTGAGGCGCTGCAGCTCCAGTTCGGTGTCGGCGATGACCCGGGCGTCGAGCAGCTCGCGCAACTCGGCCCGGCCGAGCAGTTCGTTCAGGAGGGTCGGGTCCAGGGACAGGGCCGCGGCACGGCGTTCCGCGAGGGGGGAGTCACCCTCGTACAAGAAGGACGCCACGTAGCCGAACAGCATGGAGCGCGCGAAGGGTGAGGGCTGCTGCGTGGTGACTTCGACGATGCGCAGCTCCCGGCGCTCGAGCGACGCGGCGAGGTCCTTCAGGGCAGGAAGGTCGTAGACGTCCTGGAGGCACTCGCGCACCGTCTCGAGGACGATCGGGAACGTGGGGTACTTCTTCGCGACGTCGAGCAGCTGCGCGGAGCGCTGGCGCTGCTGCCACAGGGGGGTGCGCTTGCTGGGATTCTGGCGCGGCAGCAGCAGCGCGCGGGCGGCGCACTCGCGGAAGCGGGAGGCGAACAGCGCCGAACCACCGACCTCGGCGGTCACGATCCCGTCGAGTTCCTCGGCGTCGAACAGGAAGAGGTCCGCGCCGGGAGGCTCGTCGTCCATGAGCGGCACCCTCAGCACGATGCCGTCGTCGGAGGCCATCGCCGACCCGTCCATGCCGTACCGCTGCTCCAGCCGCGCCCCGACGGCGAGGGCCCAGGGTGCGTGGACGGGCATGCCGAACGGGCTGTGGAGGACCACGCGCCAGTCACCCAGTTCGTCGTGGAACCGCTCGACGACGAGCGTCCTGTCGCTCGGGACCACCTCGGTGGCTTCGCGCTGCTCGGTGAGGTAGGTGATGAGGTTGCCGGCCGCCCAGGCATCCAGTCCGATCCTCTCGCACCGCTCCTGGGCCTGTTCGGGTGTGGTGCCGGACATCTCTCGCCTGAAGGCGCCGAGCGCCCTGCCCAGTTCCACGGGCCTGCCCAGCGAGTCACCCTTCCAGAACGGGAGCTTGCCGGGTTGTCCGAACGCCGGGGAGACGAGCACGCGGTCGTGCGTGATCTCCTCGATGCGCCAACTCGTCGCGCCCAGCGCGAAGACGTCGCCCACGCGCGATTCGTACACCATCTCCTCGTCGAGTTCACCCACCCGACGCCCGCCTGCCCGCGGCCCCTCACCGTCGGAACCGACGAGGAACACGCCGAAGAGGCCGCGGTCGGGGATGGTGCCGCCCGAGGTCACGGCGAGGCGCTGCGCTCCGGGTCTGCCCGTGATGGTCCCTTCGACGCGGTCCCAGATGATGCGCGGGCGGAGTTCCGCGAACTCGTCCGAGGGGTACCGGCCGGCGAGGAGATCCAGGGTCGCGTCGAACGCCGAGCGCGGCAGGGTGGCGAACGGCGCGGACGAACGGACGACGTCGAACCATTCCTCGACGTCGATGGTGCCGAGGGCGGCGGCCGCGACGGTCTGCTGCGCGAGGATGTCGAGCGGATTGGTGGGGATGTAGAGCGGTTCGATCTGCCCGGCGAGCATGCGCTCCACCGTCACCGTGGTGTTCACGAGGTCGCCGCGATGCTTCGGGAAGAGGACACCCTGCGACACCTCGCCCACCTGGTGGCCCGCCCGGCCGACGCGCTGCAGTCCGCTCGCCACGGAATGCGGTGACTCGACCTGCACCACGAGGTCCACGGCACCCATGTCGATCCCGAGTTCGAGCGAACTCGTGGCGACGACGCACCGCAGGCGCCCCGACTTGAGATCGTCCTCGATGAGGGCCCTCTGGTCCTTCGACACGGAGCCGTGGTGCGCGCGCGCGAGCAACGGCTCGGCACCGCTGCTCTGCCCGGCCTGCGCCATCAGCTGGGCCGGTGTGGCCGTTGTGTGGGCGTAGGACGGCGGCGCCGGGGCGGAGAGGGCCGCCTCTCCGTCCGGTTCCCCGCCTCCTGCCCACACGGCGGCTCGTTCGAGCCGCTCGGCGTGGATCTCGTTCAACCGTGCGGTCAGGCGCTCCGCGAGACGCCTCGAATTGGCGAAGACGATGGTGGACCGGTTCTGTCCGATGAGGTCGACGATCTTTTCCTCGACGTGCGGCCAGATACTGGCCTGCGGCACGGCGTCACCGTCGTCGTCGCTGTTGGCTGCGGCCCCGCCGAGCTCGGTCATGTCCTCCACGGGCACGGTGACCGTCAGATCCCACTGCTTCTTCGACGGCGGCGCGACGATCTCCACGGGCGCATTCCCGGACAGGAAACGGGCCACCGTCTCCTTCGGTTCCACCGTGGCCGAGAGGCCGATGCGCTGCACCGGCTTCTCCAGCAGGGCGTCGAGGCGGGCCAGCGACACGGCGAGGTGCGCACCACGCTTGGTACCCGCGACGGCGTGGACCTCGTCGACGATGACGGTGTCCACCTCCATCAGGGTCTCGCGGGCCTTCGACGTCAGCATGAGGAAGAGCGATTCGGGGGTGGTGATCAGGATGTCCGGGGGGCGCGTCAGCATGGCGCGCCGCTCCGCCTGCGGGGTGTCGCCCGACCGGACACCCACCGTGATGCTCGGTGCGGGGAGGCCGAGGCGCTTCGCCGTCTGGGTGATGCCGATCAGCGGTGCCCGCAGGTTCCGCTCGACGTCGACCCCGAGCGCCTTCAGCGGCGAGATGTAGAGGACGCGCGTGGAGCGCTTCGGCTTCTTCGCCGTCGTCCTGCTGCCCTTGGTCCCGGTCGGTGGAGCATCATCGACGCCGTCGTCGGGATCGGCTGAGGCGATCAACTGGTCGAGGGCCCAGAGGAAGGCCGCGAGGGTCTTGCCGGAACCGGTGGGGGCGACGACGAGCGCGTTCGATCCAGCCGAGATGGCCGACCAGGCACCCTCCTGGGCAGGAGTGGGCTCGGAAAAGGCTCCGGCGAACCACTCATGGGTTGCGGGAGTGAATCTGGTCAGCACCTGCGTCACTCCTTCATCATGCCCCAGCCCACCGACACTCGACCGGGCCGCGGCGCACCGGCCCGGTTCCCCGAATAGCGGCGGCACGGGGGTGAAGGTTGCACCCGGGGGCCGCATCGCGCGGCCGATGGAAGGACAGCGCCATGGCAGCCGGAGCGGAAGCAGGACGGGCCAGGACCCGCCGGGGGCAGGTCACGAACAACTGGCTGCCCGTCGCAGGCGTCGGAGCGTTGTTCGTCGGCGGGGCAGCCGCGGCCGTCGTCCACGACGGCGACACCGGCCGCATCGCCGTCTATTTCGTGGTCAGCACCCTGGTGCTCATCCTGCTGACCGCGCCCTGGCTCGTGCGCAACCCTCCCGCGATGAACGCGACGACGGGCTCCTACCTCGTCCTGGCCGTCTGCGTGGAGCTCGGGGCCCTGCTCGGGGGGTCCGTCGAAGCGTTCAACGGCCTCGGCGCCTGGGTGGTGCTCGGGATCGGCCTCGCGGTGTACGGCCGGCTCGAGCAGGGGCGCGTGATGGTCACAGCCGGTGTGGTGGCCGCCGTCCTCGGCGTCGTGTCGATCGTCGTCGCGGTTCCCTGGCTGACGCTGACCCTGGCGCTGGCCACCTCCGCGCTGATCGTCTTCGCGGCCTGGCGACTCCGGTCGCTCGGCCTGCCGGGAGGATCGTCCGCACGGCAGGCGGGGCGGCGTGGGCCGGCCTCCCCGTCCGAGGAGTAGCGAGCCGCGGCATCCTGACCGGCAGAAGATGCCGGCCAGGGTTCTCAGGACGCGGGTTGCAGGGTCCCGACGGTCATCAGGACGATCGACTCCGCCGCGCAGGCGGGGATCTCCTGGGCCAGGATCAACGAATCGGTGGCGCCGGGCGGGTAGATGCGGAGACCGGCGGCAGGCGTGAGGACGCAGTCCGCCCCGTAGTTCTGGGCGTTGGTCTGCTGCAGGGTGGTGGTCGCCGACGCGCCGGGGGCCAGGGTCACGCGGACCGGCGCGGTGCCGTCACGGTCGGCGGCGGCACCGAGCTGGCTCCCGGCGCCGTCGACGAAGGACACCCCCGGGTAACCCTCCACGGTGCAGTCCTGGTCCGAGGTGTTCGTCAGCACGAGCGTGCGGTACACGCTGCCCGCAGCACCACCGCCCAGCTGGTCCTCGATGGTGCCGGTCAGTTGCGCGGCCGTGCACGTGCCGGCAGCGGCAGCCGGAGTCGACGCGCTCGGTGTCGGTGTCGGTGCCGGGACCGAGCTCGCCGTGGGGTCCGGGGATGCCGAAGGAGAGGGAGGGGGAGTGGGTGCGGGCGTTGCGCTCGGTTCCGCTGCCGACGTCGGCGCTTCGCTCGGCGTGTCGGCCGAGGCGGAGGGCGAGGAGGACGGCGGGCTCGATGCCGGCTCACTCGCCTCGGGCTCCGATGCAGTACAGGCCGTCAGTGCGATCAGGCTTCCAGCGGTGGCGACGGCCACGATCCAGCGCTTGCTCCCCAGCAGATTAGTCATGGCTCACCTTACGTCCGGCGTGCAGGGTGACCAGCAGGTGCGCCGTGGCGTGCCCCGATTGTGACCTGACCCGCTGTCCTACTCATGGTGGTAGGAGCGTCCGCCCGCGATCTCCTGCGCGCGGTACACCTGCTCGACCAGGATGAGTCGCACGAGCTGGTGCGGAAAGACCAGCGGGGAGAGCGACCAGACGAAGTCGGCCCGCTGGTGAACCTGCCGGTCCACACCGTAGGCGCCACCGATGATCACCGTGACGCTGCGGGACGCCTCGAGCGGCGCGAGGAGCGTCCGGGACAGCGCGGGCGAATCGATGGCTCTGCCACGCTCGTCGAGGAGCACGACGAAGTCGGTGCCCACCCTGCTCAGGAGTCGCTCGGACTCCTCCTTCCGCGCGGCATCGTGTTCCCGCGCGGAGTGGGCGATGAGCTGCCACGAGAGGTCGAACGGCTTCTTCAGCCGCTTCGAGTACCGTTCGATGCCCTCCGACACCCAGCCCTCGTGTTTGCGGCCCACTGCGAGCACCCGGATTGCCATGTGCTCAGGCTATCGCCCGGCGGAGCGAGGCCGTTCGGCGCCTGCCGCCGGGTCCGCAGGTGAACGCCGGGCGAACGCTAGGCAAAGGACAAGCGCTTGCACAACCTCTTTGCGGCGCAAACTTTTCCTGCCCGACGGCCTTCGTCGTAAGTACGCTTACGAAATTCGCCCATAACGCGGAGCAACCACGAAACGGATGAAGGAGGCGGCAATGTCGACCAGCAACGGCGGAATCGACGCGACAGGCACGACGGGCACCGAGGCGCGCTCCCGACGACGAACGGTCGGCGTGGTCCTCGCCGGTGGCGTGGGAACCCGCATGGGCCTCGAGATTCCCAAGCAGCTCGTCCCGGTGGCCGGGCGCACGAGCCTCGAGCACACCGTCGACATCTTCCAGCAGTGCCCCTTCATCGACGAGATCATCGTGATGATGGACCCGGGCACGATGGACCGCGCGCAGAAGCTCGTCACGCGGGACCGTTTCCCGAAGCTCACGGGACTGCTTCCCGGCGGCCGCGATCGCAACGAGACGTCCTACCTCGCGCTCCGGGAGATCGCGACCCCCGGCGCCAAGGTGGTCTTCCACGATGCCGTCCGCCCGCTGGTGGACCCGGCCATCATCCGGGCCTGCGTCGATGCACTGGACACCTACGATGCCGTCGATACAGGTATCCCGTCCGCGGACACCATCATCGAGGTCGACGAGCACGACATCATCAAGGCGGTACCTCCGCGGGCGTCCCTGCGTCGTGGCCAGACGCCGCAGGCCTTCCGGTGGGACACCCTGATGCAGGCCTACGGCAGGGCGCACGAGGACCCGGAGTTCGCAGCGACGGACGACTGCTCGGTGGTCCTCAGGTACTGCCCGGACGTGCCGATCATCGTGGTTCCCGGCCACGAGGCCAACATCAAGATCACCCACCCGATCGACATCCACCTCGCCGACAAGCTGTTCCAGCTCAAGCACCAGCACGTCGATCCCGTGCCGTTCCCGGCCGCGTCGCTGCGCGACGCCGTCGTCGTCGTGCTCGGCGGGAGCTCGGGGATCGGCAGCGAACTCAGCCGCCAGCTCGAGGACGAGGGCGCCCACGTGGTGGCCCACAGCCGGACCGGCAGCGGCACCTTCGTGGAGGACCGCTCTTCCGTCTCCCGGGCGCTCGCCGCCGCCGCCGCACGGTACGGGCGGATCGACCACGTGGTGCTCACGGCAGGCGTCCTCACCATCGGTGACCTCGTGGGGCTCTCCGACGAGCAACTCCAGCACGACGTCGCGGTGAACCTCATGGCGGCGTTCGTCGTCGCGCAGGAGGCCCATTCGTACCTCGCGGAGTCACGCGGATCGCTGCTGCTGTTCTCCTCCAGCTCCTATACGCGCGGTCGCGCCAAGTACACGGTGTACTCGGCGACGAAGGCAGCCCTGGTCAACCTGACGCAGGCGCTCGCGGACGAGTGGAGCTGCGATTCCATCCGCGTCAACTGCGTCAGCCCGAGCCGTACGGCGACTCCGATGCGCGAGAAGGCCTTCGGCCACGAGGACGAACAGACGCTCGTCCAGGCCTCCGACGTCGCCCGCGTCAGTGCCCAGGTGCTCGCGTCGGACATCACGGGACAGGTCTTCGACGTCCGGCTGCCGCAGGTCGACCCGCTCGCGACACAGCTTGAAAGTGTCCGGTGAGCACCGCAGCCCTGACAGCCGATACCCATCGGCTGGTGATCACCGGCGCCCTGATACCCGAGGGTGACCCGTTGTCGGTCCTGCTCGCGGGCCGGCGCATCTGGACCGTCCGAACCCCGGAGTCCGACGACGACGGCGCTCTCTCCATCCCCTGGCCCCCCGCGCTGTCGGAGCGGCTCACGGGTAGCGCGCGTCTGGTCGTGGAGCACGCGGGGCGGGAGACGGCGTCGGGCACCGTGTCCTTCGACGGGAGCGGGATCGACCTCGACCTGAGCGAGCCCGGCACGGGCATCCCGCAGGTCGTCAACAAGTGGGGCCGCATCGCGAGGTCCTTCGAGGGCCGCGACGCCGCGCTCATCGAGCAGGTGCTGGACGAGGCCGAACACCTCGTCCAGGTGCTGCGACGGACGGTCGGCATCGAGCTCTTCGTCACCGGCGGCACCCTCCTCGGGCCGGTCCGGAACGGCCGGATCATGGCGCACGACGACGACGCGGACCTCGCCTACCTGAGCTCCCACACCAACCCGTCGGACGTGGTGCTGGAGAGCTTCCGCGTTGAGCGGGCGCTCGTCGAGCAGGGGTACGAGGTGGTGCGGCATTCGGGCGGCCACCTGCAGCTCATGTTCCCGGGGGGAACGGTGACGGACCGCTTCTACCTCGACATCTTCACCTACTTCGAGTGCAGCGGCTGGTTCTACGGCACCTTCCATGCCCGTGAGCCCGCGGCGAACGTGACCATCCATCCACTGAAGCCGCTGCCAGTCAACGGACGCCTGCTGCCCGGACCGGCGGAACCGGCTCAACTCCTCGCCGCGATCTACGGCCCGTCCTGGGAAGTGCCGGACCCCACGTTCACCTTCGTGACCCCACCGGATGCGTTCCGCCGCTACTACTGGTGGCTCAACCACTTCGACGTCGACCGGGAGAACTGGGAGGACCATCACCGTGCCGAGATCGAGGGCGGTCCGGTCCTGACGCCGTCCGCACTCGCCGTCGACGCCGCGGCCCGCCTGCCGGCGTCGTCGACCGTGCTCGACCTCGGGTGCGGCCTGGGTGCCGATGCACGCTACCTCGCGGACCGCGGTCACCGGGTCCTCGCGGTCGACTACAGCCGTCCTGCGCTCGCCTGGGCGCAGGAGAACCTCGCCCACGACGACGGCGTGCTGTTCGAGCGCGCCAACCTGACCATGGCCCGCCACGCCATGAAGCTCCGGAAGCGCTGCGCCGACCTGGACGGGACGGTCCACGTCCTCGCCAACCACCTGTTCAACGCGCTCAGCCCGCTCGGCTGGGACACCACGCTCTTGCTCATCAAGCACCTGCTGGCGGCCCCCGGCAGCAGGGCGTTCCTCGAGGTCGGTGTGGCGGGCGCGGAAGGTTCGGCGAGCTGGACGGAGTACCAGTGCGTGGACTGGACGAGGTTCCAGGAACAGCTGCGAAGGTACTCGCTGAGTGCCGAGGAGCAGGACGACGACGGCACGGGCCCGGCTACCAGCCGACGCGTGCTGGTGAGGAGGGAGACGGCATGACGGAGACAACGGCACGGAATGTGGCGAGGAGTATGGCGGTGCGCCTGGGCGGCTCGCACGGCCTGGCCGACCAGGTGGCAACCCTGCGGGCGGAGGTGGAGCAGTTGCGGGCGGACGTCGTCCGCCTCGATGGTGACCTCGACGAGTCACGGCGGTTGAACCTCCGCGCGGCCGAACTGCTCGACATGGTCTACGAGGAGCTGGGCGCCCGGCGCTCCGGACGTGAGGAGACACCATGACGCACCGCGACGAGGGACCACCCCTGGAGATCATCGGTGGCTTCGAAAGCACCTTCATGCCTGCGCACGATCGCGACATCTTCGAGACGACCGAGCACGACGTGCGGTGGCGTGACGACCTCACGCTGCTCGCGAAGTCCGGCATCACGAGGCTCCGCTATCCCGTCCGGTGGCACCGCATCGAGGAGGTGGAGGGCACCTACGACTGGTCCTCCACCGACGAGGTGATGGGCCATCTGGAGGTCAACGGCTTCCGGCCGATCGTGGACCTCGTGCATCACACCAGCTACCCCGCGTGGCTGACCGACGGTTTCGCGGACACCCGCTTCGGTCCGGCGTACCTGCGCTACGCCGAGGCCTTCGCCCGCCGCTACCCCTGGGTGGAGGAGTACACGCTCTTCAACGAGCCGTTCTCGACGCTGTTCCTGTGTGGCCACGAGGCCATCTGGCCGCCGTACCACTCGGGACTCCAGGGCTTCGTGGACCTCATCATGAACGTGATGCCGGCCGTGGCCGAGGCGAGCACCCTGTACCGGGAGTTGCTGCCCCACGCCCGGCACGTCTGGGTCGACACGTGCGAGTTCCACACCGGCTCGGACGAGTCGGGCCGGCGCTACGCGGACATGGCCAACGACCGCCGGTTCCTGGTCATCGATGCCTTCCTCGGCAGAGGGTACGACGTCGACAGCCAGCTCGGTCGCGACCTCGCACCGGTGGGCGGTGAGCGGCTGCTGTCCCTGCCGACGGGCAGCATCGACGTGCTGGGCCTGGACTACTACGCGCACTGCCAGTGGAACTTCTCCGAGCAGGGAGGGACGGCGCCCACGCCCACGCCGCTTCCGCTGGCGGACCAGATCCAGCAGTACTGGGAGCGCTACGGGCTGCCCTGCATGCTGACCGAGACCAACGTCCGCGGCCATACCTCGGACCGTGCGACCTGGCTGAAGTACGTGCTCGAGCAGTGCGAGGAGGCCCAGGCCCGCGGCGTCACGATGGACGGCGTGTGCTGGTTCCCCGTCGTCGACTCCACGGACTGGAACTCGCTGCTCTTCCGCTGCGAGGGTCATGTCGATCCCGTCGGTGTGTATTGGCTCGACGAGGACCTCGAGCGGCGCACCTCGGTGATGTCGACGTCGTACGCCCTCGCCGCGGGCGGAGCCCGGTCGCACGACCTTCCCGCCTATCTGCTCGCCGAACCCGTGGCCACCTGGCTGCAGGGTTACCGGCCGCAGATGGCCCATTGGGACTGGCAACAGCCGCCCGGGACCGATCTCGGTTCAAGACTTCCCCGTACAACTACAAAGATGGAATTGAGGATCGTCGATGCAAAGTGAACTCATCGTGTTGTCCCACCTGCGGTGGGATTGGGTCTGGCAGCGGCCTCAGCAGCTCGTGTCGAGGCTGAACAGGACTCCGGGCCGCAAGACCTGGTTCGTGGAGGAGCCCGTCACCCCCCAGGGTGTCGAGGTGACGGAGAACCGCCTGGGCACCGCCGAGGCGGACGGCCTGACGCGGGTCTTCCTGGAGATCCCGGAACAGGGTAGGCACGTCGGTTTCTTCGACGAGGTCATGCCCGACTACGTCGAGCAATTGCCGAAGCTCATCGGTCCGCCGTCGGGCGACCGGGTGGTGTGGATCTACACCCCCCTGGCACTCGAGGCGGCGCTGGCGCTGGAACCGACCACCCTCGTCTTCGACGTGATGGACGATCTCGCGGCCTTCAAGAACGCCGCACCCGAACTGATCGTGCGGCAGCGCCAGGCGCTGAAGCGGGCCGACGTCGTCTTCGCCGGAGGCCGGTCCCTGCATCGCTCCGTGGTGAAGCAGGGCAGGGAGGACGCGCACCTCGTGCCCAGCGGCGTATCGGTGGAGCACTACGCCGCCGCTGCCCGCGAGGCGACGCCCGATCGCAGCAAGCCGGTGGCCGGTTACGTGGGCGTGCTGGACGAGCGGCTCGATCTCGACCTGATCGCGGGCCTCGCTGAACGGCTTCCCGAGTGGGAGATCCGCATGGTCGGTCCGATCTGCAAGATCGAGGAGTCGGACCTCCCGCAGGCTCCGAACATCACCTACCTCGGTCAGCAGGCGTACGAGGACCTGCCCGGCCACATGGCGCAGTTCGACGTCGCACTCATGCCGTTCGCACTGAACGAGGCCACGAAGTCGATCAGTCCCACCAAGACGCTCGAGTACCTGGCGTCCGCTTTGCCGGTCGTGTCCACGCGGGTGGCCGACGTCGTCGCGGACTTCCCCGGCGTGGTCGACCTCCAGGACGACGCCGAGGGATTCGCCGCCGCGTGCGAGGCGCTGCGCGGCCGGGCCGGCAAGGCCCCGTCGCCGGAGCTGCGCAGGCTGCTCAAGCGCCATGACTGGAGCAGGATCGCGGAGCGCATGGACCAGCTGATCTTCGACCAGGAGCGGTCGACGCCGGAGCGCGCCACGGCCGGGGCAACCGCCTAGCGCCCATGCCGACCACCAGCACGCGGGAGGATGCGTCCCTTTCACGGGAACATCCTCCCGCCGACCATCTCCTCCTCCACTTCAGTGATACGCACTTCATCGCCGACGGACTGTTGTACGGCGGCGTCGACGGTCACGCCCGCCTGGCCCAGCTCGTGGCGGAGATCGGGAAGTCCGGTGTCCGCCCGGATGCTCTCGTCTTCACCGGGGACCTCACCGACACCGGGGATCCGAGGGCCTACGCCTCGCTGCGCGACGTCGTCGAACCCTTCGCCGAGCAGGTCGGTGCCCCGGTGATCTGGCTGATGGGCAACCACGACCGACGGTCCGCCCTCCGCACCGAACTCCTCGGAGAGCCTCCCGAGGAGACTCCGCTCTACCGCAGCTACCGGCTGGGCGGGTTACGGATCATCACCCTCGACACGTCGGTGCCCGGCCACCATCACGGGGAGCTCGACGACGCCCAGCTGGAGTGGCTCGAGGCGGAGCTGTCCCGACCCGCCCCCCAGGGCAGTATCCTCGCGCTGCACCACCCGCCCATTCCGATGGTGCAGGACCTCGCGGTGCTGACGGAGTTGCGGCGGCAGGATCGACTGGCCGAGATCGTTACGGGGAAGGACATCCGGCTGATCCTCGCCGGTCATGTGCACTTCCCGTCGTCGTCCCTGTTCGCGGGGATCCCCGTGTCGGTGGCATCGTCCACCTGCTACACCCAGGACCTGAACGTGCCGGTGGGAGGCATCCGCGGGATGGACGCCGCGCAGGGTTTCAATTTGGTGCATGTCTACCCGCACACGATCGTCACGTCGGTGGCGGCGCTCGGGTCGTACCCGACGGTGGGGGAGTACATCGCGCCGGAGGAGGCCCGACGGCGTCTGTCGACGGTGGCGGGAGCCAGGCTCGGCTGAGGGGTCCTGCATCCCGCGGTGCGGTCTCCGCTTCCGCCGTGGTCGTGAAGGGTCGTTCCCGCAGCGACCGCGGATGGCCGAGGCCGGCCGGGCCGCGCGTAGGGTGGAAGCCGGACGAAAGGAGCACTTCATGAAGAAAATCCTCATGGTACTGACCAGCGTTTCCGAGATCGGCGACACCGGGGAGAAGACCGGCTACAACGTGGCCGAGGCTGCACACCCCTGGAAGGTCTTCAAGGACTCCGGGCACTTCGTCGACTTCGCGTCCATCAAGGGCGGCCAGCCCCCGCGTGACGAGGTGGACACGAAGGATCCCATCCAGGTCGCCTTCACGGAGGACGAGACGACGCGGGCGGGGCTGTACAACACGGCTCGCGTCGACGTCGTCGATCCCGCGCAGTACGACGCCGTCTTCCTCGTCGGCGGCCACGGCACGATGTGGGACTTCCCTGACAGTGAGGGCCTGCAGAAGCTGGTGGCGAGTGTCTACAATGCCGGCGGACTCGTCGGTGCGGTGTGCCACGGACCGGCCGGGTTGCTGAACGTGGAACTGGACAACGGATTCCGTCTCGTCGAGGGCAGGGAGGTAGCCGCTTTCACCAACGACGAGGAGGTGGCCGCAGGCAAGGACAAGGTCATCCCGTTCTTCCTGGCCGACCGGCTCGTGGAACAGGGTGCCACCCACGTCACGGCTGACGTGTTCGAGGAGATGGTCGTGGTCGACGACCGGCTGGTGACCGGCCAGAACCCGGCGTCGGCTGCCGGCGTGGCCAAGGAGATGGAGAAGCTCTTCGCAGAGCTCATCCATCAGGAGAAGGCCGAGGAACAGCACGAGACCGACGCGGTACGCGCCGAGAAGGACGCCGAGAAGGCTGCTGAGGCCGGCGCGGAGCACTGATCCCGGCAGCAGGACGAGGGCGGTCGCTCCGATCATCGGAGCGACCGCCCTTCGGCGTCCCTGGGCCCCGCGGCGTCGAGCGAGGGCCGTTGACGTCGGCTGCGATGTAAAGCAAACTGGACTATGTAAAGCAACATGTACATATTCCAGGGGGTAGTGATGGTTGATCAGGGCGTACGGACGAAGTGGGGGCGCACGACCTTCGGCGGAGGACGATTCCCTGCCATGGCGATCGCCGTGCCCTGCGGGATGGTGCTCGGCGCGCTGCTCGGCCTCCTTGCTGCCTCGCTCGGTGCCGGCGGGTCCAGTCCGGTGCTCACGGGAGCAGTGTTCGCGCTGTGTCTGGCCTTCCCGTCGACACTGCTGGTCTACGTCCTCGTCGTCGACCGCGACGATGGCAGGCGCTGCCGAGAAGCCGGAGGAGTCCGTGGAGTCCGGGTGGTACGACAAGGCGGCAGCCGGCGCCCTGCATGACGTCGTCCTCGTCGCCGGTGTCACGGCGTCCGTGCTTGCGTTTCTTCCGGAGAAGTTCCTGCTCGACCCAGGTCTCCTGCTCGCCGGTGTTGTCGGCCTCTGCTTCGCATCCTTCGCCGTACGGTACCTGCTGCTACAGCGCAGGGGCTGACGTGCGGAACCTGGTCCTCGAGTCCCGACAGCGTCTGGCATGGTCACAGCAACGGCTGGCCGACGAACTCGGCGTATCCCGCCAGACCATCATCTCCATCGAACGGGGTAGATTCGATCCGTCATTGCCGTTGGCTTTCCGAATGGCTGCGGTGTTCGGGACATCACTCGAGGAACTCTTCCTTCCCGACGACCCGTCCGCCTGAGCGTCGCCCTGGTTCTGGGGAACCTCTCGGTAGACTCACGATCATGACTCCGGGGATTGCCTGTATCGCGGCCTCACGACCAGTGGTGGCAGATGTCTGAAGGCACAGTCGGTCTGACTCTCCTTCTCCTCACTCTCGTCCTCCTGCCGGCGGTCTGCGTGTTCGTCACCCGCCAGGCAGCCGAAGGGTCGATCGGCCGCAATGCTGCAGCCGGAATCCGTACCCGGCACACCCAGGCATCCGACGGGGCATGGATCGCAGGTCACGCGGCGGCGCTTCCGGTGGTGAGGAGGATGCGGCTGGTCGCGGTCGCCGGAATCCTGGCCGCTGTCGGCGCGCATCTCACCATCGGCGGCCAGGCCGGTCCGGTGACCGCCTTCGGCGCGTTGGTGGTGCAGACGGTGGTCCTGCTTCGATCCGCTGCGGTCGCCAACCGGGCTGCGCGCCTGGTCATCGGCGGCTGAGCTCGTCCGTCACGATGGTCGGCGGTCGTAAGATCGTGCGATGCCGGAAACACAGCAGCGCCCTGCAGCAAGGACCGACCGGGCCGGCTTGATCCTGGCACGCGTCATCACCGAGGGCCTTGCGCCGACCGTGCTCGTCGGAGTTCTGCTCCTCGCGCAGCCCCTCCTGACGCCCGGGGCGACCTGGCTCCAGGCCGTGACCGCGGTCGTGTTCACCGTCGGCCTTCCCTTCGCGCTGGTCCTGGTCCTCAAGCACAGGGGCGCCATCACCGATCACCACGTCCGCGTCCGGGAACATCGAGCACCCATCCTTGTCGCCTCGGCTGCCTCGCTGGGTCTGGGCGCTCTGCTGCTGGCGTCGGCCGTCGGGTGGTCCAGGGTACGGCTCGGTGCTCATACGCCCGGCCAGGTCCTGGGGGGTCATGTGTCGGCTGCCTGACGTTCACGGCTGCACTTTTCCTTCTGCCCTGACGCCGGTCCTTCGGTTCCGTGGGCAGCCGTGCCGGCCCAAGCCCTCGCCGGCACGGCTCCCGGTTGGCTCCACTCACGGGGCGCTCGTCCCGTAGCCTAGAGGAGCCGCTTCCCGCCGGTGCTGGTCCACACCGGAGGAAAAGAATGAAACGAGTGCTCCCGCGCCTGTCGCGGCGGATCGGTGTCCTGGCCGTCGTGGCCCTGGTGGGACTCACCGGCGTCGTGTCCTGTTCCCCGAACCACTCCGAGCCCACCGACGCGGACCCGGCAACGACCTCGGCCCGTATCAACGGCTACCGTAGCGTGGGCTATTTTCCCCAGTGGGGCATCTACGGACGCCAGTTCGCCATGAAGGCCCTTCAGGACTCGGGCGCGGCCGGAAACCTGAGCCACATCAATTACGCCTTCGGCAACATCCACCACGAGACGCTCACCTGCTTCGAGGCGAACCGGGCTCAGGGAACCGGGCCGGACGGATCCGACGGCGCCTCCGATGCGTGGGCCGACTACGGCATGGCCTACGACGCCGCCGGATCCATCGCGGGTGTTGCAGACACCGCCGAGCAGCCCCTGGCCGGGTCCTTCAACCAGCTCCGGCAGCTGAAGGCGGCCAACCCGGAACTGCGCGCAGTGATCTCCCTCGGCGGGTGGACCTGGTCGAAGAACTTCTCCCGCGCCGCGGCAACGGACGAATCGCGGACAGCGCTCGTGGCCTCCTGCATCGACCTGTACATCAAGGGGAACCTCCCGATGATCGAGGGCAGGGGAGGAATGGGCGCTGCGGCCGGTATCTTCGACGGCATCGACATCGATTGGGAGTGGCCCGGCACTGAGAAGGGGCTCGAGGGGAACGGAGTGGACTCCGAGAACGATGCCGAGAACTTCCGGCTGCTGCTCCAGGAGTTCCGGGAGCAACTCGATGCCTATGGTGCCGACACGGGGGGCTCCTACTCCCTGAGCGCCTTCCTTCCCGCGAATCCGGCGGTGATCGAGGCCGGTGGCTGGAACGATCCCGCATTGTTCGAGTACCTCGACTTCGGGAACATCCAGGGCTACGACCTGTGGGGAACGTGGGAGCCGAAGCTCACCGGACACCAGGCGAACCTCTTCGACGATCCGGAGGACCCGCGACCGGACGGCGAGCGCTTCTCGGTGGACCGGACGGTGAGCGCTTATCTCGACGCAGGAATCGACCCGGCCCAGCTCGGGCTCGGCCTCGCCGCGTTCGGCAGGGGATGGGCGGGTGTCGACACGGAGAAGCCATGGGGTGCTGCCACCGGGCCCGCCGCGGGCAGCGAGGAACCGGGACTCGAGGACTACGACAAACTGCGCACACTCGGCGAGGAGTTCACCGATCCGCAGCTCGGGGCGGCCTGGCGGTACGACGGCGACACCTGGTGGAGCTACGACAACCCCGAGACCCTGCGGCTCAAGAGTGAGTACATCCTGGAGAAGGGGCTCGGCGGCGGCATGTGGTGGGACCTGGCGGGAAACCGGGACGGATCGCTCCTGACCGTCCTGTCCGATCACTTGCGTGAGGCACCTTCGGGCCCGGCCCGTGACAGGGTCACGCCCGACACCACGGACGGGCTGCCGGCTCCTCCGGCTACGGATGCCGCCACTCCTGCGCCGGCAGTTGCACCGTCACTGACTGCCCAGGAGGCCGTGGACGCCGAGCCCGTGCCGTGGGACGAGGACGAGGTGTACACCGAGGGTCGCCGCGTGATCTTCGAGGACCAGGTGTACCGGACGCAGTGGTGGACCCGCGGTGATGTTCCCGGCGCTGAGCAGTACGGCCCCTGGAAGCCCGCCGACGACTGACTGCGGTCCCTCCGTGTCGTTCCGACGCTCGCTACTCTGAGCGACCGCCCTTCCACGTGTGATTAAGGTGGATCAATGGATGACTATGTCAGCTCCGGCTTTTTCTGGTTCACCGTCGCCCTGATCAACGCCGGGCTGGCTGAGCAGAAGAACCGCTCTCGCTGGGCGTGGTTCCTGATCTCCCTCCTTCTGGGACCGGCGGCCACCGCGATGATCGTCATCTGGCGAGCACCGGAACCCGTGGCGCCGTCGATGTCACGCCGGGGCGGATGGAGAGACCCTGACGAGTAGCTGTCAGCGACTGCTCCTCGACGTGCCTGTCGTCACGGGGCAGGATGTTCCCATGGATGACAGGTCGAGGTTCGCACTCCCCGGAGTTGTTGGCTGCGGAGCTCTTCTGCTCGTCGGCTGCTCTTTCGCACCGTCCTTCTCCGAGGACGAGAAGCGCCAGATGCGAGACAGCACCAGCGAGTACCAACGCGCGGTCCTGGAAGACCTGGGTGTGACCGAGACCGAGTACCGCGACGCGGTCGGTGCGACACGCGACTGTCTGCAGGGCAAAGGCTTCGGCGTCGGACCGATCACCGAGCAGGACGGTAACCAGCTCGGCTTCCAGTCCTCCTACAGTGGCGATGGGCCGCCGACCGATCAGCTCATGCAGTCCTGCTATGACGAGTTCATGACGCAGGTCGGTCCGGTCTGGGTCTCTCAGCGCACGCCGCTGAGCGGGTCTCCACCAGGTACGTGACCATCGTCATGAGCATGACCGAAGGTTGTAGCCGCACCCGAGCAGCTACGTTGTCACGAGCCGGATGAGATGGTCGGCGACAGACAAAGCGAAAGGCTCCGCATCCTTGAGTTCACAAGGGCTGCGGAGCCTTCCGGGTGGCGGTGACGGTGGGATTTGAACCCACGTTGGCTTTTACACCAAACAACATTTCGAGTGTTGCACCTTCGGCCGCTCGGACACGTCACCAACGCCGCTACTTTACCGGGTGCAGCGCCCGAGTCCCAAAACGGGCTTGCCGCTAGGGGAGCTCGATGACGTCGTTCTTGCCGGAGCTGGGCTTGCTGCCGGTCACGAGTCCCTTGACCATCTTCACGGCAGAGACCACGCGTGGCGCGTCCATGGACCAGTACTCGGCAGTGTGGGCGTCGACATGGAGCAGGGCGACGGCGGGATCATCCCGGCCGTTCTCGAACCAGGCGGACACCGATGGCCCCCACAGCTCGTCGATCTTCGCCTGGTCCTTGGAGAGGGTGGCTGTGCCGGCGATCGAGACGTAGCCCTTGCCCGTGCTCGCCGAGACGTTGACCTGTGGGTTGGCGCGGATCTCGTCCGCCTTGGGGGAGGGGTCCTCGGTGAAGAACCACAGGTCTCCGTCGAAGTCCTTCGCCTGCAGCGCGAGGGGACGGCTGACGAGCTGACCGTCCAGGCTCATGGTGGTGAGGATCGCGATGTCGGCCTTGCCGAGGATGTCCTGTACTTCCTTCATGCCGTCCTGCTGATCTGCCACGTCTACTCCTTGATGGATCCTGCTGCGGATTCCTTCAGCCTACGCAGGATCACCGGGAGCCGGAACCGGACCTCTGGACGGCGAAGAAGTCCTTGAGTAACTGCGCGCACTCATCCTCCCGCACACCCCCGAAGACCTCGGTCCAGTGATTCAGGCGACGCTCGCGCAGCACGTCGAACACGGTGCCCGCGGCACCCGCCTTCTCGTCCCAGGCCCCGAAGACCACGCGGGGAATGCGGGCCAGCACCGAGGCTCCCGCGCACATCGCGCAGGGTTCGAGCGTGACCACGAGTGTGCAAGCGTCCAGGCGCCATCCGCCCGACCCGGCTGCAGCTTCACGGATGGCCTGCACCTCGGCGTGGGCGGTGGGATCGCCCAGCTCCTCACGCTGGTTCCAGCCCGTGCCGAGAACTCGTCCGTCAGCACCGACGACGACGGCGCCGATCGGCACGTCCGCGCTGGTCCCGGTCAGCTGAGCCGCGTCCAGAGCGAGCCCCATCCACGCGGCGTGCCGGGGATCGACGGGTGGGACGGAGGGCGACATGAACCCAATGGTACTTTTGACGCATGCGTGTACTGGTAGTCGATCACCCCCTGGTAGCCCACAAACTCACGGTTCTCCGGGACAAGGACACGTCGTCGCCGGTGTTCCGCCTGCTCACCGAGGAACTCGTCACGTTGCTGGCCTACGAAGCCACCCGTGATGTCCGGGTGGAGACCGTCTCGATCGAGACGCCCGTTACCGCCACCGAGGGAACGGGCCTCGTCAAGCCCACCCCGCTCGTCGTGCCCATCCTCCGTGCCGGGCTCGGCATGCTCGAAGGAATGACGCGACTGGTGCCCACGGCCGAGGTCGGCTTCCTCGGCATGGCCCGCAACGAGGAGACCCTCGAGGCCATCACCTACGCAGAGCGGCTCCCCGACGACCTCACCGGACGCCAGGTCTTCGTGCTCGACCCGATGCTCGCAACCGGAGGCACGCTCCGCGAAGCCATCAAGTTCCTCTTCGCCCGCGGCGCCGCGGACATCACCTGCATCTGCCTGCTCGCGGCTCCCGAGGGCCTCGCGACCCTGCAGGAGGAGCTCGACGGACGCAACGTCACCATCGTGCTGGCGTCCATCGACGAGAAGCTCAACGAGAAGTCCTACATCGTGCCCGGCCTCGGCGACGCTGGAGACCGCCTCTACGGCGTCGTGGGTTAGCTGCCGGCTGCCGTCACCTGATCTCCTGACGGGAGATGTCCGGACCCGGGCCCTGCCCGGGCGACTTGCGAAGAGGCGGAAGTCCTGATTCGCCCTCGCACTCCTGTCCGACCGCGCCGTGTGAAGCCCGCCGCCGTCCGGCCGCAGTGCCCACATGCTGGACGTCGGCCATTGTTACTTGCGCGTAAGCGATTGTTACATGCAATAATTCGAGGCGTGAACATCAACTCACTCGCATCTGCAGCCGCAGTTCCCTCCCCGGACTCGATGTCCGGCGCGGAACGTCGCTGCTATCGAATGCACGCGTAGCGGTTATACCCCAACCCCTCTTACGCACTTCAAGCCCAACGGCGGGCATCCATCTTCATCCCGACCGGGCACATCCCGCATTCGAGCCGCGATGACGGCATACTTCACGAGGTTGTTTACATGTCAGTAAATCCGGGCTACGTCCATATCTCCCTCCGCTCCCCGCAGAACCGGCAGGTACGCCAGCCGTTCGGCACCCCGTTCACCGAGCATGCTTCCCAGGCGCCGCAGAGTTACTCGCGCCTGTCGGCGGTACCCGGCGCCGACGCCCAGCCGATGAGTGCTCCCGTCCCCGTCGTCACGCCCAACGGACTGCCTGGGCCGCAGGCCGTGACGGGAGACACGACCGCCAGGGGATTCGTGCTCTACGTCGCGCTCGACGAGGCGACCGCCGCCGCCGCCGGCACCACGTTCTCCAAGCTGGCCCAGGACGTCCGCGCCTACGTGCGCTCCCTCGTTCCGACGGCGGAGAGCCACGCCGCGGTCGCGTTGGCGCCGGCGGATTCCCCGGGCTCCGACATCGACGTCGTTCGTGCCGCACTGGGCGATCCCACGGTTGCGAGACGTCCCCGGCCCGAGACGCCCGCCCCTGCGCAGGCGCAGCCCCCGCGTCCCACCGGCGTACTCATCGACCTGTCCCGGCGCGAGGTGCACCTCGACGGCGAGACCCTGAACCTGACCTTCAAGGAGTTCGAGCTCCTCAACTACCTCGTGGAGAACGCGAGCCGGACCGTGGGGCGCGAGGAGTTGCTGAGCGGACTCTGGCGGAACGCCGACGAGGTGCCGAACGAGCGCACCATCGACGTGCACATCCGGCGCCTTCGCTCGAAGCTCGGACGCCTGGCGAACACCGTGCGCACGGTACGCGGCCAGGGCTACCGCTTCTACGACCACCCGGAAGTGGTCGTCTGGGCGGCACCGGAGTACTCCATCTAGGGATCCCTCCTGAGGGGAGGCCATAGACTTTCGATCATGGCCTCCCACCACCTGAAGAAGCTCATGTTGCTGCGCCATGCGAAGGCCGAGTTCCAGGCGGGCGTGACGGACCACGAGCGCTCCCTCAGTTCGAGGGGGCATGCGGACGCCCCGCTGATCGGGCGGTGGATGGTCGAGCACGACGCCGTCCCGGACTTCATCCTGGTGTCCACGGCGCTCCGCACACGGCAGACCTGCACCTGGGTGTGCAAGGAGCTCGGGGACAAGGCGCCGACGCCCAAGCTCGAGGACGATCTGTACGCTGCGCGCCCCGCGGAGATACTGGCCCTCATCAATTATGTCCCTCCGACGGTGACGAGCCTGCTCGTGATCGCGCACAACCCCGGAGTGCAGGAACTGGCGATGCGCCTGTCCTCGGTTCGTTCCGACGAGCGGGCCGTGATGGACCTGGCCACGGACTACCCCTCGGCAGGCCTCACCGTCATGACGTACGACGGCGAGTGGGCGGAGCTCGACGGGCGGGACGCCGACGTCACCGATTTCGTGGTGCGCCGGGCGTCGACCCGCCGCTGACGCCGGGGTGGCGCCCCTACATCCCGTACTTCTCGAGCAACCGGAGCCAGACCTCGCTCACCGTGGGATAGGCCGGCACTGCATGCCACAGGCGATGAAGCGGAACTTCGCCCACGACGGCGATCGTCGCGGCATGGAGCATCTCGGAGACTTCAGGTCCGGCGAAGGTCACCCCCACGAGCACTTTGCGGTCCTCGTCGACGACGATCTGCGCCCACCCCTTGTAACCGTCGGAATGAAGGGCCGACCCGCCGACTGCAATGGGCAGTGACGTCTCGGAGGCGTTGATGCCGTCCTTCCGCGCTTGCTCGACCGTTCGTCCGACCATAGCGATCTCCGGGTCGGTGAACACGACCTGGGGAACGGCGCCTCGATCCGCGGTCGCGGCGTAGGGGCTCCAGTCCGCCGCCGTGTCGCCCAGCGTGCCGTCCGCCCGGGCCGCGATCGCATCCGCGGTCATCCGGGCCTCGTACTTCCCCTGGTGCGTCAGCTGGACCCGCCCTCCGGCGTCCCCTACAGCGTAGAGCCAGCCTCCGGCGTCCGGCACTCGCCCGGTGTCGTCCCTGACGATCTTCTTCGGGTCCAGCCCGAGTTCCTCCAGGCCGAGGCCCGCCGTGTGCGGGTGGCGTCCGGTGGACACGAGCAACCTCTCGGCTGTGACGCTGCTGCCGTCACCGACGTCGAGCACGAACAGGTGGTCGTCCTTGCGCACGGCGTTCGTCGCGGTGTCCGTCAGGACGGTCAGGCCCTCACCACGGAGGGCTTCGAGGACGAGATCCGATGCCTCCTTCGGGTAGTTCCCGAGGATGCCGCTCCGCGCGATGATCGTGACGTCGGAGCCCAGCCGCGCATAGGCCTGTGCCAGTTCGACGCCGGCAACCCCGCCGCCGAGGACGGCCAGGCTCGCCGGGACCTCGCGCGCGGACGTGGCCTCGCGGGTGGTCCAGTAGTCGAGCTCGGCGAGTCCGTCGATGGGCGGAACCGTCGGGGTGGAACCGGTGGCGAGCACGACGGCATGGTGAGCGGTGTACCGCACCTCGGAGCCGTCCTGGTGGCGGATTTCCACCTCGCGCTCGCCGGTCACTTTCGCCCAGCCGCGTTCGAGGGTGATCCCCGCGGATGCAACCCATTCCTCCTGTGAGGAATCGTCCCAGTTCGAGGTGAAGGATGTCCGGCGGTCGAGGACCTGCTGCACGTCGAGAGAACCGGTCACGGCCTCGCGGGCGCGCGACGCCACGCGCCGCGTTCAGGACCGTGCCGGGTCGCAGGAGGGCCTTGGAGGGCATGCATGCCCAGTAGGAGCACTCACCACCGATGAGGTCCGCTTCGACGATCACCGCCGAGAGACCCTTTTCGACCAGGCGTCCTGCTACGTTCTCGCCTACCGCGCCGGCGCCGATCACGATGACATCAGTGGTTCTGGATTCGCTCATAGGCAGAGCTTTTCACCGACCGGTCAGCCGGGCAACCCAAGACGAAAGGCCCCGACCGGAGCCGGGGCCTTTCGATGGTTCGAGGAACCTGGTGCGCGCGAAGGGATTCGAACCCCCAACCTTCTGATCCGTAGTCAGATGCTCTATCCGTTGAGCTACGCACGCATCCGTCGTAGGTCGATCCGGTGTGCGAATCCGTCCTACAAACGGGCCGTTTGGCCGTAGATAACTTTAGCGTGGAATCGGCATGACACCTAATCACTGCCGCCTCTCGCCCGGTGGTAGACCGGTCTAGGTGACCTTAGTCACAGCAGGATGCGGTGTAAGCGCTCGACATCAGCGGAACGGCGCGGATCACCGCGGAGCGGTCCCGATTGTTTCGCGAAGCGAGCGACCACCTGAAATACCTCAGCCCTAGCATCGGTACACACCGAGCACCCAATGAAGGGAAGAGTAATGGGCGATCCCGTGCGCCAGCTTGATCAGGTCGGCACAACCTCGACGAGTCCTGGGGGTGGAGTTCGTCAGGATGCGGTCGGCTCTGCGCCGACCACCCATGAGGGCCTGCTGGCGTGGGTGCGGGAGATCGAGCAACTGACGCAGCCGGCCGATGTCGTCTGGGTGGACGGCTCGGTGGAGGAGAACACGCGGCTGACCGACGGCCTGGTCGAGTCCGGGACGTTCGTGCGATTGAATCCGGAGCTTTTCCCGAACTCCTTCGCGGCGTTCTCGGACCCCAGGGACGTCGCCCGGGTGGAGGAACAGACATTCATCTGCTCGAAGGACGAGCGCGAGGCCGGTTTCACGAACAACTGGATGGACCCGGACGAGATGAAGGCGAAGCTCACCGGTCTGTTCACGGGATCGATGCGGGGCCGGACCATGTACGTGATCCCGTTCGTGATGGGCCACCTCGACGCCCAGGACCCGAAGTTCGGGGTCGAGATCACCGACAGCGCGTACGTGGTGACGTCGATGCGGATCATGGCAACCATCGGCACGAAGGTCCTGGATCGGATGACCGAACTCGGCGCCGAATTCGTCCCGGCCCTGCACTCCCTGGGGGCTCCGCTGGAACCGGGTGAGACGGACGTGCCGTGGCCGTGCAACGAGGACAAGTGGATCGTGCACTTCCCCGAGGAGCGCTCCATCTTCTCCTACGGATCCGGGTACGGCGGCAACGCCCTGCTGGGGAAGAAGTGCTACGCCCTGCGGATCGCGTCGGTGATGGCCCGGGACGAGGGCTGGCTCGCCGAGCACATGCTGATCCTCAAACTCACCTCACCCCAGGACAAGACGTACTACCTGTCGGCGGCGTTCCCCTCGGCATGCGGGAAGACCAACCTCGCCCTGCTCGATCCCACGATCGAAGGCTGGAAGGTCGAGACCCTGGGGGACGACATCACCTGGATGCGTTTCGGTGCCGAGGGCGAACTCCGGGCCGTGAACCCCGAAGCGGGCCTGTTCGGCGTCGCCCCCGGCACCGGCTGGCACACCAACCCGAACGCGATGCGCGCCATCGCCAAGGGCAACTCCGTCTTCACCAACGTCGCGCTCACCGACGACGGCGGCGTCTGGTGGGAGGGCATGACCGAGGACGTGCCGGCGCATCTGACGGACTGGCAGGGCCGCGACTGGACCCCCGCCATCGGCAGGGACCTGGACCGCCCCGCGGCCCATCCGAACGCCCGGTTCTGCACCCCGATCGACCAGATCGACATGCTCGCAGAGGAGTTCAACCGGCCCGACGGCGTCGAGCTCTCCGCGATCCTCTTCGGCGGCCGCCGGAAGACCACCGTCCCCCTGGTCACCCAATCACGGTCCTGGGCGAACGGCATCTTCATGGGCTCCACCCTGTCCTCCGAGACCACGGCCGCCGCGGCGGGCGAGGTCGGCCGGGTACGCCGGGACCCGATGGCGATGCTTCCGTTCATCGGGTACGACGCCGGTGACTACCTCCGCCACTGGCTCACCCTCAGCGCCGGCGCGAACCAGGAACGGCTGCCGCAGATCTTCCTCGTCAACTGGTTCCGCCGCACCGCCGAGGGCGGTTTCGCCTGGCCCGGATTCGGCGACAACTCCCGGGTCCTGAAATGGGTCATCGAACGCCTCGAAGGCACCGCGGACGCCGTGGAGACACCCATCGGCTACGTCCCCACCGGGGACGCACTGGACCTCACCGGACTGGACATGACCCCGGCGGAGGTCGAAGCCGCCGTCCACGTCGACGCCGCCGAATGGGCCCAGGAACTCGAGGGCATCGAGCAGTGGTACGACCGCTTCGGCACCTCCCTGCCCGACGAACTCCGCGGACAACTCCACGAACTCAAGGACCGCTTCAGCACCACCTGACGCCGACGGAATCGCCGGAGATTTTCAGCCCGACAGCATCGGCGGGTCCGCTTTCTCGGACCGCGACGCTGTGCTGCAGGGATGACCGGCAGGACCGCTGTCGATCCTCGCGGTTCCCGGGGGCTAGTCGCGGATGACGGCGAGGACGCGCTGCACGAGATCCTCCAGGGTCTGCGGGTCCACCGCTTCCGCGTTCAGGCGCAGATAGGGCTCGGTGTTCGAGGGGCGCAGGTTGAACCACCAGTCGCCGTGGTCCGGGGTGAAGGTGAGGCCGTCGAGGTCGTCGACGACGACGCCGTCCTGCTCGAACTCCGCGCGTGCCCGGGCGATGGAGCCCGGAAGGTCCTCGACCTTCGAGTTGACCTCGCCGGAGGAGAAGTAGGGCTCGTACTCCCTGCCGAGCTCCGACAGCGGGCCGTCCTGCTCACCCAGCGCAGCCAGCACGTGCATGGCGGCGAGCATGCCGGTGTCCGCGTTCCAGAAGTCCCTGAAGTAGTAGTGGGCGGAGTGCTCACCGCCGAACACCGCGCCTTCCGTGGCCATGACCGCCTTGATGAAGGAGTGGCCCACGCGCGTGCGCACCGGCCGACCGCCGTCGTGCCTGATCAGTTCCGGCACGGCACGCGAGGTGATCAGGTTGTGGATGATGACCGGCTCGGACTCGCCGGCGGCCTGGGCCCGGGCGATCTCGCGTCGGGCGACCATGGCTGTGATGGCGCTCGGGGAGACCGGCTGCCCCAGCTCGTCGATGATGAAGCAGCGGTCGGCGTCGCCGTCGAAAGCGATCCCGATGTCGGCGC
Organism: Vibrio cholerae; assembly: GCA_009728235.1. GTDB lineage: Bacteria > Actinomycetota > Actinomycetes > Actinomycetales > Micrococcaceae > Arthrobacter_D. Next base: position 84,265 of record WNZI01000007.1, on the reverse strand, counting down.
CGTGCTCGACGACGGCGGCCTGCAGGTCCCGGAGGTTCTCGGGCTCGAGGGGGTTGGCCGGGTGGTTCGGGAACGAACCGTCGAGTTCGAAGTAGAGGGGGACGATATCGAACGGCAGCGCGGGCAGGAGGCGATCACCGAGGACGGCGGGTGTGGTCAGTCCGGCCATACCGTTGCCGGCGTCGACGACGATCTTGAGCGGGCGCGACGACGACAGATCGACCTGGGCGCGGAGGAACCGCGAATACTCCTCGAGGATGTCGCGCACGCTCGTCAGGCCCTGAACCGCTACGGCGGGGATGGAGCCGTCCGCCAGGTAGCGCTCGGCGCGTTGCTGCACGTCCTTCAGACCGGTCTCCGACGACACGGGTACTGCGCCGGGTCGTGTCATCTTCATGCCGTTGTACTGCGCCGGATTGTGGCTGGCCGTGAAGGTCACGCCGGCGGCGTCGAGGGTGCCGCTCGCGTAGTACAGCTCGTCCGTGGAGATCAGGTCGAGGAAGAGCACGTTGGCCCCGCGCCGCGTGGCACCGTCGGAGAACGCCTTCGAGAATTCGGGGGACGACGGCCGCATGTCGCCGCCGACCAGGATGGTCTCACCGGCCAGCTCCAGCGAATCGACGAAGGCTGCTCCGACCGCCCGGACCGACTCCGCGGTGATGGTCTCACCGACGATGCCGCGGACGTCGTAGGCCTTGAAGGATGCAGAGAGATCGAGGGGTGTAGTCACGCTTGGAAGTGTATCGGGTGGGATCCGCGCCACAGTTGCCCACATGGCGTGCTCGCACCCGGGTCGGGTGGGGGAGGCGGCTGGGATACTGGGGACATGTCGTCGACCACCACCCTGAACGAGCAAGCCAGCACCATCCTCCATACCCTCGTGGGGTCACCGGAAGCACAGTTCCACGACGGACAGTTCGAAGCCATCGAGGCGCTGGTCGAGGGCGGTCGGCGCGCCCTCGTCGTCCAGCGCACCGGCTGGGGCAAGTCCGCCGTCTACTTCGTCGCGAGTCTGCTCCTTCGGGCCCGAGGTGCCGGCCCCACCCTGATCGTCTCACCGCTGCTCGCCCTCATGCGGGACCAGGTCGCCGCCGCCGCGCGGGCAGGTGTCCGTGCCGAGGCCATCAACTCGGCCAACCAGACGGAGTGGCAGGAGATCATCGCCAAGCTGCAGGCCGACGAAGTGGACGTCCTGCTCGTCTCGCCCGAGCGGCTCAACAATCCGTCCTTCAGGGAGCAGTACCTCCCGGAACTCATGCGCCGCACGGGGCTCCTCGTGATCGACGAGGCACACTGCATCTCGGACTGGGGGCACGACTTCCGGCCGGACTACCGGCGGCTGCGCGAGCTCATCATGGGACTGCCGCAGGGCGTGCCGGTCCTGGCGACGACGGCGACGGCCAACTCGCGGGTGGTGAAGGACGTCGAGGAGCAGCTGGGCGCTGGTGGTACCGATGTGTTCACGTTGCGCGGGGAACTCGCCCGCAAGTCACTGCGCCTGGGGGTGCTGCGCCTGCCCAGCCCGCGATCCCGCCTCGCCTGGCTCCTCACCCACCTCTCCGACCTTCCGGGCAGCGGGATCATCTACGCCCTTACCGTGTCTGCCGCGGAGGACACAGCCCGGCTCCTGCGCGAGAACGGCCACGCGGTCCGCGCCTACACGGGGCGTACCGATCCCGCAGACCGCGAGGCCGCGGAAGCCGCCCTGAAGAACAACGACGTCAAGGCTCTCGTGGCGACCAGTGCGCTCGGCATGGGCTTCGACAAACCGGACCTCGGGTTCGTGGTGCACCTCGGTGCGCCGTCCTCGCCCGTCGCCTACTACCAGCAGGTGGGACGGGCAGGGCGCGGGACGCCGAACGCGGACGTCCTGCTGCTGCCCGGCGCTGAGGACCGCGACATCTGGGAGTACTTCGCCACCGCGTCCATGCCATCCCAGGACGCCGCCCTGCGGGTGCTGGAGGCCCTCGAGCCCGGCGTCGTCCTGTCCACGCCGGCGCTCGAGACGCGGGTCAACCTGAAGCGCTCGCCCCTGGAACTCCTGCTCAAAGTGCTCGACGTCGACGGTGCTGTCCGTAAAGTCACCGGCGGCTGGGAGAGCACCGGTGTGGCCTGGACGTACGACGCTGAGCGTTACCGGCGGATCAGCGAGGCGAGGATCGTCGAGCAGCGGGCGATGCTGGACTACGAGAGCACCTCGGCCTGCCGCATGGAGTTCCTGTCCCGTTCTCTCGATGATCCAGCCGCAACACCGTGTGGGCGCTGCGACAACTGCGCCGGCACCTGGTACTCGGACGAGGTGGCACACGAAGCGTCGGATTCTGCGAACCAAGCCCTCAGCAGGGTGGGAGTGGAGCTCGAGCCCCGCGGCCAATGGCCCAGCGGTATGGACAAGCTGGGAGTGCCGCTGAAGGGAAAGGTGAAGCCGGGTGAGGTAAGCCTGCCCGGAAGGGCGCTTGCACGCCTCACGGACCTGGGCTGGGGCAACCGGCTGAGAGAACTGATGGCGGACTCCACGCCCGATGCAGCGCTGGACCCGGCCGTCATCGAAGCCGTCGTCCGGGTGCTCGCACAGTGGGGCTGGGAGGAGCGCCCGGTGGCGGTGGTCAGCGTCCCTTCACGGCGACGCCCGCTCCTCGTCGGATCGCTCGCCCAGGCGCTCGCAGGAGTGGGTCGCATCCCCTACCTGGGAGAGCTCACCACTCCGAACGGGTTCCCGCAGGGCCAGCCGGGTGGCAACAGCGCCTTCCGACTGGCTCAGGTCTGGGACCACTTCGCCGTCCCGGACGAGGGCGCTGCGTGGTTCGCCGCGAACCCCGGGCCGATCCTGCTGGTCGACGACTTCGCCGACAGCCGCTGGACCATCACGGAGGCAGGGCGGGCACTGCGGTCCGCGGGAGCGACCGGCGTGCTGCCCTTCGCTCTCGCCCTCAAGGCCTGACCGCACGGGGCGACAACGAAAAGGACCCCCTGTTTCCAGGGGGTCCGTTCGCGGAGACGGGGGGATTTGAACCCCCGGTAGGCTTTAGGCCCACACTTCATTAGCAGTGAAGCCCATTCGGCCGCTCTGGCACGTCTCCAGCGGCTATCTCTAGCCTCCCAAGGTTACCCAGAAGGTGACGGCAAGAGCAAAACCACGCGTCAGAACTGCGCCGATGCGGGGCGCCAGGGCGCTGCGCCGTGTCGTGGGAGGCGCGGGATCGGCCCGGAGAGCCTGGTCAGAGCGACCCGGTGAGCGCTCGCCAGAGGAACTCGAAGCTCATGGCGTGCATCCTCGCGGCCTGCCGATTGTCGGACGCCCCTGCATGGCCGCCTTCAAGCGCTTCGTGGAACCACACGTTCTGGACGCCCATGTCCTTCATGCGCGCGGCCATCTTGCGGGCCTGGACCGGCCCCACCCGGTCATCGCTCGTCGCCGTCCAGATCAGTGTCTTCGGGTACACCACCTCCTCACGCAGGAGGTGGTAGGGCGAGAAGGTTCGGACGTACTCCCACTCCTCGGGTTCGTCCGGATCCCCGTACTCGGCGATCCACGAGAACCCGGCCGACAACCGGGTATACCGCTTCATGTCGAGCAGTGGCACCCCGCACGAGATGGCACCGAACAGGTGCGGGTAGGTGGTGAGCATGTTTCCTACGAGCAGGCCGCCGTTGCTGCGACCCGTGCAGCCGAGCAGCGCCGGCGACGTGACCCCCCGCTGGACGAGATCTCCCGCTATCGCCGCGAAGTCCTCGTACGCGCGGTGGCGATTGGCGTGCAGCGCCGCGCGGTGCCACGCAGGGCCGTACTCCCCGCCTCCGCGGATGTTCGCCAGGACGTAGACACCCGTTCGTCCGTCCGCCGTGGTGCGTTCGAGCCAGCCTCGTCCGATGACTCCGCTGTAGGCGGGTGTCATCGAGTGCTCGAACCCGCCGTAGCCGGACAGCAGGGTGGGATTGCCTCCGTCGAGCTCCAGGTCGGCCGATGCTATCTGGAAGTAGGGCACCCTCGTTCCGTCACTCGACACAGCGAAGTGTTGCTCGACCGCGAACCGTTCCTCGTCGAAGTAGGACGGGGAGGACTTGACGGCGGTGTGCGTTCCCCCGATCGTGCCCCGATAGAGGGTCGACGGCGTCAGGAATCCGGTGGCGATCAGCCAGTAGTCGTTGCCGGCGTCGTCGTCCTCGTCGTCCACCGCGTAGGCGTCCACCGAATGCAGGGGAGGGCAGGCGTCGAGGAGCTCGACGGCCCAGCTGTTCGCCGGGTCGAGGATGCGGATCTCGGAGGACACGTCGTGCAGCAGGTTCAGCAGCAGGTAGTCCCGCGTCCAACTCCAGGACTGGAGGGACGTGGCGGCATCGGGCTCGAACACGATCTCGAAGGAACGATCGCCGGCGAGGAAGGCATCGAGCGGCAGAACCAGCAGCGACCCTGCCGAGTACGTGGTTCCAGCCGTCGACCATTCGGTCCGGGGCCGGACGATCAACCACTCGCGGTGCAGCGAGATACTGGCGTCCTCGGGCACCTCGATCAGGCGCCAGGCGCCGTCCTGGCGGAGATAGGTCCGGCGGGTGTAGAAGTCGATGGTGTCCACGGCGATGTCCCGCTCGTGGCCCGGCGTCGGATCATGGACGACGAGGGCCATCATGTGGTTCTCATCCACCTCGAAGTACTGCTCGGACGTAGCGGGCTCTTCACCCCGCCGCACCGTTCGCACGGTCCGGGGGTAGGAGCTCGAGGTCATCGAACCCGGCCCGACATCGGTGCCGACGTACAGCGTGTCCCGGTCCGCCCAGCTGATGCGGCTCTTCGCGGTCGGGATGTCGAAACCACCCTCCACGAAGGCCAGGGTGGCGAGGTCGAACTCGCGGTAGCGTGCCGCATCTCCGCCGTCGGGCGAGAGGACCACGAGCACCCGCTCGTGGGGAGCGCCCTCCTCCGGGCGCAGGAACAGGGCTCCGCCCCACACCCACTCGGTGTCCTCGTCGGCGCTCAGCGCGTCGACGTCGAGCAGCAGCTCCCAGTCGGGCTCGTCCGACGCATAGCTGTCCCAGGTAGTACGCCGCCAGATCCCCTGCCGGTGCGCTGCGTCGCGCCAGAAGTTGTAGTAGAACCCGCCGTGTTTGCCGGCCATGGGGATGCGATCCGTCGAGTCGAGGACTTCGAGGATGCGCCGTTCACCGTTCTCGAAGTCCGGTGTGACGAGCGCATCCTCGGTCAGCGCGTTCTCGGTGCGAACCCACTGGAGCTGCGCCTCGCCGTAGATGTCCTCAAGCCAGAGAAAGGGGTCGTCCGTCGTCGCGGTGGTCCCTGCAGAGTGCGTCATGGGCCCATCCTATGCAGGCCACCGAGAGCACAGCCATCGGCACGACGTCCCCGCCGGACGGGCGCTGCGGGTGGGTTGGATAGTCTTGACGCGTGGAGAACCAGGAGGCACTGCAGGTCGCCGTCATCGGCGGTGGACCCCGCGGCACCTCCGTGGTGGAGCGGCTGATCGCGCAGCACTCTGCTCTCGGACCTGCCGCTCGTGAGGTCGTCATCCACGTCATCGAGCCCCATGAGCCGGGACCGGGGCATATCTGGCGCACCGATCAGTCGCGGCTCTTCCTCATGAACACACCGTGCCTCTACCCCACGGTCGTGCCGGTCGGCCCCACGGCAGCAGGCCTTGCCCAGAGCGCGGTCGCCCTGTCCTTCGACGAGTGGCGGCGAAGAGCCGCTGACGGAGAGTTCCGGGACGTGAGCGCTGCGGACCTGGCCGAGTGTCGCGCGCTCCGGTCCAGCGACTTCCCCAGCAGGGCGCTGTACGGTCGGTACCTCGCCTGGGTGTTCGCTGCCGTGACCCGGCAGGCCGGGCCGGGTCTGACCGTCCTGCACCACCGCCATGACGCCGTCGGTCTCGAGCGGCACCAGCAGGCGCCCCCCGAAGCTGCCCCGGCTCCCTCCGGGCACGGATCCACGTGTCCTCACCCGGCTGGCGGCGCTGAAGGTGGCACAGAACCTGCGTACCGATGGCGGATCGCACTGGACGATGGGTCGCACCTCGACGCGGACGACGTGGTCCTCGCCGTCGGCCATCTCGCGGCGACCCTGACACCCGAGCAGGAGAAACTGCAGGACGCCGCAGCCCGGCACGGGCTGCAGTACTGGCCGCCTGCGGTCCCGGCCGACGTCGACTGGAACCGCATCCCGGCGGGGAAGACCGTCCTCATCCGCGGACTCGGGCTGAACTTCTTCGACGCGATGATCCACCTGACGGAGGGCCGCGGCGGGCGTTTCTCCGTCAGGCATGACGGCAGGCTCGACTACGAGGCGTCGGGCAGGGAGCCCCGGCTCGTGGCGGCCTCGCGTCGGGGAGTTCCCTACCGCGCGAAGGCCGACCTCGATTCCTACATCCCGCGCAGTGTCCGGTTGCGGTTCTGCACGACGGACCGCGTCCTCTCGTTCAGGACGTCCGGTGTTCAGCCGGGCTTCGATCACGACATCTGGCCGCTCCTGCACCGCGACGTGCTGTGGGCGTACTACACCACGCTCTGCCGGACGGACGCCCGGCTACTCCCCGGTCCGGCCGAGGCCTTCCTCGAGCAGCTCGATTCGGCCCTGGCCACGGAGGGACCTGCGTGGCAGGCTGCGGCGGCAGAGGTGATCCAGCGAGCGGTGCCGGAGGATCGACGGATCGACGTCGAATCTCTCGCGCATCCCTTCGCCGGGCGCCGCTTCGCCGACGGCGAGGAGTTCAGCGCCGCCGTCCTCGGCTACCTCGACGATGATGCGGCCGGTTCCGGCAGGGGCGAGGACGACCCGCTGAAGATGGCCATCGGTGCGATGAACGCAGGACGCTCGGTGATCAAGCAGGCCGTTGCTGACGGTGGCATCTCCGACTCGTCCTGGAACGCGGAGTTGAGGGGCTGGTTCGAACCGCTCGTCGAAGGACTGGCCAGCGGCCCGCCGCCGTTGCGCATCGCCCAGCTGGCAGCACTCGTCCGGGCCGGCACTGTCCGATTCGTCGGGCCCAGTCCCAGCTTCGGCTTCGACGCGGACGAGGCACTGTTCCGAGCGAGCTCGCCCTGGGTGCACGGCGAATCCTTCAGGGCCCGCTACCTCGTCGAGGCCATGATGCCCGCGAACCGGGTGTCGACGAGCCTGTCCCCGCTCATGCGCGATCTCCTGCGCAGCGGAGCGGTCCGGCCGAGGACCTACATGGCGGAGGACGGCGTTCCGGTGACGTCCGCCGGGCTCGACGTCACGGCGCCGCCCTATCGGGCCGTGGATCACACGGGCAAGGAGCAGGAGTCGTTGTACGTGATAGGGCTTCAGCTCGCATCGGTGCAGTGGGGCACTGCCATCGCGGCCGAGGCAGGAGCTCCCCTCGAGGCGGGGAGCAGGACCCTCCTGGATGCCGATGCCATCGCCAGGGCGGTTCTCACCAGAGCCCCGGCCGCCCGCGCCCGGTAGGCAGCCGACCGCCGCCGTCGCACGCTCCCCGGAGCCGCCGGCATACGGGCGGAGCCGGCCGCCTCGAGCGCCTGCACCGCCCGGTCCCCGGAGCCGCCGGCATACGGGCGGAGGAACCTCCCCGACCGAGCAGGAGGGCGACCCCTCCTCCACGTGCATGGCGTCGCCAGGGGCGAAACCGTAAGGGACCCCCACCGCTGGTGGGGGTCCCTCGGGATCAGCATGATCAGGCTCTGGCTCCGGTAGCTCGTCGAGCTACCGGAGCCAGAATCACTCCTGGTTCTTTCCGTTTCGCGGCAACCCTATTTACCGGGCTTGACCGGCTTCTCGGGCTTCTCGGGCTTGCCGGGCTTGCCGGGCTTGACCGGCTTTTCGGGCTTGTCCGGCTTGCCGGGCTTGACCGGCTTTTCGGGCTTGTCCGGCTTGCCGGGCTTGACCGGCTGCTCGGGCTCCGCGATCGCTTCCACCGTCACGGGGAGTGTGACAGTTGTCGCGCTCGGTGCAGCCGTCAGGACGATGCGTCCCTGCCCACTCGCCGTGGCCGGGATCGTCAGGTTCACGGTGGCGCTACCAGCTGAGACGGAGAACGACCCAAGGGGGGTCGAGGTCCCGTCAGCCGCGACGAAGCTGGCCGTGAGGGTGGTGTTGGCCGGGCTCCCGAGCGAGGTGAGATCCAGCTTCGAGACGGTGAAGGTCACCGCATCACCGGCCTGTACCGCGGTCGGGACTCCCTGGACCTGCACGCTGCGACGTTCGAACGACGGTGACAGCGGGCTGTTCGCCCGAACGTAGTCGATCCACGCGTCGCGGTCGACGAGTCCCGACTCGCGGGTGTCGGTGCCCTCACGGAAGACCGTGAAGTTGTCGCCACCCTGCGCGAGGAAGCTGAACGTGCCGATCCGGTAGTCCTTCGCCGGATCGAGAGGCGCCCCGTCGATCAGGACCGAGGTGATCCGCGACCCACGCTCGAGCGCGGGATCGTAGGTCACGCTCACGTTCTCCGAGAGACCGAGGGCGAGGAAGGAGCGTGAGCTGCCCTCCGGCTGCCACTGCTGCTCGAGTACGGCCTTGAACTGCGCACCGGTGAGGGTGGTGGTCCAGAGGTCATTGACGAACGGCAGCACGGCGTTGGCTTCGGCGAAGGTCACGACGCCGTCAGGAGCGAAGTACAGCTCGTTACGCAGCCCACCGGGGTTGACGATGCCGATCTCGGCTCCGCCGCGCTCGGCCGGAGCGAGGCTTGCCCGGAGCGAGTCCGCCACGAGGTTGCCCAGGGTGGACTCGGAGGTGCGGTCATCACGCGTGGTGCCGGTGAAGGCCGTGGTGATGTCCGCGGTGACTGAGCCGACCGGCTGGTTGCCGATGACGGCTGCCTGCGCGAGTGCCGCGTCGACGATTGTCTTGACCTCGGCCACCCGGGGGAAGGCGCTCACCAGTGCCGCGTCGGTGTCCGCGGTGCGGGCCACGTTGCGTGAGGTGTAGGACTCGACGTCACCGGTGGCCCTGTCGACCGTCAGCGTGATCTGGCCCACGAACTCACCGTACGAGCCGGTCTGCAGGATCGGACGGGTCTGCCCGGATGCACCCGGGACGGGCGCGTCCCACGCGTACTGCTTGTGCGTGTGGCCCGTGAAGATCGCGTCCACGAGGGGCGTGGTCTCGTTCACGATGCTCGCGAACGTGCCGCCGGCAGCGACCTCCTCCTCGAGCGTCGCACCTTCGACGACGCCATCCCCGGCACCCTCGTGGAACTCCGCGATGATGACATCCGCGAGATCCTGTTCCTCGATCTGCGCAGCCACGCGGTTGACGGCTTCGACGGGATCACCGAAGTCGACGTTCTCAATGCCACCGGGGCTGACGAGCGTTGCCGTCTCCTCGGTGACGACCCCGATGACCGCGACGTCGACGCCGTCCACCGTGATGATGGAGTACTCGTCGAGGGCGGGTTCGGTGGTGCCCTTCGTGTAGACGTTGGCGCCGAGATACGGGAAGTCCGCAGCGGCGTCCACGCGTCCGGTGAGGTCGTCGAAGCCCTTGTCGAACTCGTGGTTACCCACGGCCGACGCCCGGAGTTCCAGGGCGTTGAGGACATCGATGGTCGGCTGGTCGTCCTGCAGGGCAGAGGCGAACAGGGATGCGCCGATGTTGTCACCGGCCGAGAGGAAGGCCGTCCTGTCCTCGCCGAACTCCGCCCGCAGCTTCTCGACGGTCCCGGCGAAGCGCACCGTATTGGTGTCGATACGGCCGTGGAAGTCGTTGATGTTCAGCAGGTTCAGTTCGGCAGTGGTGTCGGCGGGCGCGAGGTCGAGCCCGACGATGACAGGATCGTGGTCGCTGGCACGGTATGGGTCTGCCCGGTAGTAGTCGGTGACGTTGTTGTTGTACCGGCTGTATTCGAGGGCGATGGACTCGACCGAGTTGATGTTCCACGTGTCCACGCCGGTCACGGTGGCGTCTGCCGCGGGAGAGGCGAGGATGTGGTCGAGGGAGCCGCTCAGGCCGGAGAAGACGTAGGAGAAACTGTCCTCGTCCTTCTCGCCCTGGTTGACGTAACCGGCAGCGTAGAGGACCTGCATCGGATCCTCCTGCGTGTAGGAGTTGAAGTCGCCCGTCAGGAAGACCTTGTCCGTCTGCGCATTCGCCTTCATGGAGTCGGCGAAGGCCACGAGGGCCTGAGCCTGCGTGACGCGGGCTGCGTTCCAGGCGCCCTGCCCATCCCCGTTGTCTGCATTCGGCCCCGAGCTGGGGCCGGAGCCCTTCGACTTGAAGTGGTTGACGATGGCGAGGAAGGTCTCTGCCTCTGTACCGCCGACGGGCTTGAAGGCCTGTGCGAGGGGCTTGCGGGCGTTGGAGAAAGCGACGTCATCGTCGAGGATGACCGATTCGCCGACAGGTTCCGCGACGGCCTTCTTGTAGATCAGGGCCGTGCGGATGACGTCCTCGTTCGCCGGAAGCGCCTCGGGCGAGCGGACGTAGTCCCAGGTGCCGGGGGCGCTCTCGTTGAGGGCCTCGGTCAGGGTGGCGAGGGCGAAGTCCCGGTCCTTGCCGAATCCGGCCGAGTTCTCGATCTCCATCAGGGTGACGACGTCTGCGTCGAGGGCATTGATCGCAGCGACGATCTTCGCCTCCTGGCGCTCGAGGCTCTCCTCGGTCGCAGCTCCTCGGGCATCGCAGCCACGGTTCACGGTGATGGGGTTCCCGGCACGGTCGTTGTAGTAGACACAGCCTGGGATGTCCTCGCCCGTGGTGGCGAAGTAGTTGAGAACGTTGAACGACGCGAGCTTCACGTTGCCGCCGACCTCGGCCGGTGCTGCCGGGCGTTCACCGCTGAACTGCACGGGCTGCACCCCATCGGGGCTGGCGCCGTTCAGTTCCGACAGGGGCTGGAACTTCCAGGCGCTGTTGCGGAAATCGAGCACGACGGGCGAGGTGAAGGACGCGCTGTACCCGACCCGCACGGGCTGCGAAGGGGTGAGGTACGGCAGGACGCGGCCCTGGTTGGCTGCGGTGAAGAAGTTGGTCGAGGCGCCGTCGTCGAGTCTGATGCTCCGTGCGGCGTTGTCGGCGATGACAGCGGCGTTCTCCGGGGTGCCGGGCCGAGCGACATCGGTAGGCTGGCGCAGCCGACCGGTGCCTGCGGCGAGGGTCACCTCGCCGTACTGGTTCAGCGTGTAGTTGTCGGCGACGGTGAAGGCATCGGCCGGCTGGAAGAGCATTCCCTCCGTCGCCTCGCGTGCCGCCTCGGTGGCGGGCAGGGCGATGGCCGAGGCCTTGGGCTCCTCCGCAGCCTCGGTGAGCTTGACGGTGCCCCCGGCGCCGACGGTGAGCTGCGTGAGGTTGAAGAATTCACCTGCGACGCCGGTCACCTCGACGTAATCGCCGATGGCGACCGTGGAGACGGCGTCGGGCGAGTAGACGAAGATGGCGTCCGAGGCGGTCTGGTCGGCTGCTGCCGACGTACCCGGCGTCTGGATGTAGAAACCGTTGAATCCGCCGGTCGGGTAGGCGGCGGTGACCTTACCTCGTGTTGTGACCGTCTGACCGGACAGCGGAGTGGCCGTTCCGGTGCCCTGGATGTCGCGGATCGGGACGACGGGTCCAGGGACTGCAGGTCCCGGCGGGGTCGGCACCGGAGGCGGCGTAGGAACCGGTGGCCCGGCGGTCGCGCCACTGTTGGTCGGCGACGGGGTCTGGAGGGTGAAGTCCGCGCCGTTGTCATCCGTGTCGGCGAATCCGGTGCGGTTGGCGGACTTGACGCTGCCGGCGCCGGGCGTCGCGGCGGCCGAACCCTCGAAGGCGTTCGCTGTGCCGTAGCCGAGGGCATCGACGACGCCGGGCGTCCCGACGATCGAGCCGACCGGCAATGCACCGACGGTCGAGGGCTGGTTCGACAGGACGATGACGCCGCCACCTGCACCCGGGTTGAAACCCGTGGTCGCGTCGGGAGCCGGAAGCGGAGCGCCCTCGGACGGTGGTGTGTTGGACGCGCCCTGCACCAGGAAGTACCCCTTCGCGGGGATGCTTCCGCGGAGCGCGGTGGCGCCCGGTGTGGCGGTGGAGGCCGGGGCCCGGTACTGCAGCGACCAGCCGTCGAGGCTCACGGGAGCGTCCCCCGGATTGTAGAGCTCGACGTACTTGTTCTTGAACGGCGTTCCCGCCGATCCCCCCGAGACATACGCCTCGTTGATGATGACGCCGTCTCCCGTGACGGACGCCGTACTCGGTGGTGCATCCACCGCGTTGGCCGGTAGTGCGATCATCGGTGAGGCCAGCAGGCCTACCGACAGCGCCGCACCGAGCGCTCCCTTCCATGACGAATCAAACATTCGTGTGAATTCTCCTTGACGATGGCCGCAGCGGCGCGAGTGTTGCCCGCCTCCCCAGCTGGAAGGCGCATTGGCATGTGCACCATATGTGACACAGGTGACATTCCTATCCCCGGGAAGAGCCAACCAGAACATCGTGAACAGCGGGTTACCAAAAAGCCAGTGGCTCCGGAAGAACCGGCCCCACCGGCTGTCATCCGGAGACGAACCGTGCTATTTTCCTGCGTCCTCGAGCGTGCCTGCCACGGGAGCCTCGCCCTCGTCGGCGACCAGGCAGAGGATCTCGCGGTCGTCCGTCGCGTTCCAGCTCTCCTCGACCGGGTAGAAATACATCATCTCCAGCACGGAGGCGTCGTAGTCGAGACCCACGAACGCGGTGAACTCGGCCGCGCAGAACTCGGTCGCGGCTGTGGTGGCTGCTGCGTCCCCGGGATATTCGCCGTCGGGCATGAGGGTTGCGGCGAACGCTTCGAAGTCGTGCAACTCGCCGCAGGGGAGCACGGTGATGTCGGTGACGCTCTCGGTGCCGGGGTCGTTGATGCAGTCACCCACCTGGACGGCGAACACGTCCGTCTCAGCCTGGGCGATGACCGCACCGTCGGCGTCACGGTCGGGTGCGCTGCTCGGGAGCAGGCTGCATCCGGCGATCAGCGCGAGGGTGGCAGCAGACGCGGCCGCTCTCACACCGTGGCGCAGGGCTGTTCGCAGCGAAGGACTGTTCTGCATGGAGACCCCGTCGTAGGCCACGAGTACCGCGGCACGGCTGTTGCTCCTCGGGACAGTACCGCAGGATGCTTCGGTGCACCATGCCTCAGGAATGGGCCGCCGCGAAGAAGAGGAGGCCCCGCAGCCGCGGGGCCTCCTCAGGAAGCGGAAGGTAAGGGATTCGAACCCTTGAGACGGGGTAACCGCCCACTGGTTTTCAAGACCAGCTCCTTCGGCCGCTCGGACAACCTTCCGCCGTTAGTGTTTCACGAAGGGCGGGTGACGCCCAAATACCCAGGAGAGTGGAGGTTGGCGTGCGTGCAGTCACGATCGAGGGGGCCGGTGGACCGGAGGTTCTCTCCGTGCAGGAGGTACCGGATCCCGTGCCGGAGAGGGGCGAGGTGCTCATCGATGTCGTCGCCGCCGGCCTGAACCGCGCCGATGTCCAGCAGCGCCGCGGCTTCTACCCGCCACCCCGAGGGGCGTCCCCCGTGCCGGGTCTCGAGGTCTCCGGATTCGTCGCAGACCCCGGGAACTCGGCGTTCCAGGCAGGTGACGCCGTCGTCGCGCTCCTGGCGGGTGGCGGGTATGCGGAGAGAGTCGCAGTACCCGCCGGGCAGGTCGTGCCCGCTCCTGCCGGGGTGGATCTCACCGAGGCAGCCGCGCTGCCGGAGACGGCAGCCACCGTGTGGTCGAACCTGGTGATGCACGCGCGCCTCTCGGAGGGCGAGCACATCCTGATCCATGGAGCGTCCGGCGGCATCGGCGTGATGGCGATCCAGGTGAGCCTCGCCCTCGGCGCGATACCGCACGTCACGGCCGGTTCCGGTGCCAAGCTCGGCACCGCACGCGCCCTCGGTGTGCGGACTCTCATCAACTACCGGGACCAGGACTTCGTGGAGGAGATCCGGGCAACGACGGACGGTCGCGGCGTGGACGTCATCCTCGACGTCGTCGGAGCGACGTACCTCGCACGGAACGTCGCGTCCCTCGCGGTGGGCGGCCGGCTCGTCGTCATCGGCCTCCAGGGCGGGGCGACGGCCGAACTGGATCTGGCTGCGCTGATGGGCAAACGCGCAAGTGTCGCCGGTACAACGCTGAGGGCCAGGCCCATCGCGGAGAAGGCGGCCATCATGGCCGCGGTGAGGGACAACGTCTGGCCCCTGGTCGCATCCGGCGCCGTCCGGCCTTTCGTCGACCGGTCCTTCCGGCTCGAGCGGGTGGCCGAGGCGCACGCCTACTTCGACTCCGGACAGCACACCGGCAAGGTCCTGCTGACCATGCAGTAGGCCCCGATGGCCACCCTGGGCCGGCTTCATCAGCAGGCTTTCGACGGGATGGCGTGTGTGGAAGGGTTGAAGGACATCCGACCGGAAGGGGAAGCACAGTGAATACCGATCATCACGACCATGGCGAGGACGGCGGCGGCCTGTCCCAGGCGGCCGACAGCTTCGCGGAGAACCTCGGCGACCAGGTCCCGGACGGCATCGACAACGGGCCGACCGACGACGCGGACGAACCCGCGGACGGCCGCACCAGGACGCATTCGAGCATCAGCGAAGGCATGAATGCGAACGACGACGACGAGCCGCCCGCCGTACTGGGCGAGGACCGGGACGGCACCAGGACCTCCTCCTGACCGGCAGATGACGGAGCGCCGAACCGCCTGCCGCACGGGCCGGTGCGTTCGGCGCTTCCGCCCGCCCACCGGGCTTGCCATGTGACGCAGGCCTCACTACGTTGCTACCTTCGTGTGCATCACACTCTCGCACTCGAGGAGCATCATGAGTAAGAAGCAGAGCGGATCCCACAGGCACACCGACGTGCTGGTGACGGATCCGGACCTGCCTGCGGTCGCCGTCGACCCGCAGCAGGTGGAAGCAGAAGACCGTCGGTGGACGCCGGCGAAGATCGCCCTGTGGATCGGTATCGCACTCCTGGGCGGCGTCTCGTGGACCATGCTGGCCATCGTCCGGGGCGAGACGGTCAACGCCATCTGGTTCGTGTTCGCTGCTGTCTGCACGTACCTCATCGCCTACCGGTTCTACTCGAAGTTCATCGAGCGGAACCTCCTGAAGCCCGATGACCGGCGAGCCACTCCGGCCGAGTACAAGGCTGACGGTAAGGACTACGCCGCCACCGACCGCAGGGTCCTCTACGGCCACCACTTCGCCGCCATCGCAGGCGCAGGCCCCCTCGTCGGACCGGTACTCGCCGCGCAGATGGGGTACCTGCCGGGAACGCTCTGGATCATCATCGGCGTCATCTTCGCCGGCGCCGTGCAGGACTACCTCGTCATGTTCTTCTCGATGCGTCGGGGCGGCCGTTCCCTCGGCCAGATGGCACGCGAGGAGCTCGGCGTCATCGGTGGCACCGCTGCCCTGATCGCCACGCTCGCGATCATGATCATCATCGTCGCCATCCTGGCCCTCGTGGTCGTGAACGCGCTCGGAGAGAGCCCCTGGGGCGTCTTCTCCGTCTCGATGACCATCCCCATCGCCCTGTTCATGGGTGTCTACCTCCGCTACCTGCGGCCTGGCAAGGTCACCGAGGTCTCCATCATCGGCTTCCTGCTGCTCCTGCTCGCCATCGTCGCCGGCGGTTGGATCTCCGAGACCGCCTGGGGCGTGGAGCTCTTCACGCTCGATCGCATCACCATCGCGTGGGGCATCATCATCTACGGCTTCATCGCCGCGGTCCTGCCGGTCTGGCTCCTGCTGGCACCTCGTGACTACCTGTCCACCTTCATGAAGATCGGCACCATCGTCATGCTCGCCGTGGCGATCGTCATCACCCGACCGGAGATCAGCGGACCCGCCGTCAGCGAGTACGCCAGCACGGGTACCGGGCCGGTGGTCGCGGGAACGCTCTTCCCGTTCCTCTTCGTGACCATCGCCTGCGGCGCCCTGTCGGGGTTCCACGCCCTGATCGCCTCCGGCACCACGCCGAAGATGATCGAGAAGGAACGCCAGACACGCTTCATCGGATACGGCGGCATGCTCATGGAGTCCTTCGTCGCGATCATGGCGCTCGTCGCCGCACTGTCGATCGACCGCGGCATCTACTTCGCCATGAACTCCTCCGCGGCGGCCACGGGTGGCACCATCGAGGGAGCCGTGGCCTTCGTGAACGGCCTCGGCCTCGCCGGGGTCAACCTGACCCCTGAAGCACTCAGCACGATGGCATCGAACGTGGGTGAGGAATCGGTGGTCTCCCGCACGGGTGGCGCTCCGACCCTCGCTGTCGGTATCGCCCAGATCATGCAGGGAATCTTCGGCGGTGCCGGGATGATGGCCTTCTGGTACCACTTCGCCATCATGTTCGAGGCGCTGTTCATCCTCACGGCGGTCGACGCCGGAACGCGCGTCGCGCGCTTCATGCTGCAGGACAGCATCGGCAACGTCGTCCCCCGCTTCCGCGACACCTCCTGGCGCACCGGGGCGTGGATCTGCACCGCCGTCATGGTGGCCGGGTGGGGGGCCATCCTCATCATGGGCGTGACCGACCCGCTCGGCGGCATCAATACGCTGTTCCCGTTGTTCGGCATAGCGAACCAGCTGCTCGCGGCCATCGCGCTCGCGGTGTGCATGGCCATCTGCGCGAAGCGGGGACTGTTCACGTTCCTGTGGATCCCGGCACTGCCGCTGGCGTTCGCGTCCGTGGTGACCATCACGGCGTCGTTCCAGAAGATCTTCTCGCCCGTTCCGAGCATCGGCTACTGGGCGCAGCACACCGCCTTCAAGGACGCCCTCGCCGCCGGCGAGGAGAGTTTCGGAACGGCGAAGACGGTCGAGGCCATGGAGGCGGTGGTCCGCAACACGTTCATCCAGGGCACGCTGTCGATCTTCTTCGTGGTGCTCTCGATCATCGTCATCGCGACGGCCATCCTGGCGACCATCAGATCCTTCAGGAACGGGGGCGGCGAGGAGACCGAGGACGCCCCGGTGGCATCCAGGATCTTCGCTCCCTCCGGACTGATCGCCTCTCCTGCAGAGAAGGAACTGGAGGCCGAGTGGAAGGCCCTCGCTCCGGAGAAGCGCCCTGCACGGACGGGACACTGATGGCGGTCCCGCAGGTCCTGCACCGGGCTAGGGACGGTGCGCGCGAGCTCGCGTGGGTGTTCAGGGGCATCATGGGGGAGAACGCCTATCAGGCCTACCTCGACCATCATGAGCGTACGCACGACGACGGACGGCCCATGACGGAGCGCGAGTTCTGGCGGGACAAGGCGGACCGCCAGGACGCCAACCCGGAGGGCCGCTGCTGCTAGGCGGAAACCCCGTACCGACGAAGCCCGGCACCTCGAGGGAGGTGCCGGGCTTCGTTCTGCCCGAGGGTCAGCGCTTCTCCCAGCGGAAGCGCGTCGCGGCGATCCGGTACGGCAGCACGATCCAGGCGAGGAGCACGACCGCGGCGCCCGCCGTCGAGGCATCGAGGGGCTCGGCACCCCAGCCCGCCATGAGCAGGTGCTGCAGCGCACCTCCCGGGGTGAGGCCCGAGAGCACCTCGAAGCCGTCGTCGAACGCCGTCCAGAAGAAGCTGCCGATGACGGCGGCGAAGAAGGGGAGGGTGGTGATCTGGGCTGCCGCTGCGGACGGTGTGTAGATGCTGGTGAGCATGCCGGCGGTGGCGCAGAGGGCGAGGAAGCCGAGCGCAGCGCCGAGCACCACGAGGGGCTGGCCGGGTGCATCCACGCCGGCGACACCGAAACCGACGGCGATGACCACGAGCTGAGCGGCGACGAGGGCGACGATGGGCGTCAGCATGCCGAGCCAGATGACGGTGTCCGAGGACTCACCGCTTCGCAGGCGCTTGAGGAACAATTCCTGGCGCCGTGTGGCGAGGGTCGTCGTCGCCGTCAGGTAGACGCCGAGCAGGGCGACGATCATGAGGGTCAGTCCGGCCATCACGGCCATGCCTGCGGGGCGACCATCTGGTCGGCCCGATGTAGAACATGTACACGGCCATGGCGATCGGCATGAGAACGGCTCCGGTCAGGACCGTCTTGTTGCGGAAGATGATGCGCAGCTCCATCAGCGAGATGGACAGGATGCGGCTGCCGGAGGAGGGGCTGCGAAGCGTGGCCGCGGGAGCGTTCGTGAGGTTCATTGTTGTCTCCTGGTGAGGTTGCTGAGTGGACCGGGGGATCAGGCGGCGGTGCCGAGGCTCACCCTGCGGAAGACGGCGGCGAGGGATGCCTCCGACGCGGACAGGCGGTCCAGCCTGATGCTGTTCTCGTCCGCCCACGACAGCACGGTCCAGAGGTCCTGCTGGAGGTCGAGCGACGGGACGGTCACCCTGGTGGTGTCCGGTGTGGGCGTGAAATCCGGGGTCAGGCCGATGCCACGGAGCCGGAGGACGTCCACGGAGGCGTCCACGTCGAAGGCGATGACCGAGGGCTCACGCCGCAGGACCTCGGAGAGGCTGCCTTCGACGGCGATCTCCCCGTCGTGCATGATCGCCAGGCGGTCCGCGTACGTCTCAGCCTCCTCGAGGTAGTGGGTGGTCAGGACCACCGTGGTCCCGGCGTCGTTGAGCCCCCGCACGAGTTCCCAAGTGCGCTCACGCGATTCCGGGTCGAGACCTGTGGTGGGCTCGTCGAGGAAGAGGAGATCGGGCTCGTTGGCGGTGGCGAGGAGGAGATCGAGTCGGCGACGCTGGCCGCCCGAGAGCATCTTCACCCGGGTCGAGGCCTTCCCCGTCAGGTCCAGCACGTCGAGGTTCTTCGCGATGACGTCCTCCCTGCTCCTGTGCTGCGGGTGCGGCGAGGACAGGTGGAGCCAGAGCCGGCACGTCTCCTCGACCGTGAGGTCGTCGGCGAATCCGGCTTCCTGCAGCATGATGCCGAGGCGTGGGCGGATCACCGCCCGGTCCCGGTACGGATCGCCGCCGAGGACCGACACCGTGCCGGCGGTGGCGGGGCGGTGGCCCTCGAGGGTCTCCATCGTGGTGGTCTTGCCGGCGCCGTTCGTGCCGAGCAGGGCGAAGAACTCTCCGTTGCGGATGGTGAGGTCGATGCCGCGGACGGCTTCGTAGGAGCCGTACGAGCAGCGCAGATCCTGCGCAGCGACGGCGATCGTATCAGCGGACGGTCCGGAGGGAGTCGGGCCGGCCTGGGTCGATCGGACTGCCGGGGTGCTGGATGAAGTGGTCATGACTCGATCCTGCCGGTGCCCGCCCCTCGGCAGCAGTGGCCGCGCGTCACCTCCCTGTGTGCCCTTCTCCACGCCGGGACCGTGACACATGTCATGGATCTACGATGGAAGCCATGGCGCTCCTTTCCGCTCGACGCAGCATGCAGGACCAGGACGCTACGACCGCTCCGGACCGCGTTGCCTCCGAGCCCGGCAGGGGCGTCCGTGCCACCTGGCGCTACACGGTCGCATCGATCGTCCTCTACTGCCTCTTCGTGAATGCCATCAGTACTCTCCTGATGCTCGGCGACGGCGAGTACGGTATGCAGCTGTTCGACGTCGTGATCCTCGCCCTTGCCGTTGCGTCCACCGCGGCGCTGATCCGTTACTGCTGGTTCTTCAGGAGCGGGCTGGGTGGCGGCCTGCCGGAGCGCCGGTACACCCTGTGCCTGCTGGTCCCCAGTGCAGCCCTGTGGGTCCTCGGACTCGCCCAGCCCCACACGGTGTGGATCGGGGCCCTGCCGCTCTGGTTCGCCTGCAACGCGCTGGCCGTCGTCGTCCGGCGGCGCATCCGCTGGTGGGTGACGGGCGCGGGCCTGGTGCTGCTCGTCGTGCACGGCCCGCTCGGGCTCCTGCTGGGGCACTCGCTGGGAGGTCCGTTCTGGGACAACGGCGGAGTCGTCTCCGTCGCCGTCTGGGTCCTGATGACACCCCTGCTCTTCGTGGCGAGTATCTGGTGGTGGGAGATCGTGCTGCGCCTCGACGACAGCCGAAGAACCTCGGGAGAACTCGCCGTCGCCAAGGAACGCCTCCGCTTCGCCGCTGACCTGCACGACATCCAGGGCCACCACCTCCAGGTCATCGCCCTCAAGACGGAACTCGCGGGGCGCCTGCTCGACGGCGATCCCGAGGCAGCCCGCGTGCAGATCGCCGAGGCGCAGCAACTCGCGCGCACAGCCCTCGAGGACACCCGCGCGCTCGTGCACGGCTACCGCTCGGTGTCCCTCGCGGCGGAAGCCGCGAATGCGGGCGAGGTCCTTGGCGGTGCAGGCATCGACTGCTCCGTCGAGGTGGACGCCGAGGGGTTGGCGCCGGAGGAGAGGACGCTCTTCGGGCTCGTCATCCGGGAAGCCACCACCAACATCCTGCGCCACAGCGATGCAACCACCGTGTCGCTCCGCCTCGATCGCAGGGGACCGGAGGCCGTCCTCACCATGACGAACGACGGCATCTGCGACAGTGCAGGAGCGTCCACCGGAGGCTCGGGCATCGACGGACTCCGGCATCGGTTCGAGGCGGTCGGTGGACGCATCGAGGCACAGGTGAAGGGGGGTACCTTCGTGCTCACCGCCGTGGTGCCGAAACAGGCCGCCGTCACCACGCCCGACGCCGGTCCTGTCACCGAGGCGGCCCCGGCCCCGGGCATCGGCGCAGCCCTCGACACCGTGTCCCGCGCACACGGGGGCCGGGCATGATCCGGCTGGTCCTCGCCGATGACGAGCACCTGATCCGTGGTGCCCTGGTGGCTCTGCTGGGGCTCGAACCGGACCTCGAGATCGTAGCGAGCGCGGACAACGGGACGGACGCAGTGCGGCTCGCTCGGGAACACGCACCGGATGTGTGCGTACTCGATCTCGAGATGCCTCCCACCGACGGTATCTATGCGGCCGAGGAGATCCTCCGGTCGGTTGCGACGCGCGTCGTGATCGTCACGCGCCACGCCCGGCCCGGCGTTCTGCGGCGTGCCCTGGCCAGCAGGGTCTCCGGGTTCGTGCCGAAATCGACTCCGGCCGACAAGCTGGCGGACGTGATCCGCGATGTCGCCGCGGGGCGCCGCTATGTCGATCCGGACATCGCCGCAAGTGCCCTCACCGGTGAGTCCTGCCCGCTGACTGCGCGCGAACTCGATGTCCTCCGGCACGGCCGGCAGGGAGCAAGCCTCCAGACCATCGCCCGCGAACTGCATCTGGCGCCGGGCACGGTGCGGAACTACGTCTCCTCCGCGATGGCGAAACTCAACGCCCCCTCGCGCCATGAAGCCGCCGCCATCGCGTGGGAGCAAGGCTGGATCTGACGTGCCCGGCTCCGGGCGGTTGTGGGAGCATAGCGTCATGACTGAACAGCAGCCGGCCAGTCCCTTCGATCCTGCCCCGCGCAGCGAGCCAGGCAGTCCGCAGGTCCTCCCCGCGCATCCCGTCGCAGCCCCCAGGGGGGATGACGGACGCCCTGCGACACTCGCCGAACTCGTGGACGAGCCGGCGAAGGTCATGCGGATCGGAACCATGCTGAAGCAGCTGCTGGAGGAGGTCCGTTCGGCCCCTCTCGACGACGCAGGCCGCACCCGGCTCGCCTCCATCCATGAGCGCTCCGTCAGGGAGCTGGAGGACGGTCTCGCACCGGAACTGGTCGAGGAGCTGCACCGGATCAACCTGCCGTTCGATGACGGCTCGGTGCCCACGGACGCGGAACTCCGGGTGGCGCAGGCGCAGCTCGTCGGGTGGCTGGAGGGGCTGTTCCACGGTATCCAGACAGCGCTCGCGGCGCAGCAGATGGCCAACCAGCAGTTGGCCGCCCGTCTCCAGCTCCGCCAGCTGCCTCCCGGCACGGTGATCGCCCCCGGCGTCGTCGTGGGCGAGGACGGCGAACCAAGGCGCACCCCCGCAGCGCCACGGGCCGAGGCGTCCCCGGCGGACACCCACGGGCCCGGCCAGTACCTGTAACGCGTAGGTGGCATTCTTCGCGGCGGCGCGGCAGGGACGGAAGGACGACGCCGAGCTGGGTACGGGAGTGTGGCGGCGCGCGCACGACCGATTCCGCCGCGGCCTCGACCGCTACCACCAGATCCTCGAGGGCATCGAGGACGACGACGTCTACAACGAGCTGGTGGTGGTCGCCGACCAGCTCGGGGCGATGCTGCCGCGCGTGCGTGCCATCTGCGTGAGTGCGCAGGCCTCCTCCCCGAGCACGGGGCTGGACATCCCCGGTGCGCTGCTGCAGGTCCACCGGGCACTGTCCCGCGCAGGGAACACCCTTGCGACGACGGCCGAGGCCGCCGCGATGACCAGGCTCGACGGCGAGCGGTGGGGTATCGCGTCCTCGGGGCTGGACAACGTGCGTCGCCGAGCCCAACTGGTGACGGAGGACGTCGAGGAGGCCGAGCGGGCGATGCCGGGGAGACCGTAGGGCGACCCGTCAGTAGAACAGGAGCGTGCTTCCGGGTTCGACGGCGATGTCCCAGATCTCGAGTTCCCGGCCGCCACAGACACCTGTCTCGCCGGTCGGCGCCCCACTGATGAAAGGTGCCGGGCGGTTCTCGTCGACATAGGGGTAGCCGCGCTCGTTGAGTACGGTGAGGATTCGGTCATCCATGCCGGGATCTCCGTCGGCGTAGGCAGGGCCGGACTCACGCTGATAGGCGGAGAAGCCCTTCGGCCAGCGGAGGAGGACGGAGCGCCCGCGAAAGTCGAACCAGACGCACGCGGCTGTACCCTCGACCGCGGTGTGGAACGCGCCGAGCAGGTTCTTCGGCAGGTTCTGTGCGTCGCGGCCCTCCTCGGGGCGGATACCGACGATCGACTCGGGATCGAGTGAGCCGGCGTCGTCGTCCGTCGTGTCCAGCGTCAATTCCCCGTCAGGGAGTGCGTCGAGGGAGTTGCGCACCTCGTCCGGCAGCGGCGCCGGGTCGCCCGCAATCGTCGTCGCTGCAGGCGACCTCCTGTCCACGAGGTTCAGCACCGAGCCGTCGCCCTCGATCGGTCCGAGGAAACCGTGCTCGTTGCGCACGAGGAACATGAGCTGGTCGGGAGGGAAGAAGTTCCGGCTGTAGGGCCGCTCCAGGGTACTTCGGCCGGTGACGTCGACGGCCAAGGGATCCTCCTCGGGGCCGCCCTTGAGGATCTGCACGACCGCCACCTGCCGCAGGATGCGGACCTCGCCGTCCACCAGTGTGGGTTCGATGGCGCCGGCGACCACGACGGCGACGACGTCGGCGAGGTCGAACAGGCGGGCGCTCTCCTCGGCGGGACCCGGTGCGGGTCGAGGGACCAGGGCGAGCACGAGGGCGAGGACGACGGCGAGCAGGCAGGCTGTGCCCACGATGGCCTGACCCCGCCGTCCCCGTGACACCCTGCGACCACCCGGACCGCCGCGCGAGTCTCCATGCTCGGAGCGCTCCTCCGACCCGAGCAGGAGCGCCCGGGCGTCCGTGTCACCCCGCCTGCTGTCCGAAGCCGCCCGGGGGAGCTTCCTGCGGCTGGCCGCGAGGTGATCCTCCGTGATCGCGCGGGCGGGGTCGGCTACCGAGAGGAGCTGCGTGAGCCGGCCGGTGTGTTCGGCCGGCAGGGCACGCGCACATGTCGCTTCCACCTGCTCGAGCCGATGGGGGTCCGTCCCGGACAGGCTCACCGCATCCTCCCGCGAAAGGCCGTCCCAGTGATGCAGGAGCAGCAGCTCGCGATCCTCGGGGCCGAGGAACGAGAGGGCGGACCGGAGGGCGGGGGAGTCCTCGACGCGCGGAGGAAGGGCCGGCGGGAGATAGCGCTCGAGCGCCGACCGGGCAGCGACCAGGACCGACGCGTGCTCCTTCGGAGGAGGGGCCGTCCCGGACGCCTGCACGGCTTCGACCGCTTCGAGAGCGGCCGCCGAGGACAGCTGCACGGACAGCGACCGCCGGAACGCGTAGCGGAACGCGTCGTCGTGCAGGGAGTCCTGCACATCGTGCTCGCTCGGGCGCACGCGCACCCCCGTCGTCGATCGTCGGCATCTGCTGCACCCGGTTCCGGGTGGTGGCGTCGATACCGCGCAGGCTGATGGTTGTCAGGGGAAACAGAAATAAATGAGCACGGTTCAGGGTTCCCGCCTGTATGACTACATCACCACACCTTACGTTCCACGACGGCCACACCATCCCCCAACTCGGGTACGGCGTGTGGCAGGTCGAGGACGCCGTTGCCGAGGACGTCGTCGGCAAGGCCTTCAAGGCCGGCTACCGCCACATCGACACCGCCAAGATCTACGGGAACGAAGCCGGCGTCGGACGGGCCATCGCGGCCTCGGGCCTCAGCCACGACGACATGTTCATCACCACCAAGCTGTGGAACGCGGACCAGGGCTATGACAGCACCCTGACGGCGTTCGACGAGTCCATGGACCGCCTCGGCCTGGAGACGCTGGACCTCTACCTCATCCACTGGCTGCAGCCCAAGCAGGGCAAGTACGTCGACACCTGGAAGGCTTTCGTCGAACTGCAGAAGCAGGGTCGAGTGAAGAGCATCGGTGTCTCGAACTTCACCATCGAGGCGCTGAACGAGATCATCGACGCCACGGGAGTCGTGCCCGTCATCAACCAGGTCGAGACACACCCCTACCTGAACCAGTCCGAGCTCCGCGCGTTCGAAGCCCAGAAGGGCATCCTGCACGAGTCGTGGTCACCGCTCGGTTCGGGTAAGGGACTGCTCGACGACGCCGTGCTCCAGGACATCGCGCAGAAGCGCAACGCGACGCCCGCGCAGGTCGTCCTGGCCTGGCACCTGGCACTCGGCAACGTCGTGATCCCGAAGTCCGTCACGGAGTCGCGCATCGTCGAGAACTGGACCTCCCTCGACGTGAAGCTCGAGGACGAGGACATCGACGCCATCAACGGTCTCGACAAGGGCCCGGCGGGTCGTATCGGCGCAGACCCGGCGACGTCCGACTTCGCCTAGAGAACCGACCGCAGGTACACCCTGCCGCACCAGACGAAGAGCCGCCCGGCACAGCCGGGCGGCTCTTCGTCTGTCCGGGAACTGTCAGGCGGCCTGAGCCAGCGCTGCCCGGAGCGGATAGTCCGTCCCCTCGAGGATCAGTTGCGCGCAGCGTCCGGTCGACGGGTCGCGGACGATCGGCGCGGCCAGGTTGACGGTGGTGCCGCCTGGTCCCGGGTTGGCGACGACGAACAGATCGGCTTCCGGTACATCCGCCCCGAGCGCGTTGCGCTGTGCGTCGGTGAATCGCGGGCTGTAGTCCGGCACGTAGGTCGCGGCGTCGAGGAGGAACAGGCGTACGTCCGGTTCGGCAGTCGCGGTGAGCGTGAAGAGACCGGCGGCACCCTGCACCTGCTCGAGGTCGAAATCGGTGAGTGGCGCGAAGCCCGGGGGAGGATTGACGAATTGTGCCCTCATCGCAGGAAGTCCATCAGCGAGGGCTGAAGCACCCGGGCGGACACTGCGAGGGCACTCTGATAGGCGGTCTCCTGCAGCTTGAGATCCAGGATGATCGACGCGAGATCGATGTCTTCCACGGCGGCGCGTTCTCCTTCGAGGGCCAGCGAGGCGTCGGCGACGGCGTCCTTCGCGCCGAGCAGCAGCGCATGGCGCGTACCGATCTCGCTGTGGTGGGCGGTGAGGTCCTGGATGCGCTGCTGGAGTGGCGCCAGGTGCACGGACACGTCCTTGCCGGCACGCAGATCAGCGGCGATGGTGTCCAGGAGGGCGAAGGCCGACCTGTCGCCGGTACCGAAGACGGCCCCGCCGTCGGCGTCCACGCGGATCGTCCGGTCCGGGCCCACGCGGCGCTCCACCGTTCCTCCCGCCTCGAACGTCAGGTCGGGCCTGAGCGCGGCGGGGGCATCGGCGTTGCCGGCGAAGAGGAATCGACCTGCGTAGGTCGAGTTCGCCTGGGTCACGAGCTCGGCGCGGAGGGACTCGATGTCCAGGGCGAGTGCCTCCCGCGCTGCCGGTGGCAGAGCCGAGTTCGAGCCCTGCAGGGTGGCGTCGTTCGCGCGGTCGAGCGCGCGCTTGGACGTCGCCATCGCGTTCTCCAGCTGTCCCAGCCAGCCCTCGCCGTTCGAGATGTTCCGTCCGTACTGCTCGGTGGCGCGGATCTCGGCACGGACGCGGAGGGACTCGGCAGCGGCGGCCGGGTCGTCAGAAGGTCGGGTGATCGCCTTCTGGCTGGACGCCTTCTCCTGGAGGTCGGCAAGCCTCGCAAGGTTGGTCTGCAGGGAGCGCTGGGCACCCTGCATCATGGTCTGGTTCGTGACGCGCGTGATCATTGTGCTCTCTCCTAGCGTCCGACGATGCCCATGCGGTTGATGAGGACGTCGAGCATCTCGTCGACGGCCGTCATCACACGCGCGGCGCCCTGGTAGGCGTGCTGGTACTGCAGCAGGTTGACCTGCTCCTCGTCCATGCTGACCGAGGTGGCCCCCAGCTGCTGCTGCAGCGCCGCGGTGGCCGAGACCTCGGCGAGGGCGTTGCCCTGCAGTTCGGCCCGGGTGGCTGAGCCGAGACCGGAGACGAACGCCGACCAGGCGGCGTCGGGGGAGTTCTTGCCCGTCCCGATGCCGGACAGCGCGTCGGCGACGGAACCGTCGAGGGCGCCGGCACCTGGGGCGCCGGCGGCGAGGTCCTCGCGGCGGGTCGGCAGGACCGTGAGCGACGCCGCAGCGCGGTCCGGCTGGAAGGCGAAGAAGGGGCCCTTGCCGGCGCTGTGTGCAGGTCGTTCACCTGTGCGGCGAGCGTCGCCGCGAAGGAGTCGTACCCGGCGGCGGCTTGGGCGAGGGGGCCGCCGGCATGGGCAGGCGCAAGGAGGGACAGCGTTGCCGCGAGCTCTCCGCTCTCCACCCCGGCGGGAACGTCGGGGCGGTGGGTCCACGCGACCTGGACGGGCTCGGCGCCGCCGAGCGTTGACGAGCCGGTCACCTGCAGCGCCCGGGCGGCGGTGCCCGAGACCAGAGGATTGCCCGCGAGGAGCACGTCCACCGTACCGTCCGGGTTGTCGCGCACGGTGGCGCCGGAGAGCCCGGCGAGGTTCACCGTGAGGACGGTGCGCCGGTTCACGAGCTCGTTGGCGGACGAGCCGGAGGCGACGGCGGACCGGATCTGTCGGTTGAGGTCGGCGACCTGCGTGGCGGCGTCATTGACCTCCGCGACCAGCCCTGCAGCGGAGGACCGCAGGGAGGCCCACTGAGCTTCGACCTCGCGGTAACCGGCGGCGATGCGGGAGGTGAGCTGGCCGGCAATGGAGAGAAGCGCGGAGGCGGGCGCGTCCTTCTCGGGGTGGTTGGAGAGTTCCTGCCAGCCCGCCCAGAATTTCTGCAGCGTGTCGGAGACGCCGTTGGTCCCCGGCTCCTGCAGCCCGTTCTCGAGCGCGGAGTAGGCCTGCGCCCGGACGGCGGTGTAGCCGGCGGTGCCGGCCGTGATGCGGACCCGGGCCTCGAGATGTGCGTCACCCAGGCGGGCGACGCCCTGGGCCAGGACACCTTCACCGGGTCGCGTGCCGGTGCTGAAGAGGGTGTTCCTGACGGGGGCGGCGGCGGTGGTCTCGAGACGCTGCCGCGTGTAGCCCTGCGTGGTGGCATTGGCGATGTTCTGACCGGTCACGTCCAGGCCGGCGCGTGCTGCGGCGAGGCCGGAGTAGGCGGTGTTCAGTCCGCTGAAAGTACTCATCGTGGCGCTACAGGTCCTTGTCGAGGAGGGTTGGTCGGTCGGCGCCGTACGTCGTGGCTCCGTCGGGTGCATACGTTCCCGTGCCGGTCCCGATGCCGGCGAGCGTCTCCTGCGTCGAACGACTCGCAGCCCTGAGGAACTGCTGGTTGCTGTCGCGGAGCGCGGCGATCTGGGACACGAGCGCGGTCATGGCTTGGAGGTGTGCCGAGAGCAGTTCCTGCCATGGCCCGTCGGGTGCAGCCTCCGCGAGCTCCCGCAATGTCGCGCCGTCGCCGATGCCCCACTCGGTGGCGACGGCGGAAGCATGGACAGCGCGGGCCAGACCGGCGTCGCGGAGCCTCTCGAGAACCTGCTCGACCTCGCGGGTGGCATGGTGGAGCCAGCGGGTCTTGCCGGATGTGAGCAGGAGTTGTTCCTCCTCGAGTTTGAACACGAGGAGTTCGAGGAGTTCACGCTCCTGCCAGAGCAGGGCGGAGAGATCCTGGGCACTCACGGTGCCACCTCCTTCCCGAAACCACTCAGGGGTGGCGCCGGAAGAACTATCGGCATGGGATGCCGTGATGTAAGCGGGCGGTTGACCTCGATACCGCCCCGCGCTGCGCCCGCCGACCGTCGCCTGCAGGGATCCGTCCTGGGTTCGATGCCGCAACTCAGACCGCGATGCGTTGCCCACAATCTACCAGCCGTCCATGACCGCGTCCGCGCTCCTGCAAGGGCTGTTCCCCGCTTCGGTTCGAGGCAAGTGACCGCTCAGGGCGCGGCTGCTCGAGCGCTCAGGCGACGACGGAGTTCGTGCCCAGCCCGGCCGCGGAATTCGAGGTGATCCAGGGCAGGACCTCCGCCTCCGGTAGCGGCCGGGCGAGATGGAAGCCCTGGGCGAGATCGCACCCGAGCTCGCGCAGCTCGACCCGCGTCTCCTCGTTGTCCACTCCTTCGGCCACCACGCGAAGATCAAGACTGTGCGCCAGTTCGATGATCGAACGTACGAGTCCCTTGGCGCGGCGGTCGGTGCGCAGGGCGGTGATGAAGGAGCGGTCGAGTTTGAGTTCGTCCGCGGGCAGGTCGCGCAAATACGCGAGTGAGCTGTACCCCGTTCCGAAGTCGTCGATCGAGATCCGGATGCCCCGGGCACGAAGCCGTGCGAGGATCTTCGCGGCATAGGTCGGGTTGGCCATGAGCATGTCCTCGGTGATCTCGAGCATGAGGCACTCCGGTGGCATGTCGTGCTCGCGGAGGAGATCGCGGATCTGCCCGGGAAGACCGTCCTGGATGCAGGAGCCGGACAGGTTCACCGCGACCGAGATGGTCAACCCCGCAGCGTGCCACTTCGCAACCTGCGCTACCGCGCGCTTCAGCACGAGCGCGGAGATCTCCGGCATCAGCCCTGCCTCCTCCGCCAGGGGCAGGAACGACGTCGGCGGGAGTTGTCCGAGGAGGGGGTGGTTCCAGCGGATCAGAGCCTCGACGCCGGTCACCGTGTCGTCTGCCAGGTGCACCTTGGGCTGGTAGTGCAGTTCGAAATGATCCTCGGCCAGCCCCGCCCGCAACTCCTGCAGGGTCCGCAGTTTGCGCGCGCCGCCGTCGTCGTCCATCGAACTGTAGAGATGGTGCCCGCTGCGATCGGCCTTGGCACGGAACATGGCGATGTCTGCCTTGCGCATCAGCAGGGTGATGTCGGTGCCGTTGTCCGGGGTGAGCGCGATGCCGATGCTGACACTGACCTTCAGGGAGGCGGTGCCGATCTCGATCGGCTCTGCGAGTCCAGCCTCCAGCCGCCTCGCCACAGCGACCGCTTCCTCCCTCGTTGCGCCGTCGATGAAGACGGCGAACTCGTCCCCGCCCAGGCGTGCGAGGAGATCGCCGGAGCTCAACCGCCGGGCGAAGCGCTCGCTGACCTGGACCAGGAGAGCGTCCCCGACGTTGTGCCCCAGGGCATCGTTGACGTCCTTGAAGCGGTCGAGATCCAGGAAGAGCAGGGCGCCGGAGCGACCGCCGCGCAGGCGTCCCGGAAGATCACCGGTCAGGCCACGGCGGTTGGGGAGCCCCGTCAGTTCATCGGTGGTCGCGAGGATTCCCAGCATGCGGTTCCGGAAGACGAGGGGCACTGCTGCCAGGAGGAGTGTGAGGCCGGCGAGGATCTGGGCGAGCAGGGGGATGTCCACCTGGCAGCCGATGAGCAGGACGGCGACGGCGGAGGTCGTGGACACCATCGCGGTAGTGAAAGCAGGGAGGCCGTGGTCCTGACGGCGTGCAGCCGGAGCGGGTTTCGCGATGCCATCGATCCAGAGGGCGACACCGACGATCCCGAGGATCCACCCGGCGTCGATGACCGAACCGACGACGTAGGCGTCCATGCCCACCGCGTAGGCGACGTCGGCGGCCGAGAAGAGGATCAGGCCGGCGACGAGCAGCGGCCACCTGGGCCCGAGGTCGAGCCCACGGGAGGCGAACAGGCCTCCGACCACGGTGATCAGCAGCAGGTCGAGGAGGGGGTAGATGACCGCTACGACCACCTCGAACGTCGTACCGCCGCTGGCGCCGGAGCTCAGGACAGGTGCGAGGATGAACGCCATGATGGAGGCGGCAGCCAGGGCTCCCACCAGGCTGTCCAGCAGCAACGGCCACGCCACGCCCTTGAGCTTCCACACCGTCACCGCGAGCGCTCCGAGCATCAGCGGGTAGAAGGCGAGATATGCGATGTCCGCTGCTGAGACATCACTGAGGGCCTCCTGCCCGTCCAGGGCCCAGAGATAGTAGATGTCGCCCGCGGTGTAGAGGGTGACGGCCGCGGCGCCCAGCAGCACCTGCACCTGGAATCTGCGCTGACGGAGAACGGCGGCGACGCATACCGCAACAGCGGCGAGCTCCGTGATGATGCCGAGCCACGCGCCCGACAGGTCGAACCGAGCCATGTCGCCGAGCAGGAGCCCCACCACATAGATCAGTACGGCGACGATCAGCGTGAGGACGAGACCACGGGAGACCCTCGCCCGCAAGGCACTGTCCGTATCAGCCCTTCGGGCGACAGAATCCATCATGCACTTCCTTCTCGTCAGGATCAGGAACCTGACCACGGAAGCATGAGCATAGGGCGCTCGTGTACGTGCAGACCCGGATCCGCCCCGCCGGCACCCCAAACCCACGGCGAAAACTTGGGCTACGTTGCGTCTAGCTGGGTCCCCTGTAAGGGCGAGGAAAAAACTTCGGACGTTCCCTAACATCATCCGCCGGCGCTCCGATAGCTATGGTTGCCGGCCCATGGATGGGCCGGCGTACGCAGCCCTTTCACGGAGGAATACATCATGGGTTTCCAGATCAACACCAACACCGCGGCCAACACCGCATACCGCAACCTCTCCAGCACGCAGGGCGACATGTCCAAGTCGCTGGAGAAGCTCTCCAGCGGTCTCCGCATCAACCGTGCGGCTGACGACGCCGCGGGCCTGGCGATCTCCGAGGGCCTGCGCTCGCAGATCGGCGGCCTGGGAGTTGCAGCCCGCAACGCCCAGGACGGCATCAGCGTGGTCCAGACCGCTGAAGGTGCGCTGACCGAGGTCCACAGCATCCTGCAGCGCGTCCGCGACCTCGCGGTTCAGGCGGGTAATGACTCGAACAATGTCGAGGCACGTGCGGCCATCAAGACCGAGGTCAACGCGCTTGGCGATGAACTGACCCGCATTGCTGAGTCAACCAATTTCAACGGCGAGAAGCTCCTCAAGGGCACTGCAATGAACTTCCAGGTGGGCGCGGGAGGCGTTGCGGCAGAGGATCAGATCACCGTTGCAGCGACTGATATCGCCTCGCTTGGCGCGGATATCAAAGCCTTGAGCTTCGATTCGTCCGCTGCTGCATTGACGACCATTGTTGCTATCGATGCTGAGATCAAGGACGTGTCCACGGCACGTTCCGCCCTCGGTGCCGTGCGGAACCGCTTCGAGTCCGCGATCAACAGCATCAACGTCTCGCAGGAGAACCTCTCGGCGGCCAAGTCTCGCATCACCGACACCGACATGGCGAAGGAGATGGCGGACTTCACCCGTTCGAACATCCTCTCGCAGGCCGGTACCGCGATGCTCGCGCAGGCCAACCAGATGAACCAGGGTGTCCTTCAGCTCCTCCGCTAAGCGGTGAGTATGTAGGCGAAAGGTGCACGGTGGCGGGACTGATCCTGGACCGAGAGGTCCCGTCACCGCGCATTCGCCTTCTGAACGCTGACAGCAAGACCCCGTAGAACCACGCACCGTTCCAGCCCCCGAGAGGTAGACCCATGGCGTTCTCCATCGACGGCATCGCGAGCGGGCTGGACACCACGAACATGATCAACCAGCTCATGCAGCTGGAAGCCCGCCCGCAGTCGATCCTCAAAGCGAAGGCCACCTCGACGCAGGGCTTCGTCACCGCCCTGCAGCAGCTGAACACCCGCTTGAGCTCCCTGACGGAGCTCGCAACCAAGACCGCCAAGCCCCTGGCGCTGGACCTCTACAAGGTCGCCAGCAGCTCCGACGCCGCCACGGCCACCGCGACGTCGTCCGCCGGCGCCGGCACGCTCGACTTCACCGTTCGGCAGCTCGCCTCCTCACAGTCCTCCGTCACGGGCTCCATGACGTCCTTTTCGACCGCGGCCTCCACGCTCACCGTGCGGGCCAAGGACGGCACCACCACCGAGATCGCCACCACCGGCACGCTCGACGACGTCGTCGCCTCCGTGAACAAGGCCGGGGTGGGCATCACGGCCACGAATGTCGGCGCCGGGACCGTCGACGGCGTGCAGCAGTACCGGCTCCAGTTCACCGCGCAGGAACCCGGCGCCGAGCACGGCTTCGCGGTGTTCCGGGGAACCGCAGCCGATGTCGATGCCGGTACCGCGCCCGACCTCTTCGCCGAGAGCGGCGCTGCCACCGTCCGCACTGCCCGGAACGCCGAGGTGGTCCTGTGGGGAGGCACGGCAGCCGAGCAGACAATCACGTCGTCGTCGAACACGTTCGCCGACATCCTCCCCGGCGTCTCCGTCACCGTCAGCAAGACCACCACCGAGCCGGTGTCGGTCACCGTCTCGCGTGACTCCGACGCCACCTCGGCAAAGGCGAAGGAACTCGTGGACGCGCTGCGGGGCGTCTTCTCCTTCGTGGAGACCAATACCAAGGTCACGCCGGGCGCGACGGCCAGTGCCGCTCCGACGTCGGGCCGGTTCACGGGCGACAGCGCCGTCCGGGGCGTCGCACAGTCGATCCTCACAGCCGCGACAGCGCCCATCAACGGCAAGTCGACGGCGGAGCTCGGCATCACGCTCACCCGCTCCGGATCCGTCGAGTTCGACGCCGAGAAGTTCGCGGCCGCGCTCGCGAAGGATCCGGCCGCCGTGAAGGACGCGCTCACGCAGCTCGCGGGACGTGTCGCGGAGGCCGGCAAGGCCGCCTCGGACAAGTACGACGGCGAACTCACGCGCCGGATCCAGAGCCAGGAATCGACGGTTCGCAGCCTCAACGACCAGGTGTCCGGCTGGGACACCCGGCTCGAGAAGCGGCGGACGACACTCGAGCGCACCTATGCCGCGCTGGAGGTGCAGCTGTCGAAGATGCAGTCCCAGGGGGACTGGCTGTCGTCCCAGTTGGCCGGACTCCCCACCACCAGGAGTAATTGATGCTGCAGATGAACGGCTACCAGGCCAAGCGCTCACAGTACGTCCAGGACTCCGTCCTCTCGGCCACCCCGGCCGGGCTGCTCACCATGCTCTACGACCGGCTCCTACTGGACCTCGCGCGCGCAGGTGCCGCCCAGGAATCGGGGGAGTGGGCCGTCGCGTCGGAGAACCTGCTGCACGCCCAGGACATCATCGGAGAGCTCATGTCCTCGCTGCGCACGGACGTCTGGGACGGTGCTGCCGGGCTCATGTCGGTGTACACGTACGTCCGGCAGACGCTCGTCGAAGCCAACACCACGCGGAACCGGGGCAGGACGGCCGAGTGTGCCGAGATCCTGGAGCCGCTGCGCCAGGCCTGGCACGAGGCAGCACGGACCGGTCAGCCATCATCGCCGGTCCTCCGGCAGGACCAGGACGCACCACAGTCTCTGGGGGTACTCGGTGTCGGCTGACCTCACCGTGGCCGTTCGGACGTACCCGGGCGTCACGACCGATGCCCTGGGCGAGTTCGGGCCCACTCTCGACCCATCGGTCGATCATCAAAGTGCGACGGCAACCGCGGTCTCCGCCTGGACGGCTGTCCTCGACACCCTCGAGGCTGCCGTCGACGAGGCAGAGGCAGGCGACCTGCCTCCCGCCACGCTCCTGCACCAGGCGGCAGCCCTCAGCAGCTGGACGCCACCGCGCGTGGGCGGGCCCATTCCCGACATTCTCGTGGCGCGCGCCCGTCGCATCAACGAGCGCCAGCACGCGGCGCTCACGCGCCTGACGGCAGAACTCGGAACACTGCGGCGGCACCGCTCGGCCCTCGGCTCGGTCCGAGCAGCAACGGCTGCGCAGCGTTCCTCCGTCTACGTCGACGTGACCGGCTGAAAATTCCTGCACGAAGAACCTAACGACACGACCAGGCGCGCCCGATAGTTGCCCGTGAGCATGGATCGCTCACACTCCTGGCCATGGATCGGCCGCTCAACCTTGTAAGAAGAGGTTTCGCCGTCGTGCTCGATTCCGTGTCCTCGCTCGCCCTGCGCAGCGCCCTCGATGGGTTGGCCCTGCGCCAGCGCGTCACCGCGAACAACATCGCCAACGTCAATACGCCCGGCTACCAGGCCCAGCGCGTGAGCTTCGAGGATGCCCTGGCCCGCTCGGTATCCATGGGCGGCGGTAGCGTCCAGGCCACCACGGAGTCCTCCCTCGAGCCGACCCGGCTCAACGGCAGCAACGTCAACCTGGACACCGAGACCCTCTCCAACATCGACACCGTGCTGCGCTTCCAGTTCGCCGCACGCGCCGTCGAGGGTCCCTTCACCAGTATCCGCACGGCCCTGAGGACTTCCTGATGACCTTCGACGCCATCGGGATCTCCAGCACAGGGCTCACCCTGCACCGCAAGTGGCTCGACGCCGTGGCGGACAACATGGCCAACGCCAACACGGTCACCTCCACCGACGGTGCGGCGTTCCAGCAGCGCTACATCACGGCACGCGCCGACGAGACCGGTCAGGGCGTGTCCGTGGCCGGTGCCGAGTTCGGTGACGCCGAAGGGCGGGTGGTCCACGAGCCGAACCACCCCCTCGCGGACGAGGACGGGTACGTCCGCTATCCCGACATCGACATGAGCGCCCAGATGGGTCAGCTCATCATGGCGCAGCGGGGCTACCAGGCGAATGCCGCCGTCGTCGACCGTGCGAAAGCCACCTACGAGGCCGCCCTCCAGATAGGACGCAACTGATGCCCATGCCCGCGATCCCCGCCATCGGGGCGGTCCAACCTGTCGCGACGTCGTACCTTCCCTCTGCAGGTGCCGTGTCGAGCGCCGGCGGCGAAGGCTTCGCGACCTCGCTCACGTCCGCCGTCGACAATCTGCAGTCCCTGCAGTCGACGTCGAACGGGCTCGCAGTGCAGGCCGTCACCGGCGACCTCACCGATATCCACAACGCGACGCTCGCTTCGACGCGTGCGCAGGTGACGCTCGAGCTCGTCGCCGCCGTCCGTAACAAGGGCGTCGACGCCTTCAACGAGATCATGAGGATGCAGGCCTGATGCCCACCCCCCTGTCCTCCGCCGCGACCCGTCTCGGGGATGCCGTGAAGAGCTTCACCATCGCCCAGCGCACCATCGCCATCATCGGCGTCGCCGTCCTGGTGCTCGGCGGGATCGCCCTCACATCCTGGCTGTCCAAGCCCTCCTACACGCCGCTGTTCTCCGGGCTCAGCGGCGAGGACGCCAGCACCATCGTCGACCAGCTCCAGACCGACGGTGTGCCGTACGAGCTGACGAACGGCGGGGGGACCATCCTCGTTCCGGAGGGTTCCGTGTACGACCAGCGGATCAAGGCCGCCTCCGCGGGCCTGCCGTCGTCCTCCACCGGCGGATACTCGCTCCTCGACGACATGGGCGTCACCTCGTCGGAGTTCCAGCAGTCGACCACCTACAAGCGGGCGCTCGAGGGTGAACTCGCAGCGACGGTGTCCGCCATCAACGGCGTCAAGACGGCGACCGTCCGCCTCGCGATCCCGGAGGACACCGTCTTCGTGGCGGAGCAGGGCAAGCCGACGGCGTCCGTGTTCGTCGAGACCACCCCCGGCACCACGCTCTCCAGCGATCAGGTGCAGGCGATCACCCACCTGACGTCGGCATCGATCGATCGTATGGATGCAGCCGACGTCGCTGTGATCGACGCCGACGGCCGCGTGCTCTCGGCAGTCGGAGTCGGCGCGACGGGCGGCACGGACCAGCAGGCCTCCGACTACGAGAAGCGCGTCGGCGCGTCGGTGCAGGCGATGCTCGATCGCGTGGTCGGTGCAGGCAACGCCACCGTCGCGGTGGCCGCGGACATGAACCTCGAGACCGCCGAGCGGGTCGAGGAGACCTTCACGACGCCGGAGAATGCTCCTGCGCTCAACGAATCGACCACCACCGAAGCCTACGAGGGCACCGGCGGCGGGAACGCGGGAGTCCTCGGCCCGGACAACATCGCCGTACCGGAGGGCGGCGCAGACGGCGACGGCACGTTCAACTCGGAGTCGAGCACGCGGAACAACGCCGTGAACAAGACCACCGAGTCCACCATGGTTCCCGCCGGCGGCATCAACCGCCAGACCATCTCCGTGGCGGTGAACCGGGGCGCCACGGCCAACATGGATGTCGCAGCGCTGACGGCGCTCGTCTCCAGCGCGGCCGGCGTCAACGCGGACCGCGGGGACGTGGTCACGGTCGAGGAACTGCCGTTCAGCAACACCGGAG
This sequence comes from Vibrio cholerae, assembly GCA_009728235.1. Taxonomy (GTDB): domain Bacteria; phylum Actinomycetota; class Actinomycetes; order Actinomycetales; family Micrococcaceae; genus Arthrobacter_D. Next base: position 47,849 of record WNZI01000007.1, on the reverse strand, counting down.
CGAACGAAGCGGCGGACGCCCTGGCAGAAGCCGAGGCGGCCCAGGCCGCCCAGCAACGCGCGGACCTGATCCGCACGCTGTCCATCGTGGCGGGCATCCTCTTCGTGGCCATCGTCGCGCTCATCGTGTACGCCCGCCGGTCCCGGCGGCAGCGGCGTGAACCCCTGGATCTCGGGGAGCTCCAGGGCATCTACCCCGCCATCCCCGGCCCCGGTGCGCCGGCCCTCGATCCCGCCGTCGGCCTCCTCAGCGCCGTCGAGCCCGCCCCGAGCACCACCACGATCGACGTCGCCGCCGTACAGAACGCCCTCCAGGCGGCGTCGGCGGAGTCCGAGCTGGAGCGGATGCGCTCGGACGTCGATGCCCTCGCCTCGCAGGACCCGGCGAAGACGGCCGAGTTCCTGCGCAGCATGATGGATGACAGGCAGAGCGTATGAACGCCATGGCGATCGTGAATCCCACAGGTACGCAGAAGGCAGCCATGGTGCTGATGCAGCTGGAGCAGCAGCACGCCGCCTCGGTCCTCAAGCAGATGTCGGAGGCGGAGGCCGAGGAGATCGTCGCCGAGATCGTGCGGCTGCAGCGCGTCGAGCCGACGCTCGCCGAGGAGGCACTGACGGAGTTCCACGAGCTGGCGACCAGTGGCAGGCGCCGCACGCGAGGAGGCATGGACGTCGCCATCGGCCTGCTCGAGTCCTCCTTCGGAGCCGAACGGGCAGCCGGGGTGGTGGGGCGCCTGGCTTCGACCGCCGCCGGGCAGTCCTTCGAGTTCCTCGACTCCGTGGACGCCGGCCAGATCCAGGCCGTCCTGGAGGGTGAACTACCCCAGACCATTGCGCTGGTCCTCGCGCACCTGAAGCCCGAGCACGCGTCGACCGTCCTGGCCGGCCTCGCTCCTGCAGGCCGTACCGACGTCGCCCAGTGCATCGCGACCATGGGATCGGCGACACCCGAAGCCGTCTCCGTGGTTGCGGAATCCATCAAGGTCAGGGCCGGCGCCGTTGCGGCTCCGCATCAGGGAGGATCGATGATCGGCGGGATCCAGCCCCTCGTCGACATCATCAACAGGGCGGACCTCAGCACCGAGCGCGAACTGCTCGAAGGCCTGCAGGACCGCGACCCGGTGCTCGCCGAGGAAGTGCGCGCGCGCATGCTGACCTTCGCGGACATCGTCAACCTCGAGCGCCGCGACGTCCAGCAGGTGCTGCGAGGCATCGACTCCGCAGTGCTCGCGCTCGCGATGAAGGGCGCGGCCGACGCCGTCGTCTCCGTGATCCGCGGGAACGTCTCCGAGCGGAACCGGGAGATCCTCGACGACGAGATCCGCGCCGTCGGGCCGGTCCGGGTGTCGCAGGTCGAGGAGGCGCGGGCAGAGGTGGTGCGCGCCATCCGCGACCTCGAGGCCCAGGGGGTCATCACCATCCAACGCGGGGACGAGGACGAGTATGTCAACTGACGCTCTCGTACCCGTCACGTTCCCCCGCCTCGGGCCGACCTCCGGGCAGGATATCGACGACGTCGCGTTCGCGCGCGGGCACGCAGCCGGCTACGCGTACGGCCTGTCCCTCGCCCGCGTCGAACTCGCGGAGCGCAAGGTGGCGGCCGATGCCGAGGCGGAGGAGGCCCGGGTACGGGCGGAAGCCGTCGCGACCCGGCGTCTGCGCGCCCTCGATGCCGCGACACGGGCGCTCGAGGCCCGCACGGCGCCGGTGCTCGCCGAAGCCAGGGGCCAGATCCTCGACATCGCGTTCAGCACCGCCGAGGAACTCATCGGTCACACGCTGAAGGATGGCCAGGCGTCCGCCCGGGCAGCCGTCGCCCGCGCCCTCCAGGGGACGGCGGGCGAGGAGGTACGGGCAGTGCGGCTCCATCCCGCGGACCTCGCACTGCTGCAGGCGGATGACGTGGACCGCCCTGGGCTCGTCCTCGTCGCGGACACCTCCCTCGAACGGGGTGATGCCGTCACCGATCTTCCCCAGGGCTCCATCGACGCGCGGCTCAGTACGGCTCTCGGCCGGGTACGTGCCGTACTCCGTGATTCCGGTGTGGCAGGGAGCGGTGCATCATGACACTGGTCATCGATGAGGTGGTCCGGCGCGCCCGCACCGCGGCCGCACCCCAGCGCGTGGGCCGTGTCGCGTCCGTCGTCGGTCTCGGGGTCGACGTCGTGGGCCTGGACTGCGCCATCGGGGACCTCGTGACGATCGGCGATGCCTCGCCCGTGGACGCGGAAGTGGTCGCAGCCTCCCTGACCGGACTGCGTTGCATGCCCTACGCCCACCTCTCCGGCATCCAGGCGGGAGCACCCGTCCGAGCCCAGGGGACCCCGCTGCTGGTACCCGCCGGTCCCGGGCTGCTCGGCCGCGTGCTCGACGGTGTCGGCCGGCCCATCGACGGACGGGGTCCGCTCACCGACGTCGCCTGGATGTCCCTGGACAACACACCACCGGCGGCGCTCGATCGCAGCCGCATCACCGAGCCGCTGCAGCTCGGCGTCAGGGTCATGGACACGCTCACCACGGTGGGTCGAGGCCAGCGCATGGGGCTCTTCGCCGGTTCCGGCGTCGGCAAGTCCTCCTTGCTGTCGATGATCGCCCGCGGCACGGACGCGGCCGTCTCCGTGATCGCCCTCGTGGGGGAGCGCGGCCGTGAAGTCCGCGACTTCCTCGAGGACGATCTCGGGCCGGAAGGCCTTGCCCGGTCGATCGTGGTGGTCTCGACGTCCGATGAACCCGCGCTCCTGCGCCTGCGCGCAGCCTTCGTGGCCACCCGGATCGCCGAGTCGTTCCGCGACGGGGGCGCCGACGTCATGCTCATGATGGATTCGCTGACACGCGTGGCCATGGCGCAGCGCGAGATCGGCCTCAGCGTCGGGGAACCCCCCGCCACCCGGGGCTATCCGCCGTCGACCTTCTCCCTGCTCGCGCAACTCCTCGAACGCGCCGGCACCGGAGCCACGGGATCCGTGACCGGCATGTACACCGTGCTGGTGGACGGCGACGACCACAACGAGCCCGTGGCGGACGCCGCCCGTTCCATCCTCGACGGTCACGTGGTGCTCGACCGCAAGCTGGCCGTCGCCGGCCACTTCCCGTCGATCGATCCGCTGGCCTCGATCTCGCGTGTGGCTTCCCGTGTCACCACGCGGGAGCAGGCCACCTCCGCGGCATTACTCCGCAGGGCACTCGCGGCGCGGAAAGCGGCACAGGACCTCATCGATGTCGGGGCGTATTCCCGCGGGTCCAACCCGCTGGTCGATGCCGCCATGGACAACGAAGGCGCCGTGAACGACTTCCTGCAGCAGCGCATGGACGAGCAGACACCCTACGACGAGGCCTGGAACCGCCTCGCCCACCTCACCGGATCGATGGGACTCGCCTGATGGCACGACACTTTCCCCTGGCAGGACTGCTTCGGCTACGGCAGTTGCGCGAGGACGAGGCCGCGGGGTCCCTCGCGGCAGCAAACGAGCGCCTCCGGGCCTCCCGAAGCCGCGTGGGCAGCGTCAGCGAGGCCCTGGACGGCACGGACATCAGCCCTGCCGGCTCGGCGTCGCTGTACGCCGTCGCCGCAGCACGCTCATCGGCGCGCAGCATGCTCGCCGACCTGAACGCGCTCGAGGCGCAGCTGCAGCACCAGCAGGACGCGGCGCAGGACCAGTACCGCGCCGCACGGGCGGCGACCGTCGGCCTCGAGAAGCTCGCGGAGCGTCACCGCGACACGGAGGCGACGGCGCTGATCGGCGTCGAGCAGCGCGTACTCGACGAACTCGCATCGACCAGCTGGGCCAGGCGCAGCGGCAAGGACAGGACATGACACTCACGGACGCGGTAGGCCGGATCCAGCAGATCCAGTCCACACTGACCATGCTCGTCGCCCCGTCGGCGAGGGTGCAGGCCAAACCGCCGGTCATGACGACGGCCGGTTCCTCGGTGCCAGCGCCCGCCCAGGCTGCGACCGCAGACCGCTTCGCCGACGCGCTCGCGGACGCCGGGATGCCCGCTGCCGTCCCGGCTTCCGCGCCCGCTTCCGTCCCTGCTTCCGTCCCTCCTTCCGCCGGTGTGGCGGAAGTCCCCGGTCTACAGCCGGTGCCCGTCCCGTCATCGAGTGACGCCGCGCGGCTCTTCGAAGCCGCCCGGGCGTACGAGGGCGTGCCCTACGTCTGGGGCGGCACCGACCCGGCAACGGGCCTGGACTGCTCCGGGTTCGTGCAGCGCGCCTACTCGGACATCGGCATCCAGCTGCCACGCGTGACCTGGGATCAGATGAACGCCGGCACGCACGTGCGTCCCTGGCAGAGGCCCAGCCCGGCGACCTGCTGTTCAGCCACGACGGCGACACGTGTCCATGTATCTGGGCGGAGGCAAGGCGATCGATGCTCCGCAGCCGGGCCAGACCGTGGCCGTCCGAGACATGTGGGAGACCGACGCCAACCTCACCACCATCCGCCGCATCCTGCCCGAGGCACCCGCTGGAGCGGCTTCCGTTTCTCCCGGACTCCCGCGGCGGTGTCCGGTGCTTCCGGAGTGCCCGACGCGTACGCGGCCCAGGCTGCATTCCTCGCGAGCATGGCACGATGAGTCCGCTCCTGGTTCCCCCCGCCGCGGCTCCTGCCCGTGATGCCGTGCGCGCGTCCCGTCCGCCTGCCGGCATCCGGGACGAAGCCCCCGTGACCTCCTTCGACGATCTGTATGTCAGGCACTCTGCACGGCGCCCGGGCACCTCAGCGGCTGATCCCGCGGCCGGGGCCATTGGGATCGTCCACGAAACCGCTTCGTCGGCCTCCGCCTCCTCCGGTCCGGCCGACGTCGGATCCGGTACCGGCACATCGATCCGTCCGCCGACGGGGGCAGCTGGTGCGGTTGCCGATGGGTCCGCGGAATCGTCCGCCGATCCGGCTTCCGCGGCAGCAGACACCGCTGCCGTCCAAGGCGACAGGGGCGCGGCCGTGGGAAACACCATGCCCGATCCTGCGCTGCCCGGCTCCCAGCCACCTCCTGCAGCGCGCAGCACCACGGCAGCGGACACGGCGAGTGCCCCGGCCACCGGACGACCATCGGCCGGGGTGCAGCCCGAGGACACGCAAGGTCCGGCTCCCGGCACGGCCCCGACTGCGACGCTTCCTGCGGCAGCGGCAGCGGCACCGGCCAGTCCCCTCGCGCCCGCGAACATCGGCTCCGGGACGACCCTCGCCGATCCTCCTGACGGAGCGGATCCCGGGCTGCCCGTGCCCCCCGCGCCGGCGACGCCGGCCGCGGCATCATCGGACCGCACGAGCACAGCGACGACGACGCCCACCGGGCAGGGGACTCCTGCTGGCACCGATTCCCGCCCTGCCCCTCGAGCACCGGATGGCTCAGCGGCTGGAGCCGCGCCCGTTCCCCCGCCGTCGGAGGAGCGCGCGGACGCGGCCCAGCTCCCGGCCACCGCGCGGCCGAGGGATCCCTGCCCGTGCAGCAGACACCGGTGACCGGCATCACCGGGAGCTCCTCCGGCATACACCCGGCTGTCCGCCCACCCGTGCCGCTGCCCCAGCAGCTGGGCGCACCCGCGTTCGCGCTCGTGCAGACCGCTGCCGATGCGTCCGTCGGAACGAGCACCATCACGGTCACCGTCGCGCCGGAGGACCTCGGCCCCATCAGCATCCGCGCGAGCTTCTCCCCGGACGGCACGAGACTCGAATTCTTCTCGGCCACGGATACAGGACGCGAAGCTCTGAAGCAGGCGCTCCCGGACCTGCGCCGTGAGGCGTCGTCGTCGGGCCTGTCCGCGTCGCTCGATCTCGGCACCGGCACTCCGGACGACGACCGGCCGACGGCGCGCACGGACAGTCCACTGCCCGCACCTCCGGAGCAGCGGCCCGCTGCCTCCCGGACACCCTGGGCGGGCCGCCCTGCCCCCGGGTCCGTCACCCTCGACCTGTTCGCCTGATCCGGAAGGACTGCCATGCCCATAGATCCGGTCGCCCCCGCGACCTTCGCCCCCACTGAGACACCTGCCGCAGGGTCCCGCAAGCAGGCGATGGACTCCGAGGTCTTCATGTCGCTGCTCGTGAGCCAACTGCGCAACCAGGACCCGAGCGCTCCCATGGATACCAACCAGATGATCTCGCAGACCACGCAGCTGGCGATGATGGAGAAGATCACGCAGATGACCGGCATCAACGAGGAGAACTTCCACCTCCAGATGCGTTCCTCCGCTGCCGCCCTGCTCGGCACCGAGGTCTCCTACACGGGTACTGACGGTGTCGTGACGCGTGGCCTCGCCACCGCCGTCTCCTACAGCGGGCCCGTACCCACCGTCACCATCGGCGGCAGGAGCATCGCCCTCGACCTCGTGTCCGGGGTGGGAACAGTACCGGCCGCCGAACCAGCTTCATGACCGCGCACCAGACATCCTGATCAGCCCTCCGCACCGAAAGGCACCACCATGCTTCGCTCCCTCTACTCCGGCATCTCGGGGCTCCGCTCCCACCAGACCATGCTCGACGTCACCGGCAACAACATCGCCAACGTCAACACGACCGGTTTCAAGGCCTCCGCCACCCAGTTCCAGGACACGCTCTCGCAGATGACCCAGGGCGCAGGAGCACCACAGGAAGCACTCGGTGGGACCAACCCCGCCCAGGTGGGCCTCGGTGTGCAGGTGGCCGGTATCGTCACCAACTTCTCCCAGGGCTCCGCCCAGGCCACCGGACGCGCCACGGACATGATGATCAACGGTGACGGCTTCTTCATCACGCGCCTGGGCGGCGAGACCCTCTACACGCGCGCCGGTGCCTTCACACCCGACGCCGAGGGGCGGCTCGTCACACCCGACGGTTCCCTCGTCCAGGGCTGGCCCGCCGTCAACGGCGTCGTCCAGCAGGGCGGGGCGGTCGGCGACCTCCGGATGCCCAAGGGCGAGCTCTCGGGAGCGCAGCCCACGACGACGGCGCGCGTCACGGGCAACCTGCCCGGGGATGCCGCGGTGGGAACCCAGATCCTGCAGGAGGTCGAGGTGTACGGGGCCGACGGCGCGGCACGCAACCTCTCGCTGACCTTCACCCGCTCCACGGCAGGCTGGAACGTGGCAGGCCGGGACGCGAACGGAGCCGCGGGCACCACGGAACTCCTGCTCCCGAACGGCCAGGCCGCGGCCGGTTCGTCCGTCACGGTGGGAGGCATCGCCGTGGACCTCTCGGCCGTGTCGGGAGCGGCTCAGCTCAGGACCGCCTCCATCTCCGAGCGCAACGGCCGGACGGCGGGCACGCTGGAGTCCTTCAGCGTCGCCGCGGACGGCACCCTCGTGGGTGCGTTCAGCAACGGCAGCCGCCAGCCTCTGGGCCGTGTCGCGCTCGCTGGGTTCGTGAACCCCACAGGTCTCGAGAAGGCGGGTGGTTCGTCCTACCGCGCGACGGCGAACTCGGGAGCGGCTCAGATCGGTGCAGCCGGGACCAACGGCCTCGGGTCCATGGACGCGGGCACCCTCGAGATGTCGAACGTCGACCTCTCGCAGGAGTTCACCAACCTGATCGTCGCCCAGCGCGGGTTCCAGGCGAACGCCCGCATCATCACGACGTCGGACGAGGTACTCCAGGAACTGGCGAACCTCAAGCGCTAGGTCTCCTGCCGGGCATCGTGGCCGAGCAGGGCATGGTGCCCGGCGGAGATGGGCGCATGGAAGGGTCGGCGGGGCATGGGTGCGGACCGCCCCCTCTTACGGATCCGCCGTGCCTGCCGACAGTGGTGGGAAGAGGCCCCGTCGGGGCGTCCCGACCCCAGGATGGCCGATGATCGTGGTGACGCGGCTCAACGAGAGCCAGTTCGCGGTGAACCCCGATCTCGTCGAGCGTATCCACGAGAACCCCGACACCACCCTCGTGATGGTGGACGGCGCGAAGTACATCGTGACCGAATCCCTCGCCGAGGTGATCGAGTTGATCACCGCCTATCGGGCGCGCATCATCTCCCTGGCCCGGTTCGTCCCCGTCGATCCGGGGGATCCCGCCGTCCAGCGTCCGCTCGGCCTCGTCCGGGACGTACGACCCGGGACCGGTGCAGGGTCCGGTCCGCCTGCCGACCCCGACGATCCCGGCACGCCAGTCCAGCTCCGACCAAGGAACACGTAAATGGATCCCGCAACAATCGTCGGCATACTCATCGCCTTCGGCGCCCTGTACGCGATGATCACGTTGGAGCATGCGAGCGTCGAGGCACTCCTGCTGCCGGCACCCATGATCCTGGTGTTCGGTGCGACGATCGCCATCGGCATCGCCGGTGGCACCCTCAAGGACTTCCTCGTCGCGGTGAAGGCCGTCCCCGCCGCGATGATGGGCAGGAGCACGCCCCCGCAGGACACGATCGACAGCGTGGTGGTCCTCGCGGAGAAGGCGAGGAGCGAGGGCCTGCTGTCCCTCGAGGAGGAGGCCAACAGCGCCCAGGACCCGTTCCTGCGTGGTGCCCTGCAGAACATCGCGGACGGCACCGACGGCGACGAGCTGCGCGAGATGCTCGAGGACGAGATCGATTCGGCGTCCCAGACGAACCGCACCGCCTCGAAGTTCTTCGCCGGCCTCGGCGGTTACGCGCCCACGGTGGGGATCATCGGGACCGTCGTGTCCCTCACCCACGTACTGGAGAACCTCAGCAGTCCCGACAAGCTGGGGCCGATGATCGCCGCGGCCTTCGTCGCCACGCTCTGGGGGCTGCTCTCTGCGAACTTCCTGTGGCTTCCCATCGGCACGCGCATCAAGCGCCTCGGTGAACTGGAGACCGCCCGGATGACGCTCCTGATGGAGGGTGTGCTCGCAGTGCAGGCGGGCAGCCAGCCCCGGCTGCTGGGCGAGCGGCTGAAGGCAATGGTCCCCCAGCACGACCAGGGCAAGGGCGCGAAGGACACGGCGAAGGGCAAGGGAGCCAAGGGCGACACCGAAGCCACCGCAGTGCAGGGCAAGGCCGCGGCGTGAGCAGGCGCCCGCACCGCAAGCGGCGCGGCGAGGAGCACGGCGAGGAACACCCCGACGAGCGCTGGATGGCGTCCTACATGGACATGGTCACCGTGCTCATGTGCATGTTCATCGTCCTGTACGCGATGTCGTCCGTGGACCAGCAGAAGTTCGAGCAGCTGCGGGCATCGCTCGCGACCGGGTTCGGCTCGGTGGAAACGGCCACGGTGGACACGGCCGAGGGCACCGTGGTCCCGGCAGAGCATGCCAACGACGAGGGCGAGTCCTTCGCAGGGGGCGCGGCGGTCGCGGATGCGGATCCCCAGACCCAGGAGGACCTGTCGGGCGCAGCGGCGGTCACGGCACCGACGCCGTCGCCCTCACCGTCTGCAGGAGGGGATGCCGCCGAGCCGACGACGGACCGCGAGCGGGCTGTCGCGGAGGTCCAGAACCTCCGGGCACTGCAGGAGCGCATCGACGCCGGCCTCCGCGAGCGTGACCTCGCGGAGGCGTCCGCTACGTGATCGACGAGCGGGGCCTGACCATCCGACTGGTCGGTTCCGAGACCTTCTTCCTGCCCGACAGCTCGCAACTCACCGAACAGACGCTGCGCGTGCTCGAGAGCGTGGGGCCGGTCCTGGCGTCCGTGCCGAACGAGGTAGGCATCGAGGGGCACACCGCCCGCCTGCCCGACACCGTCCCCCGGCCGCTCGACTGGGAGCTCTCCACCGATCGTGCCGTCAACGTGGTGAGGAACCTGATCGATACCGGAGGTGTACCTGCGCCGCGGCTTTCGGCCATCGGGTTCGGTGAATCGCGGCCGCTGGCACCCGGTACCAGCGAGGCGGAGCTCGAGTTGAATCGGCGCGTGGACATCGTGGTGCACTCCGACGAGCCCGAGAGCGTGCGCGCCCTGATCCCGGGCGTCGCTGCCGGGAGCTGACCCGCATTCGCTAACGTTCCGACGCCGTCGTCCGATAGTCGCTGGCGTGACGGTCCAGGAACAACTTACTTTTGGCGTGCCCTCTGCGCCCGCCAGGGCGGTGGATGTCTATGACTTCCGCCGGCCCACCACGCTCGCGCGTGAACATTCGCGCGTGCTCGAACTCGCGTTCGAGACGTTCGCCCGCCAATGGGGCACCCAGCTCACCGCGAAGGTGAGGGTGATCTCGCAGGTCACCAGCGAGCAGGTCCTGATGCAGACGTACAACGAGTACGCCGCGTCCCTGCCACCCACCACGGCGATGGTCCTGTGCGCCATCCCCGACCACCCGAGCAAGGCCGTGATCCAGTTCCCCGCCTCCGCGGGCCTCCACTGGGTGGACTCGATGCTCGGCGGCCACGGAACCGTTCCGCCCGGGGAGCGGAAGTTCACCCAGATCGAGCAGGCACTCATCCGGCGCCTCATGGACGATGCCCTCGAGGGGCTGCACTACTCGTTGGGGTCCCTGCTGGACCACCAGCTCGGTATCGACTCCATCCAGTACAACTCGCAGTTCGCGCAGGCGGCGTCGACCACCGAGCTGATGATCGTCGGGACGTTCGACATCCGTGTCGGAGAACGCTCCTGCCCGGCGACCGTCGCCATCCCCGCACAGCTCCTGCTCACGCAACTGGGGGCAGCGAACCCCACGGCCACCGGCGAGGACGCGCGCGAGCTGATCGAGCAGCAGGTGGCGTGCGTGCCGGTGGAAGTATCCGTCCAGTTCGCCCCGCTGCCGGTCCTGCCATCCCGCATCCTCGACCTCGCCGTCGGGGATGTCCTGAAACTGGCTCATTCCCAGCACCGTCCGTTCGAGCTCGCCGTCAACGGCAGGCGGCTCGGCGAGGCCGCCCTGGGCGCGAACGGCTCCCGCCTTGCCTGTGTAGTAGTGACCACCGAGGAGAACACCGCACCATGAACACCACCACCGCCGAGCACGAGGCCGCTGCATCCCTCGCCGCCCGACTTCCCCTGCCCGGTCCCCTCAGGGCCGATCTGTGTGCGGCAACCGAAGTGCCTCCCGCGAGTGCCTCGACCGCCGTCGTCGCCTCCTTCGTGGGTGCCGCTTCCGCGGACCTCGCCGTCGTCCTGCTCGACACGAAGCCGCTGATCGCGGCTGCCGGGACGATGTCGCCGATGGTCTCCCCGGCGGACGTCATGGCATCGGCGCTGGACGCGGCGTCGTCCTCCCTCGGAGATGGTGTGCTCGGCGCCCCAGCCATCCAGGACGCTCTGCCGCTCTTCACCGACACCGAGACTTCCGTCTTCCGGCTCAGCGGTCCTTCCGGAGCCGTGGGCTGGTTCGCCGTCCGTCTGCGCGGCGCCCGTCCCGGGGCGGCTCCCCGCCGGTCCTCGGCACTCACCGGCGCCCTCAACCTCGGCCGCATCAGCAATGTGGAGATGGCGATGACCGTCGAGATCGGCCGCACGCGCATGTCGGTGCGCGACGTGCTGGACCTCGAACCCGGCGCCGTGATCGAGCTCGACCGTTCCGCCGGTGCTCCTGCGGACGTGCTGCTCAACGGGCGGCTCGTGGCACACGGCGAAGTGGTCGTGGTCGACCAGGACTACGCCGTGCGCATCACGCAGATCCTCGACGTCACCGACGGCGCCCCCTAGTGGACGTGGTGGTCCTCGCGCTGAGGGTGCTGCTGTCGCTCGGCGTGGTGCTCGCGCTGCTCTTCGTGCTGCACCGGAAGGTCTCGAAGATCAACGGGAATCGTGCCGGAGCAGGGCTCGTGTCCGTCGTGGCGCGTCAGGGTATCGGTGCCAAGGCGTCGATGGTGGTGGTCGACGCCGAGGGCACCCGCTTCTACCTCGGTGTGACCGAGCAGTCGGTGTCGGTCCTCCACTCGACGGCGGCACCTCGCGCGCTGCAGGCGGTCAGCGGGTCCGAATCCGACGGCGTCGGTGCACCGGCACCCGTGCGCGCTGTCGCGCAGGCGGTCCCGCACGCGGTTCCAGCGTCACTCCACACGGAGGAACCAGCGGACACCCGGTTCGCCACGTCCCTGCGGCTGGCAACGGCCGCACCGCAGGGCGAGGTCGAACTAGTGACGCGCCGTGCAGCACGTGCGGCCCGATCAGCAGCACCGACGCCGCACGCCGCACCCCTTCAGGGGTCCATCCTCTCGCCCGCCACCTGGAGGCAGACCGCAGCATTCCTGCGCCAGGGACGGGCCGGGTGACAACGGCCGTCCTGCCGTCATCGGCCGCGGCACGCCCCACCCTGACGACCCGCACCGCGGGACCGGCTTCCCCTGCGCACCCCCTCGTGTCCAGGGCGTTCGCCGTAGCGGCCGCCGTCATGCTCGTCGTCGTCGTCCTCCTCCTCGGAGTCACCTCCGCTCATGCGGGCGAGCTGGACCCCACCATCCCCGCGCCGGTCCAGCCGTCGGCGCCCGCGGACCCCACGGCACCCGTGCCTCCTGGCAGCGACGACGGCCTGTCGATCGAGATCAACGGCGTCAACGGCGAGCCGAGTTCGGCCGTCCTGACCCTCATCGGCATCACGCTGCTGTCCGTGGCACCGGCCCTGCTGCTGATGATGACCTCCTTCACGAAGATCTTCGTGGTGCTGGCGATGACACGGAACGCCCTGTCCCTGCCGTCCATCCCACCCAACCAGGTGCTCGCCGGCCTGGCCCTGTTCCTGTCGCTGTTCATCATGGCGCCGGTCCTGACCCAGATCAACGATCTCGGCGTCCAGCCCTACCTCGAGGGCGCGACGACGTTCACGCAGGCCCTGGAGGACGGCGCCGCGCCGCTGCAGACCTTCATGCTGGCGCACACCCGCGAGGAGGACCTCGCCCTCATGACCCGCGCGGCCGGCCAGCCGAATCCGGAGGACGCCGCAGGCGTGCCGCTGACCACGCTCATCCCCGCGTTCATGATCTCCGAGCTGCGGGCCGCCTTCATCATCGGCTTCGTGATCTTCGTGCCGTTCCTCGTGATCGACCTCGTCGTGTCCGCCGCACTGATGTCCATGGGCATGATGATGCTCCCACCGGTCATGATCTCGCTGCCCTTCAAGATCCTGCTGTTCGTCCTCGTGGACGGTTGGGGGCTCATCATCACGGCCCTCATCAACAGCTACCAGGGCGGTTGACGTGGATACCAGCGCCGTCCTCGACATCGGCCTCGCGGGAATCTGGGCAGCGGCCAAGCTGTCCGCTCCCATCCTGCTGACCGCCCTCGTGGTCGGCTTCGCGATCTCGCTGCTGCAGTCCATCACCCAGATCCAGGAGGTCACCCTCTCCTTCGTCCCGAAGGCCGCCGCCGTGTGCCTGGCCCTGCTGATCTGCGGGCACTGGATGATCGCCGAGATGATCTCGTTCACGCACGAGATGTTCGGGCGGCTCCCCGGACTGCTCGGGGGCGGCTGAGATGGAGATCGTTCTCGACCAGGCCCGGATCGAGGCCGTCATGCTCGCCGGCGTGCGGATCGTCGCGTTCCTCGTGATCGCTCCTCCGTTCTCCTACAAGGGCATCCCCGCCCGGGTGAAGGCGATGCTCGCCATCGGGCTGGCCCTCGCGGTGTCCCCCGAGGTCGCGGACGGCTACGTGACGGGAGGCACCGGCCAGTACGTCGGAGCCCTGGTCCTCGAACTCGTGGTCGGGGCCGCACTGGGCTTCCTCGTGCTCGTCGTCTTCTCCGCCGTCCAGTCCGCAGGAAGCCTGATCGACCTGTTCGGCGGGTTCTCCCTCGCGCAGGGTTTCGATCCGCAGTCCATGGTGAACGGCGCCCAGTTCGCGCGGTTGTTCCAGCTGACCGCGTTGACGCTGCTCTTCACCTCGGACGGCTACCAGCTCATCATCGGCGGCCTGGTCCGTACGTTCAGCGCCCTGCCCCTCGGTGGCGGGCTGGATCTGGCCGAGCCCGCGGAGGCGCTGACCGCGGCCGTCACCGGGCTCTTCCTCGCCTCGGTCCAGATCGCCGGGCCGCTCATCGTCGTGCTGTTCCTGGCCGACGTCGGGCTCGGGCTCCTGACGCGCGTGGCACCCGCACTCAACGCCTTCGCGCTCGGCTTCCCCCTCAAGATCTTCATCACGCTCAGCCTCGGCGGCGTGGTGTTCGTGGCACTGCCGCGCGTGGTCTCGACCCTCGCGGACAGGGCCGCCGGCCTCCTGATGGGGGTGGGCTGACATGGCGGAGGACTCCGGCGAGAAGACCGAGCAGGCCACCGACAAGCGGATGAAGGACGTCCGCTCCAAGGGCCAGCTCGCCAAGTCCGAGGACTTCACGGCGTGGATCGGCGTGGGTACCGCGGCGGTCATGCTGCCGTCCCTCATCTCCCGTGCCGCCGACGCCACCACCGGGCAACTCGTGCGGGCGGCCGACACCATCTCGGATCCGGACCCGGCGAACGCACTGGATGCCCTCGCGGACGGGGGAGCCTCACTCGCCGGGATCCTCGGGCCCTTCCTCGGCGTGCTGCTCGTGGCCGTGCTCGGCACGGCTGCGCTGCAGGGCGGCATCCACGTGAAGAAGTTCACCGGCAAGTTCGAGCAGTTCAACGTCCTCAACGGGATCAAGCGGATCCTCGGTACGCAGGCCCTGTGGCAGGGGGTGAAGGCCCTCCTGAAGACCGGCGTCGTCGCGGTGGTGCTCGTCGTCGTGGTGCAGAACCTCATGCCCGTGCTGATGGCGGCCGGCGGCCTCTCCGTGGCGTCGCTCCTGAACACCGCCGGTACCGGCACGGCCGCGCTCCTGCAGGCCGCCGTCGCCGCCGGTCTCGCCCTGGCGGCCCTGGACGTCCTCGTGGTCATGCGTCGCAACCGCAAGAAGACCCGCATGACCAAGAAGGAGGTCAAGGACGAGAACAAGAACTCCGACGGCGACCCCCTCATCAAGTCCCAGCGACGCTCCCGCCAGCTCGCGATGAGCCGCAACCGCATGATCGCCGCGGTCAGCGGGTCCGACGTCGTCCTCGTCAACCCGACGCATGTCGCCGTCGCGCTGAAGTACGAACCGGGGCGTTCCGCGCCGCGGGTCGTGGCGAAGGGTGCCGGCACGATCGCCGCGAGGATCCGCGAGGAAGCGGAGAAGAAGCACGTGCCGATGGTCTCCGACGTTCCGCTCGCCCGTGCGCTGCACGCAGCGTGCGAGCTCGGTGATGAGATCCCGTTCGAGAACTACGACCAGGTGGCCCGCATCCTGGCGTTCGTCATGTCCCTCAGGACCAGGGGAGCCGCGCGCGGCCTCCACACCCTGCCCGTCCGACCCGCAGCCGCCGGAGGCTTCTAGACCATGCGCTCATCCCTCCCCAAGTTCCTCGTGCCCGTCGGTGTCGTGGGCATCATCCTGCTCCTCGTGGTCCCGGTGTCGTCGGTGCTGCTGGATGTGCTGATCATCGTGAACATCCTGCTGGCGCTCGTGATCCTGCTGAACACCATGTTCATCCGGAAGCCGCTGGACTTCTCGGTGTTCCCGTCGCTGCTGCTCGTCGCGACGCTGTTCCGCCTGGGACTCAACGTCGCCTCGACCCGCCTCGTCCTCGGGGACGGGTACGCGGGGGAGGTCATCGCGGCTTTCGGCCATGTCGCCGTCGGCGGCTCGATCATCATCGGTGCCGTCGTCTTCCTGATCCTCGTGGTGATCCAGTTCGTCGTGGTCACCAAGGGCGCGGAGCGTGTGGCCGAAGTGGGCGCACGCTTCACCCTCGACGCCATGCCCGGCAAGCAGATGGCGATCGACGCCGACCTGAACGCCGGGCTGGTGACGGATACGCAGGCCCGCGAACGTCGCGCTGAGGTCTCCGCGGAAGCGGACTTCTACGGCGCCATGGACGGTGCATCGAAGTTCGTGAAGGGCGACGCCATCGCGGGCATCATCATCATCATCATCAACCTCGTCGGCGGCATCGCGATCGGCATGGTGCAGGACGGCCTGCCCGTCGCGGAGGCCCTCAGCACCTACGGGCTCCTGACGATCGGCGACGGGCTCGTGACCCAGATCCCGGCACTTCTCATGGCGGTGTCCACCGGCATGATCGTCACCCGCTCCAATGCCGAGGCGGACATGGGTTCGACGGCGGCGGCGCAGCTCGGCCAGTCGCAGAACGCCCTGCGGATCGCAGGAGCCGCGGCGATCGTGATGGCGCTCATCCCGGGGATGCCGAAACTGCCGTTCATCGTGGTCGGCGCCGGTCTCATCGTCATCGCGCAGAGGTTGAAGAAGTCCGACGACGATGCACGCGACGCGGCCGCCGTCCTGGAAGCGGAGGCGGCCGCACCCTCGACGGACAGCACGGACGACCTGCTGGAACAGATGCGCGTCCACGCCCTGGAGGTGCTGCTCGCCCCGGACCTCGTGGACGTCGTCACCGGTGCTCCCGATGATCTCCTCGGGAGGGTCAGGGCACTGCGTCGGAAGATCGCCCTCGAACTGGGCGTCGTCGTCCCGCCCGTGAGGACCAGGGACAGCATCGACCTGCCGCCCGCCACCTACGTCATCAAGATCGCCGGCGTCGAGGCGGGTAGGGGTGAGGCTCCCCGCGGCAAGGTCCTCGCGCTGGGGGAGAACCTCGCGCACCTGCCCGGCACCGCCGTCGTCGAGCCCGTCTTCGGCCTCGCGGGCAAATGGGTCCCCTCGGAACTGCGGCACAACGCGGAACTGGCCGGTGCGACGGTCATCGACCGGGTATCGGTGCTCGTGACCCACCTGTCCTCGGTCATCACGGCGAACGCCGCCCGGCTGCTTTCCCGCGAGGACGTCCGGGTGCTGACCGACGGCGTCCGCCAGGTCAACCCGTCGGCCGTCGAGGAGCTCGTTCCCGGGTTGCTGTCCCTCGCGGAGGTGCAGCGCGTGCTGCAGGGCCTGCTGTCCGAGCAGGTGCCGATCAATGACCTCGCCCGCATCTTCGAGGCGCTGACGCTGAAGGCGAAGGCGTCGTCGGAACCTGAGGGGCTCGTCGAGGCGGCGAGGCTCGCGCTCGGCCCCGCCGTCACGCAGCAGTACCTCGACGGCGCACTGCTGCGCGTCATCATGATCGACCCGCTGCTGGAGCAGTCGATGCTCGAGGGGCTGCGCCCATCCGATCAGGGCACCCAGATACTCCTCGACCCGGCCCGGACCGAGGCGGTCCTGGCTTCGGTCAGGGCCTCCGCCGCGGACGCCGAGGCCGCAGGACACAACGCGGTGCTCGTCTGCGCCCCGGCGCTGCGCCCCGCACTGAGGCGTCTCGTCGGGCCCCAGTCGGCAGGCCTGCCGGTGCTGTCCTACCAGGAGGTCACCAGTGCCGACGTCGCCATCGAGACCGTAGGAGTCGTGCGTGCCAGCGCAGCTGTTTCATCTTGAGGGCCCCTCCCTCGAGGACCTGAAGGCGCAGGCCGCGGCGCTGTACGGTTCGCGTGCCCTCATCGTGTCCGCCGAACTCGTGACGGTGGGCGGAGTACGCGGCGTCTTCGCGCGGAAACACTACGAGATCGTGGTCGAGGTCCCCGAGTACGACGATGACCCCACCGGTGCCCGCCCACGGGGGCGGCGCAGCGTTTCTCCGCCTTCATCGGGTATCGACGCCCTGGTGCAGCAGGCCGAGTTGGACGAAGTGCGTCTCACCGAGAGCCAGGCCACCACCGGGACCGGGACCGGGACCGGGAGCGGTGGGCAGGGACGGCGGGCGGGGGATCGGTCGGCGGTTGCCGTCTCCACCGATTCAGGGCTCTTCGCCGCACTCATGGACGACCTGACGTTCGCTACGGAGCCGTCCTCGGGGCCGGCGGACCCAGGGGCGGTTCCACGACTCGCCGGCAGGGTGGTGGAAGCACCGGAGCGGACGCAGGCCCCTGTCGTCCTTCGCTCACCAGGGGACCTCGTGATCGTCGTCGGTGCACCAGCAGTCGTCTGGGAGGTGGTCCAGTCGATGGTGGCTGTTCTTGGCGGGGGAGCGACGGCAGCCGTCGCGGTGTCGGGACCGCCGAGCGGGGTGTCCCCGGATGCCATCAGGATCGAGGATCGCCTGGATGCCAATGCGGCCCGAGCCTCCGGGGTGGACGGCGGACACCCCGTCTTCCTCGCGCTGTACACCGAGGATGCAGTGGCGGATGCCCGGCTGCTGCTTGCACTGAGCCCTGACCAGGTGTGGCTCGCCGTGGACGCCGGTCGCAAGGAAGCGGATACGGCTGCGTGGGTGGGGGCCCTGACCCGGAGCATGGAACGAGTCGGGCTGACGCCGGCGGGCCTCGCCGTCGTGGGCTCGTCGACGACGGCGACACCGGAGACCGTCGAGTCGCTGGGTCTGCCCGTCGGTTGGCAGGAGGGCCGACCACCCGGAGCCCGGGATACCGCCTCCGAACGGCGCCGCGGCCCTTCCGGTCGACGCCGAGCCGGTCAGGGGGGATAGGGTGAAGCCGTGCTTGTTCTAACGCGAAAGATCGGCGAGCAGATCCTCATCGGCGACGACATCGTCATCACGGTGCTGGATTCCCGGGGTGATGGCATCCGCATCGGTATCGATGCACCGCGAGGGGTGAAGATCCAGCGTGAGGAGGTCCTCCGTGCTGTCACGGAGGCGAACCTGGCGGCCGCGGCAGCGGTTTCCGAGGGGGCCGACGCCCTGAAGGCACTGCTGCAGTCGGGTGCGGTGGTCGTCGACGGAGCGGAGACGGCGGAACGCGCGGCTGACGGCGCCTAACAGAGTCCGCGCGGCGGCGCGAGCGTTGCGGCTGATTCGATTCCCGTTGCCGCCCGAGGAGAGCGCGCCCTAGCCTGACTGCACCTACCCACACCACGTATGGAGGTGCCTCATGGCAACTGGAGAAACCGGGTTCGACGACGTCTCGTTCGACCTCATCTCGCTGCAGTACCACTCGCTCAAGGCGGGTCATGACTACGGCCAGTACGTTCGTGACGCCCGTAATGCGGGCCGCGACGACATCGCCGACTTCTTCGAGCAGGTCATGGCCCAGGATTCGGAACGTGCTGCGAAGTGCCACGCGTTCCTCGGCGAACTGACCGCATCCTCGGAGTCCGGTCCTGCGTTGAGCTGATTCCGACCGACGCGATCATGACCCTGCGGCGGGTTCCTCCGGGAGCCCGCCGTTGCGCTGCCCGGGTGCATCAACGCATGGAAAAGCCCCGGCGGGCGACCGTCCGGGGCTTTTGGTGGAGCCTCCTGCCAGAGTCGAACTGGCGACCTTCTCATTACGAGTGAGACGCTCTACCGACTGAGCTAAGGAGGCAATGCTTCCTGAACCGGGCGTCACCCGGTCCGATCCACAAGCGACAACTTTATAGGAGGTTCCGTCCCGGGGTCAAAAGGGCGCCTGGGCCGGACGTTCGGGTTCCGTTCACTCGGTGCTCGCCTCACGGATGCCGGACGGCAGACAGGACCGGCAAGCCTGACACCAGCCGTATCCGCGACCGGGACGGTGACGGCCGGCAAAGGGGACGCCGCATGACGCACGATCGCTCATACTCGCTCGCAGTCATCGACATGGCGGGAACCACCGTCGAGGAGGGCGCTCTCCAGGAGGAGGCGTTCGCCCGTGCGCTCGCGTCCCACGGGGTGCTCGAGGGGACCAGTGCCTTCGACGCAATGACGGTCTACGCGCGCCGGACCATGGGCACCTCGAAGGAGCTCGTCTTCCGCCACCTGTTCGAGGATCCCGCCACGGCGGTCGCCGTCAACCACACCTTCGAGACGTCGTACGACAACCTGCTGGCCAGGTACGGCGTCGAGCCCATCCCGGGCGCGGAGGAGGCCATCCTCGCCCTGCGGGCCGCCGGGCTGAAGATCTGCCTGGCCACGGGGTTCGGACGCCATACGCAGAACATGATCCTGGAATCGCTCGGGTGGATGGGACTGGCCGATCTGAGCCTCTGCCCCTCCGACGCCGGACGCGGACGCCCCTACCCGGACATCATCCTCACGGCCGTGCTCGCCCTGGACATCGAGGACGTGCGCTCCGTCCTCGTGGCGGGGGACACGACCTCGGACATGATCGCCGGGCAGCGAGCGGGAGCGGGAGCGGTCGTGGGCGTCCTGACGGGAGCGCACGCCGAGGCGGAGCTGCGCTCGGCCGGGGCCGACGCCGTTCTTCCGTCCATGTGCGCCCTTCCGCAGTGGTTGGCTCCGGAAGGGATCAGCAGCGGGTCCCGTCTGCCGGAACCGATCCGTCGATGAAGTAGTCGTCCACGAGGTCCAGGACGCAGTCGTTGGACCGACCGTAGGCTGTGTGGCCTTCGCCCTCCCAGGTGACATGCACCCCGGACTCCAGCTGCTCGGCGAGCGCCGTCGACCATTCGTACGGCGTCGCGGGGTCGCCGGTGGTGCCGATCACGACGATCGGTCCGGCGCCGGCCGCCTGCAACGGGCCCGGTTCGAGCACGGGCGGATACGTCCATGGGGCGCAGGTGACGCCACCGAGGGCGAGGAACCGGCCGAACGTCGGCGAGGTCGCGATCAGTTCCTGCTCGTCGGCGCGCATCTGGCCCGGGTCGCTCGTCATCGGGTAGTCGAGGCAGTTCACCGCGAGGAACGCCGCGGTCGAATTGCCGGCATAGACGCCATCGGGCCGGCGCTCCGCGGACAGGTCGGCGAGGTACAGGATGCTGGAGGGATCGCCGCCCAGCGCCGCGGTGACGGCCTGGGTCAGGGTGGGCCAGTTCCCGTTGTCGTAGAGCGGCAGGATGAAGCCCTGGACGAAGGTCGAGACAGGAACCAGCCGGCCGTCGCGGGCGGTCATCGGCTCGCGCTCCACGTCGGCGAACAGCTCCTGGATCTGGCGGACGCCGTCGTCGACCGTTCCCGGGTAGGGGCACTCGGCGGACTGCTGGCAGTCGGCGACGTAGGCCCTCACGGCCTTCTCGAAACCGGCCGCCTGTCCCAGCGTGATCTCCTCGTTGCTCAGCGACGGATTGATGGCGCCGTCGAGCACCAGCCGTCCGGCGCGCTCGGGGAAGAGCTCCGCGTAGGTGGCCCCGAGCTGCGTCCCGTAGGAGAATCCGAGGTAGTTGAGCTGCTTGTCGCTGACGAGCGCGCGCAGGATGTCCATGTCCCGGGCGGCCGACTCCGTGTCCACGAAGCCGAGCAGCTCACCGGTCCGTTCTGCGCACAGGTCGGCGTACTCCTGGGCGTCCGCCTGAAGGAGGGCGAGCAGCTCGTCCTCGGAGGCGTCCACCGGGTAGGCCTCCTGCCGGGCCTCGTCCTGCTCCTCGTCCGTGTAGCAGCGCACCGCGCTGGACGCACCGACCCCGCGTGGATCGAACCCGAGGATGTCGTAGCTCTCGCGCAGTCGCTCGCTCGTCACGAAGTCCAGGGAGTCCTTGACGATGTTGACCCCTGAGCCGCCGGGACCTCCGGGATTCACCAGGATGGTGCCCTGGGCCTCACCCGTCGCGTCGGAACGGATGGCCGCGATCTCGATGCTG
Organism: Vibrio cholerae; assembly: GCA_009728235.1. GTDB lineage: Bacteria > Actinomycetota > Actinomycetes > Actinomycetales > Micrococcaceae > Arthrobacter_D. Next base: position 26,567 of record WNZI01000007.1, on the reverse strand, counting down.
CTGCGGCCCGGATCGTCGTAGTCCAGGGGCACCTCGATCGATGCACAGGAGAAGGCACCCTCGCAGGTCTCCCACGTGACCTCCTGGGTGTAGAACGCGGCGAGGTCCTCGGGCACCTCTCCGACGGCCGCAGGGTCGGCCGTCTCCACCCCGGTGGCCGTGTCCTCTGCCTGACCATCGGGCGCGAACAGTGTGCAGCCCGACAGTCCGAGCACGACGGCGGCAGTGCCGGCGAGGACGGACAGCCCCCGGCAGCCCGCCCTGAGCCGTGGGGACCGGGGATTCGGGGGTGTTCCAGCGCTCATCGGTCGAGGTCCTTCCGGGACAGGAGGCTTACCGCCATCGCTTCGATCGCGAGGAGGGGCGAGACGTTCGTACTGACGAGCCGCATGCGTACTTCGTTGATCGTTTCGAGGCGCAGAAGCGTCTCCTCGGCGGTCTCACGGCGGGCGAACTCCTCGAGCTCGGGCCGGAGAGGCTCGTTGACGAGCGGCTGACCGCTGGACACCTGCAGCATGAGCACATCGCGGTAGAACGAGATCAGGTCCGTGAGCGCGCGGTCGAAGTAGTCGTTCCGGGACCGCTTCGCCCTCCGCGTCTGGTCCTCCTCGAGCCGTCTGATCTGGGCCCGCATCGATGGAGGCAGGGTTCCCGTCTCCGGGGCTCCGAGGGTCGAGAGGAGGGCTGTCCGCTCCTCGGCATCACGCTGTTCGAAGGAACTCTGTGCTTCCGCCTCGGCCAGTTTCACGAGGTCCGCAGCGGCACGCATCGCTCCGGAGACGGAGCGCAGTGTCAGGGCAGCCGCACGATCTGGTTCCGGCGCTCCCGGGCGCCGTCGTCGGTGGCCAGGCGCTTGGCTACGCCGATGTGGCTCTGCGCCGCCCGTGCTGCCGCCTCCGCCGTCGCCGGATCGATGCCGTCGCGGGTGACGAGCAACTCGGCTACGTCCTGTACGGGAGGGAGCCTCAGCCCCACGGACCGGCAGCGTGAGCGGATCGTGACCAGGACATCGCCCGGGCTGGGCGCGCAGAGCAGCCAGATGGTGCGCGGAGGCGGCTCCTCGATGGCCTTGAGGAGGACGTTCGTGCTTCGCTCCAGCATGCGGTCCGCGTCCTCGACGATGATGATGCGCCAGCGGCCGGTGGACGGCTTGTCCTGCGCCTTCCGAACGAGTTCCCGGGCCTCGTCGATGCTGATGGTCACCTTCTCGGTGGTGACGTTGGTGAGGTCCGCGTGGGCACCGGAGAGCACCGTCCGGCAGGCCTTGCAGGTGCCACAACCGCGTTCGCTCGGCGACTCGCGCTCGCAGAGGAGTGCCGCGGCGAAGGCCCGGGCGGCGTTGGACCGCCCTGAACCCGGTGGGCCGGTGAACAGCCAGGCGTGCGTGGGCGTGCCTGAACGGGCCGCGCGGCGCAGCTGCTCGACCACCTGCTCCTGCCCGCGCAGTTCCGCCCAGACGCCCGTGACCGGCAGGTCGTGCGTGAGGGCGCTCATGGCCGGGCCCGCGGCAGGGCGTCGAGGATCGCGCGGTGCAGGGCGTCCGGGGTGCCGGAGGACGCCAGGACGAGGTACCGCCCGGGCTCGTGATCCGCGAGTTCCAGGAACGCCGAACGGATGCGGGCATGGAAGTCGTCGGGCTCGGACTCGAGGCGGTCCTCGGCAGCTGGTCCGGCGGTGCGGCGGCTGCGGCCCTCCGCCGGATCGACGTCGAGCAGCACGGTGAGGTCCGGCTTGAGGGCATCGGTGGCCCAGAGGTTCACCTCGAGAACCGCCTGCGCCCCGAGCCCGCGGCCGGCACCCTGGTAGGCGACGGAGGAGTCGACGTACCGGTCGCAGACCACGACGTCGCCGCGTTCCAGTGCGGGCACGATCACCTGCAGCACATGGGCCGCCCGGGAGGCGGCGAACATGAGTGCCTCGGTCCGCGCATCGATGTCGCCGTGTCCGTGGTCCAGGACGAGTGCGCGCAGTTCCTCCCCGATCGGGGTGCCGCCGGGCTCCCGCGTGCGGACGACGGTTCGGCCGCTGTCCTCGAGGGCCCGGGAGAGGAGCGCCGCCTGCGTGGATTTACCGGCGCCATCGCCGCCTTCGAGGGCGATGAAGAGCCCGGGAAGCCCGTGCGGGAAGGGATAGGTCACGCGCCAAGACTACCGAGGAACAGCGACATCTCTGCCCGGACCAAGCCGGATAGGGCGCGTCATGGAGTGAATGGTGGCATACCGGGACAACTACTGTGTTCCCCATGACCGTCCCGCATGCACCGAACTCCCGCCTTGCTGCCGACACCCTGACCGTTGCGGCAGGACGTCCTCCCCGTGAACACGATGCGCCCGTCAACGTCCCGATCACGCTCTCGACGACCTATCACGAGACCCGCGCCCCGGAGGCCGGGGACCGCATCTACGCGCGGGGTTCCAACCCGACGTGGGACCCGTTCGAGGAAGCGCTGGGCGCGCTCGAGGGCGCGGAGCTGCCGGCACTCGTGTTCGGTTCGGGGCTCGGCGCGGCGGCCGCGGCGCTGTCGCTCGTTCCCACCGGAGGAGCCGTCGTGATGCCCCGGCACGCCTACGCCGGCTCGATCAGCCTCGCCGCGGACCTCGCTCGGAACGGCCGCTTCGAGCTGCGCACGGTCGACATCGCCGACACGGCTGTCGTGCTGTCGGAACTCGACGCCCTCGCCGCACGCTTCGACACCGGTCAGGTGATGCTCTGGCTCGAGAGCCCGACCAATCCCATGCTCGAGGTCGCCGAGCTGTCGGTGCTGACCGAGGCCGCGCATTCCATCGGGGCCGTCGTCGTCGCCGACAACACCTTCAACACGCCGATCGTCCACCGGCCGCTCGGGACGGGCGTCGATCTGGTCCTCCACTCCGTGACCAAGTGGCTCGCCGGGCACTCGGACGTCGTGCTGGGGGCACTGATCACGTCCGAGCCGGCCCTGCGTGAGCGACTCCTCGCGCACCGGACCCTGCACGGGGCCATCGCCGGACCGTTCGAGGTGTGGCTAGCACTGCGCGGGCTCCGAACACTGGCACTGCGGATGGAGCGCAGCCAGGCGAATGCCGCCTTCCTCGCCCAGCGCCTCGCGGACCATCCCGCCGTACGCCGTGTCCGCTACCCTGGCCTCGTGTCGGACCCGGGGCACGCGCGAGCGGCAGCGCAGTTCAACGGCTTCGGCGGCATCGTGAGCATCGAGCTCGACGACGTCGCCACCGCCGATGCCCTCGTCCACGCCGTACGGCTCTGGTTGCCGGCCACCTCCCTCGGTGGGGTCGAGTCGCTCATCGAACGACGACGTCGCCAGCCGGCCGAGCCCGCCACCGTCCCCGAGGCGCTCGTGAGACTCTCCGTCGGCATCGAGAACCCAGGGGATCTCTGGGCCGACCTCGACCAGGCTCTGCGCGAGGCCGGGAGCGGCAGGAACGCCGACCTCTGACCGGGCGGAGCGGCCCGCGTCACGGGTGGACGTGGTCTGCGGCATCCGGGATCGGCCAGCTAAGCTGAAGCTGTGGAACTCGTTCTCAACATCCAGTTTTTCCTGTACCTGGCGCTCGGTTTCGTGGCCCTGGGTATCGAGCTGTGGGCGTTCTCCGACTGCGTGCGGCGACCGGGTACGGCCTTCGAAGGTGCCTTCAAGCGGACCAAGGGCTTCTGGCTCGCCCTGACCGGCGGAGCCGTCGTCGTCGGGCTCCTCTCCGCGCTGGCCGGCAGGGGCGGATTCAACCTGTTCCAGCTCGTGGCCATCATCGCGGCCTGCGTCTACCTCGCGGACGTCAAGCCGGCGGTCAGCCAGACCTCGGGCCGCGGCGGCAACTACGGACCCTACGGCCCCTGGTAGCGATCAGCCCCTGGTAGTACTCAGCCCGGCCGGACCGCGTCCCACCCCACGGTGATCTCCCCGAGGCGCCACCGCGACGGTCCGTCCGCGACGGGCCAGCCGTCCGCCCTGAGCGCCGAGCACATTCCCGACCAGCGCTGCTGGGTTCCGAAGGACGCCAGTGCCGCGGCGTCTAGCCAGGCTCGGTCCATGGCCTGCAGATAGGTGCGAATGCGTTCGCCCTCCACATTGCGGTGGATCAGGGCCTTGGGCAGCCTCTCCGCGACGTCGGAGGGGAGCGTGAAGGCACCGAACCGCAGCGAGATGCTCAGCGAGACCGGTCCTTCCGTGCCGAGGGCCACCCAGGTGGAGCGCCTCCCGATCTCGTCGCACGTTCCATCCACGAACAGGCCGCCCGGCGCCAGCCGCGCACGGACCTCGTCCCAGTACGCCGCGTACTCGTCCTCCCCGTACTGGCGCAGCACGTTGAACGCACGCACCACCACGGGCTTCCGGCCGTCGAGCGGCAGTTCGAAACCCCCCTGGCGGAAGCTCAGTCCGGGCCGTGCGAGAGGTTCCGCGGCCGACACCCGCGCGGGTCGATCTCGATGCCGACCACTTCGACGTCGTCGCGCACTGCCCGGAGGCGTTCGAACAACTCGACGGCGTGACGGGAGCCGCGCCATAGCCCAGGTCCACGACGAGCGGATCGGCTGCCCGGCGGAGGCGGTTCCCCTGCGGACCTGCCAGCCAGCGGTCGACCCGACGAAGGCGGTTCGGATTCGTGGTCCCGCGCGTGATGGTCCCGAGGGGCTTCGGGGGACGCTGTCTCGGAGGCACCCGTCAAGGCTAGGGCACCTGCTCACCGCAGGCGGCCTCAACCTCACCGCGGGCGGCCTTAACACTGGCGGAACAGGCGCTCCCGGCATGACCGTCGAACCCCTGATGCGGCAGACTAGGAATCATGACCTACACACTGATCCTGCTACGCCACGGGCAGAGCGAATGGAACGAGAAGAACCTCTTCACCGGCTGGGTGGACGTCGCCCTCACGGCGAAGGGCCGTGAGGAAGCAACCCGGGGCGGTCACCTGCTGACAGAGGCAGGCATCCTTCCGGACGTCGTCTACACGTCCCGGCAGAAGCGCGCGATCATCACCGCCAACCTCGCACTCGAGGCCGCGGACCGCAGCTGGATCGACGTCAAGCGTGACTGGCGCCTCAACGAGCGCCACTACGGCGCCTGCAGGGCAAGGACAAGGCCCAGACGCTCGCGGAGTTCGGCGAGGAGCAGTTCATGGAATGGCGGAGGTCCTACGACACCCCGCCGCCGCCGCTGCCCGACGACAGCGAGTTCTCGCAGGCCGGCGACCCCCGGTACGCGGACCTCGGGGACGCCGTCCCCCGGACGGAATGCCTGAAGGACGTCCTCGACCGCTTCCTGCCCTACTGGGAGTCGGACATCACCGCGGACATCAGGGCAGGGAAGACCGTCCTCATCGCCGCCCACGGCAATTCGCTCCGTGCACTCGTGAAGCACCTCGACGGCATCAGCGACAGGGACATCGCGTCGCTGAACATCCCGACCGGGATCCCGCTGGTGTACGAGCTCGACGAGGACCTCAAGCCGGTGAAGGCCGGTGGCACCTACCTCGACGCGGATGCGGCGGCCGCAGCCATCGAGGCCGTCGCGAACCAGGGCAAGCACTAGGCCCAGCACCCCTCACGAAGGAAGCGACGGCGGTCCCTCAGGGGCCGCCGTCGCTTCCGTCGTTCGTCGGGTCGTGGTCGAGGGCCGGACTGCGGCCCCGCCGTCAGCTCAGCGGAGCGCTGGGCTGCCATTCCCCGGTCACGAGGTAGGTGACCTTGCGGGCCACCGAGACGCCGTGGTCGGCGAATCGCTCGTAGTAGCGGCTGGCGAGCGTGACGTCGACCGTCGTCGGCGCGCTCTCGTTCCAGTCCTCGGCGGCGATCGCCCGGAACACCCCGGCGTGCAACTCGTTGACCCGGGCATTGGCGGCACTGATCTCGTTGCTGAGGTCGAGGTTCCGGGTCTCGAGGAGCTCGGTGACCTTCGCCGCGATCTGGACGTCGAGCAGGGCCAGTTCGTCGAAGGTCGGGCGGATCCGCTCCGGGATCACGTTCGCCGGGAACCGAAGGCGAGCGAGCTGAGCCACGTGGCGGGCGAGGTCGCCCATGCGCTCGAGCGACGCGCTCATGCGCAGCGCCCCGACGATCATCCGCAGGTCGGATGCCACCGGCCCCTGGAGCGCGAGGATGTCGATGGCCCTCTCGTCGAGGTCGTTCTGCAGGAAGTCGATGCGCGCATCGGCCGCGATGACCTCCTGGGCCAGTTCTGTGTCCGCACCCTGGAAAGCGCTGTTGGCCTTCTGGATGGCCTCGGACACCAGCTGCGAGATCTCGATGAGCTCCTCACCGATCTGGTGTAGCTCGGCCTGAAAAACCTTGCGCACGTGGGCGTCCTTCCCTGGAAGTTTCGAATCAACCGTTGTCACAGTTCTGCCGACGACACTTCCAGCCAGCGGTGAACTGTTTCCCCGCTTTGTGTGAACGTTAGTTGAACCCCTTACCTATTGCCACCGGATAGGACGGGGCGGAAAGTCCAGAGCATAAGCTAGGTCCGTGGACCCCCTTCTCCTGACGCTCGTGGCCGGGCTGGTAGGCCTGGCCCTCGGCGTGAGCGGCATGGCGGCGTTCCGTGCGAGCGAGGCGCAGCGCCTCCGGCTCCTCTACGAGGACGAGCCGTCGCTTCCCGACGGTGCCGCCGAGGTCCTGTCGATCATCGGCCGCGCCTACGTCATCGTGGACGCGATCGACGGCGTCGTCCGGGCCAGTCCCGCCGCGTACGCCTTCGGCCTCGTCCGCGGACACACCGTCGTCCACTCCGAGCTGCTCGACCTCACGGCGCGCGTCCGGCGCGACGGCGTGATCGAACAGCAGCAGCTCGAGCTTCCGCGCGGACCCCTCGGCCAGGGCACCATCGTGGTCCAGGTGCGTGTCGCGGCGCTGGGTGCCGAGTACATCCTGATCCTCGCTGACGACCGCACGGAGATCACCCGGAGTGAGGAGATCCGTAACGACTTCGTGGCCAACGTCTCGCACGAACTGAAGACACCGGTCGGTGCGATCTCCCTGCTCGCCGAGGCCATCGACGACGCCGCGGAGGACGAGGTCGCCGTGCGACGCTTCGCCCAGCGCATGCACAAGGAGTCCGGCCGCCTCTCCGCGCTCGTGCAGGACATCATCGAACTCTCCCGGCTCCAGGGGGCCGACGTCGTCCGCCGGGGCAAGGCGGTCGACATCAACTCGGTCATCTCGGAGGCCGTCGACCGCAACAAGCTGCCCGCGGAGAGCAAGCGGATCGAGATCGTCGTCGGCGGCTCGGCCACCACCCCGGTGTACGGCGACCGGGACCTGTTGATGACCGCCTTCCGCAACCTCATCGACAACGCGATCCGCTACTCGCCCGAGGGGACGCGCGTGGGAGTCGGGGTACGCTCACGCGAAGGTCTCGTCCAGATCTCCGTCACGGACCAGGGCGCCGGCATCACGCCCGAGGAGCAGGAGCGGATCTTCGAGCGGTTCTACCGCATCGACGCCGCGCGTTCCCGACAGACCGGCGGCACAGGGCTCGGGCTCAGCATCGTCAAGCACGTGGTGGCCAACCACGGCGGCGAGGTGACGGTGTGGTCGCAGGCCGGCCAGGGCAGCACTTTCACGGTCCGGCTGCCGGAGATGGAGCGGAGCGCGGACGACGACGGCGCGTCCGATCAGCAAGCAGGCGGGGGTGCTACGGCGCGCCAGAGCGCCGACAGGAAGTCATCGAAGAAGGGCAGCACTGCTGCCCATGAGCAGGGAGTCAAGGCTTGAGCCGAATTCTGATCGTCGAGGACGAGGAGTCCTTCAGCGACCCTCTGTCCTATCTGCTCGGCAAGGAAGGCTTCGAGGTGTCCGTGGTGGACAACGGCCTCGACGCCGTCACCGAGTTCGACCGCACGGGCGCCGATCTGGTGCTGCTGGACCTGCAGTTGCCCGGTCTCTCCGGTACGGAGGTCTGCCGCCAGCTGCGCCAGCGCTCCAGCGTCCCGGTCATCATGCTGACCGCCAAGGACGCCGAGATCGACAAGGTGGTGGGCCTGGAACTCGGCGCAGACGACTACGTCACCAAGCCGTACTCGTCGCGGGAGCTGGTGGCCCGGGTCCGTGCGGTGCTCAGGCGCCAGGGCGAGCCCGAGGAGCTGATCTCGAACACCATCCAGGCCGGTCCGGTCCGCATGGACATCGAGCGCCACGTGGTGAGCGTCGACGGCGAGCAGGTCGCACTGCCGCTGAAGGAGTTCGAGTTGCTGGAGATGCTCCTGAGGAACTCCGGCAGGGTGCTGACCCGCGGCCAGCTGATAGACCGCGTCTGGGGTTCGGACTACGTGGGTGACACCAAGACCCTCGACGTCCACGTCAAGCGGCTGCGCGGCAAGGTGGAGCCTGATCCGTCGAACCCGCGGTACCTCATCACGGTCCGGGGACTCGGGTACAAGTACGAGCCCTAGCCGCCGCCTCCTGGTCACCGCGGCGCCGCAGGCGCCGTGACTGCGGGCGCCGGATTCCGCAGATGGAAATGCCCGCCCCGAGATCGGGGCGGGCATTTCCACGTGGTCGGGCGCTACTCGCCCTCGTGTGCTTCCTCGGTCGCGGCGGGCTCGCTCGGACGCGGTGTGTAGCCGCCGGGGACGAACTCGCGGTACTCCTCCAGGGTCCCGTCGAGTACGGGCACCTGGAAGGTCGCATCCTCCCCTTCGACCACGAAGTCGACATCGATCAGGGAGCCCGGGATGTCGTCGAGTCCCTGGAGGGTGCCGTCGTCGGTGGTCTCGTCCTCGAAGCGGAACTCGCCCTGCCCGTCGATCGTGATGTCCGTCGATGCGCTGCCGGTCCTGATCGTCAGGTCGACGGCCTCGTCACTGGTGTTGTACACGGTGCCGACGAGTCGGCCTTCGGCGTCGTCGTCACGGCCGACGATCAGGATGTTGCGCAGCAGCACCGGGCCGAGATCCTTCACGATGCCGTCCGACGGTGCGTACTGAGTCGTCGTCGACTGCTCCGTGGTGAAGCTGCAGCCGGAGACGGCCAGCATGACCAGCACGGCGCCTGCAGCGACGGCCGGCTGCACTACGTTCTTCGGTGCACAATTCACAGCAGAAACTCCTGGGTTCATCAGGTGGGACAGATCGGTCATCCGGTGCGGATCTATCCCACAGACTATCGGCTACGCCGAGGAATCGTGGTGTCGGTTCAGCCACCCGTCGTGCGCCTGAATCACCTAAAGCGCTTTCCGTCAAGAGGCGAATGATAGCCAATTCAGCTCGTTCGGCCCTTCTGACCTGCGAAAACGCGCGGTCGGCGTGTCGTTGCCGTGATAAACTGACTCGCGGGAAAGGGGAAAGTCCACATGGTTTTTGAGGTCGGCGAAACAGTTGTTTACCCTCACCACGGCGCAGCGAAGATCGAAGAGATCAAGATGCGCGTCATCAAGGGCGAAGAGAAGATGTATCTCAAGCTCAAGGTGGCACAGGGTGATCTGACAATAGAAGTACCAGCAGAGAACGTTGACCTCGTAGGGGTTCGCGACGTGGTGGGCAAGGAGGGCCTCGAGCATGTGTTCGACGTCCTTCGGGCCGAATTTACGGAAGAGCCCACCAACTGGTCCCGCCGCTACAAGGCGAACCTCGAGAAGCTCGCGTCGGGTGACGTCATCAAGGTCGCAGAGGTCGTTCGCGACCTCTGGCGTCGCGACCATGATCGCGGGTTGTCCGCCGGAGAGAAGCGGATGCTCGCGAAAGCGCGGCAGATCCTGATCTCCGAGCTCGCTCTCGCGGAGAAGACCGACGAAGAGAAGGCGGCGACGGTCCTCGACGAGGTCCTGGCCTCCTAGAAGATCGAAGCAGTGAGAAAGAGGGACCCTCGGGTCCCTCTTTTTCGTGGGCCTGCCGTAGTGTGACGGGGTGTCCGCGACCAGTAACTCCACCGCCGCGTCGGCCCACGTGGGCGTCGTCCTGGTCGCCGCCGGGTCCGGCCGCCGGCTGGGTCGGGGAATCCCGAAGGCACGCGTGCTGTGCGGGGGACGGACGCTCCTGGAGCACTCCCTGGACGCCGTTCTCGAGTCCGGTGTCGCGGCCTTCATCGTCGTCGTGCTGCCGGCCGACGACGACCTCCTCTCCTCCGTCGTGGAGCACGCCGCCCGCAGGACGAGCGTCCCGGTCATCGGTGTGACCGGCGGGTCCACGCGCACCGACTCCGTGCGCGCAGGCCTCGACGGACTGCCGTCGTCGGTCGACGTCGTCCTCGTGCACGATGCGGCCCGTGCCCTCACCCCCGTGGACGTCTTCCGACGCGTTGCCTCGGCCGTCGCGGCGGGCGGTGTCGCCGTCGTGCCGGTGCTCGCCGTGGTGGACACCGTCAAGGTCGTCGAGGACGGTGTGGTCACGGCGACCCCGGACCGCTCGAGCCTGCGCGCCGTGCAGACGCCCCAGGGGTTCGCCGCCGGCGCCCTGCGCGCAGCCCATGCGAGTGCAGCCGCGCAGGACCCGCGGATCACGGACGACGCCATGCTGATGGAAGCACGCGGAGCGACGGTCGGCGTGGTCGACGGTGACGCTCTCGCCTTCAAGGTCACCACGCCCCTGGACCTCGTCTTCGCCGAGGCCGTCCTCGCCGGGCGGCCCGCCGGCCCGCCGGCGTAGGTTCCCCGGGCTGTTATCACTTATCCGTCCCGATCCCTACCCATCCCGTCCAGACTATGCAGGAGCCGCCGTGTACCTCAGTGACCACCTCCGCCTTCCCCGCGCCGGGGTGGGAACGGACGTCCATGCCTACGCGCCCGTGGGCGACCCGGCACCGCTGTGGCTGGCGGGCCTCCTGTGGGAGGGGGAGCGGGGCCTGTCCGGCCATTCCGACGGTGACGTGGTCGCGCACGCAGCAGCCGACGCGCTGTTCTCCGCAGCCGGGGTCGGCGACCTCGGAACGCACTTCGGCACGGACCGTCCCGAGTACGCGGGAGCCTCCGGTCACCGACTGCTCTCGGCCGCCGCAGCCATCGTCCGCGAGGCCGGTTACGAGATCGGCAACATCGCGGTGCAGCTCATCGGCAACCGGCCAAAGTTCGCCCCGCGGCGCGCGGAGGCAGAGGCCGTGCTGTCCGATGCCGCGCAGGCGCCCGTGAGCGTCTCCGCCACGACCACGGACGGGCTCGGGCTCACGGGCAGGGGTGAGGGCGTCGCCGCCATCGCAACGGCCGTCGTCGTGCGGTCGGCACCCGGCTCCGCGCCTGCGGGACCGACGGCCTGACGGGCGGAGCCGGGTAATCTGGACCGGTGAGCCTGCGATTCTATGACACCGCCCGCGCCGAGGTGCGGCCCTTCGAACCCCTCGAGCCGGGTCGGGCGGGCCTCTACTACTGCGGTGCCACCGTCCAGGGCATGCCCCACGTCGGTCATGTGCGGTCCGCCATCGCGTTCGACCAGCTGACGCGCTGGCTGGAAGCGCGGGGCCTGCGCGTCACCGTCGTCCGGAACGTCACCGACATCGATGACAAGATCCTCGCCAAGTCCGAGGCCTCGTTCCAGGTGCGGGACGGAGCGCAGGACGCCGGCGTCGTCCCGGAGGAACCGTGGTGGGCCCTCGCCTATCGCTTCGAGCAGGAGTTCCATCGCGCCTACGCGGCGCTCGGGGTCCGCCCGCCCACGTACGAGCCGCGAGCCACGGGACACATCCCGGAGATGCACGCGCTCATCCAGCTCCTGATCGACCGCGGGCATGCCTACCCGGCGCCGGACGGCTCGGGAGACGTCTACTTCGACGTCCGGTCCTGGCCCGCCTACGGCAGCCTGACGCGGCAGGACATCGACGACATGCAGGCTGCTCCGGACGCCGACCCGAGGGGCAAGAAGGATCCGCGCGACTTTGCGCTGTGGAAGGGCTCGAAGGACACCGATCCGGCCTCGGCGGCGTGGTCAAGTCCGTGGGGAACCGGGCGGCCGGGCTGGCACCTCGAGTGCTCGAGCATGGTCACCAAGTACCTCGGCACGGAGTTCGACATCCACGGCGGGGGACTGGACCTCCGTTTCCCCCACCACGAGAACGAGATGGCCCAGTCGCAGGCCGCCGGCCACGCGTTCGCCCGTTTCTGGATGCACAACGGCATGGTGACCTACGGCGGCGAGAAGATGTCGAAGTCGATCGGGAACACGGTGGGTCCCCAGGAGATGATCGACGCCGCAGGGCCACGCGTGGTCCGGTACTACCTCGGGCAGGCGCACTATCGCTCCGTCCTCGACTATCGGGAGACCTCGCTGCAGGAGGCCGCGGCTGCGGTAGCGCGCATCGACGGCTTCATCACCAAGGCATCCGTCAGGGTGGGCGCCCCGAACCCTGCATCCGGTCGCGCGGAGGATCTTCCGCCAGCGTTCGCCGACGCCATGGACGACGATCTCAACGTGCCCCAGGCGCTCGCCGTCCTCCACACCACGGTGCGGAGTGGAAACGTCGCACTCGCGGCCGGGGACGACGACGCCGTTCGGGCGGCGCTGGCCGCCGTCGTCGGGATGACAGCAGTGCTGGGCCTGGACGACGCAGGTGACGCCGGCCGAGCTGCCGATGCTCCGGCGAGCGCCGCCCTGGACGCCCTCGTCCGTGATCGCATCGCCGAGCGCAGTGCTGCCCGCAGCGCTCGCGACTGGGCCCGGGCCGACCAGATCCGCGACGCACTGGCTGGGGCGGGGATCGCACTGGAGGACTCCGCCGACGGCGTGGACTGGTCCCTCGCCGGCGACTAGCGGGGCCCCCTTCCAGGGGCCGGTGCGCGCCGTCCGGGGGCAGTGCCGGGACACCGCACCGGCTCCGCGTAAACTGGAACGGATTCTTCTTCTATATAAGGGTGTTTTCCATGGTCAGTCACGGACGTCCAGGCGCGGTTCGCAAAACGAAAAAGGGCCCCACCATCGGCACCGGCGGACACGGACGCAAGTCGCTCGAGGGCAAGGGCCCCACTCCGAAGGCGGAGGACCGCCCCTACCACAAGGCGTTCAAGAGCAAGGAGTTGGCCGAGCGTTCCGAGGCCAAGCGTGCAGGTGGCCGGAACGCCGGTACCGGCCGCACCAAGGGCAAGGCTGCTGAAGAGGTCGTCACGGGCCGCAACTCCGTGGTCGAGGCCCTCCGCGCCGGTATCCCCGCCAAGGCCCTGCACGTCGCCATCCGCATCGAGATGGACGACCGCGTCCGGGAGTCCCTGAAGATGGCGGCCGAGCGCGGCATCCCGGTGATGGAGACGGGCAAGCCCGAGCTCGACCGCATGACGGACGGCTCCGTCCACCAGGGCCTCATGCTGCAGATCCCTCCCTACGAGTACGCCGACGCCCTCGACCTCGTCGACGAGACGATCGAGAAGTACCGCCGCGGACACATCGGCAACGCGCCGCTCTTCGTGGCCCTCGACGGCATTACCGACCCCCGCAACCTCGGAGCGATCATCCGCTCCGCCTCGGCCTTCAGCAGTCATGGCGTCATCGTGCCGGAGCGGCGCTCGGTCGGCGTCACGGCGTCCGCGTGGAAGACCAGCGCCGGTGCTGCAGTCCGGGTGCCCGTCGCCCGCGTCGGCAACCTCAACTCGGCGCTGAAGTCGTTCAAGCAGAAGGGCATCTTCGTCCTCGGTCTGGACGGGGACGGCGATGTCTCGCTGCCTGAGCTGACCCTCGGACGGGACCCCATCTGCATCGTCGTCGGTTCCGAGGGCAAGGGGCTGTCCCGGCTCGTCCGCGAGAACTGCGACCAGATCGTCTCCATCCCCATCGATTCCGCCATGGAGTCGCTGAACGCTTCGATGGCGGTGGGAATCACCCTGTATGAGATCTCCCGCCAGCGCGCGGTCTGATCTCCGGCATGGTGAACCCGTCCCCGCTGCCGCGGGCCTCCCGTGAGTTCCCCCTCGGTCTTCATGCCATCACCGGGGCGTGGGGCAGGGACGACCATGCCAATGCGGCGGTCTGGGCGCCTGCCATCCCTTCGATGGATGTCCACTGGCAGCGTGTCGACGGGACGTGGACCTCCGAGACGCTCGTAGGGCTCGACGGCGGGGTGCACCACGGCGTCGTCGGCCCGGTGGGTCCTGGCGCGCTCTACGCTTTCTGGCCCACCGCCCAGGAGCTGCCGGGGAGTCCTGGCCAGGCGCAGCTGCTCCTCGATCCCTACGCGCGGGCGGTCGAGACCGTCGACACCCGGTCCGGAACGGACGAACCGCCGGTCCGCACGTACTACTCGGTGTTCCTCGAGCACTCGTTCGACTGGGGGACGAGCGAGCACCCGCGGACTCCGTGGCGGGACACCGTCATCTACGAAGCCCACGTCAAGGGCCTCACCAAGCTGCACCCCGACGTTCCCGAGGACCTGCGGGGCACCTATGCGGGGCTCGCCCACCCGGCGATGATCGCGCATCTCCGGAACCTCGGAGTCACCGCCGTCGAACTGCTGCCCATCCACTTCCACATCGACGAACCGCACCTCGAGCCCCTCGGCCTGAGCAACTACTGGGGTTACAACACGCTCGGTTTCTTCTCCGCGCACACCGATTACGCCACGGTAGCGGCACGCGCGGCAGGACCGGGGGCCGTGCTGGACGAGTTCAAGTCCATGGTCCGCGCCCTCCACGAGGCCGGGCTCGAAGTCCTCCTCGACGTCGTCTACAACCACACCGCGGAGGGCGATCAGCACCGGCCCGCGCTGTGCTGGCGCGGACTGGGTGACCTCGACTACTACCGGCACCACGACAGCCGCTACGTGGACACGACCGGCTGCGGGAACAGCCTGGACTTCTCCCAAGCCCGCGTCGTGGAGTTCGCACTCGACTCCCTGCGCTACTGGGTCGAGGAATGCCACATCGACGGCTTCCGTTTCGACCTCGCCGTGACCCTCGCGCGCGACGAGCGGAACACCTTCACTCCGAGGCATCCCTTCCTGGTTGCGGCTGGTGCCTCGAAAGCGCTGCGAGGGACGAAACTCATCGCCGAGCCGTGGGACCTCGGTCCCGACGGCTGGCGGACCGGTCAGTTCCCGGTGGGCTGGGCCGACTGGAACGACGGTTTCCGCGACACCGTGAGGGACTTCTGGCTCGGCGACATCGCCGCGATCAGGGCGGGCGGCGAGGGTTCCTCTCCCGCGCGGCTCTCCGGCTGCCTGTCCGGCTCGGCGGAGACGTTCGCGGCGTCGGGGCGCAGCGCGCTCGCCTCGGTCAATCTCGTCACGGCCCATGACGGCTTCACGCTCGCCGACCTCACCGCCTACGAGCGAAAGCACAATGAGGCCAACGGCGAGGGCAACCGGGACGGACACAACGACAACCGCAGCTACAACCACGGGGCCGAGGGACGGACCGAGGACGAGGGAATCATCGCTGCGAGGGAACGCAGTGCCCGGAACATCATGGCGTCGCTGCTCATCTCGCTCGGCGTGCCGATGATCACCGCCGGGGACGAGTTCGGCCGCTCGCAGGGCGGCAACAACAACGCCTATTGCCAGGACAACGAGCTCGCGTGGCTGCACTGGTCCGACGACGCCGCGTCGCGGCGCATGCTCGACGCCACGCGGACGCTGCTGAGTATCCGGAAGGACTTCCTGGCGGGACAGCCCGCCAGCTTCCCCTCGCGTGGGGACCAGTCGACGCTCCTCTGGTTCAACGCCGCCGGGCTGCCGATGACGGCTCACGAGTGGAACGACCCGCAGACCCGGAGCGTGCAGTTGCTCCTCGGGTCCAGGGGCGGAACGATGAACGGGCTCGTCGTCATCAACGGTTCGCTCCAGGACACCCGGATCCACTTGCCCTCGGCCTGGATCCTGCAGGGACAGGGCATCGAGGGGGAGCAGCCCCGCTGGTTCGGCCTGACGTTCGACTCCGCAGCCCGCGGCCCGGTTCCGGATTCCCGGCGGCTGCGCTCCGGCGAGGGGGACACGATCCTGGCCGATTCGGTCCGGATCTATCGCTGCTGACTCCTCCGCGGCCCGCAGGAACAGGCCGGGTCACGACGAAGCCCGGGACTCGGTCCCGGGCTTCGTCGTCTGCAGCTCCGACGGGAGCGGCGGCTGGGTCCGTCAGGCGTTCGCGACGAGTCCCAGTTCGGCCTTCGTGACGAGCGTCGAGTGTTTCGGCAGGACCCGCACCGTGTAGCCGAACGAACCGGAGTGGTCTATCCGGACGCCTCCCGTGAACAGGTAGCGGCCGCTGCCGAGGTTCTCCGCGACGTCGAGGTCCTCGACCGTCACATTGCTCAGTTCGTCACTGTCGGAGGCGCGCCCGTAGGCCACCTCGACGGAGACGTCGTCTGGATCGAGCCCGCCCAGCGACACATAGGCGCTGACGGTGAGCGAGTCGCCGATCTGCGGGTCCTCGGAGACACCGGACGAGTCGACGTGCTCGACCTGCACGGCGGGCCAACTGCCCTGCACGCGCGAGCGCCAGGCCGCGGTCCTCCTCGCGAGGGAGAAGTGGTCGGCGGCAGCTTCCCGGCCCGCGCGCCAGGCCGGGCGGTACAGCTTCTCCACGTAGTCCTGCAGCATGCGCTCCGCGGACACCGCGGGGCCGAGCGTCGCCATGGTGTGCTTGATCATCGCGATCCACTGGTGCGGTACGCCGTCGCGCGACGGCTCCGAGGGGCCCGCGGCCCCGGCTCCGTCGGCCGGCACCATCGAGTAGAACCGTGGGCCGACCTGGGTCTCGAGGAGGTCGTACAGGGCTGCCGCCTCGATGTCGTCGCGCTCATCCGCGGAGGAGCCGTTGTTCGCGGTCGGGATCGCCCAGCCGTTGTCTCCGTCGTACATCTCGTCCCACCAGCCGTCCAGGACGGACAGGTTGAGGCCCCCGTTGATCGCCGCCTTCATACCCGAGGTGCCACAGGCCTCGAGGGGACGCAGCGGGTTGTTCAGCCAGACATCGCAACCCGGGAAGAGCGTGCGGGCCATGGCGATGTCGTAGTTGGGCAGGAAGACGATCCGGTGGCGGACCTCGGGGTCGTCCGTGAACCGGACGAGGTCCTGGATCATGCGCTTGCCCTGCTCGTCCGCGGGATGCGACTTGCCGGCGATCACCAGCTGGATGGGGTGCTCCGGATGGAGGAGCAGGGCCTTCAGGCGGTCGGGGTTGCGGAGCATGAGCGTGAGCCGCTTGTAGGTCGGGACACGACGCGCGAAGCCGATGGTGAGGACATCCGGGTCCAGCACGGAGTCGGTCCACGTCAGCTCGGCGTCGGCCGCTCCCCGCTTCTTCCAGGAGGAGCGCAGCCGCTGCCGCACGTCGTCCACCAGGTTGGAGCGCAGGCTGCGGCGCAGCGCCCAGATGTCCTTGTCCGGGACGTCGTAGACCTTGTTCCACTGGGGATCCAGGATGGACTCGGCACCGAAGTTCGCGAGGGCGAAGTCCGCGATCTCGGGATCCACCCAACTCGGGACGTGGACTCCGTTGGTCACCGAGGAGATCGGGAC
Organism: Vibrio cholerae; assembly: GCA_009728235.1. Taxonomy (GTDB): domain Bacteria; phylum Actinomycetota; class Actinomycetes; order Actinomycetales; family Micrococcaceae; genus Arthrobacter_D. Next base: position 9,212 of record WNZI01000007.1, on the reverse strand, counting down.
CTCGTTGGTGTCGAAGCCCGGCCACAGCCCGGAGAACATGCCGCGTGACACCTCTCCGTGCAGTTTCGCCACGCCGTTGGCACGCTGCGCGAGACGCAGGCCCATGACGGCCATGTTGAACTTCGCGGGATCACCGTCGGCGTAGTTCTCGGCTCCCAGGGCCAGCACGCGGTCGGTCGGGACGGACGGCGCGAGGCCCGCATTGAAGAAGTGCTCGATCTGCGACCGGTCGAAGCGGTCGATCCCTGCGGGTACGGGGGTGTGGGTCGTGAAGACCGTGGATGCGCGCCCGGCGGTGAGCGCCTCCTCCCAGCTCATGGGCGACTCGTTCGACGGGTCCATCAGCTCCCGGATACGTTCGATCCCCAGGAAACCGGCATGGCCCTCGTTGGTGTGGAACACCTCGGGGGCAGGAGTACCGGTCAGGCGCTGGAAGATGCGCAGCGCCTTGACCCCGCCCATACCGAGCAGCAGCTCCTGCTGGAGGCGCTGGTCCCCACCGCCGCCGTAGAGACGGTCGGTGACATTGCGCGCGGCTTCGTCGTTCTCGCTGACATTGGAATCGAGGAGCAGCAGCGGCACGCGTCCGACGTCGCGCGCCAGATGTGCGCGGACAGCTGCCGTCCGTTGGGCAGGGGGAGGACGACCTTGGCGGCCGAGCCGTCCTGCTCCCGCAGCAGGGTCAGCGGGAGGCCGTCCGGGTCCAGGACGGGATAGGTCTCCTGCTGCCACGCATCGCGGGAGAGGGACTGCTTGAAGTAGCCGGCCTGGTAGAGGAGACCGACGCCGATGAGCGGCACGCCCAGGTCCGACGCCGACTTCAGGTGGTCGCCCGCGAGGATACCGAGACCACCGGAATACTGGGGCAGAACGGCGCTGATGCCGTACTCGGGGGAGAAGTAGGCGATGCTGCGGGGGGCGTCCTCGCCGAGTCCCTGGTACCAGCGGGGTTCGGTCAGGTAGCTGTCGAGGTCCGCGCCGAGTTCGTTGATCCGCTGGACGAGCTTCTCGTCCGCGGCGAGCTGCTGCAGTTTCTCCCGGGTGACGGAGCCCAGGAACGAGACAGGGTCATGGTCGCTCGCCTCCCACGCTGCGGGGTCTATCTCCTCGAAGAGGCGCGAGGTCGGCAGGTGCCACGACCAGCGCAGGTTGCCCGCTAGTTTCCCGAGCGGTGCAATGCTTTCGGGGAGGACAGTTCGGACGGTAAATCTGCGGATTGCCTTCACCCCGGTTACGCTAGCGCACTTGCCCAGCCGTGGGGAGGGATCGCTCTGCAATCGCTTGCGTAATACTGCGCGGCGCCCGATGTTACGCGAAGCCGCCTTAGCAATTCGGCCCATTACTCGCTAACGTCGTACGGGTGACGACCTCTACCGAGCAGAACCGAAATTCCCAGTACCCCGACGGACTGCGCTTCGGCCGCATCCCGATCACGGCGGTCACCCCCGTCGTCGAGGACGGACTCTTCCCTGCCAAGGCGATCCCGGGCTCGGACATCGCCATCGGCGCGACCGTCTTCCGGGAAGGCCACGACCAGCTCGGCGTCTCGGCCGTCCTGCACGATGCCAAGGGCAAGGAGGTGCAGCGGGTCAGGATGACGCCCGTCGGCTCCGGCCTCGACCGCTGGGCGGGCACGCTCACGCCCCGCGTGAAGGGCCTGCACACCTTCACCATCGAAGGCTGGTCGGATCTCTTCGGCACCTGGGAACACGACGCGACGATCAAGATCGCCGCAGGTGTCGACGTCGACCTCATGCTCCAGGAGGGCGCGGCGCTGTTCACCCGGGCTGCGGATGAGCGCTCCGCCCGGGACGCGGCGCTCTTCCGGCGCACGGCGGCTGCCCTGTCGGACACCTCGCTCAGTGTCGAGGCGCGCCTCGCTGCTGGTCTGTCCCCTCAGATCCACGACGCGATAGCCCGGCAGCCCATCCGGTCCCTCGTTACCGCATCGCGGGCCTATCCCATCAACGTGGAGCGGGAGCTCGCTGGAAGGGCTGCCTGGTACGAGTTCTTCCCCAGGTCGGAGGGGGCCACCTACGACCCCGAGACTGCGACGTGGACATCCGGTACCTTCCGCGAGGCCACGAAGCGCCTCGACGCGGTGGCTGCCATGAACTTCGACGTCGTCTATCTGCCTCCCATCCACCCGATCGGCCGGACGCACCGTAAGGGCCCGAACAACACGCTCACCGCGGGACCCGGTGATCCGGGCTCCCCGTGGGCCATCGGTTCCGAGGACGGCGGGCACGATGCGATCCACCCGGACCTCGGCACGTTCGAGGACTTCGACGCCTTCGTGGCGCGCGCCCGGGAGCTCGACCTCGAAGTGGCGCTCGACCTCGCGCTGCAGGCCTCACCCGACCACCCCTGGGTGAAGACGAACCCGGAGTGGTTCACCACACGTGTGGACGGGTCCATCGCCTATGCGGAGAACCCCCCGAAGAAGTACCAGGACATCTACCCGATCAACTTCGACAACGACCCCTCGGGTCTGGCGAAGGAGGTCCTGCGGATCGTCCTCATGTGGGTCCAGCACGGGGTGAAGATCTTCCGGGTGGACAACCCGCACACCAAGCCGGTCCAGTTCTGGGAATGGCTCATCGGCCGGGTGAACCGGAAACACCCCGAGGTCATCTTCCTCGCGGAGGCGTTCACGCGTCCCCCGATGATGCACGCGCTGGGCCGCGCCGGATTCCAGCAGTCCTACTCGTACTTCACCTGGAGGAACACGAAGACCGAGCTCGAGGAGTACTTCACCGAGATCAGCAAGGTCTCGCCGTCGTACTTCCGTCCGAACTTCTTCGTGAACACCCCGGACATCCTCACGGAGTACCTGCAGTACGGCGGGCCGGCCGCGTTCAAAATCAGGGCAGTGCTCGCTTCCATGGCGAGCCCGCTGTGGGGCGTCTACTCCGGCTACGAGCTGTTCGAGCACGTCGCGCGTCCGGGGGCGGAGGAGTACATCGACAACGAGAAGTTCCAGTACCGGCCCCGGGACTACGCCGCTGCCGAGGCCGAGGGCCGCTCCCTGGCCCCGTTCATCACCAGGCTGAACGCGATCAGGAGATCGCACCCCGCACTCGGGGACCTCGAGAACCTGAGCATCCACGCCAGCACCGACCCGGCGACCCTGGTCTTCGCCAAGCACAAGCAGACGGCCGAGGGCAAGGACACGATCATCGTCGTCGTCACGGTCGACCCGCACAGTACGCGCGAGAGCACGGTGTCGCTGGACCTCGCACAGCTGGGACTGGATGCGGCCGATCTGGACGAGAACGGTACGTTCCTCGTGGATGATCTGATCACCGGACAGACCTTCAGCTGGGGCGAGCACAACTACGTCCGGCTCGACGCGCATGTCGAACCCGCACACATTCTTTCAATCAGGAGGCAGCACTAGTGCCCAACCCCTTCCAGCTCAACGCACCGGGACTGGCCCACGACCCCCACTGGTACCGCAAGGCGGTCTTCTACGAGGCCCTGGTGCGCGGCTTCGCCGACGCGAACGGGGACGGCTCCGGTGACCTCTCGGGTCTGATCGAGAAACTGGACTACCTCCAGTGGCTCGGCGTCGACTGCCTGTGGCTGCCGCCGTTCTTCAAGTCCCCGCTGCGCGACGGCGGGTACGACATCTCGGACTACTACGACGTGCTCGACGAGTTCGGCTCGCTCAGTGACTTCAAGCGGCTCGTGGCCGAGGCCCACGCGCGCGGCGTCCGCGTGATCATCGACCTGCCGATGAACCACACCTCCGACCAGCACCACTGGTTCCAGGAGTCCCGCAGCGATCCAGAGGGTCCCTACGGCGACTTCTACGTCTGGAGCGACACCGATGAGAAGTACCAGGACGCGCGGATCATCTTCGTCGACACCGAGGAATCCAACTGGACGTTCGACCCCGTGCGACGCCAGTTCTTCTGGCACCGGTTCTTCAGCCACCAGCCGGACCTGAACTTCGAGAACCCCAAGGTGCAGGAAGCCATCTTCGATGTCGTGAAGTTCTGGCTCGACCAGGGGATCGACGGCTTCCGCGCCGACGCCATCCCCTACCTGTTCGAGGAGGAGGGCACCAACTGCGAGAACCTGCCCAAGACCCACGAGTTCCTGAAGCGGCTCCGCGCCATGGTGGACGAGAAGTATCCGGGCCGCGTCATCATCGCCGAGGCGAACCAAATGCCGGACGAGGTCGTCGAGTACTTCGGTGACGAGGACGGTCCCGAGTGCCACATGTCCTTCCACTTCCCGATCATGCCGCGGCTCTTCTACGCTCTCCGTGACCAGAAGGCGGCGCCCATCATCGAGACGATGAGGGAGACGCCGGACATCCCGGCCGGAGCCCAGTGGGGCACGTTCCTCCGCAACCACGACGAACTCACCCTCGAGATGGTCACCAACGAGGAGCGCGAGGCGATGCTCGGCTGGTACGCGCCCGATCCCCGGATGCGGGCCAACGTCGGGATCCGACGGCGGCTCTCTCCGCTGCTCGACAACTCCCGCGCCGAGGTCGAACTGATCCACGCCCTCCTGCTGTCACTGCCGGGCAGCCCGTTCCTGTACTACGGCGACGAGATCGGCATGGGTGACAACATCTGGCTCGAGGATCGCGATGCCTCGCGAACCCCGATGCAGTGGACGCCGGACCGCAACGCGGGGTTCTCACCGGTCGATCCCGGGAAGCTGTACCTGCCCGTCGTGCAGTCCCTCGTCTACCACTACAACCACGTGAACGTGGAAGCCCAGATGGCGACGTCGAGCTCCCTGCTGCACTGGGTGCGCCAGATGCTCGCGGTGCGCAAGGCCCATCCCGCGTTCGGGCTGGGCGTCTACCGCAACGTCCCCGTCGAGTCGGAGAACGTGCTGGCCTTCCTGCGCGAGATCGGCGAGACGAATGCCGAGGGGGAGCCCGCCGAGTCGGTGCTGTGCATCTTCAACCTCTCGCAGCACCCCGTGGCAGCGAAGATGCGCCTCCCGGAGTTCGCCGGCCGTGGCCTGCGCGACCTCTTCGGCGGGTCCATCTTCCCGGCCTTCGCCGAGGACGGCGAGGTCACCCTGACGCTCGGCAGCCACGACTTCTTCTGGCTGCGCGTGCGCTCGGCAAGCTCTAACAGCTCATCCCCTCACACGCAGGCGATGCCGGTCATCCCCATCCCGGAGGCAATCAGATAATGGCGACCCACATCCCCTTCATCCCGGAGATCCTCACCGAATGGCTCCCGTCACAGCGGTGGTTCCCCGTGAAGGGTGAGTCGATGGACCTGACGGTCGTCGGCGGTACCGTGCTCGAGGATCCGGCGGGCAGGGCCGGCTTCGAGGTGCATTTCCTGGCGGTCGGGTCGGGAAGCCGCACGGACGTCGTCAGTGTGCCGATCAGCTACCGGCGTGAGCCACTCGACGACGCCGCACCCGGCCTCATCGGGCAGGTCGATCACCCCGAGCTCGGCCGCCGATGGGCCTATGACGCGACACACGACGCGGATTTCGTGCGGCTGTGGGTGGACTTCATCCTCTCGACCGGCAGCACGCCGGACGGGCGCCTCACGGGCGTCATGATCAAGGCGCCGAAGCACCAGGAACAGGGTGTCTCCCAGCCCGTGAAGGTGCTGCAGGGCGAGCAGTCGAACACCTCGGTGGTGTACGGCTCCGGTCCCGGCTCCATGATCGTGAAGTTCTTCCGCGTGCTCGCGGCGGGGGAGAGCCCCGACGTGCAGATCAGCGCCCGGCTCACGGCCGGCGGCTCCCTGGACACCCCGGACACCTACGGCTGGGTCACGGGTACCTGGCAGGAGAGCGGTGCGGAGCCGGGCCGGCACGTGACGGGCCACGTCAGTGTGCTGCGCGACTTCGTCGAGGGAAGCACGGACGCCTGGCGCACGGCGTCCGCCGCCGCTGCCGACGGAACGGACTTCACGGCTGAAGCGCGAGGGCTGGGACGTGCGGTCGCGCGCATCCATCGGCAGCTCGACGGCGCCTTCGGCAGCCGGACGGCCACCACGGCGGAGGAGAGCGAGTTCAAGCACGCCCTGAGCCAGCGCATCCGCTGGGCGTGGGAGGAGGCGCACGACGCCGTCGGGCCCCTCGATGCGGAGGTCGACGGCATCCTGCGCCAGATCGAGAGCCTCGAGGACATCCCGCCGCTCCAGCGCATCCACGCAGACCTCCACCTGGGCCAGGTGCTCCAGGCTCCCGACGGGGCCTGGCTCGTCATCGACTTCGAGGGCGAGCCGCTCCGACCAACGGCCGAACGGAGCGTGCCCGACGTACCGGTGCGCGACGTCGTCGGAATGGTCCGGTCGCTCGAGTACGCAGCGGCGTCCCGCGGGGCTGCGCCCCTCGGATCGCCCGAAGCCGCCGTGACCGAGCAGTGGTCCGAGGCAGTGCGCGACGCCTTCATCGACGGCTACGCGGAGGAGTCCGGGACACCGGTCGATACCGCTGCGCCGCTCTTCCGGGCGCTCTGGCTGGACAAGGCGCTGTACGAAGTCGTCTACGAGATCCGCAACAGGCCGGACTGGGTCGAGATGCCCGTCCGGGATGTCCGACGCGCGCTGGGTGCACAACCCGGAGCGGACGATACGAAAGCAGCTGAGATGAACACCGCGAAGAATTCCGGCCCGGACAAGGGCGCCGGCGAGGGAACACTGGCAGGCAAGGCGGCGCAGGCAGTTGCGGGAACGGCGAAAGCCGTCGCCGAGAAGGCGAAGGACGTGACGGCCGGGCTGGCAGGGAAGGCGAAGGACGCCGGGTCGGTCCCCTCCGACGTCCCGCCTGCGGCTGACGTCGTTCCCGTCCCCGTCGACGCCTCCATCCTCCAGGAGGTGTCCGAGGGCGTGTATCGCCAGCCCCATGCGGTACTCGGTGCGCACCTCGGCAGCGACGACGTCGTGACCATCCGCACGCTGCGCCGCCTGGCCCGCTCCGTCGTCGTCATCACCGGCTCCGGTCGGACGGAACTGCAGCACGAGCACAACGGCATCTGGGTCGGCGCCGTGCCGGCGGAGAACCCGGGCCACGTTCCCGACTACCGCCTCGAGGTGACCTACGACGGCGAGCCCGTCGTCGTCGACGACCCCTATCGCTTCCTGCCGACGCTCGGCGAGATCGACATGCACCTGATCGGCGAGGGGCGGCACGAGACACTGTGGACCGCTCTCGGCGCGCACGTCCGCCACTACTCGTCCGTGCTGGGAGACATCAACGGAGTCTCGTTCGCGGTCTGGGCGCCGAACGCGCGCGCAGTGCAGGTGATGGGTGACTTCAACGGCTGGGACGGCAGCGTCAACGCGATGCGTGCCCTGGGCAGCTCCGGTATCTGGGAGATCTTCATCCCGGACGCGGGCGCGGGGACCTGCTACAAGTTCCACATCCTCGGCAGCGACGGTCAGTGGCGCGAGAAGGCGGACCCGATGGCGAGGGGAACGGAGATCCCTCCGCTCACGGGATCCAAGGTCGTCGAGTCGACCTATACCTTCGGCGATGACGACTGGATGCAGGCGCGGGCGGCGAACGACCCGCACAACGGCCCGATGAGCGTCTACGAGGTGCATCTCGGGTCGTGGCGCCAGGGCCTCAGCTACCGCGAACTCGCCGAACAGCTCGTGGAGTACGTCTCGTGGCAGGGTTTCACGCACGTGGAGCTCATGCCGGTCGCCGAGCACCCCTTCGGCGGGTCGTGGGGCTATCAGGTCACCTCGTACTTCGCGCCGACCTCCCGCTTCGGTTCGCCCGATGACTTCCGGTACCTCGTGGACAGGCTCCACCAGGCCGGGATCGGGGTCATCATGGACTGGGTCCCCGCCCACTTCCCGAAGGACGCCTGGGCGTTGGCCAACTTCGACGGCGGCACCCTGTACGAGCACGGAGATCCCTTCCTCGGCGAGCACCGGGACTGGGGGACCCTGATCTTCGACTTCGGTCGGCGTGAGGTCAGGAACTTCCTCGTGGCGAATGCGCTGTACTGGCTCGAGGAGTTCCACATCGACGGACTGCGTGTCGACGCCGTCGCCTCGATGCTGTACCTCAACTACTCGAGGGAGGAAGGCCAGTGGCGGCCGAACAAGTTCGGCGGGCAGGAGAACCTCGAGGCCATCTCGTTCCTGCAGGAGGTCAACGCGACGGCCTACAAGCGGGCACCGGGCGTGGTCATGGTAGCGGAGGAGTCGACGGCGTTCGACGGCGTCACCAGGCCCACGAGCGCCGGCGGACTCGGATTCGGCATCAAGTGGAACATGGGCTGGATGCACGACACGCTCGAGTACATCTCGCAGGACCCGATCAATCGGGTCCATCACCACGGCAAGGCGACCTTCTCCATGGTGTACGCCTACACAGAGAACTTCATGCTCCCCATCAGCCACGACGAGGTCGTGCACGGCAAGGGCTCGCTCCTGCGTAAGATGCCGGGTGACCGCTGGCAGCAGCTGGCGAACGTCCGTGCCTACCTCGCGTTCCAGTGGGCACACCCCGGCAAGCAGCTGATCTTCATGGGATCGGAGTTCGCGCAGGAGGCCGAGTGGGCCGAGCACCACAGCCTCGACTGGTGGCTGACCGAGACGCCGTCCCACAAGGGCGTGCAGGAGCTGGTCCGTTCCCTCAACAGGATCTACCGCGAGACCCCGGCACTGTACGCGCGGGACAACGAGCCGGCCGGTTTCCAGTGGATCGACGAGAACGACGGCGAGCACAACACGCTGTCCTTCATCCGTTGGGACCACCAGGGCAATCCGCTCGTGTGCATCGCGAACTTCGCGGGCGGCCCCCACGAGGGTTTCCGGGTAGGACTGCCCTGGGCCGGTGACTGGACCGAGGTCCTGAACACCGATTCGGAGGAGTTCGGCGGATCCGGGGTGGGCAACCTCGGAGTGGTGACCGCACACGAGGGTGCGCACAACGGGCAACCCGCGTTCGGCGACGTACGCGTGCCACCTCTCGGGGTGCTCTACCTGAAGCCCGCAACCACCTGAGCAAGCGGCACCGATGACAGCGGCGGACCCTCCTCCACGGGCGGGTCCGCTGCTGTTTTACATTCCGGCACTACCGGTGCTAGTCTTTATATCCGCGCTGATGAAGTCATCTGGTCGGCCGACAACCACACACTCCAGGTTCACCTTCTGTTCGTATGGACGGAAACGGAACGGGGAGGATGCAGGGCCGGTCGATTTGGATAATCGGAAGCAGTGCGGGTAGGCTTGAAAAGTTGCTTCGGAGCGATGACA
>WNZI01000006.1 GCA_009728235.1 Vibrio cholerae | reverse complement strand
CCCTCCGCGGCGGCGTCGTCGTCCGCACCCGACCAGGCCGTGGGTGGAGGTCCCGTGGTCATCGGGCGCGACGACGACTACAGCATCGACGAGTCCGGCATCACGGTGGCGATCACCTGTGAGAACGGGGGCGACATCTCCCTGGACGCCGATGGGGTGCAGCTCGAGGTGAGCGGCTCCTGCGGGGACATCGACGTGGACGGGGACTCCAACACCATCACGGCCCAGGACGCCGACGAGTTCGACGTCGACGGCGACGGGAACACCCTGACCGGCACTGCCGTCCGCACGGTCTCCATCGATGGTGACTCCAACACCGCCTCGGTGCAGTCGACCGGGCAGGTCGACGTCGACGGGTCCACCAACACCGTGACCTACACGACGGGCGACCCGAGCATCGACGAGGAGGGCGACAACACCATCAGCGCCGGCTGAGGACGCCCGGCACCCGACAGCCCTGGCGCCTCAGCTGCCGTTGATCTCGAGTTCGGCCTCGACGGCGAGGAGACACAGCCTGTCCTGGTCCGTTCTGCGGAGTTCGCGCGGCTCGGTACCGAGGATGCAGATGCTACCCACGAACCAGCCGCCCGGCCCGCGCAGCGGTACGCCGGCGTAGAACCGGATGAAGGGTGCGCCCACCACGAGAGGGCTCGTACGAAATCGGTCGTCGGCCAGCAGGTCGGGCACCACGAGGGGGGTCTCCCCCTTGATGGTCTCGTTGCAGAAGGCCGCGTCGCGCGGCACGTTGCGCGGGAAGGATCCGACGACGGACTTCAGGTACTGCCGATCCTTCGCGATGAGCGAGATCACCGCAGTGCTGACGCCGAACTGCCTGCAGGCCTGCCGGGTGATCCGGTCGAAGCGTTCGTCGTCCCCCGAGTCGAGGAGCCGGGACCGTTCGAGGGAACGCAGGCGCTGGCGCTCGAACTCGCGCGGTGCTGGGAGCGAGCTTCCGGTCGCCGACCAGTCCGGCCTACTCAGGGAGGAGAGAGAGTTCAAGGAAGTCCGTTCGGATCAGTCGAATCGGGAGTCCGGGCTCGCTGCACCGGATACATCCATCATGCCCACCGAACCTCAACCCAAGCCCCACTAGGTATTGGGTGAATGCACAAGGTTCGGCGAGCTTTACCCTCATCGAAAGGAACGGATGTGACCGCCGCCTCACGCCAGCTTGACCGCGAGGACGTTGCAGCGTGCCGAGAGCAGGATGGTCTGGGCCGTCGAACCCATGATCAGCTTGCCCACCGGGGTCCGATGCCGCAGCCCGATCACGATCAGCTCGGCGTCCAGTTCCTCGGCCGTGTCCACCACTTCCTCGGCCGCCGTGGCCTCGGAGATGCTGTGGCGCACGGAGTAGCGCACGCCGGTGGAACCGAGCATGGCCTCGAGCTTCGACACGTCGTCCGAGTCGGCGTACGCCGGGTCGACGAGCCGGTCCGCCCGCGTGGTGTTGATGACCACGAGGTCCGCGTTCCGGCGTCGCGCCTCCCGCACCGCCTCCGTGACGGCGGCCTCGCCCAGGGCGCTGGGTACGTATCCCACGACGATGGTGCTCATCGGTCGGTGTCCTCTCGGTCGGGTGCGGTGGCGGTCATGCCGGCACCGGTGACTGGCGCTCCGGGTTCCGTCTCCGATCCGCGGACGACGGCGGGGGCGTCGGCATTGGCCGCGACCATCGCCTCGAACTGGCGCTGGCGACGCTTGAGCAGGAATGACAGCGCGAAGATGACGATGAGGACGACGTAGATCGTCGCGGCCACCGGAGACTGTACGAGCGCCACGGGATCGCCCTGCGAGATCGCGAGTGATCGGCGGAGTTGGCTCTCGAAGATCGGCCCCAGGATCAGACCCACCACCATCGGCGCGATCGGGTACCCGTAGCGCCGCATGAAGAATCCGAGCACGCCCACGATCAGGAGGATGATCACGTCGATCGGCGTGAAGTTCACGGAGAACGCACCCAGCACCGCGAACACGAGGATCCCGGCGTACAGGTAGGGACGCGGGATCTGGAGGATCTTGACCCAGATGCCCACGAGCGGCAGGTTCAGCACGAGCAGCATCAGGTTGCCCACGTAGAGGCTCGCGATGAGAGCCCAGACGAGCGTGCTGTTGGACTCGAAGAGCTGCGGACCCACCGGGATCTGATACCGCTGGAACGCCACGAGCATCATGGCGGCCGTCGCGGTCGTCGGGATGCCCAGCGTCAGCAGGGGCACCAGGACACCGGCTGCCGCCGCGTTGTTCGCCGCCTCGGGACCAGCGACACCCTCGATGGCGCCCTTGCCGAACTGCTCCTTGTTCTGGCCCTTGGCGAGCTTCCGCTCGGAGGCGTAGGACAGGAAGGTGGCGACGTCGGCGCCACCCGCGGGGATCGTGCCGACGGGGAAACCGATCATCGTGCCGCGCAGCCACGGCTTCCAGGAGCGGCGGAGATCGTCCTTCCGCAGCCAGCTGGTCCAGCCGCCGGTCACGGGGATCACCTTGATGGGCCCGTGCCGGAGCCGCGACCCGACGTACAGGGCCTCGCCGACGGCGAACAGCGCGACGGCGACCAGGACGACGTCGATGCCGTCGGCGAGGAAGGGACTGCCGAACGTGTAGCGCTGCTGGGCGGTCAGCGAATCGAAGCCGACCAGGGCGATGAACAGACCGAGTCCGAGCGAGGCGAGTCCGCGCAGCACCGAGGAGCCGAGCAGCGCACCGACGGTCAGGAAGGCCACCACCATCAGGGCCACGTACTCGACCGGCCCGATCTGCACGGCGAACGCCGCCACGTAGGGCGCCACGAAGCTCAACAGGACGGTTGCGATGGTGCCGGCCACGAACGAGCCGACCGCCGCCGTCGCCAGGGCTGCCGCTCCCCTGCCGGCCTTGGCCATCTTGTTGCCCTCGAGTGCGGTGACGATCGAGGAGGACTCGCCGGGGGTGTTGAGCAGGATCGACGTCGTCGACCCGCCGTACATGCCCCCGTAGTAGATACCGGCGAAGACGATGATCGCCGCCGTCGGCTCGAGGCTGTAGGTGATGGGCATGAGCAGCGCGACGGTCATCGCCGGGCCGATACCGGGCAGCACCCCGACGGCGGTCCCGACGAGCACGCCGCCGAGCGCGAAGAGCAGGTACATGGGCTGCATCGCCGTGGCGAAGCCGTCCATCAGCAGGAAGAAGTTATCCACCGAAGACACCGAACCCTTCGAGGAAGCCGGCCGGCAGCGAGACGCCGAGGAGCCCGGCGAAGACGAACTGCAGCACGAGGGCGAGGACGACGGCGGTCACGAGGTTGCGCCACCAGGGGCGTGCGCCCAGGGACCACGCCGCTCCGAAGAAGAGGATCGCCGCGGCGACCGGCCAGCCGAGCGGAACGATGAGGAACGCGTGCAGGAGCACGAACCCGGAGAGCTTGCCGACGGTGAGCCAGTCGGTCTTCGCGTCGAGGTCCACGTCCTCGCCCTCGTCCGCTGCGCCGCGGTGGCCGCGCAGCACCTGGACGACCAGGCCGGCCCCCACGACGACGAGCAGGGCCGAGACGGCGAACGGGAAGGCGCGGGGGCCGATGTCACTGGCCGACGGCGGTGTCTGGATGCCCGCGCCGGCAACGAACCCGACCACTCCGATGCTGACGATGATGAGCGCGAAGATCAGCTCGCCGACCGGCTTCCCGGGAGCGGACGCCGTGCCGGTCCCGGGGGCGTTCTGGACAGAGGTGCTCATGGACTACAGCAGCCCGATGTCGGTGAGCGTGGTCTTGACGCTGGCGATGTCCTCGTCGAGGAACGTCTGGAACTCGTCGCCGGACAGGAACGCGTCCGACCAGTTGTTCTCCTCGAGGGTGGCCTTCCAGGTGTCGGTCGCGTGCAGGTCCGTCACGAGCTGTGTGAGCTTGTCCGCCTGGGCTTCGTCGATGCTTCCCGGAGCGACGACGCCACGCCAGTTGGTCAGCACCAGGTCGATGCCCTCTTCGGTGAGGGTGGGGGCGTCGGGCAGCTGCGGGGCGGCTTCCTCACCCGAGACCGCCAGGGCGCGCAGCTTGCCTGCCTCGACCTGCTCCGCGTACTCGCCCACGCCGGAGATGCCCGCGTTGACCTTGTTGCCGAGCAGTGCCGCGAGGGATTCGCCGCCACCGGAGTAGGGGATGTAGTTCAGGCTCCCCGGTGCGATACCGGCTTCCTTCAGGACGGATCCGGCCAGGATGTGGTCCGCTCCGCCGGCCGAGCCGCCCGTGATGGAGACGCCCTGGCCCTTGGTCTCGATGTCGTCGAGCAGGTCCTGCAGCGTCTCGTACGGGGAGTCGGCGGGGACGACGATGACGAGGGGTTCCTCGGTGAGCCGGGCGATCGGCGTCGTGTCCTCGATGCGATTGGCGGCGTTGTTCGTCTCGACCGCACCGACCATGACGTAGCCCATGACCATGAGCGTGTTCGGGTCGGTCTCGGTGGCGAGCTGGGCGAGGCCGTTCGTGCCACCCGCGCCGCCGACGTTGACCACGGACGCGTTGCCGACGAGGTCGTTCTCCGTGAGGTCCGTCTCCATGGCCCGGCCGGTCTGGTCCCAGCCTCCGCCCGGGTCGGCGGGAACCACGATGGTGAGCTTCTCGATGGTGCCTTCCGCGTCGCCCGCGGTGGTGCTCTGCGTCATCGAGCTACAGGCCGAGAGGGCGAGGGCGGAGACGAGGGCGAGGGAGGTGAGGGTCGAACGCGCGCCGTTGTGCGATCGATCGTCATGGGAGTCTCTTCCTTGAGATGTACTACGGGGTGTGATGGGGGTCACCACTGCTGTCCTCAGGGTAGGAAGCCGACCGACGGCGGGTACAGCATGCGGTCGTAGTGCTCGTATTGGTCTTTGTGGTCACGGTGGAAGGGCCGGATGCGCTGGGGTGGAACGATCCCGGCGCGTGTCACACTGTGGGGATGATCAGGACGATGTCGCTTCGATCGCAGCTGTTTCTCCTGCAGCTCGCCATCGTCCTCGTCATCGTCGCCGTGGCCGGCTCGACGGCCGTCGCGATGCAGCGGATGCAGATCCGGGAGCAGTACGAGGACCGCATGGTCGGCGTCGCGCAGTCCGTCGCCCGGTTGCCGTCCGTCGTCGACGCGTTCGATCGGGCCGATCCGAGCGCGACCATCCAACCCATCGCCGACCTCATCCGGCAGTCGACGGGCGTGACGTACGTCGTGGTGACCGACCGCGAGGGCATCCGTTACTCCCACCCGAACCCCGAGCTCATCGGCGAGGTCGTCTCCACCGATCCGTCCATCCCGCTGTCCGGAGCGACCTTCGTGGGCACGCAGACCGGGACGCTCGGCAGGTCCTGGCGCGTCAAGGTGCCGATCCGCGGCGAGAATGGCGCGATCATCGGCACGGCGTCGGTCGGGACGCTCGAATCCGAACTCGATGCCGACCTCTACGAGGACCTCCCCCGCCTGCTGGCCTGGCTCATCGTCGCCGCCCTCGTCGGATCCGCCGGTGCCATCTGGATCTCCCGGCTCGTCTGGCGGCGCATCTACCGCCTCGAGCCCGAGCAGATCGCCTCCCTCCTCGAGACCCGCGACGCCATGATCCACGGCATCAGTGAGGGGGTGGTCGCGGTCGACGCCCAGCACCGGATCGCCCTGCTCAATGACGAGGCCAAGAGACTCCTCGACCTCGACGACGACGCCACCGGCCGGCCCGCCGCGGACGTCATGGAGCCGGCCCTCGCGGAGCTCCTGACCGATCCGGCGGACACGGATGAGACCGTGCTCTCGGGCGAACGCGTACTCCTGGCCCGCACGTCGGACGCCCTGGTCGACGGGGCGCGCGTGGGGCGCGTGATGCTCCTCCGGGACCGCACCGAGCTCTACCAGCTCCTGACCGACCTCGACGGCGAGCGCGACGCCACGCAGCGCTCCGGGCCCAGGCGCACGAGTTCGCCAACCGGATGCACACCATCTCCGGGCTCCTGGAACTCGGCCGGACCGAGCAGGCGGTGGATTTCATCTCCCGCTCGGGCCACGGCGGGTCACTCGTCTCCGGGGCCATCGCGCCGGGCATCCAGGATCCGGACGCGGCGAGCCTGCTCATGACCAAGAGCACCATCGCCGCCGAGAAGGGGATCACGCTCTCCATCGACGACTCCTCGACGGTCGAAGCTGACGGCACCACCGACGTGGTGACGGTTCTCGGCATCCTGACCGACAACGCGATGGAAGCGGTGGCCGGCAGCGGCCGAGCCGACGGGCACGTCGTCGTGCACCTGGAGACCAGCGCTGACTCCGTCCGCATCACGGTCTCCGATGACGGTCCGGGCATCGCGCCCGAGGACGTCGACGGCATCTTCTCCTCCGGCTACTCGACCAAGGACGGCGGCCGTTCGGGAACGCGCGGGTTCGGGCTCGCCCTCGTGGACCGGATAGCGCGCCGCCGGTCCGGCCACGTCGTCGTCGACGACTCCGAGCTGGGAGGTGCCGAGTTCACCGTCTGGCTCGCGCCGTCGCTCGTGGAGGCGCCTCGTTCCACCCTGCAGGTGCCATGAGCGCCGGCATCCCGCTGATCCCGACGCTGGTGGTCGATGACGACCACGAGGTGGCGGGCATCCACACCGGGTTCCTCCTCGCCCACGGGGCGTTCGACGTCGTCGGCGCCGCCCACACGGGCCGCCGCGCCCTCGAGCTCGCCGAGGAGCTGCGTCCGCGGCTCGTGCTGCTGGACATCCATCTTCCCGACATGACGGGCATCGACGTACTGCGGGCCCTGCGGAACAGGCCCGGTGAACCCCTCGACGTCATCGCCATCACTGCTGCGCGCGAACTCGACACGGTGCGCGCCGCCGTGGCGGGTGGAGTGCTCCACTATCTCGTGAAGCCGTTCAACGCGGCGGTGCTCAACCAGCGGCTGGACTCCTACGTGGCGTACCGGAGGGAGCTCGACACCCACGCCACCGACGGCTCCGCGTCGCTCGACCAGGGCAGGATCGACCAGCTCCTGCGGACGACGGCGGCACGGCCGACCGGCACGGCCCCGGCCGGCGCTGCCTCCACCGCGCTGATCACGCCCAAGGGCCTGTCCGGCCCCACGCTCGAGGCCGTCATGCTCGACCTGCGCGGCCACGGCAGGGGCACCTCGGCGTCCGACGTCGCCGGACGGCTCGGCATGGCACGCGTCAGTGCCCGCCGGTACCTGGAGTTCCTCGTCTCGCGCGGTCAGGCGCGGATCGTCCCGCAGTACGGTTCGGCCGGACGGCCCGAGAAGTTCTACGTCTGGACCGACGACGCCGCGGGGCATGAGGAATAACTGGGGAGCAGGACGGTTGGAGTGGAGATGACTGACAACACGACGGCCCCTGCGGCCCCCACGCGCAGCACCATCGGTTTCATCGGCAGCGGCAAGATCGGCTCGCAGCTCGCACGCCTCGCGGTGGCCCACGGCTACGCCGTGATCATGAGCAACTCCCGTGGACCGGCGTCACTTCAGGACCTCGTCGCGGAACTCGGGGACGGTGCACGTGCCGGCTCGGTCGAGGACGCGGCGACAGGGGGCGACGTCGTCGTCGTCACGATCCCGCTGAAGGACATCGCCTCCGTGCCGGTGGAACCACTCGCCGGCAAGCTGGTCATCGACACCTGCAACTACTATCCCCAGCGCGACGGCCGGATCGCCGTGCTGGAGGACGAGAGCACGACGACGAGCGAACTCGTGCAGCGCCATCTCCCGGGTTCCTCGGTGGTCAAGGTCTTCAACAACATCCAGGCTGCGGAGCTGACGACCGACGGCACACCCGCAGGTACTCCGGGGCGCCGGGCGCTGCCGATCGCCGGCGACAACGCCGACGCGAAGCAGGCCGTGGTGGAGCTCCTCGACGAGTTCGGCTTCGACGCAGTGGACGCAGGACCGTTGGCGGAGGGCTGGCGCTTCCAGCGCGACACCCCGGGCTACGGGACCGTCCATGACGCCGATGGCATGCGCGAGGCACTGGCGCATGCGAAGCGCTACGCCGAGATGGGCTGACGCAGCTCGCCCGGCAGGCACAAAAATTGCTCAGGATTGCCGCAATAGGCCGTGCAAGCGTGTCCGGCTCGGCCACTCGGGTAACTTTGAATCCATGCTTCATGGTCCCGAGGGACCCGGTGAGGTCTCAGTGCCGCCGCCCCGGCGCACACAAGTCACCGTCGTCGTGCCCCTGCGCACCGAAGCAGGAATGGATGCGTGCTGAAGCATGGGATCATTGCCCCCGAGCGGTGCTTCGTCGAGAAGAGCCCGGACGCCGAAGGACTCCTCGGGGGGCCGGACGCTGCTGATCCGCTCGATCGTGGTCGTCACGGCCGTCCTGGGGCTGAACTACATCGTCTGGCGCTGGCTCTACTCCATCAACTGGGACGCATGGTGGATCGCCATCCCCCTGGTCCTGGCGGAGACCTACTCCCTCATCGACTCCCTGCTCTTCGGTTTCACGGTCTGGAAGCTGAAGAAGCGCCAGGCTCCCGAGGCGCCGGAGGGCTACACCGTCGACGTCTTCATCACCACCTACAACGAACCCCTCGACCTGGTCATGACGACGGCGCGGGCGGCGAAGGACATCCGCTACCCCCACAGGACCTGGATCCTCGACGACGGCAACCGCTCCGACGTGCGCGCGGCCGCGGAGGCCGAGGGCATCGGGTGGATCACGCGGTCGGCCGACTGGAAGGACATGCCACGCCATGCGAAGGCGGGCAACCTGAACAACGCGCTGATGTCCACGGACGGTGAGTTCCTCGTCATCCTCGACGCGGACCAGATCCCCGACCCGCTCATCCTCGACAAGACGCTCGGGTACTTCACCAACGAGAAGATGGCCCTCGTCCAGACTCCGCAGGTCTTCATCAACGTTCCGGAGTCCGACCCCCTGGGCAGCCAGGCTCCCCTGTTCTACGGACCGATCCAGCAGGGCAAGGACGGCTGGAACGCGGCCTTCTTCTGTGGCTCGAACGCCATCATCCGGCGCGAGGCGCTCATGCAGCTGGGCGTCACCCGCTACGTCACCGAGATCGAGCTCGCACTGCACAAGGCCCTGAAGACCTCCGACAAGGTCCTCAAGAAGGCCAAGAAGAACCTCGGCACGGAGAACGAGCGCGTGAGCGAAGCGCTGGACCTCGTGGCCAAGGACCTGCGGCGGGTCCGCCGCCGCCTGCAGAAGGGCGACGGCATCTCGGAGGTCACCTACGAGTTCCAGCAGCGGGTGGCGGCCGTGAGCCGTTCGCTCGTCGCCGCGGACATCGCCGACTTCCAGCAGGACCTCGCCTCGCTCGAGGACTTCGCCTCCCTCGAGGACCTCGGCATCGAGGGACTGCAGGAGGGCCTGCAGGGCGCGTCGACGAGCACCCCGGGCCTCGCCGTCGTCGACGACAGCGCGCTGGACCAGCTGGCACAGCGTGCCTGGTCCCCCCTCGCCGCGATCGACGCCGTGCGTGTCCTCATCGAATCGGTGAACGCCGACCGCAGCGGCGAGGCGCAGGCCGTGATGCCGATGGCCACCATCTCCGTCACCGAGGACATGGCCACCTGCATGAGGCTGCACTCCCTCGGCTGGGAATCGGCCTACCACCACGAGAAGCTGGCGGACGGGCTGGCTCCCGAGGACCTCAACTCGATGCTGACCCAGCGCCTGCGGTGGGGACAGGGCACCATCCAGGTGATGTTCCGCGAGAACCCGTTCGCCCAGAAGGGCCTGACGATGGCCCAGAAGCTCATGTACTGGGCCACCATGTGGAGTTACCTGTCCGGATTCGCCGCGCTGATCTACATCGCCGCCCCGATCATCTACCTGATCTTCGGGATCCTGCCGGTCGAGTCGATCAGCACGGAGTTCTTCGTCCGCCTGATCCCCTTCCTGCTGGTCAACCAGCTGCTGTTCGCCGTCGTCGGCAAGGGGGTGAAGACGTGGCGCGGGCAGCAGTACTCGCTGGCACTGTTCCCCGTCTGGATCCGGTGCATCACCTCCGCCTTCGGCAACGTCTACCTCGGCCGGAGCCTGGACTTCGCCGTCACGCCGAAGACCCTGCAGCAGGACCAGCAGCTGCGGTGGGACCTCGTGAAGCCCCAGCTGTGGGCCATGGGCCTGCTCGTGGCGGCCGCCGTCATCGGGCTCGTCCGCATGGTCCTGGGGCAGGCGGACATCCTCGGCACATCGGTCAACCTCGTCTGGGTCGTGTTCGACCTCGTCATCTTCAGCGTCGTCATCGAGGCCGTCCGGTACCGCGGCTACGACCACTACCAGGCGGACATCGAGAAGGCGAAGGCGCGGCAGGAATCCCGGAGATGATCCTGGCCTCCCCCTCGCGGGGACGGCTGCGGACGGTCGGGGCGGTCCTCGTCATGCTTGTGTTGCTCCTCGGAGCGGTACCGGCGCCGCGGCGACAGGCTCCCGGCAGGATCCCGGTGGGGAGCCGCCGAGCCTCACCGAAGGGCGCTTCTTCGGCCCGGAGCTCGACTGGTCGGCCGACAGTGCGCGCGCCTACGCGGACCGGGCCGGGATCACGCCGTCGTTCTTCAGCCGTCCCGTGGCCTATCCCATCGACGCCCAGGGTGAACGCGACCTGGTCGATCTCGTGCGGCAGGAAGCACCCCTGGGCTCCGTCGCCGTGGTGTCCCTGGAACCGTCGAAACCGCTGGAGGACCTGACGGCGGCTGACGCAGAACATCTCGCAGGGGTCCTCGAGGGCCTGAGCGATGATTTCCGTACCGCGTTCTTCCTCCGCTTCGCCCCCGAGATGAACGGCACCTGGCTCGGCTGGGGCCAGCAGCCCGACACCTACGTGGATGCCTTCCGCACCGTGGCCGGGGCCATCCACGCGGAGGTCCCGTCCGCGGCGATGGTGTGGGCGCCGTCGTACGCCGCCGGCTATCCCTTCACCGAGGCCTATGGGGCGGTGAAGGGCCTCGCGGCAGGTACCGTCACAGCCCTCGACACCAACGGCAACGGCCTGGTCGACGAGGGCGACGACCCCTACGCCCCCTACTATCCCGGCGACGACGCCGTGGACTGGGTGGGCCTGTCCATGTACCACTTCGGCAGCTACGAACGCGGCGCCATCACCAGCGACGACGGAACGCGGGAGTACTCGGGCGCCATCAGCACCTCCGTGCTTCCCGAGCCGGACAAGTTCGCCGACCAGCTCGCGGGCACCTACGGCGTGTCTCCCGGCGCTCCGCGCATCGACTTCGCCACGGTGTACGCCGCTGACAAGGGCAAACGGTTCCTCGTCCAGACGGCAGCCCTGTACGACCCCGAGGACGGCGACAGTGCGCCCGAGGCGGACATCAAGCGGGCGTGGCTGGACCAGGTGTTCGACCCGGCGATCGCCGAGGAGTATCCCGAAATAGGCATGGTCGCGTGGCTCGAGGCATCCCGCCCGGAGCCGGAGGCCGACGGCCACACCGTCGACTGGCGGCTCAGCGCGGACGGGGCGACCGCCGCGGCCCTCAGGACGACGCTCGCCGGAGCCGATGTGCGGCTCGGGCCCGTCATCGAGGTCATCGAGGTCATCGACCAGGAGGACGCGAACGAGTCCACCAGGCAGGTCTGGCAGACCGGTGCCCCGGTCAGCGCCGTGATGGGCTGGCTGGTGGCCTGCGTCGTCGGGCTCTTCGCCCTCGTCCTGCTCGCCGGGGTGGCGAAGCGCCTCGTCCCCCAGTGGCGCTACCCGGACGAGCACGAACCGCGGGACGCACGCATCGACCTCCTGCGCGGCTGGATCATCACCTCCGTCGTCGTCACCCACATCGAAGTGGCGGGACCCTGGTCCTTCATCTCGCGCAACCTGATCGGGACCATCTCCGGTGCCGAGCTGTTCGTGCTCCTCTCCGGCGTCGTCCTCGGCATGGTCCACCCCGTCGCCGTCAGGCGCAAGGGCGCACTGGGCGCCGCGAAGGCCACGAGCCGCAGATCGCTCAAGCTCTACCTCACGTCCCTCGCCGTCGTCCTGACGGTCTACCTGCTCTCCCTGGTGCCGTTCATCGACGCGTCGGTGCTCACCACGTTCACCGACCGCGGCATCGGTGGCGCCGGGGCCGACGCCGCCGGACGCGTCTACGACCTGTACCCGAACGTGGACCAGTTGTTCGCCTACCCGCCTTCCGGATACGCGGTACGGGACCTCCTGCTCCTGTCGATGGGGCCCTGGGCCTTCAACATCATGGGCCTCTACGTAGTGCTCACGCTGACGGTCCCGCTGCTCGTCCTGCTGCTGCGGAAGAAGCTGTGGTGGCTCCTCCTGGCCGTGAGCTGGGCCCTCTACCTGCTGGACGGCATCCTGCACCTGCGCGTGCTCCCCTCCCAGTTCCAGGACGTCTTCCCGCTGCTGACATGGCAGGTGATCTTCGTCCATGGAGTGGTCCTCGGCTACCATCGCCGGTCCGTCATCACCGCGCTGAGCACGCGCCGGGGGAAGCTCCTGGTCGGCGTCCTGACGGGCAGCTATGCGCTGGCGCTCGGAACACTCTGGCTGAACCATACGCTGGGCCTCGGGCTCCCCTTCATCCCTCCCGGCTTCTACGAGACCCTCTACGAGTCCGCCTACGTGCGGGTGTTCCTGCAGCCGGGACGGCTCCTCAACCTGGCCTTCTTCGTCCTGGCGGCGCACGTGATCCTGACGTCGTTCTGGCAGCCCATCAACAGGCTGACGGGCTGGCTGTACGTCCCGCTGGGACGTGCGAGTCTCTACGTGTTCGTGGTGCACGTGTACTTCGTGCTGGCGGTCGCCAACCTCCCGGGGCTCGATACCGGCAGCTTCTGGCAGGGGCTCGTGATCCACGCCGTCGTGACACTGATCATCTGGGTGATGGTGAGGAGGAAGTTCCTCTTCTCGGTGATCCCGAACTAGCTGCGGCTCAGGTGGAGCCGCGCCAGATTCGTCGCCAGAAGGACACCCTATCCGGAGCGGGTGGCGCTGCCGCCTCGGCGGCACGGCGCGCTGCGGCGCGTCGCTCACGCCACCGCTCCACCTCGGCATCCACGTCCCGCAGCTTCGTGATGACGGGCGGGCCGCCGAGGAGCTGGCGGCGCGCATCGATCACGCGGTAGTTGAAGTCCTCGAGGAGCTCACGGACCTGCTGTTCGGCGTACTGGCGGTCCAGGCGCGCGTCGAGTTCCGCGTCCTCCGTGCGCAGGAGGATCGCCCGCGGTCCGAGCCCCGTGATGTTCTCGCGCTGGATGAGCCCCTTGACCCACCAGTCCGGATCATGTGCCTCCCCCAAACCGGGGATGGGCTTGCCGGCGAGGGCCAGGTTGTCGAACTCGCCCCGGGCCACTGCACGGTCCACGATCAGGCGTGCGCGCTTGGTCTCGTCCTCGCCCTCGCGCAGCGGCGCCACCTCGCCCGGCGCCGCGGCGTCGTCGTCCTGCCGTTCACGCTCGATCGCGGCGTCGCCCGCCCCTCCCCTGGCCGCGCGGAACTGGGCTGCCCTGCGCAGCCGCTCCTCATGCTCCTGGGACCTGCCGATGACGCTGCCCTCCGCCTCGCTCCTGTCGGTCCTCCAGTATTTCGAGACCCGCGGAGCAGGTGCAACCGATTCTCCTCGGAACGAACGGCCCACCACGCAGTACCGGCGCGTGCACGCGCTCAGCCCGCCGTCGTGCGCGGGACGTGCTAGCGGAGCCAGGCGGTCGTGCCCCCCGGCAACCTGCCGTCCTCCAGGGGCGAGCTGCTCAGCAGCACCGCGCCCTCCGGCAACTCCACGGGCGCCGACCCGAAGTTGGTGATGCAGTGCCAGCCGCCCGGCCGCGTGAAGTGCAGGACGTCGGCGGTGGGTCCGTCGATCCACTCGACGTCCTCCTCGCCCTGCAGCTCGCGCCGCAGCTCGAGGGCACGGCGGTAGAAGCTCAGCGTGGAGCCCGGATCGCCCTCCTGGACCTCGACGGCGTACTCACCGAACCAGGCGGGCTGCGGCAGGTGCGCGCCCGCGAAACCGAAGCCGAAGGACTCACCGTCCCTCGTCCAGGGCAGGGGGACGCGGCATCCGTCGCGGCCCACGTCGACGCCCCTGTTCCGGAAGAACGTCGGGTCCTGGCGGTCCTCCTCGGCGATGTCGGCCACCTCGTGCAGGCCCAGCTCCTCCCCCTGGTAGAGGTAGGCGGACCCGGGCAGGGCGAGCATCAGTTGCGTGACCGCGCGGGCGCGGCGCTCCCCGAGCTCCCGGTCGAGCTCCGGATCGGTCCCGCCGCTCATCAGCCAGGCCGAGCCGTCCTGCCCGCCGTCGCCGCCCTGTCCGGCCTTGCTCACGGCGCTGTCGGGGTCGGCCGGTGGCAGTCCGTACCGCGTGGCGTGCCGCACCACGTCGTGATTGGAGAAGACCCAGGTCGACGACGCTCCGGAGGACGTGGCCTGCACGAGGTTCCTCGTGATGATGTCGCGGAACTGTGCCGGGTTCCAGTCGGCCTTCAGGAGGTCGAAGTTGAACGCCTGGCCGAGCCCGTCCGGGCTGGCGTACCGGGCGCGGCGGTCGGCGTGCACCCAGGCCTCGGCCACCGCGGTGCGTGGCGGCGTGTACTCGTTGAACACCTGGCGCCACTCGGCGAAGACCTCGTGGACCTCGTCGCGGTCCCAGAACGGGTGCCGGCCATCGTGGTTCCCGCCCTCGGGCCCGAGCTCGGCCTTGGACGGCAGGGGCTCGGTCAGGTCCTTCGTGAGGGCGTGCGCCACGTCCACGCGGAAGCCGTCGACACCGCGGTCGGACCAGAAGCGCAGCGTCGCCAGGAAGTCGTCCCGGACCTCGCGGTTGTCCCAGTTCAGGTCCGGCTGCTCCCTCGCGAAGATGTGCATGTACCACTGGCCGTCCTCGGTGCGCTCCCAGGCCGGACCACCGAACACGGAGTCCCAGTCGGACGGCGGCTCGGAGCCGTCCGGTCCCTTGCCGTCACGGAAGATATACCGGTTCCGGACGGCCGAGCCCTTCGGTGACGCGAGTGCCTCCTGGAACCAGGCGTGCCGGTTGGAGGTGTGGTTCGGGACGATATCGGCGATGAGCTTGATGCCGGCGCCGTGCAGCGCCGCGACCATCTCGTCGAAGTCCTCGAGCGTGCCGAGCTTCGGGTCCACGTCGCGGTAGTCGTCGACGTCGTAACCACCGTCCGCGAGTGCGGAGGGGTAGAAGGGGCTCAGCCAGACGGCATCGATCCCGAGGGACGTCAGGTAGGGGACGCGGGACGTGATCCCCTTGAGGTCGCCGATGCCGTCCCCGTTGGAATCGGCGAAGCTCCGCGGGTAGATCTGGTAGACGGCGGCCTGGCGCCACCAGTCGGGATCCTGCATGCGCTCCGCGAGCGCATCCGGCGAAAGTTCCCTGGCGGCGTCGACGGCTGATGCGACATCGGGGTTGACGGTTGAAGTCACGGGAGGGTCCCTTTCCTGGGGATGTGCGGGTACGGGAAGCTTCGGGCGGATCCGGAAGGCGATCGGTCCGCCTGCACCGGGATCCATCCTTCCATCCTCGTTCCGGAGCTCCCTGCCCGTCACCTCGGAATTATTCAGCCGCCTGATCAATTGCACAGGCATGACTACTATCGCGATCATCGGAGCAGGACGCGGCCTCGGCGCCGCAGTGGCACGGCGTTTCGGAGCCGAGGGTTTCTCCGTCGCCCTCATCTCCCGGAGCCAGGGCAAGCTGGACGCCCTGGCGGAGGATCTCGGCAAGGAGGGCATCCAGGCCCGCGGTTTCGCCGCGGACGTGCGTAACCCGGAGTCCATCGCCGCGGCCCTCGAAGCCGCCACGGAGACGCTCGGGCCCATCGAGGTCCTCCAGTACAGTCCGCTGCCTCAGAAGGACTTCATGCGGCCCGTCCTGGAGACCACACCGGCAGACCTCAAGGGACCGGTTGAATTCTCCATCTACGGACCCGTGGCGGCTGTTCACCAGGTGCTTCCCGGCATGCGGTTCCTCGGCGAGAACCGCGGCACCATCCTGTTCATCAACGGCGGCTCGGCCGTGAAGCCGGGCCGGGCCGTCACCGGCACGTCGGTCGCCTTCGCAGGCCAGGCCGCCTACGCGCAGCTGCTGCACGAGGTGCTCGGCGAGGAGGGGATCCACGTGTCGCAGCTCATCATCGGCGGTCGGATCATCGAGGGTGACCCCGAGAAGGACCCCGCGGTCCTGGCCGGCGTCATTTGGGACCTCCACTCCCAGCGGAGCACCTTCCGCCACCAGATCAGCGCCGACTGACTCCCCCTCCCCCAGTCCTCGAAGGAGAACACCATGAGCAAGATCTGGTTCATCACCGGAACCTCCCGCGGGTTCGGCCGTGAGTGGGCGGAAGCCGCCCTCGAACGGGGCGATTCCGTCGCAGCCACCGCGCGCAGCACCGACAGCCTCACGGCCCTGGTCGACACGTTCGGCGACCGGGTGCTCCCGCTCTCGCTCGACGTCACCGATCGGGACGCCGTCTTCGCCGCGGTCCAGCAGGCGCAGGAGCACTTCGGCGGGCTCGACGTCGTCATCAACAACGCGGGCTACGGGCAGTTCGGCATGGTCGAGGAGCTCTCGGAGTCCGATCTGCGCGACCAGCTCGAGACGAACCTGTTCGGCGCGGTCTGGGTCACCCAGGCGGCTCTGCCCTACCTCCGCGCTCAGGGCAGCGGCCACATCATCCAGGTGTCGTCGATCGGTGGCATCTCGGCGTTCCCGACCGTCGGCGCCTATCACGCGTCGAAGTGGGCACTGGAGGGACTGAGCCAGGCCCTGGCGCAGGAGGTCGAAGGGTTCGGCATCAAGGTCACCCTGATCGAGCCCGGCGGATTCTCGACGGACTGGGGAGGAAGCTCGGCCAAGCACGCCACGGCTCTCCCCGCCTACGACGGCGTCCGGGAACAGGCCGCGAACCGGCCCAGTCGCGTGGGCACCCCGGGCGATCCGACGGCGACGCGTGGCCCGATCCTCACCATCGTCGACAGCGAGAACCCGCCGTTGCGTGCCTTCTTCGGCGAAGCGCCCCTCGGCATCGCGAAGGCCGACTACGAGTCGCGACTCGCGTCGTGGGAGCAATGGCAGCCGGTGGCTCTCGAGGCCCACGGCCGCAAGGACTGAGCACCACGAACCATCTGTCCGGCCGGAGGCCCTGCCTCCGGCCGGACCCTTCGGTCGCTCAGCGTCCGGTCAGCGGCCGCCGGTGATGCCCTCCTCGCGGGCGATGATGGCCGCCTGCGTCCGCGTGGCGCATCCCAGCTTGGCGAGCACCCTGGAGACATGCGTCTTCGTGGTGCCCGCCGAGATGTGCAGGTGGCGGGAGATGTCCTGGTTGGACAGCCCTCCCGAGAGCAGGTGCAGCACGTCGCGTTCCCGCTCGGTCAGCCCGTACCCGCTGCCGGGCACCGTGCGGTCGGGCTGGGCAGGTCCGGCGCGGACCGCTAGGCGCCCCGGCTCCGACTCCGCGTCGCTCGGATGTGCGGCATCGAGCGCCACGAACGCGTCGAGCACCGTGCGCATGACCTCCGGGGCCAGTGCGGCGTCTCCATCGGCCACCCGGCGCACGGCGTCGAGAAGGGCTGCAGGCTCGACCGTCTTGAGCAGGAAGCCGGCAGCCCCGGCGCGCAGGGCGCCGAAGACGTAGTCGTCGATGTCGAAGGTGGTCAGCACCAGCACCCGGGAAGGTCCGGAGCCGGTGATACGCCCGGTCGCCTCGATACCGTCGACGTTCGGCATGCGGATGTCCATGAGGACGACGTCGGGCTGCAGGGCCGCGGCATTGGCGACAGCGGACCCGCCGTCGGCCGCCTCGCCGACCACCTGGATGTCTCCGGCGGTCTCGAGGATGAACCGCAGACCGGCCCGGATGGCTGCGTGGTCGTCGACGATCAGGACGGTGACGGGGGCCCGGGTCACGGCTGTCCCTCCTGCCCGGCCGGCAACGCGGCGGTCACCGTCCAGTTTTCGCGGGTCGCGTCCACGCGCAGCGTGCCGCCCACCGCCGTCGCGCGTTCCTGCATGATCAGCAGACCGAGACCGCTGCCCTGCACGTCCGGATCCGGTATCCCCCCGGAGCGGGCGGACCGGGCGTTGCTCACACTGATGACGACGGCGGGACCGGCGCCGTCGACCTCGAGGTGGACCGCCTCACCGGCAGCATGCCTGGCCGCATTGGCGAGAGCCTCCTGCACGATCCGGAAGGCGGCGAGGCCTACCGGCGGGGGCACCACGGCCGGCGGTTCCAGTCCAGTGACGTCGATGCTCGCGCCGGTCCGTCGGGTCCGCTCGACGAGGCCCTCGAGGTCCGCCAAACCTGGCACCCTCATGTCGCCGGCGTTCATCCCCTGCATCAGGATCCCGGAGCAGGGAGATGAGGGAGTGCATCTCCCGCATCGACTCCAGCGCGGAGCTGCGGACCACACCCAATGCCTGGCGATCCTTCGCGGGCTCCGCCGGCGTGGCCAGGGCTCCGCCGGAGTGCAGTGCGATCGCGGAGAGGTGGGAGGCGACGGCGTCGTGGAGCTCACGTGCGAGGGAGTCGCGTTCGCTGCGGATCGCCTCGCGGCGGACGGATCCGGCGAGCTGCTCGACCGCGTCGGCACGTGCGGCGGCGATGATCGCGAGTTCCTTGCTGGTCCTCACGTCCTTGGCCCACCACAGGGGGCCGAGAAAGATGACGGCCTGCTGCAGCGCGACGAGGACGGCCCAGCGAAGGTCGAGCGTCGCGGTCAGTGTCGCGATGCTCGGCCCGACGACGAGCGCCCCCGCCGCGATCCACAGTGTCCGGCGCAGGCGCGCCGACCCCACGAGCGCCGCGGTGTACAGCAGGTCGAGGAAGTAGAGGAAGCCG
Source organism: Vibrio cholerae (assembly GCA_009728235.1). Lineage (GTDB taxonomy): Bacteria > Actinomycetota > Actinomycetes > Actinomycetales > Micrococcaceae > Arthrobacter_D. The sequence goes on along the minus strand of WNZI01000006.1, from coordinate 102,199 downwards.
GCGATACTGCCCCCAAGAACGGTGTCCGCGGCGAAGGCGAGCGCTCCGACGACCAGCGCTGCGGTGGGTCTGGTTCGCTTGGCCAGCAGGGCGAGACAGCCGACGGCCAGCGGTGGGACGAACCACCACGAGGGAGCGTCCCGCAGTGTCAGCCCCGGAATCTGCCATACCCCGGTGAGCCCGAGCAGGATGAGCCCGAGGCCGCCGGCGAAGGTTGCTCCGACCATCCAGGAGGCACTCAGGTCGAGCCGACGCAGCGCTTCCGCCCGCTCCGCCGTCCGAACGGACCGGATCGGTGAGGTGGACGTCGTCATGCTTGAAGTCCATCACGAAGCTGCGCCTCCGCGGATCAGCCGAAAGGCCTATGCGAGCGAGCCGCCGGGATCAGCCGAATGGCGGTAGCCACCGTGCCTCGACACTCCGTACCGTCCAGGGAATGACCCCGATCCTCGCCGGCCTGCTCCTCGTCCTGGCACTCATCGACTCCACCAGTTTCGGCACGCTGCTCATCCCGATCTGGCTCATGCTCGCGCCGGGAAGGATCCGCCTGGCGCGCATCCTCGTCTTCCTGCTGACGATCGGGGCGTTCTACGTCGCAGTGGGCCTGGCCGTGCTGTTCGGAGCGGAAGCGGCGATCCGGCAGTACGGCGACCTTTTCGCCTCGAGGCCGGCCCACGTCGTCTTCTTCGGCGTCGGCGCAGCGCTCCTCGCCTGGAGCCTGGTCCTCGAACGTCAGGCGAAGCGCCAGAAGGTCACCGGGTCCGCGCCCGGCCGCCTCGCGGCCTTCCGCGAACGGGCCGTCGGCTCGGAAACGGGCGGCGGAGCGTTTCCGGCCCTCGTCGGCCTTGCCCTGCTCGCCGGGCTGGTGGAGGTCGCATCCATGCTGCCCTACCTCGGTGCCATCGGTGCGATCACCGCGTCCGATATCCCTTGGCCCGTGTCGGGGCTCGTGCTCGCGGCGTACTGCGCCGTCATGGTGCTGCCCGCCGTCGTGCTGCTGCTGCTGCGCATCACCGCGGCCCGACGGGTGGACCCTCTGCTTCAGCGCATCGACCGGTGGATGACCAGGAACTCGACCAACAGCCTCTCCTGGGTGGTCGGCATCGTCGGTGTCGTGGTGATGGTGCACACCGGGCCGGCGGCGTTCGGCGGGACAGGGCCTGTCTGAGAGTCGGAGCAGCTGGGTACGGTATCGGTATGGCTACCCCAGACACCCCCGGTCCCGACGCAACCCACCAGCGCCCCGAGGGCGTCTCCGACATCACGGTCGAGGCGCTCGGCAAGCTCTCCGAAGCCCTGGAGGTGGTGGAGCACGCCCGTGGCTACCTCTACGGCTTCCACCGCCTGACCGGCAAGGCCGACCTCAATCTCTCCGAAGCGGAGGAGCTCTTCCGTAAGGCCGGCCACACCGACATCGCGGACAGGCTGATCAGCGACATCATCGGCCGCAACGTCATCGAAGGGCGGTGGACGTTCCAGATCATGGAGGACTATGACGACCACTACTACTCCGAGTTCAAGGCCTTCGAGAAGGACGCTCGGGACTCCCTCGTGGAGGGCAAGCGCCACCTGTTCGAGGCGGAGATGAAGGAGGACCGCCGCACCAAGGGCAAGGAGCACCACGAGGCACTCCCGCCCGAGGCCTGACCCTCGCCGTGCAGCCGGTCGAGCACCCGGCACCGTCGCTGGGTCGTGCCCGCTTCGCCGTGAGCGCGCTGTTCCTGACGAACGGCGCGATCTTCGCGAACATCCTGCCGCACTATCCGGCGATCAAGGACGGGCTGGAGCTGAGCAATGCCGCCTTCGGTGTGTCCGTGGCGGCGTTCCCGCTCGGCGCCATCACCGCGGGGCTCGCCTCCGCGACGCTGGTCCGCCGCTTTCGTTCCTCCCGCGTGGCGACGGCGGGTACGTGGCTGATCGGTCTGGCGATCCTGTTGGCGGGTATCGCGCCGTCCTGGATCGTCCTGACCCTCACCCTGTTCGTCGCCGGAGCGATGGACGCGATCACGGACGTCGCCCAGAACTCGCACGGCCTCCGGGTCCAGAAGCTGTACAGGCGATCGATCCTCAACTCGTTCCACGCGGTCTGGAGCATCGGAGCCGTGCTCGGCGGATTGATGGGGGCCACGGCGGCTGGGCTCGGGGTTCCGCGAGGGCTCCATCTGACGGTGTCCTTCGTGCTCTTCAGCGCCCTCACCCTCGTGTGCTACCGGTTCCTCCTTCCGGGCCCCGAGCCCGAGCAGCCGACGGAGGGCACTGTCAGCGCAGGCCCCCGCGGGGTTCGTCGCGGCGCCTCGCCGGTGATGATCGGGATCCTCTCCGCCCTGGTCGTCGTCGGCATCGCGGGAGCCCTGGTCGAGGACGCCGGCAGCACGTGGGCGGCGGTCTACCTCACCACCTCCCTCGACGCCACGCCCACCGTGGCTGGCCTCGGTTTCGTCGCGCTCGTCGGGTTCCAGTTCGTCGGACGCCTCGTCGGTGACCGGCTCGTCGACCGCTACGGCCAGCGCTCGGTGGCCCAGGTGGGCGGTGCCCTCGCCGCCATCGGCATGGGGGTGGCACTGGCTCTTCCCTCGATCCCGCTGACCATCCTCGGTTTCGGTCTGGCCGGGCTCGGCGTCGCGACGCTCATACCGGCCGCCATGCACTCGGCGGACGAGGTGCCCGGGCTGCGGCCGGGCACGGGGCTCACCATCATCTCGTGGCTGCTGCGCCTCGGTTTCCTGCTCTCCCCGCCGATCGTCGGGGCTGTCGCCGATGTGTCGTCACTGCGGGTGGGGCTCCTCGTCGTTCCGCTGGCCGGAATCCTGGCGCTCCTCGCCTCTCCTGTCCTGCCGCGGCGGGGCCAACGTCTCTCCTGACACCGGACGGCCTCGAGGGCACCACCCGCGCCCGTCGGGCTTTTCATATTGTCCGGCGCATCTGTTAGACAGGAGGAGTCCCGGACCGCCCAGCTGGTGGAGCGGGTTGCAGCGGACACACTTTTGGGGATGAGAACGAGATGCGTTTCGGCGACATGCTGCGCCAGGCCCGCAGCGCAAAGGGGATGACCCAGTCACAGCTCGGCGGAGGGGTGTACTCCACCCACTACATCTCCCTGCTCGAGCGTGGCCAGCGCCAGCCGACCCCGGACATGGTCCAGCACTTCGCCACCCAGCTGGGCATGGACGCCCAGAACCTTTCCTGGTGGGTGGAACCGCCCGCCGCCGATGATCCTCCGGCCCTGACGACGGCGATCTTCGCCGCCAACAACGCGCGGGACCTGCAGGACGACGCACTGGCGGCGTCCGAGGCCGAATATGCGGCGAGCATCGCCCTGGAACAGCGGAATGCTCCGGCCTGGTGGGAAATGTCCATGCTGCAGGCACAGTCACTCATCGCCGTCCGGCGCCTGGCCGACGCGGAGGCGTCCTGCTGACGATGGACAGCTCGGCCCTGATGCTCTCGACGCCCGAGCTCCTGGCGGTGGTCCGGGGACGACTGTCCACGATCGCCCGCAACACCGGCCGCTTCGGTGATGCCGTCGACCTGGCCCGTCAGGCCGTGGCCCACGCCGCCGGTCTTCCCGAGCACGCTCCGGCGCGGCTGCAGGCCGCCTTCATCCTCATCGCCGCGCTGTCGGTGAAGGGCGACCTCGACGAGGCCTGGGAGGTGGCCATGGCCCTCGACATCAGCGAGAGCGTTCCGGCCGTCCCGTCCCTGCTCGTTGCCCGGGGCGCCTGGGCCATCGGCAATGTCGCCTTCCGCAGGGGCGAGATCGAGATCGGCATGCAGCAGCACGCACTCACCGCCCGGTTGCTCCTTCCGCAGGCCGACCTCGAAGCCTGGTCCGAGTTCCACCGAGCGAGCGCGGTCCTGAAGATGCAGGCCGGCATCGTGGACGAGTCCGTCCGGCACTCCGTGAGCAACGCGGAACGGGGAACGGGGATCCTGGCACGCGCGGAGCAGATCGCCGAAGTGGCCATCGCGAAGGCCTATCTGGCCCTCCTCACGGATGACCTTGCTTCGGCCGGCACCCTGCTCCAATCCGTCGACGGCCAGCGGGACCTCCTCGACTTCGAGTCGACCACCGACCTCGAGTACTGCCTCGGGAAGTATTTCGCGGCCAGGAGAGCTCCGGAGCAGGCGGCCTACCATCTGCGGAAGGCGGCCCGCCTCTACTCGGAGGCGGGCGCTGAGGAGAGGGCCCTGGAGCTCATGGAGCAGATGCGGGCCCTGTAGGTCGCGGGGCGGAAGGCTGGGCGTCCGTACCTCCTCGAAGGAAGAAGGCGCCGAGCGACCCGGCGAGGGTGGCGAACACGGCCACCGAGTACACGGCGAGCAGCACCTGCAGAATCCGCGCGAACAGCGTTGTCGGTGTCAGCCCGGTGCCGGTGATCGTCGCCATGGCGGCCTCGAAGAGCGCATCCGCGTAGGACGCGTGGGTTCCCGTCGCGTACAGGAGCTGACTCGAGGCGAGGATCACGACGGCGGTGACCGCCGCCAGCCAGCCGATGCGGCTCGAGAGCAGTCGCCCTGCGGACCGCGATCCCCGTACCCCGGCAGAGACGATGCCGCCGAAGCGTGCAAGGCGGGCGATCCGTACGAAGCGCAGTGCCTGCAGCGCGCGGAAGAACCGCAGGAAAGGAACCAGGAGGAAGATCACCTGCCACCAGTTCTTCGTCCAGAACGCCCTGCTGAACCGCGCGATGTACGCCCTGAGGAGGAACTCCGCCACGAAGACGGCCCAGAACAGCCATCCGATCACCGTCAAGGCGAGGACGAGGCGCGGCTCCGTCGCCAGGAGCTGCCCGAGCACGATGAACAGGAAGATGACACCGAGGACACCCATGGGCTTGTCGAGGCGGGAGGCCACGAGCTCGGACCGGCGGGCGTCCCGGTCCCCGCGCGTCGTCGTGCCGTCTCCCATCAGCGCTGCTCGCCCGGGTAGCCCGCGATCCCGGTCATCGCCGAACCACTGCCGAGCTTGCCGCCAGGGATGACACTGAGCGTCCCGTTGGTCTCCAGGACGACGGCGGCCATAGCCGACAGGTCGCCCGAGCCCGTGCTGCGGACGGCCTGCAACACCTCGGATTCCGTCAGCCGGTTGCGCCGCAGCTGCTCATGCTGCAGCTCGCCGTCGATCACGAGGGCCGTGGGTCGGGCTGTGACGGCGCCGCGGGCGGTAGGCCAGCGCGAGGAGACGAAGGCGACGACGAACTGGAGGCCCGAGAGGAGCACGAGAGCCGTCAGGCCTTCGGCGTACGCCACATCGGAGCTCAGCAGGATCGTCGCCAGCGTGGATCCCAGCGCCACCGTCACGATGAGATCGAAGGCGTTCAGCTGACCCAGGGTCCTCTTGCCGGACACCCGCAGGATCCCGACGAGGCTCGCGTAGGAGACGGTTCCCACGATGAGGACCCGGAGGATCCCGTCCCACGCATCGAACCACATCGACGACCCCTAGGCCAGGGACCCGAGCAGCGCGTCATCTGCCTGCTCGGACCTGCCGCAATCATCCGGAGAGGCGTCCGGTATCGCTCGGGCGTTCGTCATCGCGGTTCTCCTTCTCGTCGGTCTTTCGTGCCATCGACAGTACGCCTGCCGCTTCGGGGAGGACCACCGACGTCACTCGTGCGCAGGGCGGAACCGCCGGATGCTGTAGACGATGAACACCGCGGCGAGCACCCCGGAGACGATCAGGCCCGATCCGACACTCCAGCCACCCGGCAACCACCAGCGTCCGTCGATCGGCCACCAGCCAGGGGTAGCGGGCTGCAGGCCCCACAGTGTGCCGAGCAGCACGAGCACGAGGGCCCCGGTGAAACTGAGGACGATGTTGCGCTTGCTCTTCACGCCCTGGGCGGCCGCGGAGAAAGCCTTCCGGCGGACCGGTCGGAGCCAGCGCCGCGCCCACTCGTACTGCTGGGCGAGCACCGCGAGTCCTGCGACGAGGGCCAACAGACCGGGTCCCGGGAGCACGAGGGCGGCGAGACCGACGAGCACGAGCAGCCAGCCGACCACCAGACCGACGATCCGACCGACTCCGTGCGGCGTGGTCCGTCCGACGAACCGGGAACCGGTAGCACGTCGGCGGTTCGGGTGACGGACCATCACGGATTACTCAGCAGGCTTCGCATTCCACTATCGTTTAACTGTTCGACATCGATGGCAACCTCTGACGCTCGGGCGGCCACGGCTTGCCCCGGAGAGACGAGAAGCCGTCAGGGGCGCAGGCCGTCCGGCCGGACCACGGACTTCCCCCGCAGTGCGGGCCTACCAGAAGGAGATCGACCATGATCGGATTCATCATCGCAGGGCTCATCATCGGCGCCCTGGCCCGCCTCATCAAGCCGGGCAAGCAGAACCTGGGGCTCGTCGCCACGCTGCTGCTGGGCCTCGTCGGCTCGATCATCGGCGGTTCCATCGCGAGCCTGCTCGGGACCGGCGACATCTTCGAACTCAACATCCTCGGGTTCATCGTCTCCGTCATCGCGGCCGTCCTGCTGATCGGCGTCGCGGAGACCGTCGCCGGCCGCCGGCGCGTCACGCGCTAGGTCTGTCCGGCAGTGCGAAGGGGTGGCTCCGGCCACCCCTTCGTCCGTTTCCGGGCCGTGTGGCCCAGGTCGCAGGAGCAATGACGACGACGACGGCACGCCTTCGCGTTCCCGCTCGTTCATCCAGTACACGTGCCCTTTCGTGCCCTGTTCTCAGGGGGCGTTGGCAGCAGCCGGCACATGGACTCGTTCGGAAGGCTCGATCATGAACAAGAACTGGCGCTGGCTCCCTGCCGGCATCGTCCCCGTCGTCATCATCGGCGCAGCGGTCAGCGGTTCCGCCGTCGCCGAGGCCCAACCCCAACTCCCCGCCAGGACGGCGCAGGAACTGCTCGAGTTCGTGGCGACCAGTTCCGACGACGCCTACTCGGGAACCGTCGAACAATCCTCCGACCTGGGCCTGCCCGATCTGGGGATGTCCACTCCCCCGGGCGCGACCTCGGGTTCGGACCCCACGTCCACCGCGCTCGAACTCCTCACCGGGGAGCACACCGCCCAGGTCTACGTCGATGGCCCCGACAAGGCGCGCGTCCAGGTCCTCGACCAGTTGGCGCAGCGCGACGTCGTCGTGAACGCGGACGAGGTGTGGTTCTACGACTCCCAGTCGAACGCCGCAACACACGCCGTCCTGCCGGGCAAGGACGCTGCGAAGGCCGAGCTCGAGGCGAAACTGCAGGCCAAGGTCGCCGAATACCCCGAGCTGCAGAACGTGCCACGTACACCGGCCGAGCTCGCCGAGGTGTTCCTCGCCAGGGTCGATCCGACGACGGAGATCACCGTCGGGGACACCAGCCGCGTCGCAGGTCGCAGCGCGTACGAACTGCGGTTGACCCCGGAGGATGACGCGACGCTCATCGGGAGCGTCTCCGTGACGATCGACTCCGAGACGGGAGTGCCGCTGAGCGTCACGGTGCAGGCGAAGGGACAGCAGGACCCGGCCTTCACCGCCGGCTTCAGTTCCGTCGATTTCAGCACCCCCGACGCCGACCTCTTCGACTTCACGGCCCCTGCCGGTGCCACTGTGACCGAAGCACCCACTGCGGACGAGGCCAGGGCCAAGCTGGAGGCCGCCGAGGCACCGACCACCACCCACGAGGAGCCGACCGTCATCGGCACGGGCTGGAGCACCATCGTGGAATTGCCCGCAGGCAGCGCCACGAAGCTCGGCCTGAACCTCGGCAGTGACGACGCAGCCGGGATGGGCGAGATCATGGAGATCAAGCCCGGCATGGACCCCGAGCAGGTCGCCGGCGCCCAGGTCCTGCTGGAGCAGGCCCTGACCGAGGTCGACGGCGGCCGCGCACTGCAGACATCACTCGTCTCGGTTCTCATCACCGACGACGGCCGGATCCTCGCGGGCGCCGTGGGAACCGATCAGCTCGTCGCCGCTGCCCGGCAGTGACCGGCGGAGTGCCCGCGCGGTCCGCACCGACAGTGCGGGCGCGCGGGTGAGCGCCGGCGACTACGCGATCGAGACCCGCGGACTGAGCAAGGTCTTCGGCAGGCAGCGAGCCGTCGACGGCGTCGATCTGGCGGTGCCCCGCGGGTCCGTGTTCGGTTTCCTCGGCCCCAACGGGTCGGGCAAGACGACGACGATCCGCATGCTCCTCGGCCTTGCCGCTGCCTCCAGCGGTGAGATCCGCCTGCTCGACGGCGAGATGCCGAAGGATGTGCGTGCGGTTCTGCCCCGCGTCGGGGCGCTCGTCGAGGGGCCGGCCATCTACCCGTTCCTGTCCGGCCGGGCGAACCTGCAGCGGTTCGACGCCGCCGATCGCCACACGTCGCCCGCCACCAGGAACAAGCGGGTGGACGAGGCCCTCGAGCGGGTGGGCCTCGGCCACGCCGCGACGAAGCGGGCACACGCCTATTCGCTCGGCATGAAACAGCGCCTCGGTATCGCCAATGCGCTGCTCGCGCCGCGGGACCTCCTGATCCTCGACGAGCCGACCAATGGGCTCGATCCGCAGGGCACCCGGGAGGTCCGCAGCCTGATCAGGTCGCTGTCCGACGACGGCACCACCATCTTCGTCTCCAGCCATCTGCTCGCCGAGGTGGAGCAGATGTGCACGGGCATCGCAGTCATGAGCGCCGGCCGGCTCGTGGCGCAGGGCACCCTCGACGAGCTCCGGTCCGAGGGCATGGCCCGCGTCCGGGTCACCACGCCGGACATCGCAGCAGCCCAGCGTGTCCTGGCCGCGCTGGGTCTCGTCCCGGAGGTCCACGGGCGCGACGACGTCGTCACCGCCGAACTCTCGGTGCCGGGACTCCGGCCCGAGAACGTCACTGCGGCCCTGGTCCACGCCGAGGTGCGCGTGCGCGGCCTCGAGGTCAGCGGAGCCTCGCTCGAGGACCGCTTCGTCGCACTCACCGGAGAGGGGTTCGACGTTGCCGGCTGAATCCGCAGCTACCCGCCCAGCCCCCTCCGGAGGATCGCTCGGGCTCACGCTCGTGCTGTCCGAGATCACCGTCCTGTTCCGGAGGCTCCGTACCTGGGCGATGATCGGCGCGCTGGCGCTGATTCCGATCCTCATCGCCGTCGTCGTGCGCGTCTCCTCCGACAGTTCGGGCAGCGGCCGCGGACCGGCGTTCCTCAACAGCATCACCCAGAACGGCCTGTTCGTGTCGCTGACGGCGCTCACCGTGGCCATTCCCCTGTTCCTTCCCCTGACCATCGGCGTCGTCGCGGGCGACACCATCGCCGGGGAGGCGAACCTCGGCACCCTGCGGTACCTGCTGGTCGCCCCGGCCGGCGCATCCGGCTGCTGCTCGTGAAGTACGCCGGGGCGGCCCTGTTCTGCTTCGTCGCGACCCTGACCGTCGTCGTCACCGGCGCGATCATCGGCGCCCTGCTGTTTCCCGTCGGACCGGTGACGCTGCTGTCCGGGGACACGGTGGGCATTCCCGGCTACTTCGTCCGGTTGCTGCTGCTCGCGCTGTACGTGACGGTGTCGCTGATGGGTCTCAGTGCCATCGGCCTGTTCATCTCGACGCTGACCACCATCCCCGTCGGCGCCATGGCAGCGACGGCCGCACTGGCCGCCGTCGCGCAGATCCTCGGTGCCCTGCCGCAGCTCGAGTGGCTGCATCCCTGGCTCTTCACGAACTACTGGCTGGGCTTCGCGGACCTGCTGCGCGAGCCGATCGTGTGGACATCGTTCGCCGACAACGCACTGCTGCAGCTCGGGTACATCGCCGTGTTCGGCGCGCTGGCCTACGGCCGCTTCAGCACGAAGGACATCCTGAGCTAGCCCTCTCTCGCGGCCTTCGTCCCGGTCTGGGACGCCTTGCGGCAATACTGCCGGAAACCTGCCGACAACCACGCACGGAATCGCGGTCGCCCTGATGGTCGAGCGGTAGGTTCGTTCTACCCGGGCGAGGCTCAGCTCGCCCGGGCCCTGTTCAAGGGCAGCTGGAGGGGACCCGGTATGGCTTCGAGGATCGCGCCATGAGCGCCGCCATGCGGCCCGACGGTGACGCTGTCCACGCCGAACCCGAGACGCTCGGCCTGCTCCGCGGGCGTGCCCCTGGGCAGTCGGTCATGGAGGAGTTGCTCGCCGCCCACGCCGATCGACCGCGCCGCAGGTTCCTCGCACGAGTGCTCGGCGTCCATCCCCTCGGTCCCGAAGAACGTCCCTGGTACTGGGGTGCCCTCGGCGAGCGGACGGTGGGGAGGATCCTGGGCGAGCTTGGACCCGAGTGGACCGTCCTGCACGCGGTTCCCGTCGGGGACAAGTCGGCGGACATCGATCACGTGGTCATCGGACCGACAGGCGTCTTCACGCTCAACACCAAACGGCATGTCGACCAGCGGGTCTGGACCGCGAAGGGTGCCTTCATGGTGTCCGGCACCAGATACCCCTACGTCCGTACCTCCGAGCACGAGGCGGTGCGCGCGGGGAAACTCCTGTCCGCTGCGGTCCGGCACGAGGTCTCCGCCGGTGCCGCCATCGTCGTCGTCGGGGCTCGCCAGGTCACCGTGAAGGAGAAACACCGGAGCGTCGCTGTGCTGACTCCGCACCAGCTCCTGCCTTGGATCACGCGCAGGCCCGGGATCTATACGGAGGAGCAGGTGGCACTCCTGGCGTCGGCCGCCGCGCAGCCGTCGACCTGGCGACGCCGGCCGGAACCGCTGCGCACCGCGGCCGAGGTCGTCGGCTCGTTCGAGGCCCTGCACCGAACGGTGGAACAGGCTCGACGCCGGCGCATCGGGTGGGTGCTCGCCGCTCCAGCCGCGGTGGTGGCCAGTGTCGCGGGCGGCCTGCCGCCCTTCTGATGCCGGCCCTTCCTGCTCCACCCAGCGCTCTTGGACAGCCCTCCTACACTGGTGGGATGACCAGCAGAGGAGCCCGGGGACCCTACGCGAAGGGGGAACATCGGCGTCGGACCATCATCCAGACGGCGACGGACGTCTTCGCGACCGAGGGCTTCGAGGGCGCGGCCCTCAAACGTGTGGCCGAACTGGTCGGCGTGCGCGAAGCGACGCTGTTCCACTACTTCACGAGCAAGCAGGAGCTCCTGCAGGCCGTGTTGGCCGAGCGCGACGAGCGTGCGCGCGGAATGGTCGCGGCGGCCGTCGGTGTCGACGATCTGCCCGCCATCGCAGCGCGGAACGAGGAAGAGCCAGGCCTCACCACCCTCTATGCGGTGGCGTCGGCAACGGCGAACAACACGTCCCACGCATCGCACCAGTACTTCCGCGAGCGCTACGAGATCATCCTCGCCGACCTCGCCAAGGACGTCGTCGTGCGGCAGCAGTCCGGCGAGTACCGGGCGGATATCGACCCGGAGTGGGCTGCACGGTTGCTCATCGGCGTCTTCGACGGCATCCAGGTGCAGTGGCTGTACGACAAGGATGTGAGCATGCAGGAGGGCCTGAGGCAGGCGATCGCACTGCTGAAGCGCCGGAAGCCTGACCGCTACCTGACGCGGCGTCGCCCTATCCAGCCGAGGAGACCACTGACCGCTGATTCGAGCGTCCCGATCCCGGTCGACGGTGCCTCGACAGCTGCAGCGCGTGGCCGGGTCAGCCCGAGCCACTCGCGCAGTTCATGCTCGCTGACGGCGCGGATGGCCTGGCCGGCGCCGATGTACTGCAGCGCCTTCCGCTCCTTGCCGCTGTTCGCAGTCATCATCACCGCGCGGTGATCAGCGTCCTGCTGCCCGATCACGAGCATCGTGGTCTTCTTCGTCACGTTGTTGCCCGGCGTCGCCCCGAAGGTGGCGCTACGTTCCATCGCTTCGATCCGCGTCATCGTCGCGAGGTCTCCAGTGAAGACCACGACCTGACCGTGCAGGGGATGGAAGGGGTCGGACTGCATGTTCGCCTGCGGCAACGCGGCCCGCGCGCGTGCTACGGGGTAGCGGTGCGAACCAGCCGATGGTTTCGCCTTCGCCGGCCAGAGCAGGTCGAGCGAGGGGAGTGCGTGCATCCGTGCGATGGCGACGACGGCGGAGGCACAGATCTCGGCGTCACTCCCGGCGTCGTGGTGCTGGAACGCCCCGAGCCCCAGGGCTTTCGCGACGTGCGGGAGCTTGTTGGCCTCGAGGTTCAGCAGGCGGCGGGCGAGGTCCACGGAGCAGGAGAAGTCGTTGCCCGGAACTGCCAGTCCGGACTCGGCGCAGGCGCCGCGAAGCACGGAGCGATCAAAGGATGCGTTGTGGGCGACGAAACGGTCATCCCCTGCGAACGCCACGATGCGCTGCAGGCTCTCCCGCCACCCCGGGGCCGTGCGGACAGCCGAGGGCCGGATGCCGTGCACCTCGATGTTCCGGGCCGCGAACTCGTTCACGGACGGCGGCGGCTTGATCAGCCACGAGGCGGAGTCGACGACGACGCCGTTCCTCACCTTCGCCAACCCCACCGCGCACACCGAACCGCGTCTGCTGTTCGCCGTCTCGAAGTCGATCGCGGTGAAGTCGAGACCCTGCACTGTTCCTCCTGGAGCTTCGGCCGCCCGCTCGGAGGCCTTGATCAGCCTAGCGGTCGATGTTCCCAGCGCCGGGAGGTCAGCCGTGGCCTCTCGGGGGAACGCCCTACAGCTCCGGCGCCCGCTTCGCCCAGCCCGTCGCCTGCTCGAACGCGTACGCCACCTGCAGCAGGTCGACGTCGCTCCCGTGCGGCATCGCCAGCTGCAGGCCCACCGGCAGTCCGTCATCGCTGAACCCTGCAGGTACCGACACGGCCGGCAGGCCCGTCGCGGACACCAGGCAGGCCGAGCGCATCCAGTCGAGGTACGTCTCGAACTCCACGCCGTTGACCGACGTCGGGTACCGCTCGGTCGCGTCGAACGGCAGCACCTGGGCCGCCGGACTCGCGAAGACGTCGTACTTCCCGAAGAACCGCCGTACCCCGGCGTCCAGGCGCGTGCGGGCGAGAGCGGCGTCCACCAGGTCCTGCGCCGTCAGCTGCAGGCCCTGTTCCACGTTCCAGCGGATCTCGGGCTTGATGGCCTCCCCGTGCTTCTGCACCAGCTCGCCGAGGCCGAGCACGAAGTCGAAGGCGCGCGTTGCGCCGAAGACCTGGTCGGCATCGCGCAGGTCCGGAGCGGCCTGCTCGACGATTGCGCCGAGGTCGGTGAAGACCTGCAGCTGCCCCTCGAGGACGCGGAGCACCTCGCGGTCCACCGGGACCCCGAGCCCGAAGTCGGGTGACCACCCGATCCGCAGGCCCGTCAGATCCCGCTCGAGCGACACCCCGAAGGACCCCGCGACCGGATAGGCGTACGGGATGGCGGGGTCAGCGCCGGCGATCGCCGTCATCCCCAGCGCGATGTCCTCGACGTCGCGCGCCATCAGGCCGTGGCGTGCCAGCCACGCCCAGGCGTTACGCGTCGGCAGGGACGGGACGACGCCGATGGACGGCCGGTACCCGACCACGTTGCAGAACGACGCCGGAATGCGCAGTGAGCCGCCCATGTCGCTGCCGTCACCGAGCGGCTGGATGCGGGCCGCGATCGACGCCGCCACTCCCCCGCTGCTGCCGCCCGCGCTGCGGGTGGTGTCATACGGATTCACCGTGGTGCCGAACACCTCGTTGAAGGTGTGCGATCCGGCGGCGAACTCGGGCACGTTGGTCTTGCCCGTCGTCACGACGCCGGCCTTCTTCAGTCGCGTGATGATGAGGTCGTCGAACTCCGGCACGAAGTCCTTGAACACCGTCGATCCCTGCGTGGTGCGCAGGCCCTTGGTGTTGTGGGTGTCCTTGTGCGTCATCTGCAGGCCGTGCAGCGGCGGGAGGTCCGCGCCGGACAGGGTGAGCTCGTCCGCCGCGTCGGCCAGCACCAGGGCGTTCTCCCGGTCCTCGGTGATGACCGCGTTGATCGTGCCGTTCACGGCGTCGATGCGGTCGAAGTGGGCCTCCAGCGCTTCCCGGGCGGACACCTCACGACGTCGGATGGCGCCGGTCAGCTCGACGGCGGACAGCTCGTGGAACGCAGGGGATTTCATGGTCGAGACAGTCATGTTCCGACCCTACAGAGGTCCACCAAGACGAGGACAGGACTTATTCGCAGCCGATGCCGTCGCCGTCCTTGCCGTCAAGACCATAGATATCGGTCCCGATCACGCGAACCGGACCCTGCACGTAGGAGGGCCCGTTGCCGCTTCCACCGGCGCAGTCGACATCGCTGTCGATCGGGACGCACGCGCCGTCGTAGTTCGGATCGCAGCCGCCTCCGGCGGGCACTGCAGCCTCGACGGGTGCGGGAGGGGCGACGACGACGGGCGCCTTGGTGCCTACCGTGATGACTTCATCCACTGGCGCCGTTCGAACCTCTTCGCCGATGGCTACCCTGTCGGTCTCCACGCCGTCCGTCGACGTCACCTGGAACTTCGTCGCCTTGACGCCGGCCACTCCCGCTATCGCGAGGGCCTCCACGCCGCGGTCCACGTTCGGATCGTCCTGTCTCCGTGAGGTAAAGGGGATGGCTTCCTCTACCCACTGCTCGCTGACGGTCACCACGGGGTCCGGCGTCGCTGAAGGGGTCGGAGATTGCGAAGGAGTAGGAGTGAGCGAAGGAGTAGGTGTTGTCGTCTGACTCGAACTGGCGGTCGGCGACGACGTCGATGAATCTGCCTCCGCTCGGACGTCAGATGCGACACTCGATTCGCCACTGCACCCGGTCAGGGCGAGTAGCCCGATTCCGATGATCGCGAAGCAGACCTTGGTCCTGGCCAGAACAGATGTCGACACAGTTATCCCCATATTCTCGAACGTCGTTGCGTGATCCTCAGTATGTAGCTACCGGGGTCGGGACGAGATCAAGATTCCCTCAATTCTCGGGTGCTCCTCTACGCGGTGGCCCCCACCTTCGACAGCAGCGCGGTCATCGCCGCCCGGACACCCGTGGTGAGCGTCGGCTCGATCGCCGGCGCGAAGTACGGCGAGTGGTTGCCGGGAACGGGAGCATCGCCGTCGATCAGGTCCTGCGGGTGCCCGCCGAAGAACCAGTAGACGCTCGGGACCCCGATGGCCTCGGCCAGGAGGCCGAAGTCCTCACTGCCCATGACGGGCGGGGACTCGATGACGGCGTCCTCCCCCAGGACCTCGCCCAGCACCGCCATCAGGTCCTCCGTGGACGCGGGATCGTTGTAGCACTGGGGGAAGCTCGTGATCTCCTCGATGACGGGCTCCGGCGCTCCCGACGCCGCTGCTTCGGCACTGAGGATGCGTCGCAGGGAGCCGAGGACACGTTCCCGCACGTCGACGTCGAAGGTCCGCACGTTCACCGTGAACTCGGCGGACGCGGGGATGATGTTCTCCTTCAGCCCGCCGTGGAAGGTCCCGATGGTAACGACGGCGGACTTCATCGGGTGCACCTCGCGCGAGACGATCGTCTGGATGCGCACCACCATGTGGGCGCCGAGGACGATGGGGTCGATCGACTGCTCGGGCTGCGATCCGTGGGCCTGCTTGCCGTGCACCGTGATCTTCCAGGAGTCGGCCATCGCCATGGCGGTGCCCTTGCTGATGTTCACGGTGCCGGCGAGTCCTGGCCAGACGTGCTGCCCGTAGATGATCGACGGCTTCGGCGCCTTGTCCCACAGTCCGTCCTCGACCATGGCTTCGGCGCCCTCGCCGGTCTCCTCGCCCGGCTGGAAGATGAAGACCACGGTGCCGCTCCATGCCTCGCGGTTCTCGGTCAGCAGCTGCGCGGCGGTGAGGCCCACGGTCATGTGGGTGTCGTGGCCGCAGCCGTGCATCACGGGTACGCCGGTGCCGTCGGCAAGGGCGCCCGCCGTCGTGCTCGCGTAGTCCAGCCCGGTGTCCTCGGCGATGGGCAGGCCATCGGTGTCGGCACGGTAGCCGACCACCGGGCCGTCGCCGTTGCGCAGGATCCCGACGACGCCGGTCCCTCCGCAGAGGAAGGTCTCCAGCCCGAGGTGGTTCAGCTTCTCGAGGATGAACGCCGCGGTGTGCGTTTCCTGCATGGACAGTTCCGGGTGGGCGTGGAGGTGCCGGTACAGCTCGTGCATGGCGGTGGTGTCGGCGTCGGAGAGATCGAAGACGGCGGTGTCGATGGTCATGATGTCCTTTCGGGCGGGTCTGTTCTGGAGCCTAGTTGACGAGTGTGGTGGGTGTGGCCGTCGCTGTGCGGGAGCGGAGGAACCATGCCAGCACTGCGGTGATCAGCACGACGATTCCGGTGGCGGGCTTGGCGAGTGCCGGCACGGCAGGCACCAGGACGAAGAGCACGAGAACGGCGACGACGACGGCGATCACGGTCACGCGGGGCTGCTTCATGGTCACGATGAGCTGGACGAGGACTCCCCCGATGATGGCCGGGAAGATGTAGAGGCGTGCGACGTCGACGATGTCGGTGGGGATGATGCTGACCAGCCAGGTACCGAGGATCCCGACGAACAGGAGCATCGACAGCACATGGACCATCGCCGCGCCGCAGATGGCCATGAGGGCCGCGAACTCGCCGCGCTTGGTGCCGGCCTTCGCCCCGATGGCGGCCTGGGCGACGAGCGCCGAGGGCAGGAGCTTGTTGGCGATGTTGCCGATCATGAAGGCCTGGTACATCGCGGCTGGACCGAGCACCGGGTAGTAGGTGATGGGCTCGACGAACCAGAGCACGAAGAACGCGGCCGCGACGGCGAGGTAGGCCGTCCAGATCATGCTCGCGGTGATGCCCAGATCGGTGGACAGCACGAGGTAGAGCGGAGCGGCGAGGGAGAACAGGAGGGCGGCGCCCATCGTCGCCTGCCCCCAGCGGGACGTGGTGCGGTCGAACTCGGCGAGCGCCGCGGAGGATGAGACGGCAGTATCTGGAGCAGACATGGTGGTTCCTTTCGGGGAAGGTACTGCCTAGGCGGCGGGGGCCATACCGGAGGTGTGGGCGATGTAGGCGGCGATCAGGCCCACGATGATCGAGATGCCGAGTCCCCACTCCCTCAGCCAGGTCGCCGATGTCCGGTTGGCCAGGAAGATGCAGAGGCCCATCGTGATCGCGGAGACGATGACCGAGAGGATGTGCACGGGCGTCTTGCCGAGTTCGGCGATTCCGAGGCTCGCGAACGCCCCGATCAGGGCTGCTGCGGGGACGATGGCCATCAGCGCAGGATTGACGCGGCGCAGCTTGGAGTCCCCCCGACGGAGGATCGGTGTCAGCACGAGTGTTGCGATCATCCAGCCCGCCCCTGAGAGGCTCATGGCCATGAAAGCCACCACGAAGACGGCCTGGGTGTAGTCGGGCCCGCCGAGTGTCGCACCCATGGTCCCGGCGGCAAGGCTTGCTGATGCCGATTCCGTGGCTGCTGAACCGACGAGACCGATCCGCACGAGCACGGCCGGAGTGCCGAACAGGGTGAGGAGGGCGATGCTGACGAGCACGACGGCAAGGGACGGCCCGACGGCGGCGATGGCACCCGCGCGGAACGAGACCTTCAACTCGTCCGCGCTGATGTCCGCAGCGGGCCCGGCCTTCCTCGCTGCCCTCATATAGACGAGTGACTGGATGATGATGGCACCGAAGACGCCGATCGCGAGGATCCAGAGGACGGGCAGGTTGGCGATCGCGAGGATGTCCGTGGACAGTCCCTCGGGAGTGAGTGCTGTTGTCATAAGAGCTCCGGTCGGCAGGATGGCGGCTAGGCGGACGGGCGGTTGTGGGAGTCGAGGTGTTCGAGGGTGGCCACGAGGGCGTGGACGCCGACGGCGATGTCCTCGGTGCTGCTGAACTCCTCGGGGCAGTGGCTCTTGCCGTTGTGGGAGGGGATGAAGATCATGCCCATCGGTGCGAGGGAAGCCATGTGGACGGCGTCGTGGGTCGCGCCGCTGGGGATCGGCATCCATGGCAGACCGAGCGAATCGGCGGCAGCTCCGGCCACGTCCTGCACGCCGCGGTCCGCTTCGACCACCGCGTTGTCCGTGGACCACTCGAAGCCGACCTCGATGCCGAGCTCGGTCGCCTTCGCCGCGATCTGTGCGGTGAGACGGCCCTTGACGCCGGAGAGCCAGGAGGAATCGACGCTCCGGACCTCGCTGTACATCCTGACGAGGGAGGGGACGACGTTCGGTGATCGACTGTCGGATTCCACCCTGGTCGACGTCGCGACGCCGTGCACGGGTGCGCCGCAACCCTCCGCGCGCACGGCGAGGACAGCTTCCGCGGCGGCGATCATCGCGTCCCGGCGGTCATCCATCGACGTCGTCCCCGCATGATCCGCGGAGCCGGCGAACGTGGCGATGAAGCGCTCGATGCCGGTGATGGCCGTGACGATGCCGAGCGGCAGCCCGTGCTTCTCGAGGGTCGGGCCCTGTTCGATGTGCAGTTCGACGAAGGCGTGCAACGGGCGCTCGCCCACGGGACCTCGGCAAGCATCGAGGGGTCGAGGCCGAAGTCGGAGTAGGCCTGACCGAGGGTGACGCCGCGGTAGTCCTGACGATCGAGGTCCTCTCGCGTCATCTCCTGCGCGGCGGACCGGCTGCCGAGGCAGCTCAGGCCGAAGACGTTCGATTCCTCACCGAGGAAGTCGACCACCAGCAAGTCCCGCTGCAGCTGGGTCCCGGATTCCTGCACCAGCCGGGCGGCCTCGATGGATCCCAGCACGCCGACGATGCCGTCGAAGCGGCCCCCGCCGTCGACCGTGTCGGTGTGCGATCCGGTGACGAGGGCAGGAGCCGAGGAATTCCGTCCGGCCAGGCGGCCCACGATGTTGCCTGCGGAGTCCACCGTGACCTCCAGCCCTACCTCGCACATCCGGGCAGCTGTCCAGTCACGGGATGCGCGGTAGGGCTCGCTGAACACCTCGCGACTCCAGCCGGGGCGGACGCCGTCGCGGAATACCGACAGCTCCTCCACCCCTGCGCTGAGGCGCTCGGAGGTCTCGAGGGAGATGGCCTGGGACATGGAGATCAGTCCTTCGTGCAATCGTTTGCGCAGATGTCCGCGGGAAGCTCTGCTGCGGAACTATGGTGTACATCACACTACTGAGGGCCGATTTCGTCAATGTTTCCCGAGTGTGAAACCTCCGCGTCGCGCATTCCCAGCGCAAACCTTTGCGCCAGGCGTACGGACGACACCGCGCGAGGCACGCGCCGCCTAGACTCAGGCTCATGAAGGACGACGCCGGCGCGCAGCAGGGGCGCACCCGCCCTGTCACCCTCGCGACCGTCGCGCGCCATGCCCAGGTGCACGTCTCCACCGCGTCGCGGGCGCTGAGCGAGAATCCTGCGGGCATCGGTGCAGACACGGTGCGCCGCGTCCGCGAGCTCGCAACCGTGCTCGGTTACCGTCGCGATGTCGGCGCCGCCGGGCTGCGGACCGGCAGTTCGCGCCTGATCGGGGTCCTGGTCCCGCGGCTCACGGACCTGGTGCTCGCCACCATCTACGAGAGCATCGACGCCGCGGCCAGCACCGCCGGCTACGGGACCGTCGTCGCCAACACGCTGGACGATCCGGACCATCGCCGCGCGCGGCTGGACGCCATGCTCTCGCGGAGGATCGACGGCGTCATCATCGGGGATTCCCACCTCGGAGACACCGCCGCGCACGAGCTGCGGAGCCGGGGTGTCCCCTACGTGCTCGTGATGCGCAAGCTCGAGGGGCACCTCTCCGTCACCACGGACGATCACCGCGGCGGGCAGCTCGCCGCCGAGCACCTGCTGGCGCTGGGCCACCGCAGGGTAGGTGTCATCGCCGGTGACCAGCTGGCCAGCACGGGCCGCGAGCGGACGCTCGGCTTCCGCAGGACCTTCGAGTCCGCAGGCTTTCCCGTGCCGGATGCGTATGTGGTGCAGTCCACCTTCAGCACACCGTCCGGGTTGGCTGCCGGTACCGAGCTGATGGGGCTGCCGGACCCGCCGACGGCCGTCTTCGCCGTCCACGACCTCCTGGCGCTCGGTGCGATGGGAGCCATCCGCGAGGCCGGGAAACGGGTGGGCAAGGACGTGGGCCTGATCGGCTACAACGATCTGGACCTCGCCGCCACCCTTCCGGTTCCCCTGACGTCGGTCCGGAGTGATCTCGTAGCGATGGGGAAGCTGAGCGTGGATGCCCTTCTCGGCGTGCTCAAGGGCGAGAAGGTGACGAGCGTCCTGCTGCCGCCGGAACTCGTGGTGCGCGCGACGACGCCACCGCGGTAGCCGCCACCTCAGCCTTTTCGGGCTGTTCACCTCCGCGCCCGGCGGAGGCCACCCGCCCGTGACTCCCCCTCGACAGCGTGGAAGGAACACCACCGCTGCCCGACGAGGAGCCCTCCGTGAAAGCAATCGTCCGCGCCATCTCCCTCCTGCTGTCCGCCGTCCTGGTCACCGCCGCCGCGAAACCCGCGGTCGAGGACTTCCCCGCCACCATCGACGCCGGAGCCTGGCCCGCCGGTCATGTACAAGGCATCGCCGTCGACACCGAGAACGAGTTCGTCTACTACTCCTTCACCTCCACGCTGGTGAAGACCGACCTCGACGGGACCGTCGTCGGCACGGTGACCGGCTTCACCGGGCACCTCGGTGATCTCGACTTCAACGAGAAGGACGGCCGCGTCTACGGGTCGCTGGAGTACAAGGCCGCCGAGTCCTTCTACATCGCCATCTTCGACGTGGACCTGATCACCGGGATGGACATGGACGCCGAGACGGACGGGATCGTCACCGCCGTCTACCTCGACGAGGTGGTGCAGGACTTCACCGCGGACATGGACGGCAATGGGGTGTTCGACGGCAACATCGCCGACACCCCGGACCACCGCTACGGCAGCAGCGGGATCGACGGCGTCTCCTTCGGCCCCGCCTTCGGCCGGAAGAACGGCAAGCAGCTCCTCACGGTCGCGTACGGGATCTACGCGAACACCGAGCGCGCCGACAACGACCACCAGGTGATCCTGCAGTACGACATCTCGCGCTGGAAGAAGTACGAGCAGCCACTGACCCAGACCGCCCCGCACACCAGCGGACCCTCGGCGCCCGGCGGCAAGTACTTCGTCTACACGGGCAACACCACGTACGGCGTGCAGAACCTGAACTACGACGCCTTCACCCACACCTGGCTGCTCGGCGTCTACAAGGGGATGAAAGAGCAGTTCCCCAACTACTCGCTCTACGCCATCGACGGATCATCGCGTCCCACGCGCGGTGTCATCGAGGGCCAGCAGACCCGCGAGGAAGGGCTGCTGCTCCCCCTGCTCCAACAGGGCCTCCACCACGCACCGACCGGCATCCGCGGCTGGAACTTCACCGCCGACGTCGGGCTCGAGTCCCTCGGCAACGGCTACTTCTACATCGCGACGCAGGGCCGGATCGTCGAGGGCGGCGTCGTCAAACAGACCGCCGTCCTGGACCTGTACCGCTGGACGGGCGCACCGTCGTCGCCCTTCGAACGCGTCCGCCAGTAGGCGCCCCGACAGACGGAACAGGCCGGCCCCGAGGGGCCGGCCTGTTCCTTCGTGCTGAGGGTGATCAGCTGATCGCTGCGCGCAGTTCCTTTGCGGCCTGCGCGGGATCATCGGCGCTGTAGATGCCACCACCGACGACGGCGACGTCGGCGCCCGAGGCCTGGACGTCCTTGACCGTGGCGAGCTTCACGCCTCCAGCGACGGAGAAGGCCACGCCGGCTTCCTTGCCTGCGGTCAGCAGGGTGTTGAGGTCGTAGCCGTCCTGGGCCTGCTCGTCGAGCCCCGCGTGGAACTCGACGAACTCCGCACCGAGGTCGGTGACCTCCTTGGCGCGTGCCGCCTTGTCCTCGACGCCGATGAGGTCCACGACCACGCCCTTGCCGTGGGCCTTACCGGCCTTGATGGCCCCGGCGATGGTGGAGTTGTCGGCGACGCCGAGCACGGTCACGAGGTCGGCTCCGGCCTTGAAGGCGATGTCGGCTTCGAGCTCGCCGGCGTCCATGGTCTTCAGGTCCGCGAAGACGATCTTGTCCGGGTGGGCTTCCTTGATGGCGGTGACGGCGGAGAGTCCGGCGTTCTTGACCAGCGGTGTGCCCAGTTCGATGATGTCGACGTACTCGGCGACCTTCCCGGAGAGCTCGAGGGCGTCTTCGACGGTCAGAACGTCCATGGCGAGTTGCAGTTTCATGGTGTTTCCTTTGCTGTCTGGGGGTGGAGGATCAGGGGTGGCGCGCGCTATTCGAGGTTGGCGTGCCGGGGCCAGAGGTCTTCGGCGGGGCTGCCGTCAACCTTCCAGAGGGTGTGGAACGTGGCGTCGAGCACCAGGAGCAGTGCCTGCTCGAAGAGGCTGCCCGAGTACTGGCGGGAGGCCGTGCCTGCGTGGTCCGTCTTCTGCGCGGCGGGGATGACCACCACGCGGGAGGCCAGTCCGGCGAGCGTCGACTCCCCATCGGTGGTCAGTGCCACCACGCGGGAGCCCACGGAGACCGCGGTCTCTGCCGCAGCGACTGCTCCGGCCGTTGTCCCGGACCCGGAGGCCACGATCAGCAGGTCACCGGATTCGATGGCCGGCGTCGTCGTCTCGCCCACCACGTGCACCGTGAGTCCGAGGTGCATGAGGCGCATGGCGTGCATCCGCAGGGCGAGGCCGCTGCGGCCTCCTCCGGTGACGAAGACGCGCCGGGCCTGCTGGATCTCGGTGACGAGCGCTGCGAGCTGGGCTTCCTGCAGGCCGTCCGCTGCTCCGGCGAGCTCGTCCTGGATCAGTGTCAGGCTGGCTGGAACCGACGGTGTGTCCGATGCTTTCGTCACGGGTGGCGCTCCTGCCTGTGGGGGTTGGTCCGGACTCCAGTCCATCACTCCCCCGGGGCCGCCCACCGCCCAAGACCTACCCCGCTGGACCTAGTTTGCGCAGGGCTAGCCTGGCACGTGGTCCGCGTCACAGCGGCGGGAGGGTCAGGCGGGAGCAGGGGACGACGTCGTCATCCCGGCCAGTCGCGCGAGCGCCGCCTCACTGCTGGATCCCGGAGCCCCGTAGTAGGTGCAGACGCTCTGGTCCGCCTCTCCCGGGACCAGGAGGGTCTGGTAGTGGAGCACGAACTCACCTCCCACCGGGTGGTTGAACCGGATCTCGCCCTGGTCCTTCTCGTGCACGTTCTGACCGTCCCAGAACCGGCTGAACTCCGGGCAGCCCTCGCGGAGGTCCGCGATGAGCTCGGCGAGCTGGCGGTCCTCGGGGAAGCGTCCGACGTCGAGGTGAAGCATGGCGGTGGTCTGCTCACTGACCTGTTCCCAGTCCTGGTAGAGCTCGCGGGCCTTCGGGTCCAGCAGGATGAAGCGGGCGTAGTTGCGGTGCGGAGCCGGAAGCGCCTCGAAGTCGGTCATCAGGGCCCTCGCCAGCCGGTTGCTGGCCAGCACGTCGGTGCGGCGTCCGAGGATGATGGCGGGCACCGATTCCATCACGGCGAGGAGGTCGTACAGCCCGGGCCGCACGCGCTGGGGTTCCAGGCCGGGCGTGTGGTGCGGCAACGGAGTGCCGCAGAGGTTCAGCAGGTGGTTCCGTTCCACCGTGTCGAGGCGGAGGGCCAGGGCGATGGAGTCGATGATCTCCAGCGACACGGCGCCACCGCGGCCCTGCTCGATCCGCATGTAGTAGTCGGGGCTCATCCCGGCGAGTCGGGCCACTTCCTCGCGCCGGAGCCCGGGCACGCGGCGCACCCTGCCGTCGAAGGGCGCTCCGAGCTCGGTCGGCGAAAGCCGTGCGCGTCGCGAGCGCAGGAAAGCGGAGATCTCTGCGGCCCGGTCCATGCTCTCCATCTTGCCGCACCCGGGAGGTCCGCCGGGCGCAGACCTCTACGCTGAAATGGTTCCGCCGTCCTCGTCGAGGGTGAAGTGCGTCCAGCGACCGCCGAGCATCGTCGCCGAGACCCGCATGTCGCGCAGCCGGGCGTCGTCGGCGTCGAGCGGATTCAGCTCGCTGATCACGAGGTCGGCGAGCGATCCGGTTCGGAGCGTGGTGCGCCCGTCGGTCGAGGCCGCGAGGGCCACCGAGGCCAGCAGGCGTTGCTCCGGGTGCCACGCATCCCGCCCGTCGCGCGCACGGGAGACGGCGGCGGCCATCGAGACCCACGGATCGAGCGGCGCGACGGGAGCGTCCGAGCCGAGGGTGATCGTCGCACCCGCCGCCACCAGGCTCGCGAAGGCGAAGGCCCGGTGCGTGCGCCCGTGCCAGTAGCGGTCGGCCACATCGCGATCGTCCATTGCGTGCTCGGGCTGGACGCTGGCCGTGACGCCGAGCCGCGCGAACCGCCCGACGTCGTCCGCGTGCACGAGCTGCGCGTGCTCGATGCTGCCACCGCAACCCACTGCCTCGAACGCGTCGAGCGCGAGGGAGTTCGCGGCGTCCCCGATCGCGTGGACTGCGGGCACCAGACCGGCCGACGACGCCCGGCGCAGATAGTCGGTGAGCTCGGGCCCGTTCACGGTGGAGATTCCACGGCCGTCCTCCCGCTCGAGTCCGGGGTAGGGGTCATGGCAGAACGCGGTGCGGGTGTTCAGCGAGCCGTCCGTGATGATCTTGAACGGCCCCATGGTGACGAGGCCGTCGGTGCCCTCGATCACGTCACCCGTGCGCAGGCCCCGCGCGATGACGGCATCGAGATCCTGGGGGTAGACACCCGTCCGCACCCGCAGGCCGCGCGTGCCGGCGGCGACCCGGTGGGCCCAGCGGTCGATGGAGAGGGTCATCTCGAGGTCGACGACGCCGACCACGCCCCGCGCAGCCGCGGCCTCGACCGCAGCGGCCACCCAGCGGTCGAGCTGCTCGTCCGGGACAGCGCTGATGCGCGTGTTGACGTCGAAGGCTGCCTGTTCGCGAAGCAGACCGGTGGGATGGTCGGCGGCGCCGTGCTGGGCGAGGGCGCGCGTGTTGAGCCACGCCGCGTGGAGGTCCTTGCTCACCAGCACGACGGGCACGTCAGCGCTGATAGCGTCGAGCAGCTCTGCGGTCGGCGCATCCGGCCACAGTCCGTCCTGGAACCCGTAGCCGACCAGGGGCTGCCCGGGTTCGGGCGGTGAGGAGCGGAGCCGCTCCCGCACGAAGGACGCGGCAGCGGCGGCCGACGTCGCCGGCGCCAGGTCGAGGCGCTGTCTCATCAGCGCCCACTGGTCCATGTGCACGTGCGAGTCCCACAGGCCCGGTGACACCCAGCGTCCGCCGACCTCCACGACCCGGGCCGCCCCGGGAACGATGGCTGCGCCAATGGCCGTGATGATGCAGTCCTCGACGAGGAGGTCGAGCGGCTCCCCCGCGGTCCCGACGAGTCGCGCGGAACGGAGCAGGACACCACCCATCGCGCTGCTCATCGCTGGACGCGCCGCATCTCCCGCGCGAGGGCAGGGTTCGGGTAGTGCTCCCCGTGCTCGAGCTGATCGACGATCCGCTCCGTCACTGCGGGAGCCTTGTCCTGGCTGAGTTTCAGCCTCGCGTCGAAGCGTGTCACGGTCAGGCGGATGCCCACGGTGCCCCGTGCCACCCGGCGCGATGCCTCGAGGTCGAGGGTCAGGGAGCTGGGCTCCGGCATGACGTGTTCGAAGGAGTCGACCAGCTCCCCCAGCACCCGGACGTTCTCCTCGTCGGACAGGATCTCCGGCGTGCCGTACAGGTGCGCGGTGACGTGGTTCCACGTCGGGATGATCTGGTCACTCGGGTACCAGCCGGGTGAGACGTAACCGTGTGGTCCCTGCACGATCAGCAGCACCTCGTGGTCGCCGAGTTCGTGCAGCTGCTCGTCCGGGCGACCGACATGACTGACGATGCTGATGGTGTTCTCCGCCGTCTCCTCGAGGATCACCGGGTAGTGGGACGCCACCATGCCGCCCGCCGGTGAGGACACGAGAGTCACCCACGGATTCTCCCGGATGAGGCGCTTGACCTCACCAACGTCGGACAGGACGAAAGGGGGCGTCGAGAGCATGCCCGTCACTCTGCCACGAAAGCCCGACTCCGCGGGGCGCTGGAGCACGCAGGGCGCATGGGCACTCAGTCCCTCCCCCACCCGGTGAGCTCGAACAGTCGGGCCGCGACCGCTGCAGGGCCGAGGTTGTCGGTATCGATCCGGTGGACGGAGGTCGGGGCTTCGTCGTCGAGCCGCTGTGCGGTGGCAGCACTGCGGTCGAGGAGGGCGGGGTCCACGGCTCCGTGGTTGCGCGCTCCAACCGCGGGCGGGTGCATGCGTCGCTGCTGCGCAGCAGAACGGCAGTGACGAACGGGCTGTCGCCCATCGCGGCGGTGAGGCTGGGCAGCGTGAGGACGGCTGCGGTGTTCGTATAGATGAGCCGGTGGTAGCCGAGCGCCCGGTAGGCGGACCACATGGCGGCGAGGTTGTGCTCCGCGAGGTTCGCGTCGGGGAAGGCCAGGTGCGGGGCGGGGTGGGCCAGGTCGAGGTAGTCGCCTTCGATCACGGCGTGCCGGATGTCGTGCTCGATCAGCTGTTCATGGAGAGCCAGCGCGGCGGTCGACTTGCCGACGCCGGACCGGCCGCTGATGAAGAGGACGGAGGATTGCATCTGGTCCACTGTTCTCCAGCGCGGCATGTGACGCAAGGCCGTCAGTCGAGAATGGTGGTCGCCTCCACTTCGACGAGGACGTCGGGTTCGAAGAGGTAATCGACGCCGATGAGGGATGCCGGTGGCATCGGGAGGGGCCAGGTGCGGTCGAGGTGATCCTCGAGTGGGCGGCCGAGAAGATGCCACCGACCGAGCAGGCGCGCCGCCGCTTCGACCACGCCCTGGAGGAGTCCTGGAGCGCTTAGGTCATGATCCTGCTAGGGACGCCATCGTGGTCAGGCTGCCGGCTGTTTCCGTCGCTGTCGCGGAACTTCAGTTACGGCAACCACCCGACGTCGATAACGATCGGGCACCTGCGACACCAAGATCCGAACGATAACCCGGAACTTCATGACGGGGAAGATCCCAGTAAGTTTCTAGCCACCGAGCATTGTGCAGTGTTCCTTCGCAGTGCCTCGTCTGGCATCCTAAATCCCTCGAGGACCTCGGTTCTCGAGCAATGTAGGCCCGGAACGGAATGAACTGGGGTGATCCGCAGTATGGGGAAAGTAGATGCTTGGCTCGGCATCACGGCCGATGAATCGACGGCCGAGACGGATAACAAAATTCCCATGTGGAACGGTGCAGGCAAAACTGCAAAGTACACATGGGTTTCCGTCTGGGTGGCAATTGCGATTTCAGCATTCTTGCTCGCGAATGCGAGAATGCCGAACGCGGACGGGTTCGGGGGTTTCGTTCCCCTTTACCTCGCCGTCTTCATTTTCGTTGCCGGCATAGCAGTGACTGAAAGAAGCGTAGTTAGATTCCGAAACAACATGGGGGACAGAAATGGGAAAGACACGGTTTATTAGGTCAACCAGCGTGACGTGCGGACTGGTCGTCCTTGCGTCCACGCTGACTGTGATGCCAGCCGCATCGGCGAGTCCGGATGCCACGGCTTCGGCCACTCAGGTTGTGCGTGCTTCGACCGTAAGCACGCCATCGCAGGCCCCTGGTTTCGACGAGTGCGAAGCCTCTGGGACAACAGCTGTAGAGACGAGCCTCGGGTCAGGCCTCGGAGCCGGCGCTTCAGAGCTCTTGACCGCATCAACCAGGGAGACGATCAATTCCAGCCTCCTCGCGGCCGGCAGAGCTCCTCTCAATGACGCGACTCAGGCTATACGCTATCTCGACGACGGCTCGATCTACGAGGTGAATGCGAGAGGCGCTGCCGTCTCCCAGCTCAGCTCATCCACTCTTGTCACTATCAAGAAGGACTCGACGGCGAGTACTCAAGCACTTCTCCATCCGGAGGTGAAGCGCATCATCGGCGCGTGCCTGGGATTCGGTGGCGCAGGAGGCATGGGGTTCGAGGCCCTGGTTCGTTATCTGGCGAATCCCGTGAACGCTGTGAAGTTCGTGATTCGACGCATCGGCATCGCCGGCGCAATTAGTTGCGTGGGTGGTGTTATCTGGCTGTACATCTAGCCGTCGAATACGCAGGAAAGTAAAGCGGAAGGGTTCGAAGGAATCAACCTTCGAACCCTTCCTTCGTCTTTTGGTTCGTCTACTCGAACCTGTGCCCCCTCATTGCAGCCAACCCCGTCATTGCTCCATTCGGACTCCGGTCGGACTTCGATCGGAAGCCGAAATCCCCCAGGCATATCGGAGCAGCACCTCCGCTCGATCTGCGTCACGCGGCGAAGAAGTGTCCTGACCCTGCCCGCCGTCCTGCATCGCCGCCGGCCCCTCGGTTCTCAGAGAACTTCTGCAGCACGTGACCCTTCCCTGCTGTCTGGTCACGTGAGGATGAGGGTGATGCCGAGCGCGAGAACGGCCAGGCCTTGCAGGGCCGCGCGGACCACGATGACACGATCCCAGGAATTCTGCAGGGAACGGGCGTCCTCCGGGGTCCGGTGGTCGTCGGAGGCAGCGGTGAGTGTCCGGTTGATCGGAGCGCTGATCCGGGCGTAGACCACCGTCCAGCTGATGAGGAGCAATGTCGCCGAGCCTGCGGTGATGGCCGCTCCGGTGCCCCCGGCAATCGCGGCGAGAACGGCTGCTGCTGCGGAGGCGACGAGGCCGACGGCCCCCGGCACGGGCATCCGCCGATCGCCGTAGTGATGGACGTTGCCCATCACCGCGGTGAGTGCGACGTCGTCGACCCGCGCGAGCGCGGGTCGCTGGACCAGCGCGCAGAACACGTCGGTGCCGTAGACGACGGCGACGCACAGGAGGGCCAGGATCACTGCGAGCTGGGCGAGGAGGATCATGAGGCGTTCCCGGTGCCGCCACCGAGCGGAGGAAGGACCCCGACCTGCTGGAATACCTCCAGGAGGTTCAGTTCGTCCCAATGCTCGGTGAACACGCCGTCGTCCACGCGCCAGATGTCGATGCTGCGCATCTCGACCGTCCGGCCGCTCGCCGGGATGCCCAGCAGGTCTCCGGTGTGCGTGCCGCGGTAGACGAAGCGACCGACAACCCGATCCCCGGAGACCACGAGGTCTTCCATCGTGGCGGTCAGGTCGGGCAATCCGGTGAAGAACGCGGCCCAAAACCGACGGTTCGCGTCGCGTCCGTCTGCCACCGCCACGTCGTGGTTGACGTAGTCCTTCGCGACGAACAGGTCCACTAGATCCGGGTCATGACTGTTGAGCATGGTCAGGAAGGTGTCGGCGAGGTGTGCATGGCTCATCGGGTTCTCCGCTTCGATGGGGTTAGCAACGCTAATATTAGCAACGCTAACCCCACGGTGGCGGCAGGGCAAGAGCATTGCTCGGTTGGTTAGCAGTGCTACATTGCCCTATGACTACTGCGGAACGCCGGCTTCGTGAGCGGGCCGATCAGCGTCGCCTCATCATCGGGACTGCACGCTCGTTGGCGGAGCGTGAGGGATGGGACGCCGTCACCACGCGTCGCCTGTCGACCGAGATTGAGTACAGCCAGCCGGTCATATACAAGCATTTCGCGTCCCTCGTCGACCTGGCGGAAGCCGTCGCACTCGAGGGTTTCAGCGAGCTCACCGAGGCCCTTCGCCGAGCACGCAGCACGAGTGAGGGGGGCAAGGAGAGCGAAGCCGGGGCCGTTGCCCGCGCCTACTGCACCTTCGCTGCCGAGAATTCCGCCCTGTACGACGCGATGTTCACCCGAGCCACCCGCTTACCGTTCCATGCAGACGATGCGCCGAACCCCCTCACCACCGCATACGCCGAGCTGCGAGCGGCCGTGTCGACGTTCGCAGGCGACCGCGACGTCGACACGCTCACCGAGGTGTTCTGGGCCGCCCTGCACGGGCTCATCACCCTCCAGCGCGCTGACCGGCTCCGCTCAACGCATTCCCTGAAGCAGCTCGACCTGCTCGTCCGCCAGTTCTCGGAGGCGTAGCGGGCGAATTACTGCATAGCTTTTCGTCGAGCGATGATCGCCCCGTGAGGCCGCTGGCCCGTGGTCGTCCGCCGGTGCGTCTCGACGACGTCGAAGCCCGCCGCGTCCAGTTCCTCGCCGAGGCGGCTCACCGGCCACCGGTAGGCCGGAGCACTGCGTGGGCGAACCTCTCGAGGACGGGATGCTCGAAGAACCCGATGAGCAGCCCGCCACCGGGTCGGAGTACGCGACGGAATTCCGTGAGCGGGATGCCGAGCGTGCTCGGCTCGTGATGGAGGAGCGAGTACCAGGACAGCACTCCGCCGATCGTGCCTGTCCCGGTATTGAGGGTATCGAGACTGCGACCGTGAACGGAACGCCGGGATAGGTACGGCGTGCGCGGTCGATGAACCCGGGCACCAGGTCCACCCCTCGGGCGTCGAGCCCACGCCGGGCGAGGAAATCGGTCCAATGACCGGGGCCGCAGCCCGCGTCGATGATCGGACCCTCGAGGCTGTCGGCCCACGCGGCGACGGCGTGTCGGTCAGCGGGATGCACGGAGCTCATCTCACCGAGGAGTTCCGTGTACTCGGCTGCCCGCGCCGCGTAGGCGTCGCGGACCTCAGTACCCGTGGGTGCTGGTTCAGCCACGTGTCAGGCGCGCTTCGGAGGGGTCATTCGCAGCCCACCCCGTCGCCGTCGCGGTCGAACTTCGCCTCGAAGCCAGGCGTACCTGCGTAGATCGGTGCAGCTCCAGCAGCTCGCACGGCGTCGCAGTTCGCGTAGGAGGCCGCAGGAGGCGCGGGGACTACCGGCTCCGGTACAACTGGGGCCGGCGCTACGGGTGCTGGAGCGACGGGCGCGGGTTCGACGACGGGCGGCGCAACAGGCGCCGGCTCGACGACGGGCGCTTCGGTCTCCACGGGCGCCGGGGGTGCCTGAACAGACGGTGCCACCTGGTTCGTCGGGGCGAGGATGCCGTTGCAGTCGGACAGCACCCGGACCATGGCGTCGTGCTCGGCCTGCGTGACCCACAGCGTGTAGGTCGCCTTCACCGAGACCTGCCGCGCCACGTACTCGCAGCGGTAGCCGGTGTTCGGCGGCAGCCAGGTAGCGGCGTCGCCCGCGCCCTTCTGCTGGTTGGTGGGGCCGTCCGTGGACTGCAGGTTCAGCGGATCGTTGGCGAAGGCGACGCGCTGGTCGAAAGTGAGCTGCTGGGCGCCCTTCTGCCAGGCGTCGGACAGCGCGACCACGTGGTCGATCTGCACCTCCGTGCTGGTCGACTGCCCGCGGAGAAAGGCGATGATCGAACCGGTGTAGGGGTCATCGAGCACGCCCGACTGCACCTTGCAGGGCACCGAGTTGGTGTGGACTATGTCCGTCAGGTCGCGGTTGAGCATGTCATTGCGGGTGTCGCAGCCGTTGCGGTCGACGTCGGCCCACGCCTGGCCGAACTCCTCGCGGTCGTACCCGGTCTTCGGTGCGCGGCCCTTGATGGCCAAAGTTTCCAGGAGCGCGAGCGCGGTGGTGTCGAACGCCGGCTGGTCCGACGGCGCACGCGGTGTCCCTGCTGCATCGGGCACGGTGTCCGAGTCGAGCGGGGCGACGTCCGACGGCGTCGGGCTGGGGGTGGAAGTCGGCGTCGGTTTGGCGGGCGCGGCCGGCGTTGCTGTCGCCGTCGCGGACGGCGCGCTTGTGCTGGGTGCAGTGGTTGGTTCGGCCTGCTCCGTGGTCTGCTTTGCGACGGCGGTCGGGACCGAGTCCGGCGCCGGGGCGATGAACCCGCCGATCAAGAGTGTGACGACGGCAGCGCCCGCGGTGATCGCTCCGGCCCTGCGGCCAGCGAGCCGGGCCCAGGACGGCCGGTTGGTCAGGACGGTGTAGAGGCCGGTGAAGAGGGCGACGAGCGCCGCCATGATGATGGCACCGCTGGGGCCGCCGGTGATGAGCCCGATGATGACGAGGAACAGCGCGAGCCCGGCGACGACGGCGGTGGACTTCCGCACGTAGAACCCGCCCGACGGCGACGGCTTGGAGGCGGGAGGAGGTGCGGACGGCAGCATGGAACCCCAGTTGTTTGCGAAGAGGACGCAATGACATCAAGTGATGAAGCGCCAGTTTGCAGTTTAGGGGTCATGTCAATTGCCGCTCGCTCGCAGAGCAGGCAAGTCCCCTGTTCGATCCAGAGTGTCATCAGTTGACCTACGCACCGAGGCCTATGTGAACCTACGTCCTCCCCCAGTCGTCGTGCTCGAATCCCTTCGTGGCTGGAATTCACTTCAGCTAACTGGAACCATTGACGGGCCCCGTCAATTAACCATGTAGATGCCCACCGACAGTGATCGGGACAGTGCGTCACAACGGGAGGATCGGCCACAGTGAGCGGGATCAGCGCAGCGGGCGCGAACACGGGTACAACGCCGCGTGGCGCATCATCGTCCCGGTTCGGCGGAGGCACCCCTAATGGCGAGTAGCCCCATCGTCCGCCGTCGGCGTCAATCAGTGAGCGTGCTCATCGGGCTCGTAGTAGTCAGTGCGATCGGCGCGGTGCTGGTGCTATTCGGCCCCAGCGTTCTCAGCGGGTTGCGTACGGGAGACGGATCCCTGCTCGGCGGCTCGGAATGCGTTGCGCAGACAGTGGATGGAGAAGTCGGACTGACGCGCGACCAGGCGAAGCTGGCGACGACGGCGGTGGCACTTCGGGCCCGCGGCGCCAATGCTGCGGACACGACGGAACTCGACGACACTGTGCTTCAGACGTTGGCTGCCGGCCCGGGTTACGACGCCGGACCGGTCCTGAGCTGCAAGGGCTCCGTGGATTCGGGGCTTGAGGTGGAGGAGTTGACGCCGTCGGGCCTCACGCCACGTGCTGAGCAAGTGCGAACAACAATGACTGAGGTCTTCGGCGAGCAGAGCCTCGGCGGGTTCGAGCCCGGCGGTGTCGGCTCTGGGCACGGTGGCGACTCGACGCACTACGACGGGCGGGCTGTCGACGTCTTCTTCCGTCCCGTCACCGAGGAGAACCGGCGTCAGGGCTGGGTACTCTCACATTGGCTTGTGGCGCACGCCGAAGATCTCGATATCCAGTACGTCATCTTCGACGACCATTTCTGGAGCGCACGTCTCGCCAGGGGCGGGTGGCACCCCTACGACGCACCCGCTCCGGCGAACGAAATCCTGCGGCACCTCGACCATGTGCACGTGGACGTCCTGGCGGGCGAGGGCTGAGCTTATTCGTGCGGACCTACCGCTTAGGACGACATTGCGGAAGAACCTCAGATCCTTTGAAGACCGCGTCGTCCGGGTCCCGATCGAAATGCAGCGTGCGCGCGGGAGAGATTTGAGCAGGAGTTCTCAAGGCGCGAGGACCACACTCACTTCGACCGTTCACTGCATCACCTGCGCGTCGCTCCAGGATGCGTATCCGTCCCGCTATCCCCTGCAGGGAGCGCCGTAGCACCTCCTCTTCCGGATGAGATCTGCCGCTTGATCTGCTCCAGCTCATCCTTAAGGGAATCCACAGTCGCGCGGTACTTCCTGAAGTCCGCCTTCCGGCGCTGTGCAGCAAGGAAGCTGAGGCACGCGGCAAGAATCACGAGGGGGAACGACACCAGCAAAGCCCATCCGGAAGTAGCGAGGAACTCCAGCGCGACGGGAAGGGCCTGCTGGAACGAGCGGAAATCATTCACCCCTCCCACGACTCCCTCCAGCGTGGAGTCGAGGGGCTCCAGGAATTCCCCCACAAGGGGCGTTTCGGAGAACGACGGAGCGCTCATCTGTTCATCTCGAGCTGGGGACCACCGCGAATCGCTGAAGTTGCTCAGAACGTAGATCCCGGCGCCGCGTTGAGCGCGGCGAAGAGCAGGACCGCTCCAAGCACAGTCCAGTGGAGACTGCGCGGACGCCATACGCCGAACACCAGCGCAACGACGGCGGCTGCAGCCCACGGAATGGTGCGGAGTGCGTCGGGGCTCATGCTGCTCAATGCATCCAAAGAAGTACCCTCATAGAAATATACTTAGTGCGTGCCGGAAGGCCGAGCTCTGACACATCGCCGTAAGGCTATATCTCCTCGTCGGTCGGCCGATTCGCGACACTGTAATGGGATGGTCGGCCGATGAACATCATCGTCGATGCTGGCGCGAAAAAGCTGACGCCGGCCTGATTCAGTCCGTGAGCCCTAGGCGTGCCAGGCGATAGCGCTCAGCAGTTGCCTGCCGGTGCGTTGTACCGAGGCGTCGGTGCTGGCATCGCCGCATGAGAACGAGGCCAGCTGTTCCTCGATCGTCGCCGCCAGCGTCGACCAGGAGATCCAGCAGACGACGTCGTCGATTTTGGTCATCAGTTCCTCCTCGCTCATACCGATGTCCCCAGCACGCTCGAGGACTGTCGGGAGGTGCAGTTGTATCGCGTCATGCAGTGGCATCTTGCCCAGCCCTTTGACCGCTACGGGAGGCTCGACGCCCAGGAGGAACAGCAGCGGTATCCGATCACCTGCGTTGCTCATCACCGCGACGTACTCTCGGGCAAGCTGCTCGGGCTGGAAAGCGCTGCTCTTGATCCGTTTCGCCTCGACGAATGTGAAGACGCTCGACGACGTGATGAGGGCGTCGGGCTGGACGATGAACGTGGAGGCTGTCGCACTTGACGGGTAGACGGACATGTCTCCTGACAGGAGCGAGATCTCCGCCTGCTCGGCCTGCTCGATGAGGTGCTTGCGAGCTGCGACTGCCCCGACGCAGGAATCGACGAGGGCCGCGAAGAAATGGCTTCGCGGCAGGAGATCCAGAGCGATCAATACCTCGGCCGTGAGGACGTTCTCCATTCCGCGCCCACCCCGTCGATACTTTGTCGCCTTCTCCCATGAAATCTCTTCGAGGAGACGGGCAATCATCGACGGTGGCAGTTCGAGAGGTTCCATAGGAGCATCCTCTCCCGCGCAGGAGGCGAGCACGACGGCGGGCCGGCCACCAAAGGTGACCGGCCCGCACCCCACCACAATTGTCCTGAACGAGTCAGACGATCCAGACGGCGGCGTCAGGGGTGAGGAGGCCGTCGACCACAGCATCTGGCTGCGACCTCAGAACGACCTCACCCTCCGGGAGCTTTACGGACGCCGCAGAGAGGTTTGCCACGATAGTCGTATCGCCGACGCGGAACGCGAGGACTTGCTCCGCCCCTACCTCTTCCCACGAGAGCTCTGCGGCCGAAGCGATGTACTGGCGGCGGAGCTTCAGCGCATCCTGATAGAACGAAAGCGTGGAGGTAGGGTCGTCCTGCTGCACGTCGACGGCATAATCGCGGTAATCAGTGGGTTGCGGCAGCCAAGTATCTGCCGATGACGAGAAGCCGAAGGCAACCTCATCGGCCACCCAGGGTAGCGGCACGCGGCAGCCGTCGCGTCCACGGATAGAGTGCCCCGAGCGCTCCCAGACAGGATCCTGACGAACATCGTCGGGCAGGGATGTGCCTTCCGGCAGACCCAGCTCCTCGCCTTGGTACAGGTAGGCGGATCCCGGCAAGGCAAGCATCAGAGCGGTCGCGGCTCGAGCCCTCCGCAAGCCGAGTTCCCTGTCCGGTTGCGGATCGTCCGCACCGACACCAGCCTCGAGGTCCACCGGCCCGTCGTAGCCGAAACGGCTGGCGTGGCGCATCACGTCGTGGTTGGACAGCACCCACGTGGTCGGGGCACCGACTGCCTGGTTGGCCGTGATGGACGTGGTGATGGTGTCCCGGATCTGCGTGGCGTCCCATGGCAGTGACAGGTAGGCGAAGTTGAAGGCCTGATGCATCTCGTCAGAGCGGACGATGCGTGCTGTCCGCTCTGGCGGAAGCCACGCCTCCGCGCAGAGGATCCGGGTTCCCTCATAAGAATCGAGAATCTCCCGCCAGTGCCGGAAGATGTCGTGGATACCCTCCTGGTCCCACATGGGCGGTCGTTTCCCGTCGACCGGCTCAACCACTCCGTGCACGGGGTAGGGCCAACTGGGAAGGCCGGGCGCTTTCACCATTGCGTCGCAGACGTCCACGCGGAATCCGTCCACTCCCCGGTCCAACCAGAATTTCAACGTCTGATCGAACTCGGCCTGCACTCGGGGGTTGTCCCAGTTCCAGTCCGGCTGGCTCGGGTCGAAGAGGTGGAGGTACCACTGACCGGGCCCACCGTCGTCTTCCGTGATCCTGGTCCACGCCGGTCCTCCGAACATGCTCTGCCAGTCATTCGGGGGTAGCGAACCGTCAGAACCGCTGCCCTCCGCGAAATGGAAGAACGCCCGCTCTTCGCTTCCGGGCGCTGCGGCAAGTGCCGCTTTGAAGAGCGCATGCTCCCATGAGCAATGGTTGGGAACCATATCGACGATGATGCGCAGACCCAGCCCGTGCGCCCGCTCCATCAGCTCGTCAAAATCTGCCAGGGAACCGTACATCGGATCGACGCCGCGGTAGTCCGCGACGTCGTAGCCACCGTCGCGTTGCGGGGACGGATAGAAGGGCGACAACCAGACAGCGTCTACCCCGAGATCCGCTATATGGCTCAGACGGCGGGTGATACCTGCAAGGTCCCCCGTGCCGTCCCCATTGCTGTCGGCAAAGGAACGGGGATACACCTGGTAGATGACGGCCGTCCGCCACCATTCGGAGTCATGGGAATCGATCATCGTGAAGAAGCTCCTTTTCCGTAGAGGTCCGGCCTGCGGTCGGCGAGCAGTCCGTTGTGCGGCGAGATCGCCTTGTCGCGGGCGAGGTGCAGGGAGAGTGCGGCGCGGGCCACCGGCCCCGCACTTGACCCGGGGGTGACTTCCGCGACGACCCAGCCGTATTGGCTGATGATCGCCGTGGCTTCGTTCCAGGTCTGGCCCCGTTCGACGCCGGAGCGGTCGCAGCAGGCGATGAACACCCCATTGGTGCGTGCAGCAGCCTGCGCCGCGATGACCTCGGCAACGCGTTCCGCCTGCGGGTGCTCGCCGGACGGCCAGTTCGTGGGAACGACGATCAGGTCCGCGCCCCCGAGTGCCGCCAGCCGCGGCATTTCCGGGAACTCGAGGTCGTAGCAGATCAGCAGCGCGATGCGGCCGTGCACTGTGTCGATGACGCGTGGAAGATCATCGCCCGGTTGGAACACGAGGGTCTCGCGATCCCAGAGATGCGTCTTCCGGTACACATCCAGAACGCCGGAGGCGTCTACCAGGGCAGCGCTGTTGTAGAGCACCTCGCCGCCGTCCTCACAGAAACCGAGAGCGACGATCAGCGAGCTTCCCCGCAGGGACTCGGCGATGCCGGCAAAGAATGCATGGTCCCTGGTGATGGCGACGCTGCGTGCCTCCGCCGCGTCGGTGAACACGTAGCCCGACGTCGCGAGTTCCGGAAGCACCAGCACGTCCGTCCCGGCCTTCAGTGCGTCGGCGATCGCCGCCGTGATGAGGTTGCGGTTCGCTTCAAGGTCGCCGATCAACGGTGCCAGTTGATGACATGCGACGTCGGTCAGTTTCTTGGTTGTGCCTGCCGCCAGGATCACTTCACGGCCCCCTCGGTCAGGCCGCTGATGAGGCGACGTTGCAACAGGACGTAGGCGATGACGATCGGGAGCGCAACGAGCACTGCTGCTGCCGCGGTGACGTTCGGGTCCGCGGAACGGGAAGCCCCGGAGAAGAAGGACAGTGCCAGCGGCGCCGTCTGCACGGCCTCGTTCTGGGGAACCAGGATCAGTGCCAGGAGGAACTCGTTCCAGGTGAAGAGGAACAGGATGGTCATCAGGGTTGCGATGGCGGGAGCGGCGATCGGCAGCAGTACCTTCCGGAAAGCGGTGAAGTTGGAGGCGCCGTCAATCCGTGCCGCCTCGATCAGCTCTCCCGGCACCGAGGCGAAGAAGGCACGCATCCAGAACACGCCGAGCGGCACCGAGAGCCCGATCTGCGGCAGGATCAGCGCCGCGTACGTATCGATCAGGCCCCAGCCCTCGAGCATCTGGTACAGCGGCAGGACGGTGACCTCGTAGGGAAGGACCAGTCCGAGAAGCATGACGCCTAGCATGATCCTGCCGCCGGGTACCCGCATCTGCGCCATGGCGAAGCCGGCGAGGCAGGACACCGCGACGGTGACCGTGACCACCATGATGGTCACGAACGCGCTGGACAGCAGTGCCGAGCCGAACCCGCCGCGTGTCCAGGCTTGAGTGAAGTTGGCCAGGGTCGGTGCACCGCCGGAGCCGGACCTTTGCAGGGAGGACAGCACGATCGAGACGAAGGGGAACACCGCGATCAGCGCGGCGACGATCAGGAGTGCGTGCGTGGTGAGCACTTCACTGCGCGTGTTCTTCATCGGCTGCTCCTTTCGTCTGCGGGTGCGGAGACCTGCGTCTTCCGTGCTCCCGACGGTCGGTCAGGGCGCTCACGGAGCGCCAGCTGAACCAGTGCCACGATCAGCAGCGTCAGCAGGGTCAGCACCACGGCCAACGCCGAAGCCTGTCCCAGGAGGCGATTCTGGAAGGCGTCCTGGTAGATGTACACACTCGGTACGGCGGTCGAGGTACCGGGGCCGCCCCGCGTGGTGTTCCAGATCAGGTCGAAGTTCCGCAGCGCGAACGTGATGGTGAGGATCAGCGCGATGGAGATCTGCGGCCGGAGTGCCGGCAGCGTGATGCTGATGAACTCCCGAATGGGACCGGCGCCGTCGAGCCGCGACGCCTCGTAGACCCCGCGGTCGATCGTGGCGATTCCGGCGAGGAACAGCACCATGCACAGGCCGTACTCCACCCAGGTGCCGATCCCGCCGATGGCCGGGAGTGCGGTGTTGAAGTCACCGAGCCAGCTGCGGGTGATGGACCCGAGGCCGACGGCGCGCAGCGCCTGGTTGAGTATCCCGTCATCGGCGAGGATGTCCCTCCATGCGACGGCCACCACCACGCTCGAGAGAATCTGGGGAAGGAACAGGAGTGCCCTGAACAGCGTCAACCCGTAGATCCGGATCCGTGACATGAGCCCTGCGAGCATGAGACCGATAATCACGGGGAGGGCGGCGTAGAAGATCAGCAGGATCAGGGAGTGCCCGAGCGCCTCGCGGAGGGCCGGATCGGTGAACACTGCCGTGTAGTTGGCGAACCCCACCGGTGTTGCCACACTGATGCCGTCCCAGCTGTAGAACGAGATCCGCACCGACTGCCCGATGGGCACGAGCACGAAGGCGGTGAAGAAGGCGAGCGCGGGGGCGACGTACAGCAGCGAGGACCACGTGTAGCGGGACCCGCGCAGCCGACGCCGGGCAGGGGCGGTGTGCGCCCCTGCGTCCGGGTGATGGTCGAGGTCACCCGTTCGCCTCGGTCCAGGCAGCCTGTACCCGCTCGGTGAACTCCTCAGGACTGGTGCGCCCTGCCATGACTTCCTGCAGCCCTCCACCGAGCTGCGAGAGCATGTCGGTGGTCGCCCAGTCGTAGTAGCCCACCTGGGTCCCGGCTGCGATGGTCTCCTCGAGCGCCGTGAGGGTCTGTTCCTGGAGCGGGTCCTCGGCAGTGACGCCGTCGGTCACCACCGGCAGCCTGCCGGTGTCCAGGATCCGCTGCCCCGTCTCGGGGGTGTGGAGAGTGTCCAGAAAGG
The DNA here is from genome assembly GCA_009728235.1 of Vibrio cholerae. Taxonomy (GTDB): domain Bacteria; phylum Actinomycetota; class Actinomycetes; order Actinomycetales; family Micrococcaceae; genus Arthrobacter_D. The sequence continues at coordinate 62,832 of WNZI01000006.1, read as the reverse complement.
CGATCGCCGCGAGATCGTTGTCGGTGCTGCTGCTGACGTGCCACGGTGATGCCGTTGCACCCACACCACCCGAGGTCAGAGAACCGAAGCCGAACTCGTCAGGGTTCAGGAAGGCACCGTTCCAGGAGCCGCCCACGAAGAAGACACCTTCGCCGTCGGCGAAGCGCGTAATGGCGTCCTGGTTGCTGAGTCCGTCATAACCGGAGCCGAAGTAGCCTGCCGCGGCCCAGTCGGCCATGGTCTGCGCGGCCTCCACGTTGCCCTCGGTCTCGAAGGTGGCCCCCTCCTCGCCGCCGATCCAGGCTGCGATGTCGTCCGTTTCCTGGGTGGTTGCGGCGATGTCGGAGAAGATGTGGGTACCCGCGTATTGGTCAGCGTTGCCCAACATGATCGCCTGCTCGCCGGCCTCCTGGGCTACAGCGGCGCCTGCCTCCACGTCCTCGATCGAGCTCGGGGCCTCCAGCCCCAGCTCATCGAGCTTCGCCTGGTTGTAGTAGATGCCCTGCACTTCGCTGATGGGAGACATGCCGTAGAGCGTCCCGCTCCCGAAGGCGGACCCGTCGTCGTTCCAGCGCGCCGGGTCGAGTGTGCTGGCCCCGGTGCCCTCGGTCCATCCGTACACGTCGGCGACGTCGTCGAGCGGGCGCACCAGGTCACCACGGACCAGGGCCCCGTCCACCGCATAGCCGATGTTCCCTTGGAACAGGTCCGGCGGTGAGCTGCTGGCCGCAGCGTTGACCACGGTGGAAATCAGGTCGTCGAAGCTCCGGTAGGAGATGTCGACTGTGACGTTGGGGTATTCCTCCTCGTACGCCGGTATCAGCTCCTGCATGAGGGGTTCCTCGGCCTGGTCTGCCCAGATGGAGAGCGTCACGTCCCCGAGATCGGCGACCTGTTCGGCCGTCACGGTCTCGGAGATACCCTCGAAGTCCTCGTTGGCCGTCGGGGCGTTACCACTCCCAGGAGCAGAACATCCAGCGAGTGTGAGGCCTGCTGCTACTGAGGCGGCAAGCGGAATGGTCATGAAGCGCGTGCGGCGCCCTGTCGAAGATGTGTTGCTCATGCCTGTGCTCCTGTAGGTACTTCGGCGTTGTCATAGGTGGCGAGGCGCATCGTCGCCGTCGCCGCGTGCGCTGACATCCCCTCGCTGTTCGAGATCACGGTGACGGCTTCCGCGAGGGCCGGAGTCGCCTCGCGGGTGATGCGCTGGTAGGTGAGCGGCTTGAGGAACCTCGACACGGAGAGGCCTGCGCTGTGCTTCGCGCCGCCCGCCGTGGGGAGCGTGTGGTTGGTGCCGGCCATCCCCTTGTCGGAGTACGCCACGGTGCTCCAGTGGCCGAGGAAGAGCGAGCCGTAGTTGGAGAGGTGGTCGTGGTACCAGGCATCGTCTGCGGTCTGCACTTCGAGGTGTTCGGGAGCAAGTTCGTCCATCACGAGGACGGCGTCCTCGGGTGAGTCGACCACGATCACCGAACCGAAATCGGTCCACGCGGGCCCGCAGATCTCACGGGTGGACAGCCCGGGGAGCTGACGCTCGACGGCTGCGATGACTGCCTTACCGAGTGACCGGGAGGTGGTGACGAGGGCTGCCGGAGAGTTCGGTCCGTGTTCCGCCTGACCCAGCAGGTCGGCGGCGACCGTTTCGGCGTCGGCGGTCTCGTCGGCGATGACAGCGACCTCGGACGGGCCGGCCAGGAGATCGATGGCCACCGTGCCGAACAGCTGACGCTTTGCTTCGGCGACGAAGGCGTTACCGGCTCCCACGAGCATGTCGACGGGCGGCCGGCCCAGCAGGCCGAGGGCCATGCCCGCGAGTGCCTGCACGCCACCGAGGAGGTAAAGGTGATCGGCCCCGGAAAGGTGGGCCGCGTAGCTGACGGCGTCGTTCGCCTTACCGTTGGGCTGGGGTGGAGTGCAGCCGAGCACGGAGGGCACACCGGCCACCTTGGCCACGCCGATACTCATGAACGCGCTGGCGGTGAGGGGGAACCGGCCTGCGGGAAGATAGGCCCCCACACTGTTGATGGGAACGTACCGCTGGCCCACGATCAGGCCGGGGAGCATCTCCGACTCGAAATCGGCGAGGTGCTCACGCTGCAGTGCGGCGAACTTCTGGGTCCGTTCGGAGCCAAGTTCGATGGCGGCGCGCAGTTCGGGCGTGAGCCGGTCACCGCTGGACGCGATGGTGGCCGCGTCCAGCTCGAAGTCCTCCGGCTCGGAGCGGTCGAGATCGCGGGCGTACTTGCGGATGGCCTGCAGGCGTCGCGTTCGATATCGAGAAGCATCTCGCTGACGCGGGCGGCCACGGCAGGGTCGCGCTGGGCGGGAGGAGCGTCGACGCCCGGCGTCTTGAGCTCCTCGAAACGGTCACCATGGGTGGCTCTGAACTGTGGGCTGAGTCTCATACCTTCGACTATCCCGAATTAGTTAACCAAGGACAACTGCAGACTTTCAAGGGCTTCCCATAGGCTGAAGCTATGACACTGAATCAGCTGAGGGCTTTTCTCATGGTGGCGCTGAAGGGAAGTTTCTCAGCGGCGGCGCTGGAGATGCAGATGGCGCAACCCTCCGTGTCCGAGATGGTCAAGCGAATCGAGCAGGCCTACGGGGTGCTGCTGTTCACGCGCGGGCCTCGGCGCCTGGTGCTGACCAACGCCGGCGAGGAGCTTCTGCCCTACGCCAGGGCCGCTGTGCAGTCAGCGGACAATGCCGATGCGGCGTTGAAATCGCTTACCTCGCTTTCCGGCGGTGTTGCCACCTTCGGGCTGCTGCGCAACGCGAACTTCTACTTCCTGTCCCGCCTCCTGGAGCGGTTCACCATGCGCTTCCCGGATGTGCGGTTGCGGGTGATCGGCCTCAACTCGGTGGAGGTGGCAGAGGCTGTGACCTCGGGTGACCTGGAAGCCGGCCTCGTGGTGCTGCCGGTCGATTCGGACGGTCTCGAGGTCACCCCCTTGATGAGGGATGAGGTCTTCTACGCGTCGGCCGACCCGCTCCGTACCGCGCGCCCGGTGACCATGCAGGATCTCTCCCGCGCCGAACTGATTCTGTACGACGCGCACTACGGATGGCGGGACCCCACCCGGCGGCAACTCGCGGAACGCGCCAAGCTCGAAGGCGTGGCCCTGACCACACGCGTTGAAGTGGAGCACGTCGACTCCGCACTCCACATCGTCGCGCGTGGGCTCGGTGACACGATCGTTGCAGGAGCGGTCAGATCAGGACCTGCGTTTCCGCAGTCGCTACATACAGTCCCATTCGCCGAACCGCTGTACGACACCATCGCCTTGGTGCAGCGACGCGGCGCCGTACTCTCCCCCGCCACCCGTGAGCTGGCGCGGCTGGCACAACGCATGCTCCTGGAACAGCAGGTACCGCCCTCCTGACCGTGAAGGTTGAGGTCGCGAGGTGCCGTCTACTGAGCCAGCTCGCAGCGGCTAGTTGCCGGACTCGGCGATCCGCTTGATCGCGGCAAGGGTTGTCGGGATGCCCTCGTGCGCGAGCCGGGTCCGGTCGGCGATCTGCGCGGGCGCATCCTCCCCGAACTTCTCCTCGAAGAAGGCGATGCCGCCGGGCAGGAAGTCCCAGGATTCGGTCAGAGTGGTCCCCGTGTCGGTTGGCGTGAGCGTGTAGCCCCAGCGCACTCGGTCGCCGCCGACCACCCAGGCGAACTCACGGCCGCGCTCTGCGGCGACGACCTGAGACCGCGTCTCCCAGGTGCGGTGCGGAAGTTCATTGCGCCCGGTGAACCAGGCACCGACCTGCCCTGCGTCGGCGTCGTCCTCCCACCAGCACTGCGTACAGACCGGGCTCCACTCCCCCGTGCGGGTGATATCGGAGACCAGATCGTAGATGGCCTCTGCCGACGCCTGAATCGTGACGGACTTCTGGTGGTGGCGGATCTCTGTCTGGCTCATGCGCCCATTCTCACAGAATGATCCTCACGTCCGACGGGGATCGGCTGCAGCGATCCGTGCCCGCATAGACTGAGGCCTCGCGCTGGCTACGGAAGGCCCCCACATGTTGAACACCGAACGGACCGGCACCGGTAAGCCCCTCGTCCTCGTGCACGGGCTCGGCTCGAGCCTCCGCACCTGGGATCCCGTCCTCCCCCTGCTGCGGGAACAACGCGAGGTCATCGCCATCGACCTCCCCGGGTTCGGCAGCAGCGAGCCGCTCGCGGGCGAGGTGACCATCGCGACCCTCACGGACGCCGTCGAGCAGTTCCTCGAGCAGGAGAACCTGCGCGACGCGGATATCGTCGGAAGCTCGATGGGTGCGCGGATCGTGGTCGAACTGGCGCGGCGGGGTCACGCCGGCAACGTCGTCGCCCTCGATCCCGGAGGATTCTGGAACGACACCCAGGTACGCATCTTCAACGGCAGCATCACCGCGTCCATCGCACTGGTACGGCGTCTCCAGCCCGTCCTGCCGTCACTCGTCCAGCAGGCTGCGGGCCGCACGGCGCTGCTCGCTCAGTTCTCCGCGGCCCCGTGGAAGCTCAACCCGGACCTCGTTCTGACGGAGCTCCAAGGATTCGCCACCTCGCCCAGTCTTGATGAAGCGCGTAAGTCGCTCGCGCGCGGACCGCGCCAGGCAGGCGCGCCACAGGGGACGATCAAGGGCACGCTGGCGTTCGGCTGGGGCCGGTCGGACAGGGTCACCCCGCTCAGTGAGGCCGCCGTCGCCATGTCTCTCTATCCGGACGCAACCCTGCACGTCTTCGAGGACTGCGGGCACTTCCCGCACTGGGACCAGCCGCAGGAGACAGCCCGGTTCATCCTCGACGCCACCGCCGCTGGGTCTTCTTGACTATCCTCTGAGCCGCACCTGACAAGCGTGGTCACAAGCCTCAGTACGAAGGCTGAGGGCAGGTGCCGCTGCCTACCTGGAGTTCGCGATCGCCTGGCCCTGGTGCTGCAGGCCCACCAGCATGGTGCGGTTACGTGCCCCGGTCTTCCGCAGCATCGCGCTCACGTGCTTCTCGACCGTCTTCACCGAGATGACGAGCCGCGTCGCGATCTGCTTGTCCGTCAGCCCTTCGGCCAGCAGGTCGCGCACCTGCAGTTCGCGGACCGTCAGGTGGGCGGCGGCGGTCGACGTCGGCTCGGCGGTCTGCCGCGTCTCGGCGAGTCGGTTGAAGATCGCCCCGTTCAGCAGGGCGTCACCCCGGGCAGCAGCGACGACGACGCGCGCCACGTCAGCGGGCGTCGAGGACAGCGAGAGGAAACCCCGCACGCCCGACGACGCCGCGGCCGCCAGCTGGTCGTCGGTCGGATGGTCGACGACGGCGACCACTGGCCGCTCGACGGTGTCCCCGCTGGTCACTTGAGCCTCGGCGTACTGGCCGAGCAGGTGCTCGTCGAGGACGATCATGTCCGGCTGCAGGAGGGACACCGCTTCGGTCAGGTCCTCGACGGTGTCGAGTTCACTGAGCACTTGGACGGACGGCTCGGAGGTTTCCAGCAACCGCACGAGCCCGGCCCGGACAAGCGGCTGGGCACAGGCGACGATGACCTTCCACCGTTCCCGGGGGGCATTGCCGTTCGAGGAGTACGGCACCTGCGCGCGGATGCTGGTCCCCCAGCCCGGTGTCGAATCCACATTAAGCTCGCCCCTAAGGTAGTGGGCGCGGGCGGCATGCCATGGAGGCCGAGCCGGCTGCCTTGCATGCTTCCTATGTCGCTCGCGATGTCCGGATGCTCGAAGCCGCGCCCGTTGTCCTCGACTACGGCGGTCAAACCTGCTTCGTCGTAGAAGATGCCTACTCGGCACGTGGTGGCTCGGGCATGCGCGACGACGTTGGCCACCGCTTCCTGGAGGACCATGAACAGCTGGTGGGCGACGACGGGCGCCAGTTCGTGCGGTTCGCCGGTCACGAGGAGCGTCAGGTCGATGGGGTAACTACTGCTGACGCGGTCGAGTTCCTGGCGTACTGCCTCCTCGAGAGTGCTGCCGGCAAGGCTCGACGGCGCGAGGCCCAGCACGGAGCGTCGGGTTTCGAAAAGCGCTTCGTGGGCGAGGACACGAGCCGAGTCGATGTGCTGAATGGAGGGCGATCCGCCCGGCGTCGCCCTGTCTGCCCGGTCCAGGTGCAGCAGGAGCGAACCAAGCGACCGGCCGATGGTCTCGTGGACGCCCTGCACGGCCCGCTCGCGTTCACCAGCAATAGCGGCCTCTCGCGTCTTTGCTGCGGCGGCCTGGTGGAGCCGCGAGTTCATGATGGCGACGGCGGCGTGGTTGGCGAAGAGTTCCACGAGGGACGCGTCTCCCGGACTGAAGATCCGGCCCGGGCCGTCACTGAAGATGGCAAAGGTGCCGATGATAGTGCCGGCCCAGGTGATGGGGACGCCGATGACAGCGCTCCCCCACCGCGGATCGCTCGGGTCGATGTGGCCCGCGGGTACGGACGCATAGCGGTCGAGGATGACGGTGTCGCGGATCTTCACGATCTGACCGGTGAGGCCTTCGGTCAGCGGGAAGGTCTGGCCCTCTCGGCAGCCGACGCCCTGGTCCACTTCCTTGCGGTAGTAGCCCTCGGCCTCGTGGACGATCGAGATGGAGCCGCTCTCGCAGTCGAGGAGTGCGACGGCGTGCCCGAGAACACGCTCGAGGAGCGGGACCAGTTCGAACTGTCCGGCGAGGTCGCCGGCGAGTTCAGTGATGCGGTCGAGCTCCGAGAGCGGAGCCTGCCTCGGGCGGTTCTGGCTCTGGTTCGGCGTGGGAAGCTGCGGCATGTACGGCACCTGTCTCCTGCGACCGGACGCGACACTGCGCACGGGCATTCAGGATAGCGGGCCGCGAATTGAATCTCCCTGAGTCCGACGACCCACGCGCCGACCTGACAGGCCTCAGCGTCATCCTTTCACCAGCACTGTCTGCGGACCGAGCTCCACTCGCCGGTGCGGGTGACATCCGAAACGAGGTAGTAAATGCTCTCCGTCGACGCCTCGATGGTGATGAAGTCCTCACAGTGCACTACTGCTGACTGGCTCATGCGCCCATTCCAAAGAGCCTCGATCGCCCTGTATGACTGCGGTCGTACGCCCTGCTCCGCGATCGCATTCCTGGTGCAGCTACATGTCGCAGGACCGTGACATGTAGCTGCACCCGTCATGCGAGATTTTGTTTTCGTAGTTTGATCGACAGACTATGGCGATGCTAGGTCGTTCGATAGGGAGTATGCCTTCCTGGTCGTCAACGTCGGTCCTCCAGAAACGAATTCTGTCGTAGAGATACGCCCACGTTCGACTCTGGCAGATGTAGAGCGAAGCAGGAGCCGATCGATTCCCATAAGATCGGCCCATGACCAAGCAGCGTCGTTTCCTCACTCCCGTCGATGTCGCAGAGGAGTTGGCGGTCAGCCAGTCACAAATGTACGCAATCTTAAAATCCGGCGAGCTACCCGCGATTCAGGTGGGTGGCCGCGGGCAGTGGCGCATTGAACGAGCGAGGCTGGAGGAGTACATCGCCCGGATGTATGAGCAGGCGGAAAAGCAGCGGACGAAGCTGAAGCTAGAAGACCTTCCCGCCGAGTAGATGGACAACGAGGAAGAGTGGGCGCCCGCGCACTTCGCGTGAGGAGTGGCTACTGATGTACGAGCATGGCCTATCTTCAGAGCAGATCGCGAACCTGTGCAGGATCGAGACCAGGGCAGTCCGCCGAGTCACGGATAGAGCGGACCGCAACGCTGACGTTTTGTTCCAGCGACGGTTAGTGGTCCACGACCGGCCGTCGCTTCCGAGAGCCCACCCGCTCCTAACATGGGACCAGCGGTACTCCAGTCTCAAATGGTTCGTCGCAACCGCTGGGCGGCTGCCGCGTCAGACCGGCCAACGTGGGACTGAATGTTTCACCATTTCCTCTAGGTGCAACGCCAGAAGCATTACGCAGACGACCTCACTGCTGAACAGGTCCGCCTCCTCGACGCTCTGGGTAGCTGGCACGTCCGCCGCGCTCTGAGGACCACTGGCACCAGCGATTCGACGCGTACCTGCGCTTTGTCGGGAAGCACGGTCGACCGCCCCGAGTAGAGTCAGGAAGGGGTACAGAGGAGCGTTCGCTGAAGGTCTGGTTGTGGTAACAGCAAAAGCGGGTGAAGGCTGGAAAATTACCGAGCGATCAGATGATTTCAATCGACGAAAAGATTCAGGGTTGGCGACCTAGGAGTTCCGAGCACCACGGATCCTCAAGCTAGCGAGGCGTGCGTAGATCACGTGTCCTGCGCCAGCTTCTCGGGCTGACACGACGACACCTCTACCGATTGACGAAGCTTTCGGTGACCTGAATGCGTCAAACTATCGCAGCACACTCAAATGAGGAACAAGAGCCGCCCAAATAGCACCTAGCCATACACACTGCGCCCCTGCAACGCAGCGCGCTCGTCCGTTTACAGAACCTACGCGGCCTGCTCAGAGCCTGGACTACAACATCGAACCGCTCTTCGAATGGGCGTTTCGTGACACACGTCTTGAAATTCCCATGACGCCTCTTCCCCCAAGGTCGGTGGACCACGACGACATGTAACATCATGCGTATGGCTATAATCCGAGCTCTGGAACAAGGAACCGCACTCCTGCGAGAGAATCGAACCGAGGTAGACGCAACTTATCAAATCGTCGACTCAACCACTCGTGGCCCCCTACTCCACATCGCCACCTTCGGGTCCGATAGCAGAGCGAGTGAGCCGAAAGTCAGCCAAGTTCTACAACTCGACAGCCAGACGGCGCTCCAGCTTGCGCAGATTATTTTGGATACCTTCGGTCCACTACCTTAACGGCAAAAAAGTACAAAATCTCGACGGGAAAAAGCCTCTTCAAAACAATCCGTTGTTCATCATTGACAACACTAAACGATCTACTTAGAGTGCTTGACTCGTATTCCGGCGGTACTTCATAGTTGCTCTGCCGCCAAGGATCACGACCATGGGCGGCAACTAAGTTCACTTACCGACTCACCGCACAGCGAAGGACGAAATGAATAACCGTAAGACCGTGAAGCTGCCGGACATTCCATCCGCAGGTGAGCAGCTCGAGGACTTCATCGCGGCCCTATTCCAGGCATCAGGGCAATTTGTCGAGAAAAGTGTAGTCGAGGCCGATCCATTGGATCTTTTGGAGCTCGACATAGTTGTCACAACCTATGAAAGCTCCGCCTTTAGCCGAAAGCTCATCGAGGTGAAAGGAGGCAAGTGGGGATACACTGACTTATTCAAGGTCGTGGGATGGATGCGCTATCTCGGGATCTCGGAAGGCGCGTTTTTTGTCACCAGTTGGAATGACCTCGAGGGCGCAGAAGCACGATTCGAACAGCTAAACCTTAAACTAGTACGGTATAGCGATTTCGACGGCTCGGCATCGCAATTCACCCAGGACGGATTTGGTGATTTCGTGGAACCTGGAGTGATCGCGTTGTGGCGACACTCTTATAATCTTGAACGTAATCTGATGAGACAGATTCACACCTCGGCCAAAACATCTGAAGGGGGTCGAGCGCTGAAAAAATATCATAGACTGATAAACAACGGCACTTTCTTCTCTCGAACGCCCGAAGAATCACTTTCGATGCTTTACGAGGCTTTTAAGGAACACCCAAAGGTAGGCTTGGGGTGTGCTCAAGAGCTGGACGGAGTTCCTTACAATCCCCTGACTGCCTCAGTAAATAGCTCGTCTTACAGGGAAGCACTGTATGAGGGAAAGCATCCTCTGATTCAGGCGTCTATGTACATCGAGCATCGAGCGCGTTTAGCGATTCTTAAAGCCGCTGTCGATTACGCACTAGGGCATCCGCAAGGACCGCCCTCACTGGCTTCCGGAAAGCTTGACTGGGGTACCCTCGATTTTCATGTGCTACCGGCGAGTTTCAAAGATGGGCTACGCTGGCTGATGAAGCAGGACAATTTCGCTCGATATGCAATCTTCTGGCAACAATTCTTATGGGGTTGGGGCGGATTCTACCTAAAAGACCGCGAATCAACCGAATTCTCTTGGATGTCCAAATATTCTGGAATTCCAACCAGCGAAATCCCAATTGCCCTGCAAGCCTTTGATAGATTCTTCCCAGGAGTCGAATGGTTCGCGACGCCCGGTAATACGTCAATGCATATCTTGAAGATGACTCCCTGGCTATTTCAAGGTATTGGCGCCCATCACCGTCGTGCGCAGTACGAAATCACCGCATTCAGTGAACTCAAATCCGACGGGTATACCGCCGGAGATCTAAGTAAAAGAATCAACTCCCTTGTTGAATATTTCGGCGATAAGGACTGAAGATTCTTTGTAACTCCGAAGAGGGCAGTACGTCGGCAAGGCATCACTACGCGTACAAATCTCGCCCATTCAGCGCCAGGACTCCTGCAGCGGCTCAAACCCGACTTCAGAGACGCATAAGCTGTCTGCGATCCGCTATTCTTCGAACTTCTTCGGATCATTCAAGAAGTCGTTGATAATGCTCAATCGAGTACGCAGTGCCTGTTCGTCATTTGAACTTTGCGCTAGGCGGTCAAACTCAAGCAGCTGACGTTGAACTGAGGACATCGAGTCCTCATCAGCTGGCCGTTCAATCCTCCTGACCTTATTGAATGCAAGTAGAGAAGTCCGGCTTGGCACACTTTCTTTCGAGGCCAACTTGCTCTGAAAGAGGAGGAAATACAGCGACACCATACCTACGCTTGATAGCAGGGTGTCTTTTGACAGAAATGTACGTGACATCTCGTTTGTCACATTCTTCGCGCCAGCTAATGCTCGGTCCGCCCGCGCGTCGCCACCTGCGTTGTCCCTGACATCGTGCCAAAAGGCATCCAACTGCCGCTTTTTTGTGTCGGCCACATCTTCTTTCTCTGCCCACAAGAAAAATTTAGCTGCAAGATCAAGATGGCGATAGCGCGAATTTGAGAATGGAAGCCGGTTCACGAAGAAATCAGATTGAACTAAATCCCGTGAAGCCTGGCGAAGAGGGCCTCCCCAGCCATTCCGCTTCTCGGCTGCATTCAATGGAACGGCTTCGTTTAGTCGGCTGAACATCTCTTCAATCAGCTCGATGTCTCCGGTTCGGATGGCCATCACGTCAAGGCTTGTGGCGGCGAATTCTGCGGCTATTTCTGGATGTTCTTTTTTCAGCTGCTCATAGTTCTTGCCGGCCGCCTCCTTCGACCCGTCTTCCAATCGCACAAAATCCTGCGACAAAGCGAATTTGCCGTCAAGGAAGTCCCAAATTGCTTCTAAGCGCTGCTTGCCGTCCACGAGAGAGTATCGGAACCGCTTCCCGTCGGACTCAATCCAGCCGCCGTGCTCATGAACATATATCTTCGGGACGTCAAAATTGTTGATAATGCTGTCGATCAGAAGTTGCTGACTCTTTACGGACCATACTGCTCCCTGTCGTTGATAGACGGGTTCGACATTTATGGATTCCCGAAGTCCGTGCAAATAGGCAACCGACGACTTCCTCATTGGAGTTACGTCAATCTCGGTCATTTGGAATGCCTTTCCATTACATGTTCAGCAAGGTGAGCTAGATCAGGATAAACGGTACTTGGCCTGATACCCAGGTCCGCTAAGTCCTCCCGGAAGAATGGCTTCTCTGCCGCAGGAATCATGATCTTTGTTACAGCAGGATTGTCGACGGTGGCGATCTCATGATCCTTATGAGTGATCGTGAAGGTACCCGATTGCGCAACTATCCGGTCAAACGATCGACTGGCAATTGCAGCCATCGGGCCAAGCCTGCCAACAAATCCCTCGGAGGGGAGGTAGTGCTCAAGATGTACATCTTGATCGAACATGATTACATCTCCTTTACTGTCCCCTGTAGTTTCCGCATTGAGGCGATCCGGGTTGAGCTCATAGAGAGCGCCGTTGACCGGTGAATCCATATCTGCATTATCATTCTCCACAGCAAAGAAGGCGCCGACCAACGGATTCTCTGACCAGTCAAGCAATCGCGTAGGCAGTCCGTAATGTTGGGCGAGAAAGATCCACTCCCACGGCGACGTTGGGCGATCGCGTAGTCGTGGTGCGGCATCCTGTTTGAAATGCTTCAACATTGACAGTTCATTCGCGAGGAATCCCTTATTCCTGGCAAGCTTGGGCATGAGAGGCCACCTTGCATTACTCTGCCCCCTGTACCAGAACGGCGCTTCGGACTGTCGGCCAGCCCGGATACGCTGCATCAGCTCAGCTACCGATCGGATTACGGCGTCCGACACCACCGCAGAATCTGTAGCCTCGGAGTCGATGGAGTCCTCACTGAGAATTGATTCCTGATTGTCGCTATTTTTCATCCGTACCCCGGAGTAGAAGTTGCTCAAATTCGTCAGGACTGCCGGTCGTGCGAGCAATACCAGTTTTCGACCAGTCCGGGAAGTCATTCCGGTCGTACCTCTGCGAAAGATACTGCTCTGCATCCCGAGCAATGTCGTCCGCTGATTCGGACCGCTCGGGGTACTTACTGGCGAAAGCTCGTCCGGGATGAATGGTGTCCCATCTCGAACGGATTCCGGAGACGCGTCCTGCACCTGGATCGTGGTTTCCAAAGCCGTCCACAATCGTGTTCCATACCGGCGTGCTTTGCGCGATAAGGAGGCTCTCGCCAAGAGGGATCCAGATCGGCTCGACCACCAGCCAACGTACATAGAAGTCACCTAATTGAAGATTCGACGCGGCATCGATACTCTTCGAATGTTCTCTAATGCGCTTACTCAATTGTTGCGTCTGTGTGGTTGTGGCGACTTGAACGCCCTTGCGGCTCCCCGCAGGTACTGCTTTTCCTACATATATTGGTTGAAGGAATAGGTGATCCGCATTCCTGAACGAGATCATATTATATGCGGGGTATGGTCCGGTGTAGTAGATGGCATATATCGGCTCCCATGAAAGGTTTCACTGAGCCAAGAGATTTCGGTTCTCGCTCAAGCATCGCTCGCAGTACGGTTTGCCCGAGGTTCTCAATCCCCAGCGGATTGAAAGCATCGCTCATGCTGACATCGACCCCGCAGATAGGTCACTTAGTCTGGTGTGTTGCTTTCTAATCTCGCGGAAATCTGCCAGCGCTATGTGCTCTGCCACTTTCGCAGCGACTTTCTGCGCCAATAGCACCGGAACGGCATTACCAAGTTGCCTCATGGCTTCGCCCCATGCTCCATGGAGTTCGTATCGATCCGGGAACGTCTGCAGGCGCGCACTCTCCCTGACCGAAAAATAGCGCACGTGCCCATGTTCGTCTCTCAGCATATTTTCGCCGCCGGGCACGCCATGAGCGCCTGCCTTAAGAGCCTTCGCAGGAAGGTCGATGAAACTGCCGGTATGTCCCGGATAGCTCCTTGCGCCCGGCTGCAGAAAGTGATTCAAATGCGCTGCTGAACCTTGCATACTTGGAATCGGCAGGTCAGCAATAGCGTCCCGCACCGTTCTCCAAGGAAGCGCATCGAAATCAGATGAGTCGGCTTCGCTCAAGCGCTTCACTCGTTTGTCGAGATGACCTGGAATATCCGGTGCAGCTAAGCCATGCCGTTCCCAGTAGTTGCCCGTCACCCACTGGTCGTGCAAAAGTGCGTCGAGCGAATGCGTCCGACGTGGGAACGACATCTATGCATCGAGATCTGACCTAAATCCAATTATGAAAACTCGATGCCGTTGTTGTGGCACTCCGTAGTCTGCGGCGTTGACTAATGTCGGAATTACGTTGTAGATCAGCTCCTGATCGGATGTACGAGTTTGCGCTGCTTCGAGCCGCGCAAGATGATCCATCCAACTTTCACCTGAAAAGCAAGCGATTGATGGATGCGTCAATTGCAGTTGAATGTAGGTGAAATAATTCTGGAATGCAGCTCGGGTTAAGCCACGAACGTTCTCGAGAATGAACGCTTTCGGTCGAAGTTTTCGTATCACTTCGATGGCGGCAGGAAACATATCGCGATCGTCATCAGCTGCGCGAGCCTTTCCGGCCGCACTGAAAGGCTGACATGGTGGTCCGCCGGCTACCAGATCGATGGGTCCTCCCAGATCGGACCAGTCGACCTCTCGTACGTCGCTCTCGATGACCTGCCAGTCCTTGACTAGTGGGTACCCCGAGCGTTGATTTTCCCGCATCGTGTCGCAGGCCCACCGGTCCCACTCGACAGTTCTGACCGACTTGAAGCCTGCAAGCTCACAACCCAGCGCCAGTCCACCTGCCCCGGCAAATAGTTCTACAGATCTCATCTAACGATCCTAACCGCAGCGTTCCGTTGCCCCGGGATGCTCCCCCGTTTGAGCTGGCATCAAGGCAGGTTGTAGTTCGGCTACTCCCCCAAGTTCATCCCCAATCGCATTCTTGGCGACGGAGATTTCTGCGTACTTGGCCTGCAGATCGTGGAGCGCCACGTGCTGCACGGCGTCGTCGCGGTCGCCCACCGCGTCGCGGACCACGATCGGCACGAAGTTGTGCTGTACCGCGTCGACCGCCGTCGCTGGGACACAGCCGCTCGTGCTGACACTGACGAGGATGACCGTGTCCACCTTGGCCTCACGTAGACGCTCAGCAAGGTCGGTGCCGAAGAAAGCGCTCCAGCGGAGGCATCGGAGCCGGCAGCCCGGCTTCGCTGAGACTGATGCTCAGCAGGTTCTCCATGGAATCGCCCCGGTTCAACAGCGGCCGCGGCTCCTCGCGGCCCTCCCTCATCGAGGCACGCAGAGTCTAAGTCGTCTCAAGATCGAGGTCGCCGTCGTCGTCGGACACCACGCCGTACGTGCGCGCGCCCGCCTGCATGACCGGGCCGCGCCGCACTTCTTTGCACACCAGCTCCGGGTCACGCGTCAGCGGGTCGCCCCAGCCGCCACCGCCCCACGTCACGAAGTGAAGGACGTCGTCTTTGCCGACGGCGACAAGCGCAGTTGCGGCAAGAGCCCAGGTGCCGTCCGCGCGGTCGATCGACTTGGTGCCGCGCGCCCCGGGCTCGCCGCCCTTCACACCCCACGGGTACATGAGCCAGCGGTCGTCGTGGTGGCGATGGGGCCGACCTCCAGGAAGCGGTACGCCACGTCCACACCGTTGCCGCCGAGGTGCAGGCCCGCGCCACCGGTGACCGGGATGGTCTCCCAGCAATCGATGGTCAACGTCTAGTGACCCGTCCCATGAGCGACAGACGCAAACCCCTCCACGCGCTAGCGGTGCGCCGCCGTCATGCTCAGGAGCCGACGGGTGCGCCCAGGGTGTCGGCCATCTCCCACCAGAGCCGGTTCACCTCGACGTACCGGTCCGTGGGGTCGAAGGGCTTCGCCCATGGCTTGTCGATGATGTAGTGGATGTTCTTCACCGACGCCGGATCCCACACCTCTGGGTGCTGGTGCTGCAGGGTCTTCAGTGCGTTGTAGACGTAGGGCAGCGGACGCCAGCAGTCGCGGTAGTACTCGTTGAGGAAGTCCTGCTCGGCGAACGGGTAGTGCGAGAGATCGTCCACACCTGCCAGCCGCCCCACCATGTCGGCGAGGACGGCCCCGTCCGGTGACAGTACGAGGAAGCCGCCGTTGAGGTAGTTGTCCGTCGCGCCCGGTTCGGTGACGTGGTCCCCGCCGCGGCAGTGCGTGTAGAAGCAGGTCTCGGGCCGCCAGCTCGGCGGGTAGCTCGCGATCCGGAAGACGACGCGCTCGAACTCGGTGAGACCCCACACGGCCAGCTTGGTCCACACCTCAGCGAACCGGGCGTTGGCGTAGCTGTCGGCCGACCCACCGGCCGGACGCAACGGTGCGACGTCGCGCAGGAGGCAGCCGTCGTCCTGCAGGAGGCGCCGCGCCTCCTCGTCGATCCCCTCGGTCACCATGACCACGAGGGGCGCGGTTCCCCCGGAGACCTCGAGCGAGGCCCGGAGCGTCCGGACCCCGATCAGGTAGTCGGATTGGGTCAGCAAGGTCACTCAGGCGTTCATCGGTGGTGCTCCTTTCATGGTGGCGAGCCGCGTCAGTCGAGCAGGGCGGCGGTGAACGTGTTGGCGAAGCGGTGCTGCGGGTCGAGCGACTCGCGCACGCGGCGGAAGGCCTCCCACTGCGGGTAAAGCGCCGGCCAGTCGTAGAGGGACTCGTCGAAGTACTTGCCCCAGTGGGGACGGCCGCCTTCCACGGCCAGGGCCCGTTCCACCGCCCGGAGGAAGCTGTAGTGCATGCGGGGCTGGATCTCTGCGTGCCAGTCCTTGATCTTCCTGATGACCGCTCCGGCCTGCGCGAGCGGGATGCCGATCTCCACGTTGATCTGCGGGGTCGCGATCCCCTTGCAGAACATCTGGTAGATGTCACCCGCGGGCCTTGTGCCCTGACCCGCGCCATGAGGTCTACTTGCAGTATCTGCTTGTGTGACGCGCCCCACACGGCCTACAGTAGGTACATCGTGTCCGTACTCGTTGTATGCACTCCTCCGTCCGCACAGAGAGAAGATTCGCCATGGCAGCCGAATCGCTTCCGAAGTCCCGCATCCCCCTGTTCGACGGCATGAATCGCATCCCCGGCGGGCTCATGCTCATCCCCCTGATTCTCGGCTCGATCGTCGGGACGTTCGCCCCCGGCTTCCTCGAACTCGGCAGCTTCACCACCGCCCTCTTCGCCGAGTCGGCCCTCCCACTCATCGCCGTCCTGATCTTCGCCACCGGCATGCAGATCACCGCGAAGGCCTCGGGCCCCGTGCTCGCCACAACCGGCGTCGTCCTGCTGTTCAAGACGATCATCCCCGCCGCCCTCGTCGCGGGCCTCGGCCTGCTCGTCGGCATCGACGGCATCCTCGGGATCTCGATCCTCGCCCTGCTGGCCAGCTTCGACAACAGCAACGGCGGCCTCTGGCTCGCCTTCACCGGACGCTACGGCGACTACCGCGACCGCGGTGCCTACATGGCCTCCGCCATCAACGACGGCCCCTTCTTCACCCTGCTCTTCCTCGGCATTTCGGGCCTCGGCAACATCCCGTTCCTGACCCTCCTCGCCGCCGTCATCCCCCTGATCCTCGGCTTCATCGTCGGCAACCTCGACGCCAATGGACCGAGGTCATGCGGCCCGTGCCGAACATCGTCATCCCGTTCTTCGCCTTCGCCCTCGGCACCGGCATCGACCTCCGCAACGTCATCACCGGCGGCCTCAGCGGCATCTTCGTCGGCATCGCCGCCACCCTCATCACCGGCACCCTCGTCTACGTCGGCTACCGCTTCGTCCTCCGCCGCGGCGCCAAGTCCGGTATCGGCATCGCATCGGCGACCACGGCCGGCAACTCCATCGCGACCCCTGCCATCGTCGCCGCGGCCGATCCCACCTTCTCCCCGTTCGTCGAAGTCGCGACAGCGCAGGTCGCCTCGGCCGTGCTGGTCACCGCGATCTTCGCCCCGCTCCTGGCCACCTGGGTGCTCAAGCGCCAGGGCGCACTCGACACCGACGACGCAGTAGCGGTCACTCCGACGTCCGCCTCCGAACTCCCACCCGCGGGTGATCCGTCGGCACCGACCGACCGTCCCCGTCGGACGCAGGACGACGACGCGTGACCGTCGCCCAACCCGCACCGATCGTCGGCATAGCAGCCGACGACGTCACCGGCGCCACCGACTCCGTGGTGCAGTTCTCCCGCACCGGCTGGTCCTCCCGGCTGCTGCTGGGCACCCTGCTTCCGCGCTCCGTGGAGCCGGGAAGCGCCCTGGCGATGAATTCCGACGCCCGGGCGATGGACGCGGCGACCGCCCGCACCGCCACGGCGAGCGCCATCGCGGACCTCATCTCCGTGGGCGCCGATCGCCTGTACCTGAAGATCGACTCCACCATGCGCGGCAGCGTCCAGGCACAGGTGGCGGGAGCCCTCGACGCCTGGCAGGAGCGCCACCCCGGCTGCTTCGCCGTCGTATGCCCGGCCTACCCGGCGATGGGGAGGACCGTCGAGAACGGCCTGCTGCGCGTCCATGGCGGACCGGTGGAGGACTCCCCCGCCGGCCGGGACCCGGTCACCCCGGTTCCCACGAGCAAGTTCTCTCAGCTCCTGCCGTGCACGACGACGATCAGCCTCACCGGTTCTTCCGAGCAGGACGCCCAGGCGCTGCGCGAGGCAGCCGGTCACGGAGGCGTCGTCGTCGTCAATGCGGCATCCGATGATGACCTCCGCGCCCTCGCGGCCGCCCTCGTCGTCGCCGGCCCGACGGCGATCCCCGCCGGGTCTGCCGGACTGGCCGCAGCGATGGCGGAGGCGTGGGCCGAGGCTGGAGCAGTACACGCCGCGGCCGAACCGGCTCCTCCCGCGCAGGGGCAGCGGATCCTCGTCGTCGTCAGTTCGCTGCACGACGTCGCCCGCGCCCAGACCGACCACCTGCGCTCCCAGCTGGACTCCTCCGACCTCCGGATCCTGCAGCCCGACGAGGCCTTGCTCGACCAGCCGAACCGGCTCGCCCAGTGGGCCGCTGGCGAGTTGGAGTTCCCGGAGTCCCTGCCGCGGGTCGTCGTCATCCTCTCCCCCGAGGCGGTCGGCGGCTCCGGAACCCTCAGCGGTGCTGCCATCGCCGGCAGCCTCGCCACCGTGGTCCAGCAGACCCTGGCCCGTACGTCCGTCGGCGCGCTGGTGCTCGTCGGCGGCGACGGAGCCCGCGCCGTCCTCGAGGCAGCACGCGCCCAGTCGCTGCGCGTCACCGGCGCCATCCAGGAAGGCATCCCGGTTGGCGTCGTCGAAGGTGGCACCGCGGCTGGAACAATCGTCGTCACCAAAGCCGGTGGCTTCGGCCCGGTCCCAGCCCTGCTCGACACCGTCACAGAACTCGCTCGAACCCTGACATCCACCCCCGCCCAACCTACGGAGGCATCCTCATGAGTATCCCCACCCTCGCCGTCACCCTCGGCGACGTCGCCGGCATCGGGCCGGAGATCACAGCCAAGTCCCTCCTCGGTCACGACGACGTCCGGCAGGAATGCGTGCCCGTCGTCATCGGCGACGAGGCCGCCATGCGTCAGGGCGTCACCAACGTGGGCGGCGACCCGGACAAGGTCCGCGTGCTGTCCTCGATCGAGGACGCGACCAATGAGCCAGGCATCATCGAGCTCCTGCAGACCGGCCCGTCACTCGCCGACGTGAAGCTCGGCGAGCTCAGCCCCGCCGCGGGAGATGGCTCCTACCGCTTCGTCGTCGAGGCCTGCCGACTGGCCCGCGAGGGCAAGGTCCAAGGCATCGTCACCGCGCCACTCAACAAGGCCGCGATGCACGCCGGCGGGCACAAGTGGCCCGGCCACACGGAACTGCTCGCGCACGAGTTCGGCGTGGAGAACTTCAGCCTCGTCCTCTCCGCGGGAGATCTCTACTTCTTCCACCTCACCACCCACGTCTCCCTGCGGCAGGCCATCGAGGACGTCACGCCGGAGCGCACCGGCAACGTCATCGAACTCGTCAGCGCGTTCACCAAGGCCCTCGGCAACCCGGACGAGCCGATCGGCCTCGCCGGGCTCAACCCGCACGCCGGGGAGAACCGCCTCTTCGGGAACGAGGACGCCGACATCCTCGCCCCCGCCGTCGCCGCCGCCCGCGAGAAGGGCATCAACGTGCACGGGCCCATCCCCGCGGACGCGCTCATCCCCGCAGCGGTGAAGGGCAAGTGGAACATGGTCATCGCCTGCTACCACGACCAGGGCCATGCACCCTTCAAGGCGGTCTACGGCGACGACGGCGTGAACATCACCGTCGGCTTGCCGGTCGTCCGCGTCTCGGTGGACCACGGGACAGCGTTCGACATCGCCGGCCAGGGCATCGCCCGCGAGGCGAGCCTCGTGCTGTCCATGCGCCGCGCAGCACAGTTGGCGCCGGGCTGGGATGTCGTCTGGCGGACCGCGCAGATGAACTAGCTGCTCCCACACCCTCGGCACCTAGGATCGGAATCATGACAAGCGACGAAGACCTCGACCCGCCCGTGCCCAGCTACCTGAAGGGCATCACGCTCAAGCGCGTCCACGACGGGAAGGTCCTCGAGGAGCAGGACGACGACGGCCCGGCACCGACGGACGCGTCCGCCTCCGCGTCCTGACGTTCGGGATAATGGCTGGAATGGAAACGACTGACGCCCCCGGACGCCTGCTCGACGCCGGGAGTAGCGAGCCGCTGCACCTGCAGCTCCGTGGGCATCTGCGGGCGCAGATCCTGAACCACTCGCTGCCGCCGGGTACGTCGCTGCCGAGCGAGGCTCAGCTGCAGGTGCGGTACGGGGTGTCCCGATCCGTCGTCCGTCAGGCCCTCGGCGCTCTGACGGATGAGGGGCTGATCGAGCGTGGGCGTGGGCGCGGTAGCACGGTGGCTCCCCGGCAGGAACACCACCGGCTCGTGCATCGCACATCGGGGCTCTCGGCGCAGCTCGGGAGTGCGGGGGCGAGCGTCGGCACGCAGGTGCTGTCTCTGACGGTGCGGGACGCGGATGCGTCGACGGCGGTGCTGGGGACGGATCAGGTGCTCGCTCTCGAGCGGCTACGTACTGCGGACGGTGTGCCCATCGCTGTCATCCATACCTGGCTCCCTGCGCCGACCTTCTCCCCATTGGCCGCCGAGGACCTGCACGATGCGTCGCTCCACGCGGTGCTCGGGGAGAAGTTCGGTGTGCAGGTCACCTCCGGCAAGCGGCAGATTCGAGCTGTGTCGGGTGATCAGGACCTGCTGCGGCTGCTGCAGCTGCAGGCGTCGTCGCCCGTGCTCCTGCTGGAGGGTACGAGCTTCGACCAGGACGGACGACCCGTGGAGGTCTTCTCGACCTGGCACCATCCGGACCACGTGGTGTTCGACATCGACATCCAGCGGGAGCCGTACAACCATGTGGAGGCAATTTCCGTCGATGAAGCGCTGTCTTCCCCGGAGACACTCGCGAGGCGTGACTCCGACTCCACCGTCGCTCAACGAGCTCGTCAGCTCGGCACCGAACTCCTCCGTTTTGCCGACGATATATCTTGAACGTTTAGCCCACTCCGCCTAAACGTGAGCTCGATATCAAGGCGAGCTGCTTAGATGTACCAATGGAAATATCCCGTTACGAAGAAGTCAGTGAAGCGGGACAGCACACCCTCACGTCCCTCAACGCAGAAGATGAGGTAATCAGTCATCGTGCGATGGTAGAAAGAGCCCGTCATAACTATAGAAATGAAGGCCCTACTCCTAGCATTCTTCGCTGTGCTCCCCTACTGTTCGTCACAGGTAAAAGCCCTGATAGAAGAATCTTCATCGGGTTCGTCCGTATAGCCGTTAGCAGTCCTCGACATGTGGCCTTCGAGACCTTTCTGGCGGCGTCGTGGGCAGAAGTTTTCCCCGACCACTTCGAGCTGATGGAGCCAGGCCTGGACGAGCTGAACGACGTAACGCTCGACAATCTTCCTTTGCTTCGGAGTTTGCCGACGTGGTCAACCGAAGCTTCCGTTGACCTCGATTGGATCGCCGCCAGCTTCGCTAAACAAATCTGCGAAAGGTCTCGCGATTCCATCCCGCAGCTGCGGGAAATTCGCTACGGCCTTGAGAACCGCCTCGCGGTTCACAGCGCATCGGATTCTGGATCAGATGAGCACACTTCTATCGTTGCCTCGCTCCTGCAGCTGAACATCATCCTCGGACGTACCGCTGATCAAGCCCGGGAAGCAGTGAGGGAGGGCCTCTGGGTGTACGTCTCCGACGACGAGGCCTATCACTCCTATCGACGGCTACGGGACCCGAGCATCATCAGCGAATTCTCTCCGGCCACTGCAGCGCTCCGTACCTGGATGCGGCTCCACGACGCTGCAGTTCGGCAGTGCGAGGAACTGCGAAAGCAAGCCGATGCAGAGGCCGGTTCGATCCGAGCACTATTGGCATCAGCGTCGAGCATTTCGAACGCTTGGGAGGCGGAAGCTCAGTCTCGGTTCAATGTCCTGATCGCGGTCATATCTGTGGGTCTCGGTGTCCCGGCGCTCGTACTGGCCTTGTACGGCGCGGAACTGTTGCTTCCACTCAACACCGCCCCGCGACAACTTGCCTTTCTGCCCGTCGCCGCAGGTCTCATGGTTGCCGCGTTGATAGCGATCCTGAAAGCGCCTCGCGGAAGACACCGCTCGATATGGCGGTTGGGCGCAGGAGTGATCGTGATCGTCCTCGTACTTCTAGTCGTCGCTGGCATATTCGCGCCGATGTAGCCACTCAGCGCGTGCTGATGCTTAGCCGGAACGCACACGTAGACCCACGCGCGGGGCCTCCGGCCTAGGCTGGTTGTGAACCCGCCCCGTATCCGAGGAGACTTCCATGACTTACGAACTGCGCACCTACACCGCCAACCCCGGCAAGATGGACGCCCTGATGACCCGCTTCCGGGACAACACCATCAACCTCTTCATTGAGCACAACATGAAGAGCCTGGGCTACTGGACGCCGGTGGGTTCGCCCGATGTCCTCGTCTATCTCCTTGAGCACGACGGCGAACCAGTGGCCAACTGGACGGCGTTTGCCACGGACCAGCGATGGATCGACGCGAAGGCGGCATCAGAGGCCGACGGCGTCCTGACGGCGAACATCGAGTCCGTCATGCTCGAGGCGACCGACCTCTACCCGATCGCCGACGCGAAGTAGCGCAGAGGTGTAGGGCACTTAGTTGCATCATGCAACTTATTCCTTCGGTTGGTGACTCCTCCCTCACCCCTGCTGCCCGACCCGTACGGTCAGCAGACCAGCACCACCAACGCCTCAGGAGTATTCAATGAAGAAGACCTCGATCGCCCTCGCCACCGCAGCCGTAGCTGGCATGTCCCTTCTCTCGGCGTCGCCGGCACTCGCCGTCGGCCTGCCGTTCAACAACTGCACGGAAGCCGCGAACGTCGGCGTCTTCAACATCCCGGCAGGAACCCCCGGCTACCAGCCCGGCCTGGACGCTGACAAGGACGGATTCGGCTGTGATGCGGCAGGCAATCCGGCCTATGACGCTACGATCGTCGACCGTATCGTCGCGGAGAACACCGTCGTTCCGCCGGTGGTCGCCCAGCCTCAGCCGCCGCAGATGGGGCAGATGCCCGTCGGTGGCGCCGACACCGGCGTCGCACAGACCCCGCAGAGCAACGATGCCGGCGCCCTCGCACTCGGCAGCGGCCTCATCCTCGTCGCACTCGGCGGCGCCTACGTGGTGCGCCGTCGGACAGTCACTGCTGGCTAACAGCAACACCTCGCAAGACAACGATGCCCGGCACACCGTGCCGGGCATTGCTGTGTTCTACGCAGTACCGAGGGTCCTAGCGCCCTCCGACCAGCCGTCCGCCCTGGATGACGACGTCGACCGACGCCTCGGGGTCGGCGAGGACCGCGACGTCGTCGAGCGGGTTCTCGTTGACGATCAGCAGGTCGGCGAAAGCGCCGGGAGCGACGACGCCGAGCTTGCCCTCGAACCCGATCAGCTCTGCAGCGGTGAGGGTCGCCGAGAGCAGCACCTCCTGCGCGGTCTGCACCTGGGCGCGGATGCGGAACTCGGAGCTCTGGTGCACCTGCATTGATCCCAGCAGGTCGGACCCGAAGACGATCTTCACCCCGCCCTTGTTGGCGCGGTCCAGCGCCTCGAGCCCGGCGTGCAGCACGGTATCCACCTTGTCCCGGCTCGCGGCGGGCAGGCCTGCCGCCTCACCGTCGGCCTTCAGGCGCTCGTACGTGATCAAAGTGGGCACCAGGTACGCGTTCTTCTCGACGAACAGGCGCACGCTCTCGTCGTCGATCAGGTTCCCGTGCTCGATGCACTTCACCCCGAGGCGGAGCCCGCGGTTCACTGCACGAGCCGTGTAGGCGTGCCCGCAGACGTAGCGGTTGGAGCCCTCTGCCTCCTCGACGACGGCGAGGATCTCGCTCTCGGAGAACTGCGTGGAGTCCACCCGGTCCGTCGGTGAAGCCACTCCCCCGGACAGCATGATCTTGATGTGGTGGGCGCCGGTGCGGAGCTGGTCCCGCGCGGCCTTGCGGACTGCGTCCACGCCGTCGCACACCACGCCGATGGAGGGGCAGCACTGGTGGGAGTCGATGCTGCTCCCACCCCGGGACCGCATGTCCCCGTGGCCGCCGGACTGCGAGAGGGCCTTGCCGCCGAAGATCACGCGGGGGCCCTCGAACAGGCCTTCCTCCACGGCCATGGCGACGCCGAAGTCAGCACCCGCGACGTCGCGCACCGTGGTGAAGCCCCTGTGCAGCATGGCCTTCATGTTCCGGGCCGTGTGCGCCGCCACGTAGGTGGGCGACCACTCGGCCATCGCACCGAGGTCCGCCGTCGCCGCAGTCACGTGCACATGACCGTCGATCAGCCCGGGCATCACGAACCGACCGCCGGCGTCGAGAGTCTCTCCTGCGGGATGGCCGGCGGGGACGTCGGCCGACGGACCCACCCACGTGATGACGCCGTCCTCGACCAGGATGCTCTGATCGGGAGTTGCGCTCGCCTCCGCGATGTCGAGGACCGTCGCGTTGGTGATGTGCAAGTGTTGGGTCTCGGGCATGGTGCTCCTCGATCGAAGTGTGGCGTGCGCCTCCTCCGATGATCACAACATCGAGCTCTCGATGCAACAATCATTGCAATCCTGAAGGAGGAGCATGCAGCAGATTTCCGACTGGTTCGAGGGCCTGGCCCTCGGGCGCAAGCCGAGCCCGGGGATCGATGCGGTGCTGTCCATCCTCCGCAGCGATGCCGGACGTGCGTCCTTCATGTCCACGCAGGACGTTGCCTCTCGGGCCGACGTCAACGTAGCCACGGTGGTGCGCGCCGCGCAGTTCCTCGGTTTCTCGGGATGGTCCGCCCTGAAGTCCGAGCTACGCCACCGCTACCTCGCATCCCTCACCGCGGACAAGCTGATCACCGAACGGGCCTCCTCCGGCCTCGCGGACAACTCGCTGTCCAATGACGTCCGCAACATGGCCCGGCTGGCTGACAGCATCGAGCCCGGACAGGTGGCACGCGTGGCTGCCATCCTCGGCTCCGCCCGCCGGACGATCGTCCTGTCCACGGGAAGCTACGCCGCTGCGGGCTTCCAGCTCTCCCATGTGGGCCAGTTGATGGGACGCGATATCGAGCTGCACACCGCGTCCGGGACGGCCCTGGTCAACCGTCTGCGCATGCTCGAACCCGGTGACTGCCTGGTGAGCTGCAACCTGTGGCGCGGCAGCAAGTTCGTCCTCGAGGTGGCCCGGGTGGCGGCGCGGCGCGGCATCCGGATCGTCGCGATCGCTGACCGGCAAACCGCCATCACGGATCTGGCCGAGGAGTTCCTGGTGGTCCCCAGTGAGGGAACCACCTTCATCCCGTCGATCGTCGGCGCGGTGGCGACGGTGCAGGCACTGCTCGCGGAACTCTCCGCGATCGATCCCGAGCGCACCCTCGCCGCGCTGCAGGACACCGAAGGGCTGTGGAGCGAACTCGACCTCGTGGACCCCGCTTGATCCGGCTCCGTGCGTGTTTCGGTTGCGTGAAGTTGTGCAACAGCTATTGCAATGCGAGCTGGCTCACACCAGACTTCTCTGAAGCATCGGCGTCCCGGCCGGGCATCAGTGGAAGGTTCCTCCCATGCAACCCGTGCACGTCCTCATCCTCGTGGGCTACATCGTGCTCATGGTCCTGATCGGGGCCTGGTTCAGTCGCGCGAAGAACGTCTCCAGCGGCGATGACTTCATGCTGGCGGGCCGGTCCCTTCCCGCGCCCGTGCTGGCCGGCACCCTGCTGGCCACCTTCGTCGGTTCAGGATCGATCATCGGCGGTGCGAGCTTCGTCTACACGTACGGCCCCGTGGCCGGCATCTTCTTCTTCGCGGGCACCGTAGTGGGCATCGTCTGCCTCTACTTCATGGCGACGAAAGTACGCCGGCTCTCCCACCACACGATTCCCGAGATGCTCGAGGTCCGCTTCGGAAAGCCCGTCCGCGTCATCGCCACGGTGATCATCCTCGTGGCCTTCGTCGGCATCACGGCCTACCAGTTCACCGGAGCCGGCTCCATCCTCAGCATCATCACTCCCCTGAGCCCGGCACAGGGAACCGTCGTGGCGGCCATCCTCATCACCTTCCTCGCCCTCGGCGGAGGCCTGAAGTCGGTGGCCTGGACGGACTTCATCTCCGTCATCGTCATCGTGGTGGCCCTGGTGGGCACCCTGGCTGTCGTGTTCATCGCCGACGTCGCGGGATCGGCGGGTACGTGGACCGCCTCGACCCCGCCCTCGCCTCACTGACGGGCACCCTGACACCCGTGCAGCTGCTCGGATACTTCCTGCCCCTGTTCCTCCTGATCCTCGGTGACCAGAACATGCACCAGCGCCTGGCCTCCGGCCGGGACGAGGGCACGGCCCGCAAGGCGACGATCGGCTTCTTCGGCGGCGCGGTCCTCCTCCTCGGCACCATCATCCTGCTGGCGTCGTCCTCCTCCTTCCTGCTCCCCGACATCGAGCCCGGCCAGGCGATCCTCGGGCTCGCCGGCACCGACCTCGTGCCCCTCGGCATCGGCGGACTCCTGCTCGCCGGAGCCTTCGCCCTGATTGTCACCACGGGCTCGTCCTACCTGCTGACCTGCTCCGGGAACATCGTCTACGACCTCGTGCTCCAGCGCCGCGGCACCTCGAACGATCCGCGAAGGGCGCTCAAGCTCGGCCGGTGGGCGGTGCTCGCCGTCACCGTCTTCGCCTACGTCCTCGGTCAGTTCTTCCCGAGCGTCCTCGCGCTGCAGATGTACGCCTACACGATGTACGGCGTGGCCATCACGCCCGTGGTCCTCGCTGCACTGTTCTGGAAGCGCGCGACGTCGTGGGGTGCCATCGCCGGCATGGTGGTCGGTGGCGTCGTCACCGTCGCGTGGGAGTCCACCGGCAGGTCAGCGGACATCAACGCCGTCGTCGTCGCTCTTCCGCTCGCGGTGGCCGCACTGGTGATCGTCAGCCTGGTGACCCGCAACGCGACGCCGATGGAGCAGGACCGGGCAACCGAAGACGTACCGGTGCAGTCCACGTAGGTCGGCTCTACCCGAACTTCGATATCTCCTCCAACAACAGGATCCCACGACGCACCGCGCGTCGGGGGATCCTGTCATTCGAGCGTCGGATCAGCTTTCGATGTCCCCCGCGTGCTGGCGACGCCGGAACAGCAGCAGCGCTCCACCGAGCAGTGCGAGCACCACGCCGGCCCCGGCGATCAGCAGCACATTGGCGCCGGTCTGCGCCAGGCTGCCGCCCGGGCTGAAGAAGCCGCCGTCGTCGGATCCACCACCGGAGCGCCGAACCCGCCGCCGGCAATCGGAGTCTCGGTCGGCTCGTCCGTCGGCTGATCCGTCGGCTGATCCGTCGGCTGATCCGTCGGCTCGTCCGTCGGCTGGTCCGTCGGCTCGTCGGTCGGCTGGTCCGTCGGCTCGTCGGTCGGAGGCGTCGGCCCGGGCTCGGCCGCGGCAGCCGCCCGGCCCAGCGGTGCCGGCTCCACGACCTTGAACTCCTCGAAGTACCCGACGGTCGCCGCGAGGTCGGCCTGGCCGGTGTCGGCCCGGTTGGTGCCCTCGATGAGCGTGCCGAAGTTGTCGCCGCCGGTCGCGAGGAACGAGTTGGTCGTCACCCGGAACGTCTGGTCGGCGGTGATCGGCCGGCCCTCGAAGCTCATCGAGAGGATGTGCTCGCCGCGGGCCGCAGCCGGATCGTACTCGTAGCCGAAGCCCTCCGAGATGCCGAGGTGCAGCTTCGAACGCGACGATCCCTCCGGCTGCCACTGCTCCTCCAGCACCTGCTTGAGCTGCGCCCCGGTGAGGTCCATGGTGAACAGCGTGTTGGCGAAGGGCTGCACCGTGGCCACCTCCTTGTAGGTCACCACGCCGTCCTCGCCGTACAGCAGGTCGGCGCGCAGTCCCCCGGGGTTCATCAGGGCGATCTGCGCGGGCTCGCCGGCGAAGTCCTCGTTCGACGTCGCCCACAGCTGCATGTCCGCCACCAGGTTCCCGAGGGAGGACTCCACGCCGCGGTCGGAGCCGTTGGTGCCGCCGCGCAGGATGTCGGCGGTGATGGACCCAACCTGCACGGCGCCCTCCACCTCGGCTGCCGCGACGGCATCCGCGACGATCGTCGCGACTGCCTCGTTCGCCGGGTACAGGGCCTCGAACTCGTCCTTGGCAACCTCCTCGGTCAGCGGCAGCAGTGCGGACGAGACCGACACGACGGACCCGTCGGCCCGGTCCACCTCGATCTGCAGCTGGTCCAGCGTGGTGCCGTACTGTCCCGACTGCAGCACGGGACGCTCGCGTCCGCCGTCCCAGCCGGCCACGGGGAACGAGCAGTTGTACTGCTGGTGGGTGTGGCCGGAGAGGATGGCGTCGATCCCGGCATCGGCACCACGTACGAGCTCGCCGTACGCCGTCGCCTCCGTGGCGATCGTGGCGCACTCCGCGGTCTCCGAGCCGTCATGGGCGAGCAGCACCAGGACGTCGGCCTCACCATTGGCGTCGTCGCCGTCCTTCAGCTGCTGCGCCACGCGGTTCGCGGCTTCGAGCTGGCTGCCGAACTCGAGCCCGGCGATGCCGGCGGGTGAGACCGCTGACGGCGTGGACTCGGTGACGGTGCCGATGAAACCCACGCGCACGCCGTCCACCTCTTCGATGTAGTACTCGTCCAGCGCCGGCTCGTCCGTCCCTGCCCTGTACACATTGGCTCCGAGGCCGAACTCGGTGCCGCCGAATCCCGGGAGCACGCGGTCCGTCAGGTCGGCGAACCCACGGTCGAACTCGTGGTTCCCGACGGCGGAGACATCGAGTCCCGCTTCCCTCAGGGCATCGATGGTGGGGGTGTCATCGGCGATGAACGAGGTGAACGTCGAGGCACCGATGTTGTCGCCGGCGGAGACGAGCAGCGTGTTGGGGTTCTCCGCCGTCAGTTCGTCGACAGCCCCGGCGAGGACGGCAGCGCCGGCTTCGGCACCGTTCGCCTCGATGTGTCCGTGGAAGTCGTTGATGCCGAGCACCTGGACGGTGGTCGTCGGAGCTGCGGTGAGGTCGTTGATGCCGAAGAGCGTCGTCGTCCCGGACACCTCGTTACCGACGGCGAGCATCGGCTCGCCCGTCGGGGAGCCGTCCGCGGGAATGAATGCGAGGCCCTCGGGCCCGAGGTCGCCCGCGAGCGCCAGGTCGCCGCCGTCCTCCACGGACTCGGCGAAGTTCCGGTTGTTCACGTAGGTGACGAAGGTGCTGGCCGCGGGGTCCGTGATGTCGTAGACCGCGATGCCGCCCACGCGCTCGAAGCCGATGAACGCGTAGGTGCGTCCGCCCACCTGGCCGATGGCGACTCCCTCCGGCTCGGGTCCCTTGTCGTCGCTGCGGCCCTCGAGGTTCGACTCCGAGTGGTTGGAGTTGAAGAATTCAGGGCTCGCTGCAGCGATGATCTGCTCGAAGTCCTCACCGGAGTCGAAGACCTGCTGTCCGGTGGTGTCCCAGATGGAGAAGGAACGGGCACCGAACGCGTACAGCTCGCCGTAGCAGCCGTCAGCGGTGAGCCCGCTGGCGGTGCTGATGTTCAGGCGGCCGAGATCGGCGTCCCCGGTCAGCCCTGCCAGGGGGCTGTCGGCGCACAGCGGCTTCCGATCCTTCGTCCCGAGGTCCTTGACCCGGGCTCCTTCGACGTAGCTGCCCCACTCGCGGGCGTCGCCCTCATTCGCGGTGACCAGATAGGTCCGCCCGCCGGCCGTGTAGGAGCTCATCGCGTCCGGCATGTACAGGCCCTTGAGGCCCGGGAAGGTGCGGATGTTGATCCCACCGTCCCTGTCCGAGGCGTCCAGGCCGTTGCCCGGCAGGCCGTGGTCCTTCGCGCCGAGCGGCCAGATGTCGGTCACGGTGGCGGAGGCGAGGTCGACGACGGCGACGGCGTTCGCCTCCTGCAGCGTGGCATAGGCGGTGTCGCCGTCGATCGCGATGTATTCCGGCTCGAGTCCTTCCGAGACCGGCCGGGTGGAGTTCGGGAGTCCCGCGAAGATCCGGACGCCGTCGGCCAGCACCTTGCTTCCGCCCGCCTCGAACGCGCCGAAACCCGCGGTGCGGACGGCATCCTGTGCGGGAGCAGTCAGGGTGGTCGGCAGGGACACGATGCTGATGGAACCCTCGGGATCCACGGTGTAGTCGTCATTCGGCTCGCCCTCGTTGGCAACGACGGCGCGGGTCCCGTCCTCGGAGATGCTGACCATGTCCGGGAGGGCGCCGACCTGCACCGACCCCAGGGTGGCACCGGTGGCGGCGTTGAAGAAGAGAAGGGATCCCGATTCGGTCTTGACTGACGCTTCGAGCGCGATGACACCGAGCCCGTCGGCTCGGACGGCGACGGAGTTCGCGACTCCGTTGCCCTGGATGGTGGCGACCTTCGTCGGGGTGGAGGCATCTGCGACGTCGAGCACGTCCACGGCGCCCGCGAGGGCGTTCACCACGAAGAGCCGCTTGCTGCCGGCGTGGTAGGCCACGATCTCCGCGGCGGACTCGTCGAACTCGCCACTGTCGTAGGAGCCGATCGGGGTCAGGCTGAGCGGCGCGGTGTCGCTCGAGTAGCTGATGGGGCTGGGCACGATGGCGGCTTCGGCCGGCAGTGCCAGCAGGCAAGCGCCGGTGACGGCGGCGACAGCCAGTGCTGCGGCACCTTTCCTGGCGGTGCGGTGGAACGGAGTGGACGCGAGCATGCTTCTCCCGGTTCGAGGGTCAGGGCGTTCCTCCCTGTCTACGAAGCGAAGATGGCGTTCCCGTGAACGCGCGGAGGCGTACGGGTGACGGCCGACGGGCGGTCAGGGGCGCGAGGTTCCCCGGTCACGCCACGCACCGGTGGACCACAGGGCCCACAGCACGAGCACGGGCTGGAAGAACAGGCGGGCGAGGCGGGCGCCGTCGGTGTCGAGCCCGAAGGCGCTGACGCCGTCCACGTACTGGGCGATGTTGCCCGGGAAGATCGCGACGAAGAACGCGGCGACCACCCAGCCGACGGGCACCCGGTACCGGCCGAGGAACACCAGCGCGGCACCGAGCAGCAGTTCCACGACGCCGGACGCGACCACGACGACGTCGGTGTCCAGCGGCAGCCAGGCCGGGACCTGCGCGGCGAACTCGGCCCGGGCGACGGTCAGGTGCGCCGTGCCGGCGAAGAGGAGGAAGGCACCGAGCACGATGCGCGCGACGATCCGGGGCAGGGAGGTGCGGGCAGGGGTGGTCATCCGGCGGAGCCTAGCACCGGAGGACGTCGCACTCCCACCGGACTGCGTCCCGGCGTTCGGCCGTCCGGCTCCCCCGCGAGCTGGCTATCGTGGAGGTTACCCACCCGAACGTGTCCGCGGCCCCCGCGGCCCGAACCACCTGCTGCAGGAGCTACCGTGACCACTGCCGACACCACCCCGAATCCCCCGACGACGGCGGGCGGGCAGCCCGTGGTCCTGGTCGCAGGAGCGGGCGGCGTCATCGGCCGGCACGCAGCGGACGAGTACTTCGACCGCGGGGCGTCGGTCCGCGGGCTGAGCCGCCGCCCTGTCGCAGGCGCGCGCTGGGAGCACCTGCCCGTCGACCTGCTGGACAGCGAAGCGTCCCGGACCGGTCTTGCGTCCGCCGCGGACACCACGCACCTGGTGTTCGGCGCCTACATCGAGCGTCCCACCACGCGGGAGCAGATCGAGGTCAACTCGGCCCTGCTGACGAATGCCCTGCAGGGCCTCGAGGACGCCGGTGCTCCGCTGCGCCACGTCACCCTGTACCAGGGCGGGAAGGCCTACGGCGCTCACCTGGGCTACTTCAACACCCCCGCCAAGGAGCGCGATCCGCGCTGGTCCAGCCGAACTTCTACTACGAGCAGGAGGACATCCTCCGCGCTGCCGCCTCGCGCAGCGGCTTCGAGGCGACGATGCTGCGGCCCGAGGGCGTGGTGGGATACGCCGTCGGGAACCCGATGAACATCCTGATGGTCATCGCCGTCTACGCCAGCATCTGCCGGGCACTCGGGCAGCCCCTGCGGTTCCCCGGCACCCACGCCGCGTACGACGCCCTGTACCAGGTGACCGACGCGTCGCTGCTGGCACGGGCCACGGTGTGGGCCGGTGCGGAGCCGCGGGCTGCCGGCCAGGTGTACAACATCACCAACGGCGACCAGATCCGGTGGCGCCACCTGTGGCCGGCATTCGCCCGCCACCTCGGGATGGAGTACGCCGAGCCGCAGCCCGTGGTGCTCGCCGAGGCGATGCCCCTGCACCAGGACCTGTGGCAGCAGCTGGTCACGACGCACGGTCTGGTCCCCACGGCCTTCGAGGACCTGGCCGGCTGGTCCTTCGGTGACTTCCTCTTCCGCTCGGAGTTCGACAACGTCACCTCGACCATCAAGGCGCGCCAGCACGGGTTCGCCGACTGCCTCGACACCGAGGACAGGTTCCTGAAGCTCTTCGACGAACTGGCCGCCACGAAGGTCATCCCGCCCTTCGACCGATAATCCATTTCCTTTCGGGCGATTGCGATCCTCGGGAAACCCGCACGGCTCCGATAAAATGGGTGCGCTGTCATCGTCCCGTCCACGAAGGAGTCCGTCATCACCCCCCGGAATCGCACCAACGCGCGACTGCGCACCACCCTCGCACTGCTGGCCGATCAGCAGGCGGCCGGCACCGCCGTCGCACCCAGTCAGCTGATGGCACAGGCGGTCGCGGACGTCCCGTTCGACGACAAGGAATCCGAGCTCCTCTCGGGCGGTGTACCCCGCGGTTTCAAGACGCTCACGACGGCGACGTCGAAGCTCGTCAAGGCCGGCTGGCTGGTCAAGGGCCGCAGCGGCTGGACCGCGACCGAGGAAGGCATCCGGGCGGTGAAGGCTTTCCCGGACCCGGACTCCTTCGTCAACGCCATGATCAGCGGAGCGCCCGTCCCCGAGGCAGCACCCGATGCTCCCGTCGACGCGCCTGCACACGCACCTGCATCGCCGGAGCAGCTGGGCGAGGAGGCGCAGGCCGACCAGGCCGAGGATTCCGCTCCCGACGAGTCGATGGCGACACTGGTCGAGACGCCGGCCGAGGACCCGACGCCGCCGGACGTCGCACCGACCCTCGAGGTCTCTCCCGACACCGCTCCCGAGCAGACGCCGACCGAAACGCCCGCGGACGAGGCGTGGCAGGACCAGCCGCAGTCCGTGGCCCTCTCCGGCGACTTCGACCCGCTGTTCGGCGAGGCCGGCCACTGGAGCACCGACCTCCGTGAACTGCAGTTCGACTGGGAGCCGACCGAGACCACCTGGAAGCGGACCCTCCAGCTCCCCGCCGGCACCTACCAGTTCAAGATCCTGGTCAACGGCTCGTGGGACGAGAACTACGGCCGGTTCGGCGTGCGCGACGGCGACAACCACGAGCTGCACCTGCTGACGGACACCTCGGTCACCTTCCGGTTCGACTACGGCACCAAGGACATCCAGACCTCCTAGGCCCGCCCGATCCCCGCCCCGCCTGCTGCGCCCGTTCGCCAGCAGGCGGGCCGTCGTCGTTCCGGCTCCGGACCGTGCTCGCCCGGGCTCTGACCTTGACCCCGCCACCGCACGGTCCCTAGCGTGAGGCCATGACCTCCCCCGATCTCAGGTTCTACTTCGACCCCGTCTGCCCGTTCGCCTGGATGACCAGCAGGTGGGTGCGCATGGTCGCGGAACAGCGTGACTACTCCGTGGAGTGGAGGTTCATCTCGCTGCGCCTGCTCAACAGCTCCGTCGACTACGACGCCCACTTCCCCGCCGGCTACGAAGCGGGCCACACCGCAGGGCTCCGCCTGCTCCGGGTGGCAGCGCGCACCCGGGACGAGCACGGTCCCGACGCCGTCGCCCGCCTGTACGAGCGGCTCGGCACCCGCATCTTCGACACGCAGCAGGACGACTCCGACGGCGGGCACCGCGGCACGGTGGAGTTCCTGGCGCCGATCCTCGTCGAGGCCGGGCTGCCCGCGGCACTCGCCGACGCCCTGGAGGACGCCTCGTTCGACGCCGTCATCCAGGCCGAGACGGACGAAGCACTCTCGCTGACGGGGAGGGATGTCGGCACGCCGATCATCCACGTCGACCCACCGGAGGGCGTGGCCTTCTTCGGCCCCGTGATCAGCCGCCTGCCTGAGCCCGGCCACGCCGTCGAGCTGTGGGACCACGTGGTGGGCCTGGCACGCTTCCCCGGATTCGCCGAACTGAAGCGGAGCCTGCGCGAACGCCCGCAGCTGCGCAGCTTCGGTGTCGACGACGGCGAGGCCGGCCTGCAGGAGGACTGGCACGGCGGGAGCCGCCGGACGAAGAAGTAGCTGCCGCGGCCCCCCGACGCCCGGACAGGAGAAAGGCCGCCCCCGCACCAGCGGGGACGGCCTTTCGTGGGAGTGGGCAGGCGTCAGCCGAGGATGGCGTTCGCGATGAAGAGCAGCGGGATGGACCCGGCCCAGACCGCCGTCGTGATCCCCGACCAGCCGCGCAGGGCGGCCGTCCCCTCGAGCCCCGCGAAGCGCGTGACCACCCAGAAGTAGGAATCGTTGAAGTAGCTGAACACCATGGACCCGGCGGTGCACGCCATCGCGGCGACCACGGGGTCGATGCCCAGTGACCCGACGAGCGGTGCGGTCACGGAAGCGGCGGTGATCATGGCGACCGTTCCCGAGCCCTGGGCGATGCGCACGAGCGTCGCGATCAGGAACGGCACGAGGAACGCGGGCAGCGGTGTCCCGGCGATGGCCTCGGCGAGGGCGTCACCGACGCCTGAGCTGCGCAGCACCTGCCCCAGCGCTCCACCGGCACCGGTGATGAGCAGGATCAGACCGGCCGACGCAGCGGCCTCGGCGAACCAGCCCTGCACCTTGGTGCGCGGCGTCCAGCGGGGCAGCAGCGTGTAGACCGCCAGGATCACGCCGATGACGAGCGCGACCACCGGGTTGCCGACGAAGGCCAGCGGCACGGCCCATGCGGACGGCGTGTACTCACCGGCAGCGGCGCCCACCACGCCCTGGTTGCTCTGGTCGATCGCGCCACTGACCGTGTTGAGGATGATCAGCAGGAGGGGGACCAGCAGGGGCAGGGACGCCACGAAGGCGCCGACCTTATGGGGTTTGGCTCCGGGGGGCGGGGTGCCGAGGTCGACGGCGGGATCCGCCGGGATGTCGTCGTCGTGCTCTGTCCCTGCAGCCGAACTGCCGACCGAGTCACCGGTGGGACGGCTCGCGAGCGCGGTGCCGGTGCGGCCCTGTCCGGCGGCCGTAGCGGTCCCGTACACGGTCTCGCGCACCTGCTGCGACATGGACGGTTCGATCTTCGGACCTATCCACTTCGCGTAGAACACCACGATGGGCAGCAGCAGCACGGTGAAGATGAGGCCGGTCAGGATGAGGGCCCCGAGGTCGGCGCCGAGGATGCCGGCGACGGCGAGCGGACCGGGCGTGGGTGGCACGAGGTGGTGGGTCAGCGTCATGCCGCAGCCCAGGGCGAGGGCGAGCGTGATGTAGCCGGCGCGCTTGACGCGGGCGATGGAGCGGGCCAGCGGGTTCATGATGACGTAGCCCGAGTCGCAGAACACGGGGATGGAGACCAGGGCTCCGACGCTGCCGAGGGCCCAGGGCTCGCGACCCTTGCCGAAGAGCCTGAGGAACGCGAGGGCGAGGGCGTTGGCCGCGCCGGAGACCTCGAGGATCTTGCCGATCCCGACGCCGAGGCCGATGACGATGCCGATGGACGCGAGGGTGTTGCCGAAACCGGTGGTGATGGACGAGACGATGTCGAGAGGTGCCTGGCCTGCCACGAGACCCGTGACGAGGGCCGCGATCAACAGGGCTACGAAGGCGTCGAGGCGCGTTTTGAGCACCAGGACGATGATGGTGGCGATCCCCAGTACCAGCGCCAGAAGAAGTTGTATATCCACGGTGATGTACTCCTTGGTGGGACGCTGAACGGGCACCGTTGCCCGATCAGTGGTGAGCTGCCAGTACCCGGCGGACGCGTTGACGGGCACTGTGCTGGATGTCACAATAGCACCGGACATAAGACGTCTGACAAGACCCTTCGACGAGGATGTTGAATGCCGGAGAACACCACAGGGCGGAAGTCGCTCGCGCAGTCCGTCTTCGAGGATCTCCTCGAGGAGATCGTGCAGGGCCGGTATGCCCCACTTCAGGCACTGCCGCCGGAGGGCGAGCTGGCGACGGCCGCAGGTGTCAGTCGACTGACAGTTCGGGAAGCACTGAAGAAGCTGCAGGCCCAGAACGTCGTCGAGGTGCGGCGCGGGCTCGGCACCTACGTGAACCCGACAGCACAGTGGACGGACCTCGAGGCCATC
Organism: Vibrio cholerae; assembly: GCA_009728235.1. Lineage (GTDB taxonomy): Bacteria > Actinomycetota > Actinomycetes > Actinomycetales > Micrococcaceae > Arthrobacter_D. The sequence continues at coordinate 26,604 of WNZI01000006.1, read as the reverse complement.
CTGCGCGCGGCCGCAGCCGCAGCGGACACTCCCGACGTCTCCCTCCGGCTCCTGGAGATCCGCCGGATGGTGGAGACCGGGGCGGCCGAACTGGCTGCCGCGAATGCCACCGACGAGGAGCTCGACCGGATGGCGGACGCGATCACCGCGCTCGAGTCCGCCCACGCGGCAGGGGATCTCGACGCCGTCACCGCGTCCGATCTCGCCTTCCACGACGCCGTCTTCCGGGCCTCGGCGAACCCGTTCCTGCCCGTGGTCCTCGGCCCCCTCGGCCAGCTCCTGTACTCGATGCGGCGCGAGACGTCGTCGTTCCCCGAGGTCCAGGTCCACGCGATCGAGCACCACACGCTGGTCCTCGAGGCGATCCGCAGCCGCGATCCCGCCAGGGCGCGGCAGGCCATGGAAGCGCACATCGACCAGACCTACGGCGACTACGACCATTTCATCCAGCACGGAACCAGAAGGAGTTGACGTCATGACCGACGCAGCAGCATTCCCCACCGCACGCACCGCCGTTCTGACCGGGGCCGCCTCCGCGCGCGGGATCGGGCGGGCGACCGCGGAGCGCATGGCGAGCGAGGGGTGGGCCATCGCCATCCTCGACATCGATGCCGGCGCGGCGGACGAGGCAGCAGCGGACATCGCCGGCCGGCACGGCGTCCAGGCCATCGGGGTCGGCACGGACGTCTCGGACGAGGCGTCGGTGGACGCGGCGATCACCCGTGTCGAGGCCGAGCTCCCGCCCGTCGTGGCCCTCGCGAACCTCGCGGGCATCAGCTCCCCCACCGAGTTCATGCAGGAGACCAAGGCGGCCTGGGAGCGGGTGTTCGCCGTCAACATGACCGGCACGTTCCTGGTCTCGCAGCGCGTGCTGCGCGGCATGATCGAGCGGAAGCTGGGCCGCGTGGTCAGCGTCTCCTCCATCTCGGCCCAGCGCGGCGGCGGCACGTACTCGAAGGTTGCCTACAGCGCGTCGAAGGCCGGCATCATCGGGTTCACGCGTGCCCTCGCCCGGGAGATGGGCGAGCACAACATCACTGTCAACTGCGTGGCTCCCGGACCGGTGGACACGGACATCATGGGCGGCACCCTCACGGAGGAGCGCAAGCGCGAGATGTCGCGGGACATCCTGGTGGGACGGGTCGGCACGGTGGACGAGATCGCCGCGCTCATCACCTTCCTCGCCGGCCCCGACGCCGGGTACATCACGGCCGCGACCTATGACATCAACGGTGGTCTGCAGGTCTCCTGACCGGAACGGTCGGCTGCCCGCGGGAGGACTGACCGTTCCGTATTCCCCCGCGGGCAGTGGACCACGTAGGTTTGTCCAATGAGCAACGACGCCCCCGCGACAGTCCTCCGTCCGTTCGATCCGGACGGGGGCGACGACCAGCCCTCCGAGTCCCTCGAGGCTCTCATCGCGCAGGTGGAGGGTGAGGTCGCGGAGCTCCAGTTCACCCGCTTCACGAACGATGACGCCGTGGCCCTCGGGCAGCTGCTCGTGCAGCTCGGTGTGGGCCGCAACCTGCCGATCGCCGTCGGCATCAGCAAGCCGAACCACATCCTCTTCCGCGCCGCGCTCGACGGCGCCACCCCGGACAACGACTACTGGCTCGACGCGAAGAGCCGCACCGCGGCCCGCTACCTGATGCCGTCCCTGCTCGTCGGTCTGCGCGGGCGGCGCAACGGCGGCCGCGCGGAGAACAACCCGATGTTCGACACCTCGACCCACGCGGCGCACGGCGGCTCGTTCCCGCTCTTCATCCGGGGCGTCGGCCCCGTGGCCACCGTCACGGTGTCGGGACTGCCGCAGCTCGAGGACCACAGGCTCGTCGTCGAGGCACTGCGCACCTTCCACGCCGCGGAAGGCCTGTAGCTCACGCCGACACCGGACAAACCAGAGGCGGCGCTCCCGAAGGAGCGCCGCCTCTCGTGGTGATCGTCGACTACAGGGAAGCCTCGATGGCCTCGGCCACCGGCGTCTGACCGCTGTTGAACTGGATGGTTTGGTCCACGGTGGCGAGGTTGCCGAGGACCACGGCGGCCACGAGGGCCACGTCCTCGCGGGGCACGGAATCCTGCTGGGGCTTGTCCGCCACCTCGATCGTGCCGGTCCCGGGATCGGTGGTCAGCGAGCCCGGGCCGAGGATCGTCCAGGCCAGCGAGGAGTTCCGCAGGTGCTCGTCCGCGGCGGCCTTGGCCTCGGCGTAGTGGAAGAAGCTGTTGTCCTCGGGGACACCGTGGTCCTTGCTCGCACCCAGGTAGGACACCATGACGTACCGGCCCACCGACGCCTGCTCGGCGGCGTCCATCGAGCGGATGGCTGCGTCCCGGTCCACCGCGTAGGTGGCCTCGGGGCTGCTGCCGCCCGAACCGGCCGACCACACCACAGCGTCATGCCCGCGGAAGACGTCTGCCATGTCCTCCACCGACAGCTCGGCGAGGTCCGCCACCACCGGGGTGGCTCCGGCCTGCTCGACGTCGCCCGCGTGGTCCTGGTTGCGGAAGATCGAGCTGACCTGGTGACCCTGGCTGGTGAGGATCTTCGTGAGGTGCAGGGCTACTTTTCCGTGCCCACCGATGATGGCTACGCGTGACATGGGAACTCCTCGCTGTCGATGACTGTCGTCGGTATCTTCTGTCCTCGACGCTAGTACCCCCGGCACGGCGCTGGCCACCCGTTTCCGGGCGTTCAGCCCCCAGCGGAGGCCTATTCCCGACGTCCCCGCCCGATTCGGCGAACCGCGGTCAGCAGCGGGTCAGGACTGCTCGATGGGCAGCAGCAGGTCCTTGACGGCCGGGTCCGTGGCGAGGAACTCCTGGACGGCGGGGTCCGCGAAGGCCTCCTTCAGCTTCCGGATGTTCTCGGTCTCGAGGTAGTCGGTGCCCACCGTGAGCTGGGCCGCGAACTCGTCCGGAGCTGCGGGCGCGAAGATCTGGTGCTCGAGCGGCACCTTCGCGGCCGTGTAGTACTCGGTGTAGCCGACGGCGGCGTCGAGGTCCGGCAGCGCCCGGGACTGCGCGCCGAAGTCGAGGAGCGTGAACGTCAGGTTCTTCGGGTTGGACGCGATGTCGTCCTGCGTCGCCTGCCACTTGTCCACGCCGTCCTTGAGCGTGATGAGCCCCGCCCGCTCGAGCAGCCACAGTCCCTGGGCCTCGTTCGCGGGATCGGAGTAGAGGGACACCGTTCCGCCGTCGGGGATCTGATCCACGCTCGTGTACTTGTCCGACCAGATGCCGAAGCCCCAGCGGAACACGGGCCCCACGGCGGTCTCCCGGAAGTCCGGGTTGGCTTCGAGGACCTGTCCCAGCCACAGCTCGTGCTGGTACACCGTCGCGGCGACCTCGCCCTCGCTGACGGCACGGTTGATGGTGTTGCTGTCGCTCAGCCCCTTGAACTCGATGTCGATGCCGTACTTCGGGGCGACGTCGCGGTCGATGAACTCGATCAGGGCCTGCTCTGCGGAGTTGCCCTCCGCCGTCGCGACGAGCAGCGTGGCGCCCTCGGTCTCCGCAGCGGACTCGGAGGGGTTGAGCAGCGGAACGGCGATGAAGGCGCCGGCCGCGACGACGACGGCGGCACCGCCTGCGATCCAGGGCGCCTTGCGGCGCTTCCTGAGGGTGAATCCGTGGTCGGAAGGGGTGCTGGAGGTGGTGTTCTCGGTCATGACGAGGCCTTTCGGGGCGCGCTGGAGGCAGCGCGGGGATGGGTTGGAGCGGGAGGAGGTGGGTCAGGCTCGCTGCAGGCGTTTCTGCGGCGTGGTGAACCGGACCAGCCGGTCACCGGCGATCTGGATGACGGCGACGGTGACCACGAGGATCACGATCGTCGCCAGCATCACCGTGTTGTCGAAGCGCTGGTAGCCGTACGTGACGGCGACGTAGCCGATGCCGCCGGCGCCGATGGTCCCCGCGATGGCCGAGTACTCGATCATCGCGATGACCTGGATGGTGAGACCGCCGACGACGGCGGGCACGGCCTCACTGAACTGGGCCGTCCGCATGATCTGGAGGTTGGATCCGCCGGCGGCCCGCGCCACCTGCACCATGGACGGCGGGACGGAGCGCAGCGCGTTCTCCACGATGCGCGTGAAGAACGCGATACCCGCCAGGGACATGGGGACGACGGCGGCCGCGATACCGATGTTGGTGCCCGTGATGAACCGGGTGAACGGCACGATGGCTGCCATGAGGATGAGGAACGGAAGGGACCGGCCGATGCTGATGATCCAGCTGAGCGTCGCGTGGAGGGCCGGCCGCTCGTGCAGCCCACCGGGTGCGAGGTTGTGGAGCAGCACTCCGAGCGGGGTGCCGACCACGAGCACCACGGCCATGACGATGCCGACCATCGTGACGGTCTCGCCGTACGCCGGCAGCAGCAGTGCGGGCAGGTCGGCGAGGGGGACGTCGGCGCGGGGAAGGAGGACGGCGCTCATGCGGCGTCCCCCGCGACTGTGCTGAGGACGCGCTCCCGGCGTTGGGGTGAAGGCAGGGCACTTGTGGGTGGGAAGCCGTCCCGGCCGGCAGCTTCGCCGTCGTCGGGCGTTCCGCTCAGTCCGTAACGCGCCAGCACGGCCGCGACCCGGGCGTCGTCGTCCGTGCCGATGCCGAGCGTCGCGCTCCCGGTGTTGACGCCGTGCACCGTTTCGACGGAGGCACCCAGGAGGTGCACCACCGCGTCGAGATCCCCGGTGAGCCGCTGGATCCAGTCCCCCGGCACGTCCGTCGAGTCGTACGTGACGTACCAGGTGCGTGTCCCGGACTCCGGTCCCGCGTACCCGCGGCGGGGCCTGAGCGACTGCCCGAGCAGCGAGTCGTGGGAGGTCAGCAGGTCCACCAGGGCCCCCTGCTCCACGATCCGGCCCTGGTCGAGGCGCGCCACGGTATCGGCGACCTGACGGACGGTATCCATCTCGTGCGTGATGAAGACGACGGTGAGCTCGAGGTCGGACCGCAGCTGGCGGATGAGCTCGACGACGGACCGCGTGGTGTCGGGGTCGAGCCCGGAGGTCGCCTCGTCGGCCAGGAGGATGGACGGCCGCAGCGCGAGCGCCCGGGCGATGCCGACCCGCTGCGCCTGGCCGCCGGAGAGCTGGAACGGGTAGGAGCCGGCCTTGTCGGCGAGTCCCACGCGGTCGAGGAGCTCCGAGACGCGGGCACGGGCTTCCCCGGGTGTCACGCCGAGGTACTCGAGCGGGAGGGCGATGTTCTCGGCGGCGGTCCGCCGGCTGAGCAGGCTCGAGGACTGGAAGACCGTGCCGATGCGGCGCCGGGCCTCGCGGAGTCTCTTCTCCGGCAGCCCGGACAGTTCCTCGCCGTTGACGACGACGGAGCCGGACGTGGGGCGTTCGAGCAGGTTGATGCACTGGGCGAGGGTGCTCTTGCCCGCACCGCTCCGGCCGACGACGGCGGCGATCCGGCCGGTGGGGACGTCGAAGTCCACGGTGTCGAGGACGGTCACGGAGGTGTCTCCGCGACCATAGGTCTTGGTGAGCTGGCGTAACGAGATCATGGGGTTCCTAGGGCATGCAGCGGTAGGGCGGGGGGAATCAGGGAAGCGCGCCGGGTGGTTGGGGGTCAGCCGCGCGCGGGCTGGAGCCGGTACGCGGCGCCCCGGTGCTCCTGGGGCAGGCGGTCGCCCTTGCCGAAGAGCTTCTGGCGCAGGGTCCCCTCGGCGTACTCGGTGGGGTACGCGCCGCGCTTCTGCAGCTCGGGCACCACGTAGCGGATCACGTCCTCGAAGGACCCGGGGGTGATGGCGTAGGCCAGGTTGAAGCCGTCGACGTCGGTCTCCTCGACCCAGGCCTGCAGCTCGTCGGCCACCTGCGCCCCGGACCCGACGACCCGCGGGCCGAGGCCGCCGATGCCCGCCCACTCCGCGATGTCCCGGACCGTCCAGGGAGCACCGTCGTCGTTCACCTTCTGGAAGTTCGCGACCGCGGACTGGATGGCGTTGGAGTGCACGTTGCCGATGGGCTCGTCGGGATCGTAGACGCTGAGGTCGATGCCCAGCCAGCCGGACAGCAGCACGAGCGCGCCCTCGTAGCTCACGTACTGCTGGTAGTCGGCGTGCTTGGCCTGCGCCTTCTCCTCCGTCTCGTCCGTGATGACGGTCAGCATGGTGTAGATCCGCACGGAGTAGCGGTCTCGGCCCTCGGCCTCGACTGCGTCGCGGATCTTCGTGACGGCGTCCTTCAGGATCGCCTTCGTGGGTGCCCCGACGAACACCGCCTCGGCATTGCCCGCGGCGAAGCGGATGCCGCGGGGTGACGCTCCGGCCTGGTAGATCACGGGCGTGCGCTGGGGGGAGGGTTCGCTCAGGTGGATGCCCGGGACGGTGAAGTAGGTGCCGTCGTGGTTGATCTCGTGCACCTTGGCGGGATCGGTGAAGACGCCGGTCTCCCGGTCGCGGATGACCGCGTCGTCCTCCCAGGACCCCTCGAGCAGCTTGTAGAGCACCTCGAGGTACTCATCGGCGTGGTTGTAGCGCTCGTCGTGCTCGAGCTGGTCCGCGCTGCCCATGTTGCGCGCCGCGGACGGCAGGTAGCCGGTGACCACGTTCCACCCGACGCGCCCGTTGGTGAGGTGGTCGAGGGTGGAGAGGCGGCGGGCGAAGGGATAGGGGTGCTCATAGGCCGTGCCCGCGGTGACTCCGAAGCCGAGGTGCTCCGTGACGAGGGCCATGGCCGAGACCAGCAGGAACGGGTCGTTCACCGGCGTCTGCGTGCCCTGTCGGAGGGTCGCCTCGTTGGAACCGCCGTAGACGTCGTAGGTGCCGAGGACGTCGGCGATGAAGATGCCGTCGAACAGTCCACGCTCCAGGGTCTTCGCGAGGTCGGCCCAGTAGCGGAGGTCCTTGTAGCGCCAGGACTGGTCCTCCGGGTGGCGCCAGAGTCCGGGCGACTGGTGGCCGACACAGTTCATGTCGAAGGCGTTGAAACGGATATGGCGGGGTGCAGCGGACACGGGGATCCTCACGTCGGGGCACTTGCCGTGGAGGAAGCGCCATACTTGCCCGCACTGTGCATGCAGGGCCGAATCCTCACCTGGGGCACCCCGCTACAGCGAGAGGGTTGCCGTCCGACAAACCAGGGTTTTGCGTCGGAACTCTTGATTCTGGTGTCGAGCCTAGGTCGGTGGCGGCGTTCACGTCCAGACGCACCTTCACAGTGCGTCACGAAGCATCCGCTTGGTGATTGAGAATCATTCTCATATAGTGATGCCCATGCACCTCGTCATCGTCACCTCACTCGATGCCCTCAGCCGCAACAACGCGGCCTCGCTGATCGCGAACCGTTCCCCCGGCACGCCGGTGGTCCTCCACGACCTGCTCGACGACGGCCTGGTGACGCGCCGCATCCACACCGACGACCAGCTCGTCGAGCGCGGGTCCGCGGTGCTCGAGCACGGGTGCCTGAGCTGCACTGTCCGGTTCGACCTCGCCCCCACCCTCCTGCGCCTCAAGGCCGCGGGCGTGACCCACGCCGTCGTCGGACTGCCACCCGGCACCACGGCCGAGAACGCCATCGACGGCCTCCGCGGCACCGCGCCCAAGGCTTTCACCATCGACACGATCGCCCTCGCCGCGCGCCCGGAGGACGTCGAGGACCAGCTCTGGGACCACCACACGCTCTTCGCCTCCGGCTACACCGCCGTCCCCGAGGACGCACGCACTCCCGGCGAGTTCCTGATGGGCGAGTTCCTCTTCGCCGACACCGTGCTGACCACCGTCAGCGACCTCCTGCCGAGCGACACAGCGCTGGCCCTCCGCGGCCTCCAGCTCATCGGGGAACTCGCTCCCCACGCGCTCATCTCCGCCGCCGAGGCTGCCCGTCTCGGCACCCACGACCACGGCGCGGCACTGGACCGCAGCCGGCCCGGGGCGGTCCTCGCGCCGGCCACCGCATCGACGCCGTTCCGCACCGTGGAGCACCGGGTATCGCGTCCGCTGCACCCGGACCGCTTCCGCACCGCACTCGGCGCCATCTCGGAGGGGTGCTGCTTCGTCCGCGGCAGCGTCTGGATCGCCGGCATGCCGGACACCAGGATCGCCGTCCACGGTGTCGGTCCACGCATAGCCCTCGGCAACGGCGGAACCTGGGACGCCGACGCGCGCCACGGTGAGTGGTGCCGCGGCACGCATCTCGCGCTGACCGGTGACGACCTCGACGACGACGACATCACGCGTCTGCTCGACGCCTGCGCCCTCACCGACGAGGAGCTGCGGTCGCAGCCGGCACCGATCCCGTTCACTACCGAAGGAGCATCATGAAAGTCCGCAATTCCCTCCGAGCACTGAAGAAGGTTTCGGGCGCCCAGATCGTCCGGCGTCGCGGAAGGACGTTCGTCATCAACAAGAAGAACCCGCGCATGAAGGCTCGGCAGGGCTAGCGCCGTGGGCGAGCACCGCGGAGAACCGGACGGCGTCGTCGTCGCGCTCTGCACGGGTCACCGGTGTGCGGCCTTGACTCGGATGCACGGCGGCAGCGACCTCGCTGCCGCCGTCGCGCGCTCCTCGGGTGGCGTGCTCGTCTCAGCGCCCTGCCTGCAGCGCTGTGCCGACGGAGCGGTCGGGGCCGTAGCCCTTCGCGTCGGGGCCGCCGATGTCACCGGGCCCTCGCTGTGGCTCGGCGGGCTGGAGGCGGACGACCGGCTGACGATCCTCGCCCACTGGGTGGAGAACTGGTCCGGGGGCAACGACGCCGGCCGCGCCCTGCCGGCGGTCCTGCACGACGCCGTCCTCGGCCGGGGCTCGGCGGTGCGCCTTCCCACGACCGGCGCCCGCTAGCGCAGGTAGGACGCGCCGTTGGCGTCCACCACGGTGCCACTGACCCAGAGAGGTGCGTCCGTGGCGAGCCAGGCCACGGCCTGTGCCACGTCCTGCGGAGTCGCCACCCGGTCGAACGGACTCTGCGCGCGCACCGCTGCACCCTGCGGCCCGTCGAGGACGGTGCGGCCCATGTCCGTCTCCACGAATCCCGGCGCGACGGCGGCGGAGAAGATGCCGTGCGGAGCGAGGGCGACCGCGAGGGACTGCGTCATGGAATGGAGCGCCGCCTTGCTCGCTCCGTAAGCAGGGTTCGCGGGCTCACCGCGATACGCGCCGCGTGATCCGACGCTGACCAGGCGACCGCCCGCCGGGCCGCCCGGGCGGTCGAGAAGGTGGCGCGCCACGAGCCAGGCGAGGTTCGCCGGTCCCAGCAGGTTGACGTCCAGCGTGCGCCGCCACGCCCGCTGCCACTCGTCGAAGCCGGTGGTGCCGACGGGATGGGCCTCGAAGATACCCGCGTTGTTGACCAGGACGTCCAGTCCGGCCAGCTGCCGGACGCTGTCGTCGACGATGCGGCGGCAGGCTTCGGGATCCGCCACGTCCCCGACCACGACGGCGTGGCCCTCGCCGGGCAGCGCAGCTCGCACGGCCTCCGCGGCCGCTGAGTCCCTGCCGGCGTGAACGGCTATACGATGGCCGCGCTCGGCGAGTTCGTGGGCGATGGCGCGCCGATACCGCGGCTCGCGCCGGTCACCAGAATGGTCAGTGTCGTCATGCACCAGACGCTACCTCCTGCCTCCGCGACAGCGCCGGTCGGCGCAACCGTCGACACAGGAATCACCGCTGGGGGTGCCTCTTGCTACGCTTTCGTGCCAGTACCCCGCCCACTTCCTTGAAGGACTGTATGGACCCGTTCAGCGTGCACCACGAGAGGGGCTTCCTCAGGCTGAGGTGGAGGCGCGGCGTGGAGATCACCCACCCCGCGGGTGTTGCGGCCGCCCGCGCCCTCGCCGAGTTCTCCGGCCCCACGGCCCTGCCACTGCTCGTGCACATGCACGGCATCACGGGGGTCACACCCGAGGCGCGTGCCGGCATGGCCTCCTACCGGGGGTTCTCCAGGGTGGCGCTCGTGGGCGAGGACGCCGTGGACGAAGTGATGTCGGGCTTCTCGCACCGCTCGCCCACCATCACCCGCTTCTTCACCTCCGAGACCACCGCACTCGCCTGGCTGCTGAGCAACGGCCCGGCCGAGCAGGAACCTGCCTCGGAGGGCACCTACCACGAACCGGCGGACGCCGAAGAGCGCCGGCAGACGCGTTGACCACCTGAACACCGGGTGGGAAGGTGGCTGCATGAGTGACACCAGCGACATCCAGGTCAGCAACGACGAGGCGCAGAGCCACTACGTGGCCCAGCTCGACGGCGAACAGGTCGGCACCGCCGCCTACGAACTGACCGATGACACGATCGTCTTCACGCACACCATCGTGGACGAGGACGTCGAGGGCCGTGGCGTGGGCAGCACGCTGATCGGCTACGCGCTCGACGACGCCCGCGGACGGCAGCTCACCGTGGTCCCCCAGTGCGGTTTCGTGGCCGCCTTCATCGACGAGCACCCCGACTACCAGGACCTCCTGGCCTAGCCTCCCCGGTCCGCTCCGGCCGACTCGGCAACCTCCGGTCAGTTCGCGAAGGTGTCGACGAGCACCAGATCGGGAGTCCACAGCCCCAGCGAGTCCCCCTCGTCCTTGAGGACGGGAGTATCGAGGCCGTTGTAGTAGGCGGACGCCGAGTCGGTGCCGGGTCCGGTGTGGATGCGCAGCTCCGCGCCGGGCTGCAGCACGTACCCGTCGCCGACGCGCAGGATGCTGTTGGCCGCGTCCCGGAGGAAGTAGCCACTCACGTCGATCGCCGAGCCGGACACGTTCCGGAGTGTGACGTACTCGCCGGATCCGCGCTGGATGTCGTCGCCCGACGGGTTGTTCACGGCTCCACCGATCCGGATGCCGGCGTCCGGGAAGACCGGCAGCCCGCGAAGGTGACGCCCGCTCTGGAGCGGGAAGTCGGTGGTCACGGCTCGACGCCGAGGCCTGCCATCGCACTGACGGCCTCGCGGGAATTGACGGTGTAGACGCTCATCACGAGCCCTGCGGCATGCACGGCGGCGACGTCCTGGGCATCGACCAACCGATAGTAGGCACCGACGGAATCCGCGTAGGTCGACCAGCTCGCGAGCAGGACCGGATTGGGCACGGCGAACGTGAGCTGCTGCAGCATGACCTCGGGTGCGAGGGCGGCGAACCTCCGGTTCGAGGACTCGTCGAACCCGATGACCTGCACCTTGTCCGCTGCGACGAGCTTCCGCCAGGCGGGGTGGGTGAGCAGCTCATCCGCCACCAGTTGCTCGATCCCCGGGGAGTTCCAGGGCGCCTTGATCTCGATGTAGACGCCGGTGGTCTGGTCCGCGTCGTCGACGGCGTCGTCGAGGTGCGGGATCCTCTCGCCGGCGAAGCGCTCGTGGAAGGAGGAGCCGACGTCGAGCTGCTGCAGCTCCGACCAGGTGAAGGAGGTGATGGGATCGGCGCTTCGTCCGGGGAACACCTCCTCGGCGTTCGTGGTCCGGGCCGGGGTGTCGTCATGGAAGAGGAACGGGACCCCGTCCGCGCTGAGCTGGACGTCGACCTCGATGAAGTCCGCACCCGAGGCACGGCCCTCCCGGAATGCCGCGGCGGTGTTCTCCGGCGCCGTTCCTGCTGCGCCACGGTGTCCCACGAGAACAGGGCCGCCCGTGGTGCGCTTCATCGGTGGCTGACGGACATCCGCGGCCGGGACCACGTGCGAGGAGGTGGCCAGGAGCGAGAGCCCGACGGCGGCGACGGCGACGGAGCGGGCGGAGCGGACTGCGCGGAACGGCATGGGTGGTTCCCTTCGGGGTGGAGGCGGCCAGGGCCGCATGCTCCGATCCAACCGTCCCCACCCGTCATCACCGTCAACGCCGGGTTAACCGCCGATGAAGTGCTCGCGTCCCTCCTCGGACCTCAGGCCCTGCCCTTCAGGATGAGGTTCCAGTACACCTTCGGCAGGACGATCCTCTCCGCGAAGAACGTCAGGCGCCGCTCCCGGGCGAGGTTGTTCCAGCCGGGTACGGTCGGCATCGGCGAGTACTTGTCGTCGAACTCCGAGAACACGACCGTGTTCCGGCTGACCACGAACGGGCACGCCGAATAGTGGTTGTACTTCGCCGTGGGCTTCCTGCCCTTGACGACGGCCCTGATGTTCTTCGCGAGGACCTTCGTCTGCATCCGCAGGGCCGCACCGGACTTGGAGTTCAGCGTCGAGGCGGCGTCACCCAGGGACCAGACCGACGGGAAACGCGGGTGCCTGAGGATCACGGGGTCCACCTCGACGAAGCCCCCGCGATTGCCGGGCGCCGGAAGGTCCGTGCTCTTCAGCCACTCCGGTGCGGACTGGGGTGGAACGGCGTGGAGGACGTCGTAGCCCAGGCGCTCCGAGGTGCCGGTCACGCTGTTCGTGAGCTCGGCCGTGCGGCCCTCGGGGTCGACGGACGTGAGTTCGGTGCTGTACCGGACCTCGATCCCGTACTCCTCGATCTTCCGGTCGAGTTCCTCGTCGATGATCTCCATGCCGAAGATCGTGGGGGTGGACACCGCGAGGACCACCCGGATGTCCTTCAGCACGCCCTGGCGCCGCCAGTGGTCGCAGGCGAGGTACATCGGTTTCTGGGCTGCGCCGTCGCAGGATGCTGGTCCGGGGGGTTGCGTGAAGACGACGGTCCCGCTGGTGAGGCCCTGGAAGAGCTTCCAGGCCTTCGGAGCCAGTTCGTACTCGTAGTTCGACGCACCGAAGGGTCCTTCCATGGCGTCCTTGAGCCCCGGGATGGCGGTCCAGTCGTTCTGGATCCCCGGGCAGACCACGAGGTGGTCGTAGGTGATGGCGGCACCGGACTCCAGCAGCACCGTGCTGGTGCCCGTGGCGACGTCCGCCGCCTTGTCCTGGATCCAGGTGACGCCCTTGGGCATCACGGCCGCCTGCAGGCGCACGGCCTCGAGGGCATCGGCTGTTCCGCCTGCGATGTGCGAGAAGAGCGGCTGGTAGAAGTGGCGGCTCCGCGGCTCGATCACGGCGACGTCCTTGAACCGGTACCGGCGCAGGCGCCCGGCGAGGGACACCCCGGCGTTGCCGCCGCCGATGATGAGCACCTGGTGGTGGCGCGTCTCGCCGGGTGCGGGGAGGACGGGAACCGTACGGCCTGCCGATGACCTGCTCGTGCTGGAACGGATGACAGCTACCTCTTCTGTGCGCCTGCGCGGGGTTTTCCTCCGACAGTACCGCCAGGCACCGACACGGGCACAGGTGGTTGCGAGGCGCGCCAGGGGTCGACATCATCCCCGATCGGCTCGCGTCAGCCCTCGCGCTGTCCCGCCTGCTGCTGGCCGACCACGAAGGAGTGGTCCGGGGAAGCGGACGCATCCGGGCCTCCGGCAGCCAGGACGACGAGCAGGACGTAGAGGCTCATGAGCCAGACACCGACGGCCACGCCACGGTCCGACCTGCGCGGGGCGCGGCCCCGAGCAGCGCGTGGCCCGTGCGGATGGATGACGGGCCCCTCTCCCCGGCACTCCTCCCGGGCTTCAGCAGTGGAGTCCCGACCGGCACGCGCCGACGACGTGCCGACCGCCACGGGTGTCCTGGTTCGGCGCCCCTCGTACAGCTCCAGTTCGATCCGGGCGCGGGTCAGTTCGTTCCGCAGATGCTCCGCCCGTTGAGCCGCCGTTCGAGCCTGTTCCCGGTGCATCCGCCGCATTCCCCCCGAGGCCTGACCTGCCCATGAACGTCCGATGCGTCGATCGTAGGCCGGGCCGGGCTCCGGCGACCCTCAGGTTTCCGCAAGGATCGGCGCAGGTGGGCTCGCCCGCCTCAGGGGCGGGCGTACCGCCTGACGAACGCGTGCAGGATGGCCTTCGGCTGGTCGACCACCGAGGCCCGCGCCGCTGGATGTACTCCTCGGCCTGCTCCGGAGGGAAGTAGCCCGCATGGCGGTAGGTGCTGATGCGGCCCACGAGGGCCTCGACGTCGAGCTCCGGGTGGAACTGGGTGGCGTAGACGTTCTCCCGGACGCGGAACATCTGCACGGGGCAGGTGGCGGACGATGCCAGCAGCACGCCGACGCCGGCAGCGTGGCGCAGGCCTCCTTGTGGCCCACGTACGCCGCGAACGACGACGGCAGCCCGGAGAGCAGCGGATCGACGGCGCCCTGGTCCGTCAGGGTCACCTCCACCGCGCCGATCGGCTCGGCGTACGTGGTGTCGACGACGGCCCCCTGGTGGCGCCCGAGGGTGCCGACGCCGTAGCAGGCCCCGAAGAAGGGGTAGTCCTCGCCGACGACCCTGTCCAGCAACGATCCGAGCTCATCCTCGACGCGCCGCTGCACCGCGCCCTTCGACTCCTCGGGATCGGACGAGTTGAAGGGACTGCCGCCGAGGAAGATGCCCGAGTAGTCCGCGAGGTCCAGCTCGGGCATCGGGTCCGCCTCCAGCCGGACGCGCCGCAGCTCGTCCTCGGCGAGACCGCCGAAGCGCAGGAAGCTCCGGTATTCGGCGTCTGCTGCGAAGTCTTCAGCGCGGGTGGCCAGGAGGAGGAACGGTTTCACCCTCCGATGCTACTGGCCTCCCGGTGCCGCCAGCTCGACCACGCCTCCCTCGGACGCCACCTCGACTCCTCCCGCAAGGCGCGCGCGGAAGCCGACACCCTCCGGTCCCGAGACGCGGTAGCCGGTGGAGGAGTGGAACACGCGGAACTCGCCCTCCGATCCGGTCGGTGTCACCACGCGCACGGTACTGCCGTCCGCGGCACCCGGGTAGAGCGTGAGCAGCGGGTCGTCGAGGTAGTCGTAGTCGGGCCGGTCGGTGGTGCTGCCGGTGACGAGGACCGCTCCCTCCCGAACCCACAGGGGCAGGCTGTCGAAGGCGTGCGTCTCCCGTCGCCAGCTTCCACCCGTGGTGGTCTCCCCCGTGAGGAGATGTGTCCACGTTCCGCCCGGCAGGTAGTACTCGACCTCTCCGGTGGCGGAGAACACCGGAGCCACGAGCAGGTCCGGGCCCAGCATGTACTGCCGGTCCACATGGGCGACGGCGGGATCCTCGGGGTAGGCGAGCTGCATCGGCCGCATGAAGGGCGTCCCCACCGCGTGCGCCTGGAGACCCACCGCGTAGAGGTACGGCATCAGCGACAGCTTCAGGCGCGCGAAGGTCCGGGTGACGTCGACGGCGCTCTGGCCCTCCGGTTCGTCCCCGGCGTCGAACGCCCAGGGGACGCGGTAGCTCGTGGAGCCGTGCAACCGGGAGTGGCTCGAGAGCAGGCCGAACGCCACCCACCGCTTGAACACCGCAGGATCGGGTGACCCTTCGAAGCCCCCGATGTCGTGGCTCCAGTAGCCGAAGCCGCTGAGGGCGAGGGACAATCCACCACGCAGCGTCTCCGCCATCGATTCGAAGGAGGACGAGTTGTCGCCACCCCAGTGCACCGGCATCTGCTGGCCACCGGCCGTGGCCGACCGGGCGAACAGCACGGCCTCACCCTTCCCCCGGACTTCCTCGAGGACGTCGAAGACCGCGCGGTTGTAGAGCTGAGGGTAGAGGTTGTGCATGGTCTCGGCCGGCGTGCCGTCGTGCCACCGGACACCCAGCGGTATGCGCTCGCCGAAGTCCGTCTTGATGGCGTCGACACCCTGCCCCAGCAGCGTGCGCACCTTGTCCTGGAACCAGGCGGTGGCGTCCGGGTTGGTGAAGTCGACCAGGCCCATGCCGGCCTGCCACATGTCCCACTGCCACACCGTACCGTCCTCGCGCCGCACCAGGTAGCCGGCGCGGGCCGCCTCGTCGAAGAGCATCGAGCGCTGGCCGATGTACGGATTGAGCCAGGCGCTGATGCGCAGGTCCTTGGCGTGCAGGCGTGCCAGCATGCCCTCGGGATCGGGGAAGACCCGGGCGTCCCACTCGAAGTCCGTCCAGTTGAACTCACGCATCCAGAAGCAGTCGAAGTGGAAGACGCTCAGCGGCACCTGCCGCTCCGCCATGCCGTCCACGAAGTGCGCCACCGTGGCCTCGTCGTAGTCGGTGGTGAAGCTCGTGGACAGCCACAGGCCGTAGGACCAGGCGGGCACCCGAGCGGGCCGCCCCGTCAGGCGTGTGTAGCGCTCGAGGATGTCCGCCGGCGTCGGGCCGTAGATCACGAAGTACTCCAGCACCTCCCCCGGCACGGAGAACTGCACGCGCTCCACGGACTCCGACCCCACCTCGAAGGAGACATGCTCCGGGTGGTTCACGAAGATCCCGTAGCCGCGGTTGGTGAGGTAGAACGGCACGTTCTTGTAGGACTGCTCGCTGGACGTGCCGCCGTCGGCGTTCCAGATGTCGACGGTCTGGCCGTTCTTCACGAGCGGCCCGAAGCGCTCCCCCAGGCCGTACACGAGCTCGCCGACCCCGAGCGAGAGCTGCGAGTGGAGGTACGACGACGACGGCGCGCGCCCCGTGGGCGCAACCCCCGCGACCCCGACCGGTTCGGTCGTGACAGGCGCGTCCGGTGCGAGCCCCATGCGTCCCACGGACTTGTGCCCGCTGGACGTCAGCAACCGGCCCTCGGCCTCGAAGGACAGGTTCCACGGCGCACCGCGGGTGATGCGTGCGGTGAGGGGACCCGCGGTGAGGACGCCGCCGTCGTCGTCCACGGACGCCGCGCCCAGCCCTTCCTCTGCCCCGATGAGCTCGAATCCCCGGTGCGGTGTGTCCCCGCGGTGGTTCTCGATGCGCACGCCGACGACGCCGTCGAGCGGGCTGTCCAGCGTCACGGTCAGCAGTGGCCGGTTGAGGGTGTCGCCCCGCCGCTCGATGACCTTGGTGGGGGCGGAGACCACGAGGCGGCGGCCGTCGGCCACCTCGATGTCGTAGGCCTCCTGCGCGTACTGCGCATCGACGCCGGGGCGGACATGCCAGAATCCGTCGGTGAATTTCATGGTTACTTGACTGCTCCTGCTGTGATGCCCCGGGTGAGGGTGCGCTGGAAGATGAGGAAGAAGATGAGCGTGGGAAGGAGCCCGAGGAGGGCCGAGGCACTCGTGGTGGTGACGTCCATGAGGCGGTCGCCCTGCAGCACCGTGATCGCCACGGGCACGGTCTGGTTGTCGTTGCCCACCAGGAACGTCAGCGGGATCAGGAACTCGTTCCAGGTCCAGATGAAGAAGAAGATGAGCAGCACGCTCAGCGTGGGCCGGGAGATCGGGAAGATGACGCGCCACAGGATCTGCCAGCGGCTCGCGCCGTCCAGCGACGCGGCCTCCAGCAGCTCCTTCGGGAACGTCCCGTAGACCGACGCCAGCAGGTAGGTGCCGAAGGCGCTCTGGATGACGGTGAAGATGATGATGACGGCCCACACGTTGTCGTAGAGACCCACCTGCCGGAACATGAAGTACAGCGGGTACAGCAGCACCTCCTGCGGCAGCATGTTGGCGAGCAGGATCAGCAGCACGAGCCAGGTCCGGCCCCGCACGCGCCCGATACCGAGGGCGAACGCGTTGAACATCGAGATCCCGACGGCGAGCACCGCCACCACCGAGCTGATGAAGAAGCTGTTCCAGAGCTTGCGCGGGAAGTCCACGCGCTCCCAGAAGGCGGTGATGCCGTCGAAGTACAGGGCTGTCGGCAGGGACAGCGGACCGCCGGAGGCGTAGTCGGTGGGCGACTTGAACGAGTTGGCGAGGATGAGCAGGAACGGGACGGCGATGAGCAGCCCGATCAGCGCGGCCACGGCAAGGATCAGCCAGTCACCGACGGTCTTGCGCGCCCTGCCGCTGCGCCGGCGCCGGCTCGGCGGTTCCTTCACTGCTTCGCGTACGGTCTTCTCTGCGGAGCTGTCGATGATGGCCATCAGCGTGCCTCCTCACTGCGCTCGAGCCTCGTCTGGACGAGGACGAAGATGATGCTGACGACGGCAATGACCACCGTCAGCGCGGTGGCGATGGTTGCGCCGTAGCCCACCTGCTGGGACTGGAAGAACTCGCTGTACGCGTAGTACGCGGGGACGATCGTCGAGGTGCCGGGCCCTCCGCCGGTCAGGGCGTAGATGGGGCCGAAGACCTTGAGCGCGGCGATGGCGCAGGTGAGGGTGACCACGAAGATCTCGGGCCGGATGATGCTCACGGTGATGGCGCGGAAACGCTGGAACCAGTTGGCGCCGTCGAGCTCCGCGGCCTCGTAGAGTTCCGGGTCGACGCGCTGCAGGGCAGCCATGAAGATCACCACGGGATAGCCCAGCTGCACCCAGACCATGATGATCATGATGCTCGGCAGGGCTGTGTCCGGGTTCCCGAGCCAGTTGCCCTGGAAGGTGCCCAGCCCCACGGCGGCGAGCACCTGGTTGAGGGCACCGTTCTCGGGCCGGAGGATCCAGCCGATCACGATGGCTGCGATGACGCCGGGCAGGATCTGCGGCAGGTAGTAGGTGGCGCGGAGGAAGCTGGCGAGGCGGCCACCGAACTTGCGGCCGATCAGGTCGAAGAGCATCGCGGCCAGGACCAGGCCCACCACGGTGGGCACCACCACCATCGCGACGATCATCGCGACCGAGTTGCGGAACGAGGTCCAGAACGTGGTGTCGCCGAACAGTTCCACCCAGTTCTCGAGGCCGATGAACTCGGGCGGACGGATGCCGCGGTACGAGGTGAAGGTGAGGTAGACGTTCCACAGCAGCGGAATCACGATGATGAGCGTGAGGAGGGTGAGGCCGGGCAGCAGGTAGAACCAGAAGGAACTGCTGCGGGAGCCCGGGATGAGGCTGGGGGTGGCACTGGAGCGCGGGGCGCGCTGCTTCGACCGGGTTGCGATCGCCATGGTTTTGCACCTTCGAGGGCGGGGGTAGGCGGGAGGTGCCCGTGCCGCCGGACCGTCGAAGGGTCCGGCGGCACGGGCCGGGGGTCAGCCGACGATGTCGTCGACGCCGCTCTGGTACTGCTCGCCGATCTGCTCCTGGACCTGCTCCGGGGACTTCGTGCCGTTCATGAGCTCCTGCAGGCCTGCGTTCAGCTCGTCGTAGAAGGTGGGCGTGGGCCAGTCCGGGTAGAAGGCGATGCCGTCCCGCTCGGTCAGCTCGTTGAAGTTGGCGATCAGTTCGGAGCTCTTCTCGTCCGTGATGTCCGCCGGATCCGCAGCGACCGGTACCCCGCCGTTGTTGCCGATGAGGTTCTGGATCTCGGGGCGCATCGTGATGTCGATGAACTCGTAGGCGAGTTCCTTGTTGGCCGCGTTCTCCGGTACGGCCCACATGTTGCCCGCCGATCCGGGTGCCAGTTCCGCCTCGGGGAAGAGGAAGGTGCCCCACTCGAAGCCCGTGGCCTCGGTGGTGAAGCGGTTGTGCCACCAGCTGCCGGAGAAGAAGATCGGGTTGGTACCGTTGATGAACGCCGTGCCGGCGTCCTCCGCCGTCGAGCCCGTGGCGTTGGTGGAGATGAATCCCTTGTCCGTCCAGTCCTTGACGGTCTCGGTGGCGAAGGAGATCTCCTCGCCCTGCCAGTCCACCGGGTTCTTGTACAGCTGGTAGTCCTCGACCCAGCCGCGATCGGCCTGCGTCAGGGCGAGCTGGTACCAGAGCTGCCCGAGCGGGTATTCCGCGGCGGACTGCGCCATCGGGGTGATGCCCTTGTCGGTGAACGCCTGCAGGACGTCCTCGAACTCGTCGAGCGTCGTGGGGACCTCGAGGCCCGCCTCGGCGAACATGTCCTCGTTGTAGTAGACCTCCACGAACTCCCCGTAGTTGGGGACACCGAACCAGCTGCCCGAGCCCATGATGCCCTGCTCGTCGTACTTCGCAGTGGTCTGCAGGGACGGCGCCAACTTGTCGTCCCAGCCGTATTCCTCGACTGCCTCGTCGAGGTTGCTCAGCAGGCCCTGGCTCGAGAGCAGGCCGGCCGTGGCATTGCCCTTGTTGTACTCCAGGAGGTCGGGGGCCTCATCGGAGTTGAGGACCTGGCTCGCCGTGGAACGGATCTGCTCGAAGCTCCGCTCCTCGAACTCGACGGTCGCGCCGGTCTCCTCCTCGAACACCTTGATCGCCTCCGTCCAGGCGATCCCCATGGCGCTCGTCTCGCTCTCGAAGTGCCAGAGCTTGAGGGTGTCCCCCTCCCCTCCGGCGTCCGATCCCGATCCGGAGCCGGAGCATCCCGACAGGGTGAGTGCGGCGGCGGTGAGCGCCGCTCCGAGGATCAATCTGCTGTTCTTCATGCCTACTCCTTTGTAGTGGCCGGCGAAGGGTGCCGACCGACGGTGTGTCGAAACGTTTCGATTTTGCGGTGGAGGTGGTACGTCGAGGTGGATCTGGTGGATGGGACGCCGGCGCTAGGAGCCCGGACGGGGTGCCGCGACCGAACCCCGGTCGCGGTATGTGGGCGCGACGAGTTCGACGCGCGGTGCGACGGTGTCGTCGAGCTGCTCGACCACCAGCTCGACGGCGCGGGTACAGGAATCCGCCGGGATCAGCGGGATGACATCCAGAGGAGGGGTGAACGAGGCCGTGTCGAAGGTGGGAACGCCCGCGATCACCGACAGGTCGCCCGGGATGGACAGTCCGCGCGCTGCCACGCCCTCGAGGATGGTCTTGTAGACGCCCTCCTCCGCGTGCACGACGACGCCGGTGGGCACCGGGTCGCCGTCGAGTGCGGCGAACAGCGCCGTGCGGGCCAGCCGGGGATCCTTCTCGACCATCGAGAACGTGGCCGACACCCCCCGCTCGGCCGCCCGGCGCAGGAAGCCGTCGCGGAACCGGGTGGGGAAGTTGGATCCCCACTCGTACACGGCTTCCGGATGGCCCAGCAAGGCCAGGCAGGTGTGACCGGCGTCGACCAGGCGGTCCACCGCCAGGGCGGCAGCTGCCTCGAAGTCGAGGTCCACGCAGATGAGCCCGGCTGGATCTCCCGGCACGCCGATGAGCGCAGCCGGTACGCCGAGCGAGCGCACGAGGTCCGCCCGCTCGTCGTGGATGGCGACGTCGAGCACGATGATGCCGTCCACCAGCCTGCTCGCCGAGACCCTGCGGAGTCCGTCGGTCGCTTCGTCCTCGGTCAGCAGCAGGACGTCGTAGTCGTACTTCCGCGCCGCCGTCGCCACCGCGAGGACGAAGGCCATGTGCGCCGGGGCGTACGTGTCACTTCTCAGCGGGGCCGTCAGGGCGAAGATCCGGGTCCTCGTGCCGGCGAGCATCCGGCCGGCGGCATTGGGCATGTAGTCCAGCTCGCGTACCGCCTCGTCGATCCGGAGCCGGGTCTTCTCGCCGATGGGCCGCTTGCCGCTCAGGGCATAGGAGACAGTGCTGATGGACACACCTGCGACGCGTGCCACGTCGTGGATGTTGGCCATACCGACTCCGATGTCCGCTCTGGATTCCCGGATCGAGGCGACCCGGGAACGGCCGTCTAAACGTTTCGACGACCGGTGGGATGTACGCTACGTCACATTCGGGACCAGGACAAGAGGTGTATCGGACGAGGGAGCATTCCTCGTGGTTCTGGGGCCCACGGTTCGATCGATCCCCGGTTCCCCAGGGCCTGCCGGTACGACAGCAGGCCACCGGGTTGCCCCGATGGCCTGCTGTGCCCGAACGATCCGGACTACCGCCGGGACTCCGCCCGGTCGGCGGCGTCGGCGTCGAGTCCGGACAGGTCCCTGTCCACCGACTCGTCGTGCGTCGCGGCGGACGGTGCGCCGGCGACGGCTGGCGTACCACCCGTGGCCGCGGGTGAGACCGACGCTGCAGGACCTGCAGGGGCAGCCTGGGCGAAGTCGACCGTGCGGCGCAGCGGCGTCTCCCTGATGAACAGGACGCAGACGAGTCCGATGACCGCGATGACCGCCGTGATCAGGAAGATCATGGCCGTGCTGTCCCCGTAGGCGGCCCGCACGATCTCGGCGATCGGTGCGGGAAGATCCACCAGGTCGAGTGAGCCGCCGGCAGCGCCCCCCGTGGTCGGGACGCCCGCGGCGGCGAGGCCGGCGGTGGTCTTGCTCTCCACCTGCGTGCCGAGGATGGCGCCCAGGACGGCGACGCCCGCAGCTCCACCCAGCGAGCGGAAGAAGGCCACGGAAGCGCTGGCCGATCCGATGTCCCGCACCGCGACCGTGTTCTGGACCGCGAGGACGAGGTTCTGCAGCATCAGGCCGAGGCCGAGGCCGAAGACGAAGGTGTAGATGCCCACGAGCCAGAGTTCGGTCAGGTGGTCGATGGTCCCGGCGAAGCCGAGGCCCGCGATGAGGAACAGGGAACCGGCAACGAGGTACCGCTTCCACTTGCCGTACTTGGTGACGAGCTGGCCGGCCCCGATGGAACCGATCAGGTTGCCGGCGATCATCGGAAGGGTCAGCAGGCCGGCCTCGGTCGGCGTCGCCCCGCGGGCCACCTGGTAGTACTGGCCCAGGTAGCTCGAGCTGGCGAACAGTGCGATGCCCACGGCGATCGAGGCGATGATGGCGAGCGCCGTCGTGCGCTCGGAGATGATCTTCAGCGGGATGATGGGCTCGGTCGCCTTGGTCTCGACGACGAGCAGGAGAGCCAGCAGGATGACACTGCCGCCGACCATGAGGGCGCTCTCGCGGGAGAACCACTCGTAGTAGCCCTCCTTGCCGGCGAAGGAGACCCAGATGAGCAGGAGGCTCACGCCGGCGGTCAGCAGGGCGGATCCGAGCCAGTCGATGTGGGCCTTGCGCCGGGTGTCGGGGAGCTTCAGGGTGATCTGGAGCAGGACCAGCGCGATGATGGCGAGCGGCACGCAGACGAAGAACGTCCAGCGCCAGCCGAGGGGGGAGTCGACGATGAAGCCGCCGAGGAGGGGGCCGCCCGCCGTCGCGACGGCCATGACGCCGCCCATGTAGCCGGAGTACCGGCCGCGCTCACGCGGGGCGATGATGGTGCCGATGATGGCCTGGGCCAGGGCGGTCAGACCGCCCATCGCGACGCCCTGGATGACGCGCGCCGTCAGCAGCAGCGGGATGGTCTGCGCGAAACCGGCGAGGACCGAACCCGCCACGAAGATCACGATGCTGACCTGGACGAGGACCTTCTTGTCGAACAGGTCGGCGAACTTGCCCCAGATCGGCGTGGTCGCGGCGTTGGCGAGCAGCGCGGCGGTGATGACCCAGGCGAAATCCGTCTGGGAGCCGTTGAGGTCGCTCATGATCGTGGGCAGCGCATTGGCCACGATGGTGCTGCTCAGGATGGCCGTGAAGAGCCCGGCCAGCAGCCCGGTGAGGGCCTGCAGGATCTGCTTGTGGGTCATGGGCTCGCCGTGCTGCGGCGCGGCAGCGGATCGTTCGGGCTTCCGGGGCTTGGCCTTGGCGGAATGGGTGGCCATCAGTGTTCTTCCTTCGTGATGTCGGACGCGGTGTCCAGATGGTGACGGCCGTCGTTGCCCGTGCTGGGTGGGGTTGCGGAGCGGAGAGCCCGGGTGAGGTGTTGCACCGAGGACGACGCCGTTTCGGCCTCGCTCTCGGTCCAGTCGGAGAGGATCTGCCGCAGGTTCTCGGCCCTGCGCTCGTAGGTCTCGGCGAGATAGAGCTCTCCCTGGCCGCTCAGGGAGAGCAGGCATGCCCGGCGGTCCAGTGGATCAGGACTACGGACCACGAGACCCGATTCCTCGAGGTCGGCGAGATGCCGGCTCAGGGCTGACGGGCCGATACCGAGCTTGCCCGCCAGTGCCGAGGCACGCAGGGCGCCCCCCTCCCGGATGAAGAACAGGACCGCGGTGTGCGCGGCGCCGAGGTCCGAGTGCTTCGTTCCCGAGGCGGTGACACCCCGCAGGGCTCGCTGCAGGTCGAAGATGTTCTGCACCAGCTGGGCAGCAGTGTCCTGCGCTACCGACATTCGTGCTCCTGCTTCCCTTTTAGTTCGTTGCTCTAAGTAACGGTACTCCTGACCATTGGTTAGGTCAACTAAGTAAATGGTCCTCCGTCCCTGTTCATGGGCGTCAAGCAAGCGGTCGATCGGCGACCGGTGCTTGCGGCACAGGCCTCCACCCTGTTAGGCCTGATACCGAAGGCCAGCAGGACCAACGAGTGCCCATCAGTGGGGCGCGGAACAGGACATTCGCCATGAAGCGCAAGGAACCCCGCGTAGAGGAAGCCGACGAGAAGAACCTCAAGGTGGAGGACAGGCCGAAGGAGTGGGCGGCGGGCATCCCGGGCGTCTACCACTCGATGAAGCCCGCGATCGAGCACATGGGCATCGAGCGGACGCTCAAGACCGTGCTGAAGATGAACCACAAGGACGGCTTCGACTGTCCCAGCTGCGCCTGGCCCGACCCCGCCAAGCGGAAGACCTTCGAGTTCTGCGAAAACGGCGCGAAGGCCGTCACCTGGGAAGCCGCACCCGTGGTCATCTCCTCCGACTTCTGGGCGGAGAACTCCATCAGTGATCTCCGCCAGCGGTCCGAGTACTGGCTGGGCATGCAGGGACGCCTCACCGAGCCGCTCTACAAGCCGGCCGGCGAGGACCACTACCGCCCGGTCAGCTGGGACGAGGCCTTCGAGATCGTGGGCGACAAGCTCAAGAGCCTCGACTCCCCCGACGAGGCAGCGTTCTACACCAGCGGCCGAACCTCGAACGAGGCGGCGTTCCTGTACCAGCTGTTCGTCCGGGCCTTCGGCACCAACAACCTGCCCGACTGCTCGAACATGTGCCACGAGTCCTCCGGCTGGGCCATGGGCCAGACGATCGGCATCGGCAAGGCCACCGTCACGTTCGACGACTACGCCGACGCCGACCTCATCATCGTCATGGGCCAGAACCCGGGGACGAACCACCCGCGCATGCTCACCGAGCTCGAGGCGTGCAAGCGCAACGGCGGGCAGATCGTCGCGGTCAACCCACTGCCCGAGGCCGCCCTCAAGCGGTACAAGAACCCGCAGACCGTGCGCGGTGTCGCCGGCAAGGGTACCGAGATCGCGGACCAGTTCATCCAGGTGCGGCTCGGCGGTGACATGGCACTGCTCCAGGCCGTCTCCAAGCGGGTGTTCGAAGCCGAAGCGAAGAACCCCGGCACGGTCTTGGACCACGCGTTCCTCGAGGAGCACTGCGAGGGCCTCGACGAGCTCCGCGAGTACCTCCTCACCCTCGACGAAGCCGTCGTCCTCGAAGCCACGGGCCTGCGCTCGGAGGAGATCGACGAACTCGCCGCCCGTTACCTGGCGGCGGACAAGGTCATCATCACGTGGGCGATGGGCATCACCCAGCAGAAGAAGGGTGTCGCGACCATCAAGGAGATGATCAACCTCCTGCTCCTGCGCGGCAACATGGGCAAGCCGGGCGCCGGCGCCTCCCCCATCCGCGGGCACAGCAATGTGCAGGGTGACCGCACCATGGGCATCTGGGAGCAGATGCCGCCCACCTTCATGGACGCGCTCGGCAAGGAGTTCAACTTCGAACCGCCCCGCGAGCACGGCGCCGACGCCGTCGAGACCATCCGCCGCATGCGCGACGGCCAGGTGAAGGCCTTCGTGGCCCTCGGCGGGAACCTGGTCTCGGCGATCTCCGACACCCACGTCGCCGAGCAGGCGTTCGAGAACACCGACATGACGGTGCAGATCTCGATCAAGCTCAACCGCTCGCACCTGGTGACCGGCAAGGAAGCGCTCATCCTGCCCTGCAAGGGGCGCACGGAGATCGACCGCCAGGCCACCGGGGTGCAGTTCGTCTCGGTCGAGGACACCGTCTGCGCCGTCCACCCGTCCTGGGGCAGCGTCGAGCCGGTCTCCGAGAACCTGCTGTCCGAACCCGCGATCATCAGCAGGCTCGCCCGGGCCACGATCGACGGCAAGATCGACGCCGACTGGGAAGGGTTCGAGAAGGATTACGACCTCATCCGGGAGCACATCTCACACGTGGTCGAGGGCTGCGAGGACTACAACCAGAAGATCCGCCAGGAGGGCGGCTTCATCCTGCCGAACGGCCCCCGGGACTCGCGCACCTTCAACACTCCGACCGGCAAGGCCGTCCTCACCGTCAACGACCTCGAGTACCTCGAGCGTCCCGAAGGCACGCTGATCCTGCAGTCGCTGCGCTCGCACGATCAGTGGAACACCACCATCTACGGCTACAACGATCGCTACCGCGGGATCAAGAAGGGCCGCCACGTGGTGTTCATCAACCCGGAGGACATCGCGGAGCTCGGCCTGAAGGACGGCCAGAACGTCGACATCCACGGCGTGTACGACGACGGCGTGCTCCGCGTCCTGCGTGCCTTCCGGGTGGTCTCCTACCCGACCGCCCGCGGTTGCGCGGCGGCCTACTACCCGGAGGCCAACGTGCTGGTACCCCTCGAAGAGGTGGCGGAGGGCAGCAACACTCCGGTCTCGAAGCAGATCATCGTCCGTTTCGAGCCGAGCACCCACACGGCGCCGTCGCAGCACGACTCCGAGGCGACCGCCCAGCCCGAGGCCGAGGCGGACGGGTTCCCGGCCGCACGAACCGAAGCGCCTGCGAAGGAAGCGGAGGCAGCGAACGCCTGACGGCTGAGAGGCCGAATCGAAGGGCCACCGATCTCCTCCGGAGGACGGTGGCCCTTCGTCCCTTCGCCGTACCCCGCCGATAGACTGCTCCGGTCCCGACCAGGAGGAGCTGAACGGTGGACCAGGAGCAGGACGAGCAGCGGGAACAGCAGCGCCGGGTCATCCGGGTCCTCGTCGTCGCCCAGGTACTCGGAGGCGTGGGCGCCGGCGCAACCCTGTCACTCGGCGCCCTGCTCGCGGCCGAGACCTCGGGCTCCGGCGCATGGTCGGGAA
>WNZI01000005.1 GCA_009728235.1 Vibrio cholerae | reverse complement strand
ACCGAGCACGGACCCGGCGCCCTCCGGGGAACCATCCGCTCCGGCAGCAGAACCGGCCACGACCGCATCGCCCGCGCCGGAGCGCCCGCAGCCCGCGGTGGACGAAGCCGTCGGTGTTGCCGGCCTCGAGGGCCCCACAGCGGACCGGCCGTCATCGTCGTCGCCCACCTCCACGCGCCTGCTGCCGAGCCCGTCCGGCACGCTGCAGACCCAGGCCGACGAGGCCGTCGCGGACGCGACGGTCGGTGCTGCCACCGGCCCCTCACCGCGCTACGTGGCCGCCGGGATCCTGAGCCTGGTGGCCGTCGCCCTGGCGCTCGGGATCGCCGTGGTATCCCAGCCCCGCCGTCCACGGCGCACCCACTGACCGCATGCGGCGACGAAACGCTGGAACGCCCCGTGTGCCACGGGGAGGACGGATCGCGAGCCTACTGTGATCCATCCGACGCCGGTCTTATTTTGAATCACTCAAAACAACCCGTACGCTGATAACCATGGTGCTTTCGACGGAACCCGGCTCGCGAACGGACATGCTGCGGCAGTCCATCCGGGCATCCGGGCTCAAGGTGACTGCTCCTCGCGTCGCCGTGCTGGAAGTCCTGCAGGACAACCCCCACTCGAGCGCGGAGCAGGTCACGGAGAAGGTCCGGTCGTTCCTCAAGGGATCCTCCGCCCAGGCCGTCTACGGGATTCTCGCCGCCTTCACCGGGGCGGGGCTCGTGCGCCGATTCGATCCACAGGGCTCCCCAGCCCTGTTCGAATGCAGGGTCGGCGACAACCACCATCACCTGGTGTGCATCCGCTGCGGTGCCATCAGGGACGTCGACTGCGTCATCGGAGCGGCTCCGTGCCTGACTCCGTCGGATGCGTCGGGTTTCACCGTCTTCGCAGCAGAAGTGACGTTCAACGGTCTCTGCGAGGACTGCCAGAGCAGTACCGGCCCGGACACCACCGACTGATCCCCTTTCCGAGCGGGTGGTCCATCGTGACGACCCGTCGAGTTCCACCATGCCCGCGTCGGGCCGCCAAAGCCTCCCGGGGCCCCGCAGCCCGCCAGATCCGCGCGCCCAGCGCGCCCACCGAAGGAACAGACATGACACTCATGGACCGCCCGACCCCGACCCTCCGACCTGTGACTTCTCCCCCCTCCGTCGCTCCTGCAACGCCTGGCGGACGATACGTCACGAGCATCAGGCCCCAGCCGGTGTCCGAGGGGACCTATGTGACGACCACTGCCCCGGTGTCAGCACCCGAATCCCGCGAAAGGGCTCGGAACAGCTACGTCACGAGCACCATGCCGACCGTTCGACTCGGCGGGCGCTACACCTACTCGAACTAGGCCGGCAGGAGCTGCGCGAGAAGTTCATCGGAGCGCAGCCGGGCCTCCTGATCGAATGCACCCCCGCTGACCAGCAGTTCATCGGCTCCGGTGCGCAGCTGGAGTGCGGCCAGCTGCTCCTCGACCTCGGCGGGAGTCCCGTAGACCGCCCCGCCCAGCGATTCGGCGATCAGCCCGGCCTCGCGTGCCGGCAGGGCATCGGAACGGGGCGCCTCGAGCGGGGGGAAGTATCCCTTCGTCCGTGACACCGCGAGCGCCTGGGCCTCGGGCAGCAGCAGGTCCCGGGCCGCCTGCGTGGTCGCGGCGACCGCGACGTTCAGCGACACCGTGACGTGCGGCTCGTCCCACCACGACGACGGCTGGAACGCTTCGCGGTACCACTCGAGGGCTGGGTTCGATTCCCGGAAGAGCGCGGGACCCCCGAGGACGACGGCGAGGCCGGCCCGTGCGGCGATGTCCACGCCCTGCCCGGTCGCCAGGACGAAGACGGGCGTCCGCCCGGAGTCCTGCGGGCGGGCCGTGACCGACGCCGACCCGTCGAGGAACGCCAGCAGTTCGGCGATGTCGCCCTCGAAGCGGTCGGCGTCCTCCTTCCCTGCCCGGAGGGCCGACCGGACCGCCTGCGTGAAACCGAGCGACCGGCCCAGGCCCAGGTCGAACCGGCCGTCGGACAGCGCAGCCAGGGTCGCAGCCTGCTCCGCGACCACGAGCGGCTGGTGATTCGGCAACATGATGCCACCCGTGCCGAGGCGGATCCTCGTCGTGGCCATGGCGATGGCGGCGACGAGTACTGCCGGCGCGGAACCCGCTATTCCTGGGACGCCGTGGTGTTCCGCGACCCAGAAGCGGTGGTATCCCAGTTCCTCTGCGCGTCGGCCCCGCTCGATCACCCGGCGGAGGGTGTCCGCCTCGGACCTGCCGTGGAGGGACTGCGCCCTGTCGAGGATGGACACGCGCTCAAAGGGAAGGGGCATACGGACAGGAACCATGTCCGGGCCGGCGCCATTCCTCCGGTCGGTCCGGCCGGGACGAAAGACACTGGAAACACGGCCCGGCTAGGGTCGGAGGAGCTACTGAAGCCGGAGGAGTTCCAATGCATCGTGAAGGACTGTTTTTCGATCCACTGCAGGGTGAGGACGCGGAACCCCGGGTCGAGCCTGCACCACCTCGGACCGAGCCCCGGCGTCACCGCGGGCCGGACGCCGGAGAACGACAGGAAAGGCGCCGTCAGGAGCTGGCCCGGGTGCAGGACGAACTCCGGAAGCTCGCCGAGGGCTCGGCCCCCGCAGCAGGCGCGGCGCGGGGCCGCCGTCGTCCCGGGACCGGGGACCGCTAGCAGCCGTCGGGCCCGCAGGCCCGGCCGTCGGCCGACGGCGTCAGGGACACCAGTGGATTGGCTTCCTGCCACGCCTGGTCGAGTGCCTGCCGGAACAGTTCCGCGGGCTGGGCCCCGGAGATCCCGTACGTGCGGTCGATGACGAAGAACGGGACGCCCTGCACACCGAGGGTCCGCGCCTCCTCGATGTCCTGCCGGACGTCCTCGGCGAAGCGGTCGCCGGCGATCGTCTCGCGGATCTCGGCCTCGTCCAGACCGACGGCAGAGCCGAGCGCCACGAGCACGTCGGGGTCGGAGGTGTCGAGGCCCTGCTCGAAGTGGGCCGACATCACGGCCTCCTTGGCGGCGTCGCCCGCGCCGTGGGTCCTGGCAAGGCGCAGGAAGCGGTGCGCCGTGAAGCTGTTGCCGACGACGATCCGGTCGAAGTCGAAGTTCAGGCCCTCTCCCTCGGCCTGCTGGGCGAGGTGCTGCCACATCTTGCGGAGCTGCTCCGGGGCGATGCCCTTGCGTTCCGAGAGGTATTGCTCCTCGGTCCCGTCGTAGTGGTCGGGGAGGTCAGGGTCCAGCTGGTAGCTCTTCCAGGTGACCTCGACACTGTCCCGGTGCGGGAAGCCGGCCAGCGCCTTCTCGAAGCGGCGCTTGCCCACGTAGCACCATGGGCACTTCACATCGGACCAAATCTCTATCTGCATGCTTGTCGCAACGAACGGGCGCCCGGGCCCTATTCCCGCAGGAGGGGCCCGGACGTCAGCACCTAGCGACGACGGTTGAGAAGACCGCGGAGGACGCCACCGACCTTGCCGGAAGGAACGGGCGTACCCCTGCCGCCGGCCTTCGTCCCGCCGGTTCCCGTGCGCCCGGCGGTCGGGGTGGTGCCCGTGCCGGACCTGCCGAGATATCGTCCGGCTGCGTTCTTGACCATGTTGCTGATGCCCATGCTGATCTCCTTCGATTCCGCCTCTGCACCCGGGAAGTCAGGTGGCTTACGAGTTTAGGGCAACCGACCTGCTCCGGCTACGGAATCAGGGGCGGGGGCGCCGATCGACGAGGAATGTCGGCCGCCGGTGACGAGGCGTACGGTGGAGAAATGAGCGTGCCTACAGAGTCCAGGGTCACCTTCGACAGTCGATTCGCGCGGGAGCTGCCGGAGATGGCGGTGGCGTGGCAGGCGGACGCGGCGCCCGAGCCCCGGCTCCTCGCCCTGAACGAACCCCTCGCCGCAGAACTGGGCCTCGATCCGGGGTTCCTCCGGTCACCCGACGGGTTGGCCCTGCTGGTCGGGGCCTCCGTTCCCGACGGCGCGACGCCGGTGGCCCAGGCCTATTCCGGCCACCAGTTCGGTAGCTTCAACCCCCGGCTCGGCGACGGCCGGGCACTCCTGCTCGGCGAGATCACCGACGCCTCCGGCCGACTGCGGGACGTCCACCTCAAGGGTTCCGGCCGCACGCCCTTCGCCCGGGGCGGCGACGGCCTCGCCGTCGTCGGCCCGATGCTCCGCGAGTACATCGTGAGCGAGGCGATGCAGGCCCTCGGGATACCGACCACCCGCTCCCTCGCCGTCGTCGCGACGGGTCGCCAGGTGCGCCGCGAGACCATGCTCCCTGGTGCCCTCCTGGCTCGTGTCGCGAGCAGCCACCTCCGGGTCGGCAGCTTCCAGTACGCGGCGGCGAGCGGTGACCCGGACCTCCTCAAGCGTCTCGCCGACCATGCGATCAGCCGCCACCACCCCGACGCCGCCCACGCCGAGCGGCCCTACCTCGCACTCTTCGAGGCCGTCCTCGGCGCGCAGGCATCGCTCGTGGCGCACTGGATGCTCGCCGGGTTCGTCCACGGTGTGATGAACACGGACAACATGACCATCTCGGGTGAGAGCATCGACTACGGGCCCTGCGCCTTTCTGGACGTCTTCGACTACTCGGCTCTCTACAGCTCCATCGACCGCGGCGGCCGCTACGCCTACGCCAACCAGCCGCTCGTCGCCGAGTGGAACCTCGCCCGCCTCGCCGAGACGCTGTTGCCGCTCATCGACGCCGACCAGGAACAGGGCATCGCGCTGGCGGTCGGTGCGTTGGAGACGTTCCGCCCCCGCTACAGCAGTGCCTGGCTCGCCGGCATGAAGGCCAAGCTGGGGTTGCCCGACGACGTCGACGACGAGACGGCATCGGCCCTGGCGAACGATGTCCTTGCGCTGCTGCAGGACAACCACGTGGACTACACGTCGTTCTTCCGAGGCCTGGGTTCGGTGGTCCGCGGTGACGCCCGCCCCGCCCGCGACAAGGTGCTCGACGTCGCGGCCTTCGACGCGTGGGCCGGGCGTGGTTGCCGCTCGGACCGGACGCCGACGCCATGGACCGCGTCAATCCCGTGTACATCCCGCGGAACCACCTCGTGGAGGAGGCGCTGGACGCCGCGACCGCTGGGAACCTCGAACCGCTGGACCGGCTCGTCGACGTCGTCACGAGGCCTTTCGACGAGCGGCCGGGGCTGGAGCGGTACGCGGCCGGCGCGCCGGACGACTTCGGCGCCTACACGACCTACTGCGGTACCTGAGGTCCCACGTCAGCCTGCGACGGCCGGCGCCGGCATCGCGGCAGGCCGGCCATAGAGGTAGCCCTGACCCTGGTCGCAGCCGAGGCCGTGCAGGATCAGTGCCTGGGTGGTCGTCTCGATGCCCTCGGCGATCACGGTCAGGCGCAGTGCGTGGGCGAGGCCGATCACGGACGTCACCACCGCGAAGGACTCCCGGCGCGGTCGGGGTCGTCGAGCCCTGCGATGAAGGAGGCATCGATCTTCACGGTGGTCACCGGGAACTGGGCGATGTAGGACAGGGAGGAGTACCCGGTGCCGAAGTCGTCGATGGCGAGCCTGATGTCGATGGTCCGCAACTGCGTCAGCACCAGGTTCACCCGATTCAGATCGCTCATGAGCACGCTCTCGGTGATCTCGAGCCCGATCGCCCCGCCCGGCAGTCCCTCGTCCAGCAGGACCTTCTCGACGGTCGCAGCGAAGGTCGGATCGTCGAGTTCCGACGCCGACACGTTGACCCACACCACCGGAACCGGCAGCCCCGGGGCCCCGTGCGTCGGGCCCTCCCCCTGGAGTTCGAGCTGCGCGCGGTGGTCCACGGCCGCCTTCGCGACGGCTTCGCGCAGCACCCACCGTCCGAGCTCGCGCATGAAGCCGGCGCTCTCCGCGACGTCGATGAAATCCCCGGGCATCAGCAGGCCGAGCTGCGGATGCTGCCAGCGGACGAGTGCCTCCAGGCCGATCACCGAGCCTTCCGTCAGGTCCACCTGCGGTTGGTAGTGCAACCGCAACTGACCCTCGTCGATGGCGCGGGGGAGCTCGTTCTCGAGTTGCAGGCGACGGCGCAGCTGGACCCCGTGGGCAGGATCGTGGAGCACCGACCGGTCACGCCCGGCATCCTTGGCCTGGTACATCGCGTCGTCGCTGTCCCGGAGGAGCTGTTCCGCCGTCGTCCGGCCGTTTCCTGAGAGGGCGATGCCCACCGACGCGGTGACCCTCAGCTCCTCACCCTGCACGGAGATCGGTTCGCGCAGTGACGCCATCAACCGGTCGGCGACCGACGCGGCCTCCTGGGCGGTCACATCGGGACAGAGCACCACGAGCTCGTCGCCACCCAGCCGCGCCACCGTGCCGCCCTGCCCGACGGCGTCCCGGAAGCGGGTTGCGATCGCCGTGAGGACGATGTCCCCGACCTGGTGACCATGGGTGTCGTTGATGGACTTGAAACGGTCGAGGTCACAGAACATGACGGCGACCCGGGAGGGGTTCCCGGTGCCGCTGTCGTCCACCTGCAGCGCCTGGTGCAGCCTGTCCATGAACAGGGCCCGGTTGGGCAGCGCGGTCAGGGGATCATGGAGCGCCTGGTGCTGCAGCCTCGCCTCGAACACCCGCCGGTCGGTGACGTCCTCCACGTGGTCGATGAACAGCGTCGGACGGCCGTCCGCGCCGCGGACCGCGGAGGAGGAGTGGAGGATTCCCACGACCGAGCCGTCGGCGTGCAGGAACCGGGTCTCGTGCTGGTGCCGTGTCCGGGTTCCCCGCAGCAGGGACTGCCGTTGACGGGCACCATGCGGGGTGTCCTCGGGGTGGGTCACATCCTGGACCGACAGGCTCAGCAGGGTGTCCTCCGAGTGACCCAGCAGGTCCGCGAGTGCGCGGTTGACCTGGAGGAACCGCCCCGCCGGCGAGGTGATCGCCATCCCGATGGGTGCATCGTCGAAGGCGCTGCGGAAACGTCGGTTGAGCTCGGCGAGCGATTCCTGTGCCTGCTTGAACTCGGTGATGTCGGCGCAGGCGAGTGCGAGCCGCACTTCCTCGGGCGGGGATCCCTGCCCCGCCTGGTCCCCGGGATCGACGGCGCTCACGTCGAACCATCGCCATTGCCCGTCCGTGCGCCGCAACCGCAGTTCGGCCGTCGCGCCACGGCCGAAGCGCAGCGGGGGTGCCGGCGCCAGCAGGTCGGCCAGCAGGGGAAGGTCTTCCGGGTGGACCAGGTCGGCCACGCTCCGGCCGGTCAGCTCCTGGGCGGGGGCGCCCAGCAGTCGCATCGACGTGGCGCTGACCGCCAGCATCTCGTGCTCGGCACCCACCAGGACCATGAGGTCCGAGGTGCTCTCCAGCAGGGTGCGCAGCGCGGACTCGCGGTGCTTGCGGGCCGTGATGTCCCGCTGGACCGCCACCCAGTGCGTGTACCACCCGTCCGCGTTCGTCACCGGGGTGATGTTGATCTGCACCCAGAACTCGACGCCGTCCTTGCGCACGTTCAGGAGCTCCACCTCCACCGGCTCCCACGCCTTCAGGGCGGCCCGGAGCCGGTCCAGCTCCGCCCGATCGGTCGAGGGTGACTGCAGGATCCGTGGGGTCCTGCCCACGATCTCCTCCGAGGAGTAGCCCGTCATGCGGGTGAAGGCCGGGTTGACGTAGAGGACCTTCGGCCCGCCGTGGGCCAGGTCTATGGGTTCGGCCTCGGTGACCAGCACCACGTCATTGGCGTTGACCACGATCGACTCGAAGAGGTCGTGGCGGCTGAGGCTGCGGTCGGGGACCCCCGGGTGGGCGGGCATGTCGGGCCGGGGCGGATCCTGGTGATCGTGACCAGCCACTGACTAACTCCCCGACGAGAACATGGTGCAGGAGAAGAGGACCGAGAGCCGTCTCGGTCCAGCTGACCGGCCTTCCGCCGAATATACCGCGTCCGGCGTCCCTTCCGTCGCAGCCGGAACGCCAGGGCCCGGCCGCGGGGCCCGATCCCGCGGGTTGTCACGCTCCAGGGGGAGGACGTTCCTAGCCGGCGCGCGCCCGACGACGGCGGTCGGTGCCCGAGCGCAGGTCCCGGTTGAGGCGGCGGTCCCCGTAGTAGAGGATCGACTCCCAGTCGGCCTCCTCGGCGGACTTCGGGATCACCTTCGATTCCTCGACCTTCTTCACCCGGGGCGACACGTAGAGCCAGTTCAGGACACCGAGTGACATGTCGACGGCGGAGTTCTTGATCCCGATGTAGGCGCGGATGGCGCCTGCCGCGAGGACTGCGTTCAGCCCGGCGAAGACGGCGTTGCCCCAGTTCTGCTCGATCGCGTCCCGCGCGAGCGTGATCACCGAGAAGGCCACGATCAGGTACGGGATGAGGACGTAGAGGCCGGGCGCCGCCGTGCGGTCCTTGACCTTCGGGGTCCGGACGAACGGGATCTTGTCACCCGTGAAGGCCTGCTGGATGGACTTCAGGACGCCGGCGAGGTTCACCGGCAGCAGCACCAGGTTGAAGCCGTAGATCCGGAAGATGTCCGAGAAGCGGTGACCGCAGTCGCGGAGGTCGCTGCCCATCGCCAGGAAGTAGGGGGCCGCGGCGAGGAAGACGACAGGGCTCAGGAGCCTGCTGTCGTAGGGGTAGGCGAGGAGGAACAGCAGCCCGAAGCTCGCCCAGGCGATCGACGCCATGTAGTTGACCCGCAGCAGCACCTCCCGCAGGAGGACCTGCTCACGGAGGTGGCGGCGTCGTCGGAGCTGGGTCCACAGCTTCGGCAGGATCAGCAGCCCGCCGTTCGCCCACCGTCGGCGCTGCACGACGAGCGAGCCGAAGTCCGGCGGGGTCGCACTGTAGCTGAGCCGCTCGGGGTAGTTCATGAGCGTCCAGCCGTGCGTGCCGAGGTCCACGCTGGACTCGGTGTCCTCGATGACGGTCCGGTCCTGGATGTAGGTCTTGATCTCGAATCCGCCGACGTTCTCGACCTCGACGATGTCCTCGACGGCCCGCTTACGGATGACGGCGTTGGCTCCGACCCAGAACGTCGCTCCGTAGTAGGACATGCCCTGGTGCAGGATGTGCTGGATGTCGGTCGACGCGCCGGCCACGCGCTCGATGCGCGTGGGCGCTCCGCGGAAGGACGAGTACGGCGTCTGCGTCACGGCGATGCGTTCGTTGCCGGGGGACTCGAGCAGGTGGACCAGCCGGACGCAGTAGTCGCGCAGCAGCAGGGAGTCGGCGTCGAGGGTGAGCAGGTAGGTCGAGTCGGGGACGTTCAGGACGTCGTCGTCGTCCTCGCCCTCGCCGTCTCCCAGGGGGCGCAGCACCGTGCCGGTCGCGACCTGCTCCTTGCGCCAGCGCTGGCCCATCAGGGAGATGTAGGCGTTGAGGTTCATGGCCTTGTTCGCCTCGTGCGAGAGCGAGGCGTAGGCCTTGCGCTCGAAGGTCTCGAGACGGGTGTTGAAGATGCGGACCAGCCGGACGTACAGCTCCCGGAGGCGGTCGGGCTCCGGGCACTCGTTCTGGGCGAGGGCGGCCTTGAGGGCGTAGATGTTCAGGCGCAGCTCGCGGGCCAGCCCCATCACGACGGTGTCCACGAAGAACTCGTCCACGTGGTCCTCCACCTTCTCGGCGTCGGCCATGTCCTCGAGCCAGACGGCCGCGGACTCGTAGGCCGCGATGAGTGGTGGGAGGTCCTCGCACGACGGCGATGCGTCGGCGTCGCGCTCGGCGAGGTCAGCCTCGAACGCGGCCAGCGCGGCGGTCGCACGGGCCGACGGCACGAGCAGGTCCGACTCGATCTCGAAGCTGAGCGCCCTCGTGGCGTCCAGCCGCTGGCGGATCACGGGGTCGGTGGGATGCGGCGGGTCGTCGAGGAGGAGCACCACCCGGATGTTCGGGAACTCCTGCAGCGCGGCGGACCAGAGCGTGGCACGGACGACGGCGGGTTCCTCCGCGTAGGAGGGGACGAGGACGGTGATGGCTTCGTCGTGGTCGGCGAAGTGGCGATCGAGCTCACCACGGGGCACCCGCCGGTGATCCCGGAAACGATAGAGGGCGCCCTGGCGAGCCAGCAGGTACATGAGCGCGGAGAAGGTCAGGAACGTGACGACGATCAGGTACGACGCCGCCTCCAACTGGAACCGGAAGCCCGCATCGGGATTGTTGGCGAACTGCCGCAGGATGGTCGTGACGATGTAGGTGACCCACGCCAGCACCGTGGTGACGATGGCCAACCGCCCGAGGGCGATCTTCCGCGACGACGGCGTCGGATGCACGATCGACAACGGCTCGGAGCGACGCTCGGCGCCCCATTGCCGGCGTCGTGCCGTGGAGGCATCCGCCGTCGACGGCTTCTCCACGACCGGGACCACCTCGTGGTCGGGACGCAACGGTACCTTGATGTGCTTCTTGGACATGACAACCCCAGCAGTAGGCGGACAACCGGCCTGGACGCGGTTTTCCGTGAGACCCGATCCCGTCACCGATTCGGTGGCAGGACTACCACAGGTGCGAACAAAGCGACGACGCAACCGTATCATTGACATCTCAAGTATTTCCGTGCCTCCGGGCGCACCATCCAACCCCGTTCCGGGGCCGAAATTGGGGTTTCAGTGTCTGCACGCTTCCCGGGTCGAAGACTGTCCATCGTCCGCATCGCCCTGCTCTCCCTCGTTATGGGTGCACTGGCCTTCGGCGGCCTCACCGGCTGGAACCGCTGGGAGGATGCCCGCGCCGCAGAGAGCACCGGTGCCTTCTTCGCGGGCTACGTCGATGTCACCGCCACCCCGGCCTACGCCTTCGAGGATCCGGCGATCAAGACGGGCGGCAGCGTGGTGCTGTCCTTCATCGTCGCGTCGAAGGACGAGCCGTGCACCCCGTCCTGGGGAACCTTCTACGGCCTGGACGAAGCGAAGGCCGGGTTGGACCTCGACCGGCGGGTGGCCCGCCTGGTGAAGGACGGCGGAGAGGTCATCGTCTCCTTCGGCGGCCTCCTCAACGACGAGCTTGCGACGGCCTGCACCGACCCGGGGGAGCTGAAGGACGCGTACGCGGCCGTCATCGACCGGTACAAGCTCTCCACCGTCGACCTCGACATCGAGGGCGAGAACCTCAAGGACACCGTTGCCGGGAAGCGCCGCGCGGAAGCCCTGGCCGCCCTGCAGGCCGAGCGGGCCGACACCCAGAATCCACTCAACATCTGGCTGACCCTGCCCGTCGCACCGACAGGACTGACCGCGGACGGCACCACCGCCGTCGCGCAGTTCCTCGAGGCGGACGTGGACCTCGCCGGCGTCAACATCATGACGATGGACTACGGCGCCAGCCGGCCCGAGGGCACCGACATGCTGACGGCGTCGCAGAACGCTGCGGACGCCACGCATCGCCAGGTGCAGGTGCTGTACGAGCGCGCGGGGATCGAGCTGGGCCCCCAGGCCGCGTGGCGGAAGATCGGGCTGACCCCGATGATCGGGCAGAACGACGTCAAGGGCGAGGTCTTCACGCTCGAAGACGCCGAAGCCTTCAACACCTTCGCCGCCGAGCGCGGCGCGGGCCGCATGTCCATGTGGTCGCTGAACCGCGACGGGACCTGCAGCGAGAACTACGCGGACACCACGGTGGTGTCCGACGCATGCAGTGGCATCGACCAGGAGGGCCTGCTCTTCGCGCCGGTCATCGGGAAGGACTTCGACGGGCGGGCCGCGACCCTCGCCGACGAGCCCGTGGCCGAGGAGTCACCGGACGTGCTGGTCGAGGACGATCCCGAGACGAGCCCCTACCCCATCTGGTCCGACGTCGGGACCTACCGCGAGGACGACCGCGTGGTCTGGCAGGGCAACGTGTACGTGGCGAAGTACTGGACGCAGGGCGACCTGCCGAACGATCCCGTGCTGCAGGCGGAGGAGACTCCGTGGACGCTCCTCGGCCCGGTGCTGCCGGACGAGGTTCCTGTCCCGGCCGTCACTGCCCCCGCGGGGCTGTATCCCGAGTGGGACCCGGAAGCGGTGTACGAACGGGGTGACCGCATCCTCGTCGAGGGACGCGTGTACGAGGCGAAATGGTGGAGCCAGAGCGACAGTCCCGAAGCCGCCGAGCAGGGCTCCGACGCGTCGGCCTGGGAGAAGGTCGACGACGCCGCGGTGCTGAAGATCATCGAAGAGGAGTCCGCCGCGTCCTGATCGTCGCGGCGGCACCCCGAGGCGCGGGAGCCCGAGCGGACTGTCCTTCCGGCCAGGGGGAACTGTCCCTGCGGCCGGGGCGCGGGGAGGCAGCCGCGGGCAGGCTTGAGGCATGGACAATCTCACTCCCGCACCCATCACCGTGCGACATCTCCGCAAGTCGTTCCACGGCGTCCAGCGCGTCGAGGACGTCACCTTCACCGTCGGGCCCGGCCGGATCGTAGGACTGCTCGGCCCCAACGGTGCCGGCAAGACGACGAGCATCCGCATGCTCCTGGGCCTCGTCGCAGCAGACTCGGGGGAAGCGCTCGTCTTCGGCAAGCCCTTCCGCCGGCTCGCCGATCCCGTCCGGCGCGTCGGTGCCGTCCTCGACGCCGGCGGCCTCCACCCCGGGCGTACTGCCCGTGAGCACCTGCGCATCGCCGCGGCCCAGGGCTACCTCCCGGTGTCCCGCGTCGAGGAGGTGCTCGAGACCGTCGGCATGACGGCCGACGCCGGGCGCCGCATCCGCGACTACTCGTTGGGCATGCGCCAGCGGGTGGCGGTCGCGACCGCGCTCCTCGGCGAACCGGGGATCCTCGTGCTCGACGAGCCCTCCAACGGCCTCGATCCGACCGGCATCCACTGGCTGAAGCAGTATCTTCGCTCCTTCGCGGACGACGGCGGCAGTGTCCTGCTGTCCTCGCACATGCTCTCCGACGTCGCCCAGATCGCCGACGACGTCGTGATCATCGCCGGCGGCCGTGTCCGCTCGGCCACCTCGCTCGACGAAGCCCTCGCGAGTTCCCGGGGCGACCTCGAGCAGTACTACCTCTCCCTGACCGGCACGGACGAAAGGGCTCCCCATGCTGCGCGCTGAGATCCTCAAACTGACCACGACCACCTCGACCAGAACCGCAGTCCTCATCGCCGCCCTCGGGCTGATCATCACGCAACTCGCCTTCACGCTCCTGCTGCCGGGCCTGCGCGAGGACGGGTCGGCCGGAGCGGAGGTCACCGCCGAACTGCCCGTCATCGACATGGGGCTGGCAGAGAACCAGCTCGCCGCGCTGAACCCCTTCGGAGCATCGATGAGCACGGGATCGATCGGCGTCGTGATGGTCGCCGTCGTCCTGCTCGGTGTCCTGGCCGGTACGAGTGACTTCCGCTACGGCGGAATCACGGGCGCAGCCCTGGCCGAGCCCCGGCGGTCCCGCATCGTTCTCGCGAAGGCCGGCGCCACCGCCGTCGCGGGCGGAGTAGCAGGCGTCGTCCTCGCGGTGACGGCGTTCCTGACCCTCGCCGTCACCCTCCTCACCCAGAGCACAGCCCTGAACGCTTCCCTGCCGCAGGTCCTCGGACTGCTCGGCCGCGGGGCACTCGCCGTCACGCTGCTGAGTCTGATCGGGCTGGGGGTCGGCCTGATCCTGCGTAATCAGCTCGCAGCGGTGCTCGTCATGCTCGGCGCCCTGGTGTTCGAAACGGTGCTGATGTCGATCGTGCAGCTCGCCACCGGGACACTGCCCGCCTGGGCGCAGCTCCTGCCGGTGTCCCTGTCCCACGCGGCCATCGGGTCCGGAGGAGCCCTCGGATCCGGTCCCGCCCTCGCGGCACTCGCGGCCCTGACCGCGATCGTGCTGGCAGCCGCGGTTCTCACGCTGCGCCGCCGCGACCTCTGACCACGCAGCGAAGCGATCCTCCTCCGAACAGCCCCGACCGAACCCGGAAAGACGGAATCACCATGCCTTCAACTCCCACCACTGCCACCACACCCGCCACTGCCCCGACGCGCTCGCTCCGGCCCCGCTGGGCCGCCGTCGCCCTCGCCGCGGCTCTCACGGCCAGCACGGGTGCAGCCCTGCTCCAGCCCGGGACGCTCGAACCGGTGCATGCCGCAGCCGCGGCTCCGGCCGCTGCCGCTGCGGCTCCCGAGCAGCACGCGGGTCCTGACACCGCCCTGATCCAGGAGCAGCTGCAGAAGCTCGTCGACGCCGGCTACCCCTCCGCCTCGGCAGCCGTCACCGGCCCCGACGGCGGGACCATCACCCTCGCGGCGGGTACCGGGAACCTCGCCACCGGCGAACCCGCCCCCGCCGACGGGGAGGTCCGCATCGCCAGCAACACGAAGATGTTCGTCAGCACCGTCATCCTGCAGCTCGTGGAGGAAGGCGCCCTCGCGCTCGACGAACCCGTCGAGACCTACCTCCCCGGACTGGTCACGGGTCAGGGGATCGACGGCGCGGCCATCACCGTCCGGCACCTGCTGCAGCACACCAGCGGACTGCCCGAGTACGCCGACCAGGTCGCCGCCGATGCTTTCGGTGCGCAGCACACGTACATCTCCCCGAGGGACATGCTCGACATCGCCCTGGAGAAGCCTGCGGTCTTCGTGCCCGGCGGGACGTGGGAGTACAGCAATACCAACTACCTGGTCCTCGGACTGGTCATCGAGCGCATCACCGAGCGGCCGCTGTACGAGGAGATCGAGCACCGCATCATCGACCCGCTGCAGCTGACGAACACCTACCTGCCCGTACCGGGCGAGCAGGAACTGCGCGGCGTGCATCCCCTCGGTTACCACATCGACGACGCCGGCGACCTGTCGGACATCACCACCATGGATCCCTCCTTCGCCTGGGCCGCCGGCGCCATGGTCTCCACTCCCAGCGAGCTCAACACCTTCATGAAGGCACTCCTCGACGGCGGCCTCGTCAGCGAAGCGAGCCTGGCCGAGATGCAGACGACCGTGCCGGCCGGGGACGAGTTGTGGCCCGAGGCCACGTACGGGCTCGGCCTGCAGAGCTACCCGCTCAGCGGTGGCGGTACCGCCTGGGGACACGGAGGAGACATCCCCG
Source organism: Vibrio cholerae (assembly GCA_009728235.1). Taxonomy (GTDB): domain Bacteria; phylum Actinomycetota; class Actinomycetes; order Actinomycetales; family Micrococcaceae; genus Arthrobacter_D. The sequence continues at coordinate 142,280 of WNZI01000005.1, read as the reverse complement.
GCACCCAGACCCGCAACGCCGTCGGCCCCGACGGGACCGCCGTCACCATCGCGGTGGCCGCCCTGCCATGGGCCGTCGTCGATCCCGCCGACGACGCCAAGCTCATGCACCAGTACAGGATCGTCGTCGACGCCCTCGACGTTCTCCTGCAGGCGGGGCGATAACCGGAAACGGCCACGGACGCACCGGCGCGCACCCCGCGCCGTGCGTCGTGGTTGACTCGTTCCGTGCGAACGATCAGGGATGGCGGACAGGGCGCTCCGCGGCGGAACGCGGCCTTTTCGCTTGCCGTCCTCCTGGCGGCGATCACCTATCTCGGGGCGGGCGTCGGCGGGATCCTGGAGCCGGCACCCGGCCTGCTCCTCACCGTCCTGCAGGCGGTCCTCGTCGCCGGACAGGCCGTCGCCCTGTTGTTCCGCTGGACCGCGCCTCTACCGGCCTTCGCCGCCGTCGTCCTGCTGCACTGCGGGCTGCTCGCCTCCAGCGCTGCGGAACTCGGCATCGGCAGCCTGGCCGTGATGCTCGCCTCCTTCCACCTCGTCCGCCGGGCGGAACGTCCGGCGGCCTTCCGGGTGCTCGGCGCGATGGCCGTCCTCAGCAGCACCGTCGGCCTGGTCGCCGCACTCCTCGCGGGCCTCCTACCCCTGCCCGCGGTGCTCGGCCTGATCGCCGCGCGGCTCGTCTTCGAGTACCTGGTTCCCGCGCTGATCGCCGAGTTCAGCCGCGGCCGGTCGCAGCTCCGGGAGGCGGCCCGCGAGCGCGAGCAGTTCACCGAACGCGAGCGCGCGTACCTCGTGGAGCAGGACCGGCGGGCGGAGCGCACGGCACTCGCCCGTGAACTCCATGACATCGCCGGCCACCACCTGTCCGGCATCATCGTGAGTGCGCAGGCGGCCGGCGCACTGATCGCGTCCGACCCGGAACGGAGCCGCTCGATGCTCCGCGAACTGGAACAGGAGGCCCGCGCGACGATGGTCGACCTCCGGGGGACAGTAGGGTTGCTGCGCCCCGACGAGAACCCCAAGGACGACGGCGGGCGCACCACCATCGGCATCCCCGGGCTCAACGACCTCCCGCAACTGCTCGACGCGGCGACCCGGCGGGGCCAACGTGTCGCCCTCACCGTCACGGGTGACCGGTTCCGCCTCGGACCCGTGGCGGAAGCGTCCATCTACCGGACGGTGCAGGAATCCCTGACGAACGCCGCCCGCCATGCTCCGGATGCCGACTGCACCGTCTCGATCGAGTACCGGCAGGGGGACGTGGTGGTCACCGTGGAGAACGCATCGGCCGCCCGTCCCCCGGCCCGACCGGCGGACGGGGCACCGGTGGGTCGGGGCTACGGGCTCGTCGGGATGGGCGAGCGTGCCGAACTGATCGGGGCCGACCTCGACACGGGCCCCACGGTGGGCGGCGGCTGGCGCAACCGGCTCCGCATACCCCGACCGACGGGCGGGGAACGATCATGATCCGCGTGATCGTCGCTGACGACCAGGTCATCGTCCGCACCGGGCTGTCCATCCTGCTCGGTTCGGCGGAGGACATCACCGTGGTGGGTGAGGCCGAGAACGGCGAGGAGGCCGTGCGGCTGGCCCGCCGGCTCGAGCCCGATGTCGTGTGCATGGACATCCGCATGCCGGTCATGGACGGCATCGCCGCGACGGCCGCCATCACGGCCGACGACTCGCTGCGCAGTGACGTGCTGATCCTCACGACCTTCGACATCGACGACGACATCTTCGCCGCACTCGAGGCCGGGGCTGCCGGGTTCCTGCTCAAGGGGGCGGACGAGGACACGCTGCTGAATGCGGTCCGTTCCGTCGCCCAGGGCGACGGGACGCTCGACCAACGCCTGACGCGGCGCATCCTGCGGGAGTTCGGGCACCGCCGTGTGGCTACGCCGCCGGCGTCTCCCCCACCGCAGGACGTCCAGCTCCCCTCGCCACTGACCGCCCGCGAACTCGACGTCCTCCAGCTGCTGGCACGGGGGCTGTCCAACGCCGAGATGGCGGCACAGCTCTTCGTCGAGCAGACGACGGTCAAGTACCACCTCGCGGGACTGCTGCAGAAGACGGCGTCCCGCGACCGCCTGCAGGCGGTGCTCTGGGGGATCAGGAACGGGCTGATCGACGTGGGCCTGCAGTGAACCGGGGCCGCCCGTCGGCAGGGCGCCCCGGTGACACCGCCGGCTAGGTGGCGGGCGAGGACACCAGCTCCGACAGGGCCGTGAGTGGCACCGGTGCGGGCCTGTCGACGGTGCTCTGCACGGTCTCGGCCTTCCCGCTCGAGGCCGACTCCAGCAGCGATTCCATGACGTCGAGCACGTGGTACGCGAGCTGCCCGTTGGCGCGGTGCTGCGTGCCGGACGCCGTCAGCGCCATGTCCGCGAGCCCGTATCCCCTGCCGGCCCCGATGTAGCCGGCGCTGCTGGGGATGACGTCCCAGCCGACCTCCCTGTTCGCGAGGTCGCAGATCGACACCTCCCCCTCGAAGTAATTCGGGTCGGGAACGGTGAGGCTCGCCAGCTCCCCGTGCACCTCGATGTTGGACGCGCGCGTCTGCACCGCGTCGAAGCTCATCACGAGCGTGGAGAGTGCCCCGGACGCGTGGACCAGGACGCCGGTGACATGCGTGTCGATCGAGACCGGCACGGTCTCACCCGCCCGGGGCCCGCCGCCGATGGTTCGCTCGTCCCTGGTGTGGCTGGCGGCTCCGATGACGGAGGTCACCGGACCCAGCAGGGTGACCAGCGCCGTCACGTAGTACGGGCCCATGTCCAGCAGGGGCCCGCCGCCGGGGACGTAGTAGAAGTCCGGATTGGGGTGCCAGCGTTCGTGCCCTGGGGTCACCATGGTGGCCGACGCCGAGATCGGGCGGCCGATCCTTCCACTGTCGATGGCGTGGCGGGCGGTCTGGATGCCCGTGCCCAGGACCGTGTCCGGCGCACACCCGACGCGGACACCGGCCTCGTCCGCCAGGACGAGCACCTCCCGCGCCTCACTCGTGTTCGCCGCGAGGGGCTTCTCCCCGTAGACGTGCTTGCCGGCCGCGATCGCACGCTTGGCTACCTCGGCGTGAGCGGCAGGGATGGTCAGGTTGAGGACCGTGTCGATCTCGGGATCGGCCAGCAGGTCCTCGACCGTCAGTGCGCGCACGCCCTCCTGTGTCGCGGCGACGGCTTCCGCCCGGCTGAAGTCGAGATCGGCGACCGCCCGGAGCGTGACCGAGGACAGCGACGGCAGGGTCTTCAGGTACTGGGCCACGATCGCTCCGCAGCCGATGATTCCGACGTTCAACGGCTCGCCCACAGCAAACCCCTTTCGATGATGGTTCGGACGTTCGGGTCGTCGAGGATCTCGACGCGGTGACCGGGCGTGGAGACGAAGATACGCCCCGTCCCCCACTGCCGGGTCCAGATGGCGGGGGACGTCACGGGACGGTTCCACGGGTCCCAGTCGCGGACCGCCTGGGTCGTCGTGGCCAGCACGTCGATGTAGTCGTCCGCCAGGACCCAGTACTGCTCCGTGACGAGATCGAAGTCCCCGATGCCCTGCGTGATCGGATGGTCCGCTGCCGCCGGGAGCATGGTCACCCGGTACGGCAGGTAGTTGTCCGACTGCTCACCGGTCCGCTCGTCGGGGTGCTTGCCGGGATGGCAAGCGAACTGCCCGCCGATCAGGTGGAGGTAGTCGGACTCGTTGCGGTAGGAGTCCGCGATCCCGCCGTGCCATCCGGCGAGGCCGGTCCCGGCCTCGACCGCCGCCCGGAGCCCGGCGAATTCGTCCTTCTCGATGGTGTTCATGGTGTTGCACTGCAGGATCAGGTCCACGGTCGCCATGTAGTCGGCATCCGCGTAGATCTTCGGTGACTCCTCGACACGGACGGCGTACCCGTTCTCCTGGAGGAACGGTATGAAGCGATCGGTGGCTTCGACGGGCTGGTGACCGTCCCACCCCCCGCGGACGACGAGTGCTTCCTTGCTGGTCATGATTCCTCTTTCGTGGTGGCGTGGTCAGGTAGGTCGGGGCTGCTCGCGCTTCGTGCCGAGAAGGCGGCATCGAAGGAAGCAGCGGAGGGGGCGATGCGCGCCAGCTCCCGGACGAGGGCCAAGGCCTGCGGGGCACCGGTGAGCCGATCCATCCCGGCATCCTCCCACTCGATGCTGGTCGGGCCCTCGTAGCCGATCGAGTTGAGCATGCGGAAGATCGGATTCCAGGGGACGTCTCCGTGCCCAGCGGTGACGAAGTCCCAGCCCCTGCGTGGATCACCCCACGGCAGGTGTGAGCCGAGGCGGCCGTTGCGCCCGTTCAGCTGCCGGACCGACTCCTTCACGTGGACGTGGAAGATGAAGGGCGCGAAGTCCTGCAGGAACATCACCGGGTCGAGGTCCTGCCAGATGAAGTGGGACGGGTCGAAGTTCAGCCCGAACCCCGGGCGGTCGCTCATGACCGCCAGAGTGCGCTTCGCGGTCCAGTAGTCGTACGCGATCTCGGACGGATGCACCTCGAGCGCGAACCGGACCCCCTCGGCGTCGAACACGTCCATGATGGGGTTCCACCTTGCGGCGAAGTCCTCGTAGCCCCGCGTGATCATCTCCTCCGATGCGGGAGGGAACATGGCGACGTACTTCCAGATGGAGGACCCCGTGAAGCCCGTGACCACCGAGGCACCGAGCCGGGACGCTGCCCGGGCAGCGTCCTTGACGACGTCGGCAGCCCGACGGCGGACCCCCTCCGGACCGCCGTCGCCCCAGACCTCGGGGGCGAGGATGCCCTGGTGGCGTTCATCGATCGGGTCGTCGCAGACGGCCTGCCCGGTGAGGTGGATGGCGATCGCGTGGACGCCGAGATTGTTCTCCGCGAGGATCCGCAGCCTGTCCTGCACGTAGTCGTCGTCGTGCGCGGCCCTCACCGGGTCCAGGTGATCCCCCCAGCAGGCGATCTCGAGCCCGTCGTAACCCCAGTCGCCGGCCATCCTGGCGACCTCCTCGAAAGGCAGGTCCGCCCATTGGCCAGTGAACAGGGTGACGGGGCGGCGGGGTGCAGCTCCGGTCGGGACGGTCTCAGACATGCTGCCACCCCGAGTCGTTCGCTGCGCTCTGCTCGATGGCGTGCAGGACCTTCTGGACCCCCAGCGCCTCGTCGAAGGACGGCGAGGGCGTCTCGCCGTCCGCGATCGCCTGCACCAGGTCGACGACCTGGTGCGTGAAGCCGTGTTCGTAGCCGAGGCCGTGACCGGCCGGCCACCAGTTCCCGGTGTAGGGGTGCACGGGCTCGGTGACGTTGATGGTGCTGAAGCCCGCGGTCTCGGCGGGCTGGGTGCCGTCGTAGAACTCCAGGGAGTTCATGTTCTCGAAGTCGAAGGCGAGCGAACCGAGGCTGCCGTTGACCTCGAGCCTCATCGAGTTCTTCCTGCCGAGCGCGAAGCGCGTGGCCTCGAACACCCCGATCGCTCCTGAACCGAAGCGCGCGCTGAAGATCGCGGCGTCGTCGACCGTGACCGTTCCGGTTCCACCGTCGCTGGCGCCCTGGCCGCCGAGGCCCACGAGGGTCCCGCCGAGGGGACGCTCGTGGACGAAGGTGGTGAGGAGACCGGACACCCCCGTGATCTGCAGACCGGAGACGTACTGCGCCGCATCGATGCTGTGCGCGCCGATGTCCCCCAGCGCACCGGAACCGGACTTGCTCCTGTCCAGGCGCCAGGTCATCGGAGCGGTCTCGTCCGCCAGCCAGTCCTGCAGATACTGTGCGCGGATGTGGCGGATGGTCCCGATCCTGCCCTGCTCGACGAGCCGCCGGGCCAGCGTCAGGGCCGGCGTGCGGCGGTAGGAGAACCCGCACATCGCGAAGACCCCTTTCGCCGCGGCCGCCCGCGCGGCTGCCGCCATGCGTTCGGCCTCCTCGACCGAGTTCGCCAGCGGCTTCTCGCAGAGCACGTGCTTGCCGGCTTCCAGCGCGGCGATCGCAATCTCCGCGTGCGTGTCCCCGGGGGTGCAGATGTCGATCAGGTCGACGTCGTCGCGTTCCACCAGGGCCCGCCAGTCCGTCTCGGTGTCCCGCCAGCCGAACCTGTCGGCCGCCGCCTTCACGGCCGACGGGTCGCGTCCGGCGAGGACGGCGAGTTCGGGTCGCAGCGGCAGGTCGAAAAAGCGCGGTGCGGTCCGCCAGGCATGGGAGTGCATGGCTCCCATGAAGGCGTAACCGACCATTCCGACCCGGAGGGCGGGTTGCAGCGTGGAGGTCATGAGGCTGGTGGTTCCTTTCGGTCTACTTGTTGAATCCGGCCGTGAGTCCGCTGACGAGCTGGCGGCGAGCCAGCGCGTAGAGGACCACCAGCGGGAGGGTGGAGAGCACGACGGCGGCGAGGACGGCCGGGATGTTCACGCTGAACTCGTCCTGGAACGCCCAGAGGGAGAGCGGCAGGACCCGCTTGTCGGGACTCTGGGTGAGGATCAGCGGGAAGAGGAAACCGTTCCACACGTGCAGTGCGTTGTAGATGGCGATCGTGACCACCGCGGGACGCACCAGTGGCAGGGCGAGCCGCCACATCATGGTGAACTCCGAGCAGCCGTCCAGCCTCATGGATTCGAAGAGCTCCCGGGGAACGTCCCGGAGGAAGTTCGACAGGATGAGCACCGAGATGGGGATGGCGAAGGCTATCGACGGCAGGATCAGCGCGAGCAGGGTGTCGTAGAGCTGCGCCTTGGTGATCATGAAGTAGATCGGGATGATGGTCGCCTGCAGCGGGATGGCGAGTCCCATCAGGAACAGCGTGTGGGCGGAACCGATGATGCGCCCGCTCCCCCTCACCACCGCATACGCGGCCATGAAGGACACGATCACGGCGGGGACGACGCTTCCCAGTGTGACGATGACGCTGTTCACGAAGTACCGGACGAAGTCCGCCTCCAGCACCGTCCGGTAGTTCGCCAGGGTCGGCTCGGTGGGAGGTGCCAGCGGGTTCGATCCGAAGAAGCCCGCCTGGTTCTTCAGGCTCGTGATGATCACGTAGTAGACGGGAAGGATGATCAGTGCGAGCCACACCCAGCCGCCCAGTCCCCCGAGGACGTTCGGCGTGTTCCTGCCGACCCGTCCCCGCTGCGAGTGATCCTTCGTCCGGGGCGTGGTGCCCTCCGGCGCTTCAGTGGCCAGTGCCATGGTCTAGGCCCCTTCCAGTTGGCTCGAGCTGCGGCTGTTGCCGCCGATGCGCTGCAGCACGAGGGCGAGACCCAGGCCGATCACCACGAGGATGACGCCGAGGGCGCTCGCTGCGCCCATGTCGTTGGCCCGGAAGCCGGTGAGGTACATGTGCAGGGGCAGGAGTCGGGTGGCGTACCCCGGACGCCGCGGTGAGGACGAAGATCAGGTCGAAGTACGCCAGCGAACCCAGGACCATGAGGGTGGACGAGGTGATGATGGTGTATTTCAGCTGCGGCAGGGTGATGTGGATGAACTGCTGGATCCGCCCTGCCCCGTCGATCTGGGCCGCTTCGTAGAAGGACGCCGGGATCTGGCGCACGCCGCCCTGGTAGATGAGCGTATGGAACGGGACGAACTGCCAGGCGATCACGAAGATCACCACGAACAGCACCAGGTCGGCGCTGCCGAGCCAGTTCTGTGCGAGCAGGGGGATCCCGAGGCCCGGACCCATCCCGAAGTTCGGGTCCAGGAGCGCCTTGAACGCGATCGCCACTGCCGCCGAGGAGAGCAGGAGCGGGACGAAGTACAGGACGGCCAGCAACGCCCGGTAGCGCTGGTTGCCCGCGGTGAAGACTCCCAGGAGGAGGCTGATCGGGACCTGCACCACCAGCGAGTAGACCATGATCTTCAGCGTGACGACCAGGGCGTTCATCGTCACCGAGTCCGTGAGCGCCGTCCGCCAGCTCTCCAGGCCGGCCCAGGTGATGGCACCCAGTCCGTTCCAGTTGGTGAAGCTGAGGAACAGCACGCCGAGCAGGGGCACGACGGCGAAGGTCAGGAAGAAGACCAGTGCCGGGACGACCATCCAGGCCGAAGGACCCTCGGCCCGCGCTCCCCGCACCTTCATCGCGGGTTTGGGCTTCAGCAGGGTGCTCATTTGCCCAGCGTTGCGTTCATGTTCTCGGCGAACTGCTCGGGCGTGATCTCGCCGATGAAGATCTGGTCGAGGTTGGCGAGCATGGCGTCGCCCTGGGCCGGGCTCAGCGCCTGGTCCCAGGAGAGCTGGAAGCTCGGGGCGTCCTGCGCCAGACCGTAGACGAACTCGACGAAGTCCTTGTCCTCGGAGGCGGCGAGCTGGTCCTCGATCCCGTTGACGGCCGGAACAGCACCGGAGTCGATCATGGCCTGCGTGTACTCCTCGCTGAACAGTCCGTCCTTGAGGTAGTTCAGCGCGGATTCCTTCTGCTGATCAGAGGCCGCGGAGGAGAGGGACCACATGTTCGCGGGGTTGCCGACGACGTTGGCCGGATCTCCGGCGCCGCCTTCCACCTCGGGGAACGGCACGAAGCCGACGTCGCCCGATTCGACGAACTCGGGGGCATCGTTCTTCAGGTTCTGGTACACCCAGCCGCCGTGCAGCATCATCGCCGCCTTGTCGGTGTACAGGAGGGCGCTGTCCGCGCCGGCGTCGGCCGCGATCGAGGAGAATCCGTTGATGAAGCCGCCGGCGTCGACCAGTTCCTGGATCTTCGTAAGCGCCTCGATCACCGCTGGATCGGACCATGCGTCCGCTTCGCCGTCCAGGATCGCCTGGAAGACCTCGGGCCCACCGATGCGGTCCACGAGGTAGGACAGCCACATCAGGTTCGGCCACTTGGACTGTCCGGCCAGGGCGAAGGGCGCGATCCCCGCGTCGTTGAACTCGGGCACCAGGGCCATCAGCTCGTCCCAGGTTTCGGGGGGCTCGACGCCCATGTCCTCGAAGACCTGCTTGTTGTAGTAGAGGACGACCGGCTGCATGTTGTTGTTGGGAAGCGCGTAGGTCTTGCCGTCGATCACGCCGTTCTCCAGGACGGAGGGGATGTAGCGGTCCTTCACGTCGGGGTTGTCGGCGAGGAACTGGTCCAGGTCGCTGACGTGGCCGGCGTCGACGTATGACTTCAGCACGCCACCGCCCCACCCGTAGATGAACGTCGGTCCCTCGCCTGCCCCGATCGCGGTGCGTACCTTTGTCTTGTAGGCGTCGTTGGCGAAGAACTCCTGGTTGATGGTGTCGTCGCTATTGGCCTCGTTCCAGCTCTCGACGGACGAGCGGAAGATGTCCTCGCTGCTGCCGGTCAGGGCCCACATGGAGGGGGAATCGGAATCTGCGGCGGGGTCGGACGGGCCGCTGGATCCGCAGGCGGAGAGGCTGAGGGCCAGAGTGATGGCGGAGACCGCCGAGATCAGGGAGGTGCGTGTTCGCATGTTCATCAGTTCTTCCGTTCGACTCAGCTCGAGGCATGGGGGCCGGCTGGTGTGGGCAGGTCAACTCCGCGGCTCTGCGATCGTTGACCGCCACGCTGCGGAAGAAAATTCGAAATGTTTTCGATAACAACAAACTAACAAGAGTAAAGTTACCTGCATCACACTCATTGGTCAATGGCGTGCCAGTAAGCGTTACCGGAAGGAATTCGAAGGGAGTCTAGCCCGGGATACTGGTTCTCGTCGGCAACATTGCAGCACGCCATCAGGAAGGATCCCGAAACTTTGTCGGAAGTAGAACTGAAGGTGAAGGCCACGCTCGCGTCGGTCGCGGCTCTTGCCGGGGTGTCGACACCCACCGTGTCCAAGGTGATCCACGGACGGGAGGACGTCGCTCCTGCGACGCGCAAGCGCGTCCTGGAAGCCCTGCGGGAGTCCGACTACCAGCCGCCGGGCCAGCGCCGCGCTCTCCTGCCCGCCGGCTCGACGCTGATCGACGTCGCCGTGGACAACGTCACGACGGCGTACTACTCCGAGGTGATGGACGGGATCCTCGAAGGCGCGGAGGTGCAGGGGGCGGAGGTCGTCCTGTCCAAGACCGGACCCACCCACCTGCCCGCCGGGGAACGGGCGGACAAGATGCAGGCGTCCGGCCGCCGGGGGCTGCTGCTCGTCACGTCGCGGTGGTCCCCGCGCGAGATCAAGGAGGTGAAGAAGCGCGGCATAGCCGTGGTCGTCATCGATCCGATCAACCCTCCGGGGCGGGGAGTCGCCAGCGTGGGAGCCACGAACTGGGCCGGCGGGAAGACCGCCACCGAGCACCTGCTCGACCTCGGCCACACCCGCATCGCCTTCATCGGCGGGCCCGCGAGCGCGGAATGCAGTCAGGACCGCGAGCACGGCTACGTCGCGGCCCTCCTCGAGCGGGGACTCCGGATCTCCGAGGACTACGTCCTGGCGGGCACGTTCGACCCCCAGACGGGCCGCCGGAGCCTCGATCAGCTCCTCGCCCTGGACGAACCCCCGCAGGCCATCTTCGCGGCGTCGGACAGCATCGCGGTGGGCGTGCTCGCCGAAGCCCATGCGCGGGGGATCACGGTGCCGGATGAGCTGAGCGTGGTGGGTTTCGACGGCACCTACACCAGCGAGCAGACCTCTCCGCAGCTGACCACCGTCGCGCAACCGCTTCGGGACATGGGACGCACCGCCATCCGTGCTCTGCTCCGGGAGATCGGCGGCGAGAGACCGGACTCCACCCGCGTGGAACTGGCCACCCACCTCATCGTCCGGTCCTCCACCGCACCGCCGGCCCCGTAACGCCGCCCGGGGCGGGCAGGGTGCGCGAATAGGGCGGTCCGCGCCGATACGTGCCCGGCGCGGACCCCTGGTTAGTTCTCCGGCAGCTTCACCTCGAGGATGCCCCGGATGTAGTCGCGGTTCATAGCGGCGACGCTGAGGCCGTCTCCCCCGTAGTGCTCCACGCACATGGGGCCGTCGAAGCCGCTCTCGATCGCCATCCCGATGGCCTCGCGGTAGTTGATGAACCCGAGGGCCAGGGGTGCGGGTGCCGAGGCATAGGCGCCGGTCGCCGGGTCGTAGTCCCGGAAGTAGTTCTTCAGCTGCCAGTAGTTGGTGTGGGGCAGCATCTTCACCAGCATCTCGCGCCAGTCCTCCACCTCGCGATGCAGCCGGACGATGTTGCCGATGTCGGGGCAGAGCCCCACGTTGGGGAGGTCGACGGCGGTGACCAGCTGCACGGAGCTGTCGGCCGTGCCGAGGAACGTGCCCTCGTACATCTCGAGGGAGATGCTCACGCCCCGCTCCGCCGCGTACTCCCCGAGCTCCCGGAAGCGTGAGGCCGCCTTGTCCCGGTTGCCCTGCGTGTCCTCGTCCTCCGCCCCCGCCGCCAGCCAGAACCAGGTGGCCTCCTTCTGCGCCTGGGTGAAGGGGTCGTGCAGGCCCAGGCACACCATGGGTGCCTCCAGGTCCGCAGCAGCATCGATGGTCCGCTTCGTGTAGGCGATGTTGAACTGCGCCCGCTCCTCGTCCGGGGTGATCACGCTCTTGCGGGTCACCGCCAGGTCGCTGAAGGCCAGCCCGTAGGAACGCGCCGTCTTCAGCAGCTCCCTGCGACCCGCGCTGTCGAGGTCGGCCGCGCGGACCCAGGAGTCGGTGAGGTCGACATGGTCGAAACCTGCGTGCCGGACCTCCCGGAGGGTCTGCTTCCAGGCCTCGGGTCCGGCGGTGGTCCGGTCCTGACCGTCCGCGGTGGTGCCGGTGAAATTGAGCAGGGCCGCACCGATCGGCCAGGTGTCGGGTGTGTGGACCATGGTGTTCTCCTCAGGGGATCGGGGATGAAGGGAAGGGTACCGGAGCGCTGGGCGTCAGACGGCCAGGGCGTAGACGATCCAGGCGAGGGCGAAGGCCATGAAGCCGATCGCCGTGGCGATGACGCTCCAGGTCTTCAGGGTGGTGAGCGTGTCGAAGCCGCAGAACTTGCCGATGAGCCAGAAGCCGGAGTCGTTGACGTGCGAGAAGGTGATGGAGCCGGCGGAGATGGCCACCACGATCGCGGCCAGCGCGACGCCGGACAGTCCGAGCTCCAGGACGGCCGGGGCCATGATGGAGCCGGCCGTCGTCGCGGCGACGGTTGCCGAGCCCTGGGCGACGCGGAAGGCCACGGCGACGAGGAAGCCCGCCAGGATCACGGGCAGCCCCATGGCATCGAGGCCGCCGGCGATCGTGGAGCCGATGCCGGTCTCCGTGAGCACGCGGCCGAAGGCGCCGCCCGCTCCGGTGATCAGGATGATCGAGCACACCGGGGCCAGGGAGTTGTCCACCAGGTCCTCGAGCGCCCCGCCCACCTTGCCGTGGCCGCGGCGCGGCCGCAGGTAGAGCAGGTACATGGCGAACAGCGTGGCGATGAGCAGCGCGACCGGCGTGTTGCCGATCAGCCGGGAGAGCTGGAAGAACGCGTTGTCGTCGCCGACGGCTCCACTCGCCTCGAGGGTGGTGAAGAGGGTGTTGAAGAAGATCAGCACCAGGGGCAGGAGCAGCACGAAGATGATGGTCCAGAACCCCGGGCGAGGGGTGTCCTCGTCGAGGTTCGCCTCACCCAGGAGGTTGGGAACGGGCATGTTCGGGTAGCGCTTGGCGATGATCAGGCTCAACCGGTAGCCGGCCAGGTACCAGGTGGGCAGACCGACCAGCAGGGCGATCAGCACCACCATGCCCACGTCGGCGCCCATGACCGTCGCTGCGGCGGTGGGACCCGGATGGGGCGGGGTCAGCGCATGCATCATCAAAAAGGCGCCGATGGAGGGCAGGACGTACAGCATGAACGAGCCGCCGAGTCGCCGGGCCACCGTGTAGATGATGGGCAGCATCACGATGAAGCCCGCGTCGAGGAAGATCGGGAAGGCGTAGAAGAGTGAGGCGACAGCGAGGGCCAGGGGTGCGCGCTTCTCGCCGAAGCGGCGCAGCATGGCATCGGCCAGCACCTGGGCTCCACCGGAGATCTCGACGAGGCGGCCGAGCACGGCACCGAAGCCCACGAGCAACGCGACGTTGCCCACGGTGGTGCTGAATCCCGCGACCACGACGCCGATCACGTCCGCGACGCCGATTCCGGCGGCGAGGGCGGTGAGCACGCTGATGATGATGAGGGCGAAGAACGCGTGGACGCGCAGTTTGATGATGAGTAGCAGGAGTGCGGCGATCGCCAGGACGGCGATGCCTAGCAGGGCCCAGGTGGGCCTCTCGGCCAGGACCAGGGCGTCGCCGGTGGCGGCGGGCAGGAGGATGTGCATAACGGGAGCACCTTTGATCGCATCGGCAGTTCCACGCACGGGTGGTGTGGCGTGGAACACATCCAGGGGTTGATGGGCTCAACCCTATAGGATATTGGGCGCTTGTCCAGAGGTCGTTTTCCACGTCCCGCCGGCCGCATCCCGGCCGCCGAGCGGCCGTGCAGCAGCGGCCTCCGTCCCGCCGGTTCGTGGGAGAATCGACCGTATGACTGCTGGAAGCAAGGGGCGACCCATGAGTCAGGGCGCCACGGACGAGTCCTGGGTGCGGCGCAGCGTCCTCGCCGATCAGGTGTACAAGCAGGTGCTCTCCCGCCTGATGGACGGCAACCTCACGTCCGGCGATCCGCTCAGCATCGACGGCACCGCGCGCGAACTCGGCGTCTCCCCCACCCCGGTCCGGGAGGCGCTCGCCAGGCTGGAGGCCACGGGCCTCGTGACGCGCGCCGCTCTGCGCGGTTACCGGGTGGCTCCCATGCTGAGCCACACCGAACTGTCCGACCTGATGGACGCCCGGCTCCTGCTCGAGCCCCACAGCGCCGAAGTGGCGTGCAAACGAGCGGACGAAGCGTTCCTGTCCGCGCTGCAGCAGTCCATCCACGACCTCCGCGACGCCCCCAATGGTCCGCACTTCTCCGACTACCGGGCCTACTGGGAGGCGGACGAGCGGTTCCACCGCCTGATCGTGGAGCAGACGGCCAACAAGTTCCTGCTGAGCGCCTACGACTCCCTCGGCGGACACGTGCACCGGTTCCGGCTGTTCAGCGGAGTGGGCGTGCGTGATGCCGCCAGCGCCATCGACGAGCACTCCCGGATCCTGGGCGCGATGCGGCGGGGAGATGCCACCGCTGCGCGGATCGCCATGGCCAGCCACATCTGCGGGGTCGGCGAGCGCGCCATCCACGAGTACGAGGTCTCCGGCGGAAGCGCCCCGGGCCGGATCGCCTAGCGCCGCTCCCCGTCCGCTGTGACGGTTGACACGGTTCTGGCTCCCGTGGATCCTATAGGAACACGATTCGCACCCCATCCGGCCCGATGCTCGACCTCGGCAGAACCCGATGCGGGCGTGCGTCCACTCGAAGTACCGTGCACACATCAGAGGAGATGCGGCTCATGGCTCAACGTTCAGTGGCAGTTGTCGGTTCGGGATACATGGGCGGAGGAATCGCGCAGGTCCTGGCACTGGGCGGAGCGAGGGTCGCACTCGCCGACGTCTCCCAAGAGATCGCGGAGAAGAATCTCGAGCGCCTGATCGGTGAGGCGGAACAGTTCGTCGCGGACGGGCTGTTCCCCGAGGACGCCGTGCAGCGCCTGCGCGACCAGCTCTGGGCCGCCCCGAGCATCGAGGACGCCGTGGCGAACGCCTCCTACATCGAGGAAGCCGTCCCGGAGATCATCGACATCAAGCACAGCACCCTTCGCAGGATCAGCGATGCCGCTCCTGCCGACGCGGTGATCGGCTCCAACACGTCGACCATCCTGATCGCCAAGCTCGCGGAGGCCGTGGCGAATCCCGGCCGCTTCCTCGGGGTCCACTTCTCCAACCCGGCTCCGTTCATCCCCGGCGTCGAGGTCATCCCCCACGAGGGCACGACGCCGGAGACCGTCGAGGTGGCCCGCGAGATCGTCGAGCTGACGGGCAAGCATGCCGCCGTCGTGAAGGACGTCACCGGCTTCGTCCTCAACCGGCTCCAGTACGCCCTGTTCCACGAGGCGGCGCAGGTCGTCGAGCAGGGCATCGCCTCGGCGGAGGACGTCGACACCCTCGTGCGGACCACCTTCGGGTTCCGGCTGCCGTTCTTCGGCCCCTTCGCCATCGCCGACATGGCGGGGCTGGACGTCTACTCCTTCTGCTACGCCTCGCTGCAGACCTCGTTCCCCGAGCGTTTCGCCACGCCGAAGATCCTCCAGGACCTCGTGGACGCCGGGAAGCTGGGCACGAAGTCCGGCGCCGGGTTCCTCGACATCCCGGCGGAGCGGACGAGTGAGCTGGTGGCCTACCGCAACAAGGCCTATGTCGCCATGGCCGCACTGCTGAAGGAACTGGGGCCGAGCCCGGCCGAGGAGTCCGCGACGTAGCAGCACCTCTCACCCACGCGGAGGGGCGGCGCAGAGAGGCGCCGCTCCGCTGACGGCTCATCGACAACCGAGGCTGGAACCATGACGTACCTTGTGAACGATCCCGAGCAGTTCGCCACCGATGCGCTGCGCGGTTATGCGGCGGCTCACCCGGAGCACGTGATGCTGGCACACGGCGGGGTGGTGCGCTCCACCGAGACCCCGCAGGGTCAGCCGGCCCTGGTGATCGGTGGAGGGTCGGGGCACTATCCTGCGTTCGCGGGTTGGATCGGGCCGGGCATGGGCCATGGTGCGCCGTGCGGCAACATCTTCTCCTCGCCGTCCGCCTCCCAGGTGTACTCGGTCTCGCGGTCCGCCGAGAACGGCGGGGGCGTGATCCTCGGTTTCGGCAACTACGCGGGCGATGTACTCCACTTCGGGCAGGCCGCGGAGAAGCTGAGGGCGGAGGGGGTGGACGTGCGGATCATCCGGGTGTCCGATGACATCGCCTCCGGTCCGGCCGAGGACCATCGGGACCGCCGTGGTATCGCGGGCGATCTCGTGGTGTTCAAGATCGCCGGAGCCGCCATCGAGGCCCGGGCCGACATCGACGAGGCCGAGCGGATCGCCTGGAAGGCCAACGACGCCACGCGGTCCTTCGGCGTCGCCTTCGAGGGCTGCACCCTCCCCGGCGCGGACGGCGCCCTGTTCCACGTGCCCGAGGGCGAGATGGCGATCGGCCTGGGCATCCACGGGGAACCGGGCATCCGGGAGGTCCCGCTGGGCACGGGCGAGGAGGTCGCCGATCTCCTGCTCGACGGCGTGCTGGAGGAGGAGCCGGAGCGCGTCGACGGCGGCTACCAGGGGCGGGTCGCCGTCGTCCTGAACGGGCTGGGCACCGTCAAGTACGAGGAACTGTTCCTCGCCTACGGCCGCCTGGCGGAGCGCTTCGCCGAGAAGGGCCTCACCGTGGTGGCCCCGGAGGTGGGCGAGCACGTGACCAGCCTCGACATGGCCGGGCTGTCCCTGACCGTCGTCTTCCTCGACGACGAACTCGAGCAGTACTGGCTGGCACCCGCGGACACTCCCGCTTTCCGCCGGGGTGCGCCCGACACCGCCGACCGGCCGGCACGCACCTGGGTCCACACACCCGGCGAGGAGACCATCCCCGAATCCTCCCCCGAGTCCCGGGAGCTGGCCGCGTCGATCACGGAGGCCCTGGAGGTCCTGCGCGCGACGGCTGCGGAGCACCAGGAGTACTTCGGCAAGCTCGACGCCGTCGCGCGACGGCGATCACGGGCAGGGCATGGCCTACGGCACCCGCGGTGCTGTGACCGCAGCCCGTGCAGCGGTCGGGAAGGGTGCAGGCGCACGGACCGTCCTGCTCCGCGCCGGAGACGCATGGGCAGAAGAGGCCGGCGGGACCTCCGGAGCCCTCTGGGGCGCGGCGCTGATCGCGGCCGGGAGCGTGTTCGACAACGCGTCCGGGGCCACGGCGGAGGACGTCGTCCGCGCCCTGGTCACAGGGACCGACGCCATCCGACGCCTCGGGGGCGCGGAACAGGGCGACAAGACCATGGTGGACGCGATCATCCCGTTCCGGGAGACGCTGGAATCCGAGTTTGCTGCCTCCTCCGATCTCGCGGCATCGACCAAGCGGGCCGCCGCTGCGGCCCGCGAGGCAGCCGACGCCACCGCGGACATCACCGCCCGCCGCGGACGCTCACGCGTCCTCGGCGAGAAGAGCGTCGGCACACCTGATCCGGGCGCCGTCTCCTTCTCCCTCCTGATGGACGCCCTCGGGGACCTCTTCGCCTCGGCGGGCGCGGAGCAGCCGTGACGGTGTGGATCGGCACGAGCTGGAAGATGAACAAGACGCTCACCGAGGCCACGGACTACATGCACGGTCTGCTCGCCGGGCTGGACGGGCAGGAGACCGGCTCGGTCCAGCCCTTCGTGATCCCGCCCGCGACGGCGATCGCTGCGGTCGCCGCGGTGCTGGGCGGGGACGATCGCGTGCTGCTCGGGGCGCAGAACGCCCACTGGGAGGACGCGGGAGCGTGGACCGGCGAGGTATCGGTTCCGCAGGTCGCCGACGCCGGTGCCCGGATGGTGGAGATCGGCCACTCCGAGCGGCGGGAGCACTTCGGCGAGACCGACGAGACCGTCCGCCTCAAGGTGGCCGCGACACTTCACCACGGGCTCATCCCGCTGCTCTGCATCGGAGAGCCGGCCTCCGTGAAGGACGACGGCGGGTCCACCCGTTTCATCCTCGAGCAGGCGTCCCGCGCACTCGACGGGCTCGACGAGAGCCAGCGCGCCCGGGTCCTGATCGCCTACGAGCCCATCTGGGCCATCGGTGAGAAGGGACGTCCCGCCACCGTCGAGGAGCTGCGGGAACCGTTCGCCGCACTCGGTCAGGAGTACGGCGGCCGGGTGGCCGGCCTGCTGTACGGCGGCTCGGTCAGCCTGGGCAACGCGGCGGACCTGCTGGGCATCGAGCACGTGGACGGCCTGTTCGTCGGACGCACGGCGTGGGAGCTGGAGGGCTACCTGCGCCTGCTCGAGATCGCCGCGGAACAAAACCGTGCCTTACTCCCTTAGCCCCACCAGGACCCGCAATGGAAAGGAACCAGATATGAGCGAGAAGAAACTGCGCATCGTCATCGGCAGCGACGAAGCCGGACTGGAGTACAAGGAGGCCCTGCTCAAGGACCTCGAGGCCGACGAGCGAGTGGAGAGCGTGATCGATGTCGGCATCTCCCGCTCCGAGAACGTGGACTACCCGCACGTGGCGGTGGACGCCGCCCGGAAGGTGGAGAGCGGTGACGCCGACCGCGCCCTGCTGATCTGCGGAACCGGCCTCGGCGTCGCGATCTCGGCCAACAAGGTGGCCGGCATCCGCGCGGTGACCGCCCACGACTCCTACTCGGTGGAACGCTCGGTGCTGAGCAACAACGCGCAGGTGCTCTGCATGGGCCAGCGCGTGATCGGCCTGGAACTGGCCCGTCGTCTCGCCAAGGAATGGCTCGGCTACACCTTCGACACCTCCAGCGCATCAGCGGCGAAGGTGGACGCGATCAGCAGCTACGAGAAGCGCTGATCGTTCGGCGCTTCCGTGCTCTTGGTGACGGTCCCGCGGACGGTGGAGAGTGGGACCCATGCGAACCCTGATCGTCACTGCCCACCCGGATGAGGACTCACTCACGAATCGGGCTGCTGCCCGATTGCGCGGGCTGCTGGGACCGGATGGAACAACCGTCGCCGACCTCGCCCGGGAGGGATTCGATCCGCGTTTCACCCCGGTCGATCGCCGGGCCTACCAGGGCCAGGGCGGCGTCGATCCGTCCGTGGTCGCTGAGCAGGCCCGGGTCGACGCCGTCGAGCACCTGGTGCTCGTCTTCCCGGTGTACTGGTGGTCGATGCCGGCCCTGCTGAAGGGGTGGATCGACCGCGTCTTCATCGCGGGGTGGGCCTTCGGCGACGACGGCGGCAGGGTGGTTCCGCGCCTGGGCCGGCTGACCGCACACCTGCTGCCGGTCTCCGGCACCTCGGCGCAGTCGTTCGAGAAGCACGGTTACACCCGGTCGTTCAGCACCCAGATCGAGAGCGGCATCCTCGACTACTGCGGCATGCAGCGCGGTGTCACCGCTTTCCTCCATGACTCGGAGTCCCCGGATCGGCACGTCGTCGAGGCCGGTCTGACCGCTGCGACGACGGCGATCGCGGACTCCATCCTCGGCGCCCGTCCGCTCCTGGAGTAGCGAACCTCGACGGACGTGGCATCGTCGAGCTCAGTCGGTCCGTCCCCTAGCAGGTGTCCTGCGCGCCCGTCGGGTTGCTGCGTGGACCGTCGACTCGTCCGTCTCGTAATGGATCTCGCCCTCGGCGGGAGCGGTGGGGACGACGGTCGACCAGTGGCGGGATGCCTGGCGGACCTCGGCTTTCGCCGACAGGTGGATGGCGTGCACACCGATGGCGAGGATGCGGTCGAGGTGGTCGAGGGAGATGCCGCCTCCCGCCATGATCTCGATCCCTGAATCACGCTCGAGCATCCTCCGGATGGCGGACAGCCCCTGATCGACGGTGGGGGCACCCCCGGAGGTGAGGACACGGTGGACGCCGAGAGCGGCGAGGTCCTCGAGATGATCGGCGGGATCCCGGAGGTGGTCTATGGCCCGGTGGAACGTCAGCTGCGCGGCCGGCCCGGCTTCGCGCGCAGCGTTGGAGATCCGCCGCAGCGCTTCAGTGTCGATCCGCCCCTCCAATTTGAGGGCGCCGAAGACCACCCCTGCTGCACCGGCTGCGACGGCGTGGGCAGCTTCGTCGGCCATCCAGCTGATCTCCTCCCGCGAGTAGAGGAACCCTCCCGGCCGGCAGCGGATCAGCACGTGCACCGGAATGCCTGTCGCTACGGCGTGTTCCGTCATCATCAGCGTCGGCGTGAGTCCCCCCAGTTCGAGGGCGGCGCAGAGCTCGATCCGATCGGCTCCTCCGGAAATTGCCGCGCGCACCCCGGTGGGGGAGGTCACGGCGATCTCGACGGCCGGGGCCGCAGGTGCAGGGCTTCGGATCACTTCACCGATCCCGCGGTGAGCCCACCGATGAGCCTCTTCTCGATAAGGGCGAAAAGGATGATTACCGGGATGATTGCGACGATCGATACCCCGAACACGTACTGCCAACTCGTGGCGTACTGTCCGATGAATTTCGTGAGGGCGACCGAGAGCGGCTGGTTCTCCGCCGTGGACATGATGACGAGGCTGGCCGCGAACTCATTCCAGGAGGAGACGAACGTGAAGATGACAGCCGTGACGATGCCCGGCCACACAAGCGGCAGGTTGATCCTGAACAGGACGGTCAGACGTCCTGCGCCGTCCAGCTGGGCCGCCTCGTCCACCTCCTTGGGGATACCGGCGAAGAAGCTGTGCATGATCCACAGGGCGAAGGACAGGTTGAACGCCGCATTGATCAGGATCATCGCGAGCCAGGTGTCGTTGATGTCGAGGACCAGCATCTGCCGGAACAGTCCCGCCGTCAGCACGGCCGGTTGCAGCATCTGCGTCACGATGACGAGGAACAGGAAAGCGAGCTTGCCCGGGAACCTGAAGCGGGCCGTGTAGTAGGCAGCGGGTGTTGCGACCAGCAACACGAGCAGCGTTGCGAACACGGCGATGATCACGGTGGAGATGAGGTTGTACGGCAGGGGCGTCTCGGGGGTGCCCCACATGGTCACGTAGTTGCCGATCTGCAGGCCATCCTGGGGGAAGTAGCGTGGAGGGACAGCGAGGATCTCCGGTCTGGTCTTCAGGGACCCGACGAGCATGATGAGGTACGGCACGAGGAAGACAAGGGAGATCAGGAGCCCAACGACCATGCGGCCCGCCATGCGCCTGCCACTGACTCCGTCTTCCCCGTATTTCTTCATGCGGCGCTCGGCAGGTGGCCGTATCGGAGCTGTTGGGCTTGTTGCGACCGCCATGTCAGTCCTCTCTCATCGGCTTGACGATCTTCACGTAAGCCGCGACGATCACGATCACGATCGCGAAGTTGATCACGCTGAGGGCACTCGCCAGATCCTGGCGGCGATCGAACTGCAGGACCTTGAAGATGTACGTCATCAGGGTGTCTGCGCTGTAGCCGGGGAGGGATCCGGTCATGATGCGCAGGATCGGCAGGTTGTTGAACACATTGATGACGTTGATGAGCACGGCGACGGCGAGTGCCCCGCGTAGTTGGGGCAGGACGACCATGAAGTAGGTGCGGACCCTGCCCGCACCGTCCATTTTGGCTGCTTCCAGGATGTCGCCGGGCACCGATTGCAGCCCCGCGAGCAGGGTATAGGTGGTGAAGGGGATGGAGACGAAGATGCCGACCACGATCGCCGCCCCGAGTGCCGACACCACGTTCTTGGTGAACCCGTAAGGACTGTCGAGCAGACCGATGTCGACGAAAAAGGTGTTCATCACCCCGTAGTCCCGGTCCAGCCCGTAGTAGAACACGGTGGTGGTCATCACGACGCTGGCCGCCCAGGGAACCACCACGGCCATCCGCACCAGGGTCCGGCCGGGAAACGGCTTATTGAGGAAATTCGCGAGCGCGAGCGAGATGACGACGGTCACGGAGACGACCACGACCACCCACACCACGGTGTTGAGGAGGATCCGCGGGAGGTTCGGATCGGCCAGGACGGTGCTGAAATTCGCGAACCCGACGCCTTCGACGTTGGTGCCCGCCTGGCTGATACGGCGGGTCGAGTTGTAGATCATGTAGCCGGCAGGGAAGAGAACGACCCCGAAGATGAGGATCAGGACCGGTCCGATCCAGGGTAGTGCCGCGACGAAGCTGTCCCTGTTCTGGCCGCGGGCCGCTCGGACGCGCAGGATGGGAGGCTGCTGGATTGTGCTCATGGAATGCTGGCCGTTCTCCTCGGACAGGAGGCGAGCCGACGACGACATCCGCCGCCGGCTCGCCTCGCGTTGGCGCATCAGGCTGCGGCGTCGGCCTTCGCCTGGATCTGCTCGAGCACGGACGCAGGCTCCTCTGTCTCAAGCAGGCCCATGAGTTGCTTGAAGGCGCCGTCGGTCGCATTCCAGGCAGGGTTGGACGTCGGGTAGAACTTGGCGTCGGGCAGCATGTCCAGGAAGGGCTTCAGCGTCTCGTTGGAGGCCATGGCCTCGGACCCCGACTTCGTCGTGGGCAGGAAACCCTCGGACTCGACCCAGCTCACGTACTGCTCCTCGGCAAAGAAGAAGTCCATGAAGGCGGTGATGCTGTCCTGCTTCGTCTCGTCGTTCTTGAAGGCGAGGAGGCGATCGGCGACGCCCAGGGTTGCGGGGTCGCCCGTCTTGGTGGGCACATTCGCCACTCCGTAGTTCATGTCGGGGTTCGCCTCCTCGAGCTGACCCACGGTCTGCGGAAGGCCGTACACCATCCCGATCTGGCCCTGCATGAAGATGTTGATCATGGGAGTACGCTGCGTCGCGCCCGGGTTGGGCTGCGTGACGCCGTCCGAGATCAGCTTCTTCATGAATTCGGCTGCTTCGAGGTTCTCCGGGGTGTCGACCGTGATCTGCGAGGCATCTCCGAAGCCGCCGCCGTTCCCGGCGAACCAGAGCAGGGCCTCGCCCTGTGCCTCCTCCGAGCCGAGCGGCATGCCATACCCGGGAGTGCCGGTGGCCGTGATCTTCGCGGCCGCGTCCTCCAGCTCGTCCCAGGTCGTGGGTGGTGCATCGACGCCGGCTGCGTCGAACAGGTCCTGGTTGTAGAACAGGGCGCGGGCGGACGCGAGCAGGGGCAGTCCGTACTGGGTGCCGTCGAGTGTCTCGTTCTCGGCGAAGGACTCCTGGAAGTCGCCCAGCGTGTCCTCCGAAGCGATGTCCGCGGCGGGGTAGAGCAGCCCCTCTGCAGCGAAGGCCGAGAAGGCGCCGCCGTTGTAGATGTCCGGTGCGTCTCCTGCCTGGATCTTGGTCTGGAGGACGGATTCGAGATTCTCCCAGGACTCGATCTGCAGGTTGACCGAGATGTCCTCATTGGCCGCCTCGAACTCGTCGATCACTCCCTCCCAGAGGGCCTTGGTGCCGTCGGAGTAGCTGGGGACCAGCAGGTTCAGCGTCGTTTCACCACCTTCCGCCTCCGCCGATCCGCCCCCGCCGAAGCCGCAGGAGGACACGGCGAGTGTCCCGACGGCGGCCATCGCCAGCATGCTCATCCTCAAAGTGCTTTTCATTGCCTGATTCCTTTTCGAAGGGGTTTCAAACCGTGCAGGTTCTGCAGATACGACGCGCCATGACCGGGTGAAAGGTGACTAAAAATGACTATACGAGCGAGCCGACAATCAGCATCGAGCAGTTCATCTTCCACAGCATGCCGTGACGTAAGTCTCAGGTCAAGGACTCGCATCAGACGCAACATGATCGAAACAAACCCTGAACAGAAAGACGCCTCGAAAAAGCAATGATCAGCAGTGATGGCTGGACAGCTTTGACGATCATGAGTGATCATTGAGCGATCCTGCTCGCCCTCCCAAGGAGTACCTCGTGTCGCAGCTCCCCCCGTCAGCACCTGCCGCCGCTCGTCGCGGCGCCCAGATGGATGCCGAACTGTCCTCCCAGCCACAATGCTGGGAACGTGCCATCGCCCAGGCCGGACGGGAACACTTGCTCCCCGCGCGGGTCAGCGGATCGCCGTCGTCGGCTGTGGGACGTCCTGGTTTATGGCGCAGTCGTATGCTGCCGCCCGCGAGAGCTCCGGTTACGGCGAGACCGATGCGTATGCGGCGTCGGAAGCCGCTGTCATCACGACCCGCGCCTACGACGCCGTCGTCGCCATCACCCGCTCCGGTACGACGAGCGAGATCCTCGCCCTGCTCACCGAGCTCAAGGGCAGAACCCCCACGGTCGTGATCCTGGGGGACGTCGAATCGCCCGCAGTCGGTCTCGCTGACGGCGTCGTGGGACTGCCGTTCGCGGACGAGAAGTCCGTGGTGCAAACCCGCTTCGCCACATCAGCCCTGGCGTACCTCCTGGCATCGACGGGGATCGACCTCGATGCCGCCATCGCCGATGCGAGGGAAGCCGTCACGGCCGAGACTCCTGACGAGCTGCTGTCCGCCGATCAGTTCAGCTTCCTCGGTACGGGCTGGACCGTCGGGCTGGCGCACGAGGCCGCACTGAAGATGCGTGAGGGCGTCCAGGGATGGACGGAATCGTACCCCGCGATGGAATACCGCCACGGGCCCATCGCCATCGCCCAGCCCGGCAGGGTCACCTGGGTCTTCGGCGAAGAACCGTCCGGGCTGCGCGACGAGGTGGCGGCGACCGGCGCCCACTACATCAGCACGGGCGTCCACCCGCTGGCCGACCTGGTGCGGGTCCACAAGATCACGCTGGACCGGGCGCGTGCGCGGAACCTGGACCCGGACGCCCCCCGCCATCTGTCACGGTCAGTCGTCCTCGGAGACTGACCTATGTCCCCCGACACGCCCGTGGGAGCCGCCGGCCCCGGCGCCGCGGTCCTGGCCGTCGACGTCGGTGGTACAGATACGAAGTTCGCACTGATGGACCACTGCGGCAACCTCCGGGGGCTTACCCGGGTGGCTACCCACCTCGACGGTCGGCGCCCGGGTGATGCCGTGGTGGAACAGGTCGTCCAGCTTGCCGGTGCGTGTGCGGATCAGTACCCGGAGATCGAGGTGGCTGCGCTCGGCCTGGTGGTTCCCGGCCTCGTCGACGACGGCGCCGGCGTGGGGCTCTTCGCCAGCAACTTCGGGTGGCGGAACTACCCGTTCAGGGACCGCGTCCGCGAGGAGACCGGACTCGCCGTATCCTTCGGCCACGACGTGAGCGCGGCAGGGGACGCGGAGATGCGGGTGGGCGCGGGTCTCGGGGCCGACGATGCCGTTGTGCTCATCATCGGGACGGGAATCGCCGGAGCAGTGTTCTCCGACGGTCGACCGGTGCGCGCCGGCGGCTATGCGGGCGAGCTGGGCCATGCGCGGGTGCCGGGGGGTCTGCCCTGCCCCTGCGGCGCGTCGGGCTGCCTGGAGACCGTCGCCTCGGCGGGCGGCATCACCCGCCGGTACACAGCACGGACGGGGCGGATCGTGTCGGGGGCCCGCGAGGTCCTCCTGGCAAGCCAGGCCGGGGACGATGACGCGCGAGAGATCTGGTCGGATGCGATCGAGGCCCTTGCCTTCAGTATCTGCCAGTTGGTTGCCATGGTCGGCACCGAGACGGTCATTCTCGGCGGGGGCCTGGCGCAGGCCGGGGCCGCGCTCCTGGAGCCACTGGACCGGCGGATCGAGGAGCAGCTCTCGTTCCTGCGGAAACCGCGTCTCACCGTCTCCCAGTTGGGGCAGGACGCGGGCCTGATCGGCGCTGCCATGCACGCCCGGGATCTGGTGGCCCTTCCGTGACGCCGCCGGCTCCAGTCCTGACCGTCACGCCGAATCCGGCACTGGACACCACCTATACCGTGGCGGAGCTCCATCCCGGCCTCTCTCACCGCGTCCCGGCTCCGATCGAGAAGGCGGGTGGCAAGGGACTCAACGTGGCTCGCGTGATCCAGCAGAGCGGGTTCGGCGTCCACGCGGTCCTGCCCGTCGGAGGTGACTCGGGCGTCCAGCTCAGGACCGACCTCGAGGACAGCGGCCTTCCCCACTCCCTCGTGGAGGTCGCCCAGCCGACCCGGCGAAGCATCGCGATCTACGATCGCACCGCGGGCACGGCCACGCTCCTGAATGAAGAAGGCAGGGAACTGACCGCCGGGGAGTGGGCGGCACTGTCCGCCGGAGTCCTCCGGACATTGCAGCATTCCGGTTGCCTCGTCGGCTCCGGCAGCCTCCCCCTGCACGGGCCGGAGAGCTTCTATGCAGACCTGGTGCGCCACGCCCGGCGC
The DNA here is from genome assembly GCA_009728235.1 of Vibrio cholerae. Lineage (GTDB taxonomy): Bacteria > Actinomycetota > Actinomycetes > Actinomycetales > Micrococcaceae > Arthrobacter_D. Next base: position 116,635 of record WNZI01000005.1, on the reverse strand, counting down.
CTGGACATCCCCGCCGTGATCGACACGTCCGGGCCGGCTCTGCTGGCCGCCGCACGCGCGGGAGCAATGGTGCTCAAACCGAACCACCACGAACTGCTCGAAGCCACAGGGGAAACCGCGATGGAACGGGGAGCGGAAATGCTCCTGGCCCTGGGTGCGGGGCTGGTCCTTGTCAGCCGGGGAGAGGAGGGGATGTACGCCTTCACCTCGGATGATGCAGGCACCTCTTCGTGGCACGCACGCTTCCCGAGGGTGCTCAGCGGCAATGCGACGGGCGCCGGCGATGCTGCGGTAGCCGCGATCGCCGTCCTGCTGGCCCAGGGAATCAGGACGGTCCCTGACCTGGTGCGCGCCGCGACGGGCTGGTCCGCGTCCGCTGTCCTGATGCCCACCGCTGGCGTGCTGCACGCCGACTACAACCTCATGACCGACGCCGTCGTCGTCCGGCCGGGCCGCGTGCGTCCGCCCACACCCCCTGCAGGTACTGCTCCTGCCCAACGAGCGAAGGATTCACCATGGGACTGACCCCGACCCGCACGCTCATCGATGCTGCAGTCGCCGCCGGCGGTGGACTGGGCAGCTTCAACGTGCTGCACCTCGAGACGGCCGAGGCGATCGTCGCCGGGGCGGAGGCCGCAGGGCTTCCGGTCATCCTCCAGATCTCGCAGAACTGTGCCGCCTATCACGGCGCCCTCGAGCCGATCGCTGCAGGGGTGGTGGCGGTGGCCCGGGCCGCCCGCGTTCCCGTCGCGCTGCACCTCGACCACGCGGAGGACGAGCAGTTGGTCTACCGTGCGCTCGGCCTCGGCTTCGGCTCCGTGATGTACGACGGCGCGCATCTTCCTTTCGACGACAACGTCGGAACCACGCGACGTGTCGTGGAACGTGCCCATGCGGAGAACGTCTTCGTCGAAGCCGAGCTCGGCAAGGTGGGCGGGAAGGACGGCGCCCACGCACCCGGCGTCAGGACCGACCCGGGTGAGGCAGCAGCCTTCGTGGCAGCCACCGGTGTGGATGCCCTCGCTGTCGCTGTCGGATCCTCCCATGCGATGACCCGGCGCGCGGCGACTCTGGACCTGGACCTGGTCCATCAGCTGAGCACCTCGGTTCCCGTACCGTTGGTACTCCACGGCTCCTCGGGAGTTCCCGACGAGGTCCTCGTTCAGGCCGTACGCATGGGGATGACCAAGATCAACGTCTCGACGCACCTGAACGGCTTCTTCACCCGCGCGTGCGGGACGTACTCGCAGTCCAGCCCGATCTCGTCGACTCGCGGAAGTACATGAGGGCCGGGCGTGATGCACTGGCATCGGAAGCCGCACGGCTGCTCACCCTGTTCTCCGCACCGACCCGATCAGCAGATTCCGAGGATTGACCAGATGGAAAAGACAGAGAGACTCAACGCGATACTCGACCTGCTCGCAGCCGAGGGGAGCGTTCTCGTCGAGGACATCATCACCCGGCTCGGAGTCTCCCCCGCCACGGCCCGGCGGGACCTCGACAGCCTTGCTACCCAACGACTCCTCACGCGCACGCGTGGCGGTGCGACCATGGAGGCCGTCGCCTATGACCTACCCACGCGCTACAACCGTGACGATCACACGCGCCAGAAGCAGGACATCGCCCGGGCCGCGAGCGCGCTGGTGCGCAAAGGTTCAGTCGTCGGCCTGTGCGGCGGTACCACGAGCACGGCCATAGCCCAGGCGCTCGGCATGCGGCCGGACCTGATGGAACCCTCCAGCAAACCCACCCTCACCGTGGTGACGAACGCAATCAATATCGCAGCCCAGCTCGTGGTGAGGCCGAACATCCGGATCATGGTCACCGGCGGCGTGGTCAACCCGCGGTCCTACGAACTGGTAGGCCCCTACACCGACGTGATCCTGCAGCGTGTAGCCCTCGACTTCGCCTTCATCGGCGTCAACGGCCTGGACCCGGATGTCGGCCCGACCGTCAGTGACGAAGGAGAAGCGGAGGTCAACGCACTGATGGCGCGACGAGCGTCGGAGACCTTCATCGTCGCGGACTCCTCGAAAATCGGCGTCCGCACGTTCGCCACGATGACCGGCTACATCTTCAGCAACCTGATCACGGACAGTGGCATCACGGAGGAACAGAAAGCTGCCTTCGAAGCCGGGGGGACCAAGGTGATGGTGGCACCCCAGCACGGTTGACTCCTGAATCCCTCCCCACAGATTGGAACCACCATGCGCGTCGTCATTCTCGACAGCGCCGAGGACATCGGAGCCTTCGGTGCGATGCACATCCTGGACGGAGTCCGCAGTGGCACGATCCGCACCCTCGGCATCGCCACCGGGTCCTCCCCCCTGACGATCTATCGTGCGCTGGCGCACCGCTGGATTCCGGCCCTGGCGCAGCTCAACGCATTCGCCCTCGACGAGTACGTGGGGCTACCGGGCGACAGCGCCCAAAGCTACCGGTCCGTGATCCAGCAGGAGGTCGTCGACAGACTGCGCCTCGATCCGGCGAGGGTCCACGTTCCCGACGGCAGTGCAGGTGATCTCGACGCCGAGTGCGAGCGCTACGAGGAGATGATGAAGACCGCGGGCGGCGTGGATCTGCAGATCCTCGGCATAGGCCGGAACGGGCACATCGGCTTCAACGAGCCGAGTTCCTCCCTCTCCTCGCGCACCCGACCGAAGACCCTGATGGCAGGCACCCGCAGTGACAACGCGCGCTTCTTCGCCCGTCCGGAGGATGTCCCCCGACGCTGCCTGACGCAGGGCCTCGGCACTATCCTCGACGCGACCGAAGTCCTCCTGGTGGCTCAGGGGGCAGCGAAGGCCGCGGCCGTCCGCGCCGCCCTCGAAGGACCCGTCTCCAGCATGTGCCCGGCGTCGGTGCTGCAGCTGCACCGCAGGGCCACCGTCCTGCTGGATCGGGACGCCGCCCAGGAACTCTCGCTGCGCGAGTATTACCTGGACACCGAAAGGAACAGGGCGCAGGGCGCCCCGACATGAGCACCATCACCATCCACAGCACCACCAAGGTCGACGCCGACGGCGAGACCGACGACTTCTGGGTCACGACCGCCGGGCGCACCATCCTGGCCACCGGTACGGGGACCGGCTGGCGCAACCATGGTGCGGATACAACGATCGACGGAACCGGACGTCGACTCACACCGGGTTTGATCGACCTGCACCTGCACGGCGGTGGTGGCCACAGCCACGAGGACGGCGCTGAGGCCATCGCCCGTTCGCTGGCCGCCCATCACAGCCATGGCACCACACGCGCCCTGGCGAGCCTCGTGTCCAACCCCCTCGACGCGTTGGGTCGATCGCTGTCCGGGATCGCCGACCTCGCCGCGACCAATCCCCTGCTGCTCGGAAGCCACCTCGAGGGCCCGTTCCTGTCCGTCGGCAAGCGCGGGGCGCACAACGCGGACCACCTGACGGATCCCTCGCCCGACAGGATCGACCTCCTGCTCCAAGCCGCCCGTGGAACCCTCCGGCAGATCACCCTCGACCCGAACCGCGACGGCGCCGCGGACGCGATACGCCGCTTCACCGCCGAGGGGGTCATCGTGGCGATCGGCCATACAGAAGCCGATTACGACCAGTCCCTGGCTGCCTTCGGCGCCGGCGCCACCCTTCTGACCCACTCGTTCAACGGCATGCCAGGACTGCACCATCGCGATCCCGGCCCGGTGGGTGCCGCCCTGATGAGTGGCGCCCACCTCGAGGTAATTCTCGATGGACACCACGTTCACCCCGCTGTCGCAGCGATGCTCTTCACCCTGGCCCCACACCGGATCGTCCTGATCACCGACGCCATGGCCGCCGCCGCCGCTCCGGATGGTCAGTACCTATTGGGAGGACTGGCTGTCGACGTCGCGGATCGCGTCGCCAGGGTGAGGACCACCGGTTCCCTCGCGGGGTCGACGCTCACGTTGGACGTGGCCGTGCGGCATGCACTGGGCGCCGGCCTGACCGCGGTGCAGGTCATCGAAGCCCTGACACTCACGCCCGCGCGCATCCTCGGTCTCTCACAGACCCTCGGTCTCGTCCGCCCGGGCTTCGCCTCCGACCTCGTCCTCTTCGACCACGAGTGGGCGGTCGTCGATGTCCTCGGAGACGGTGTCTGGCTGCATCGCGCCTGAGAGGTCTCAGGTCGGGGGGCCCTTCGGGCTCCAGCGCGAGGGCCCAGGCCGGGTTCGCGTGTTCACCTCGCTGACGCGGTTCCCGAGGCCTGCGGGTTCCCGGAACCTCAGCCCGTCGGACCACGATCGAAGCCTCTGCTCATCGCCCTGATCCGACAGGCAGGACCCCCCGTCTGAGCACCGCGCGAGAGGAACATCCGGCCCCGAGACGTTGTTGTACAGAGTGATGATGACAGCCCAGGAACCGGACCTGACCACTCTCTCTCCTACCCGTCTCTGGGTGCCCAAACACGTGATGATCACGCGGGCCGCAGCCGATCTCCCGCACACCGCCGAGATCGTCCGGCGCTGTGAACTCGCCGGCGTCGACGACATCCGGTTCCTGTCCGGCAATGCCTTGACCGGGCTCCGGGGCGCCACCGAGCGCGAGACCTACGCGTCCGCGAAGAACACGCTGGCCGTCGTCGTCGCTCCTCCCAGCGCCCTGAAGCCGCAGCCCATCCCGCCGAGTGCGGACTGGCGGATCGACCTCGCCAAGGGCTGCCCCGCCCACTGCCAGTACTGCTATCTCGCCGGTCCCTGCAGGGACCCCCGGTCACCCGCGTGTACGCCAACATCGACGACGTGCTGGACGGCATCCGCACGCACGCCGGCAAGGGTTCGGTCACCCGCGGCACCATCGACCGCGGGAACGAGGGCACCACCTTCGAGATGTCCTGCTACACCGACCCCCTCGGCATCGAGAGCGTGACCGGCTCCCTCGCTGCCGCGATCTCCCGCGTGGGTGCGGGCGAGTTTGGCGACGACGTGCAGGTGCGCTTCACCACCAAGTTCGACGACGTCAACGAACTCGTGACCCTCGACCACGGCCGCAGGACGCGCATCCGCTTCTCCGTGAACGCCGCCGAGGTGGCGAACCGCTTTGAGGGCGGCACCACCCGCATGCCGGCTCGGCTCGCTGCCCTCCGCGCGGTGGCCACGGCCGGCTACCGGGTGGGCCTGACGATCGCCCCGATCATGCCCGTACCCGGCTGGCGCGAGCAGTACGGCGCACTGCTCGACGACGTCGCCGCTGCGGTGGCCGGCATCGACGACCGCGACCTGACGGCCGAGATCATCACGCATCGCTTCACCCCCGCGAGCAAGGAAGTGCTGCTCGGCTGGTATCCGAAGACGAAGCTCGAGATGGACGAGGACCTGCGCAGCCAGAAGCGGTCCAAGTTCGGTGGCGTCAAGTACGTGTACCCGAAGCAGACCATGTCCGAGATGCGGGAGTGGTTCACCGAGGAGCTGGAGCGGCGCCTGCCCGCGGCCCGGCTGCTCTACTGGACCTGATCCCGACGCAGGAGGACAGTCAGCTCCCTGCCGCAGGCCCGGCCGAGCGATCGACGTTCAGCGCGCGGCGTAGCTCCTGGCACAGCTCACCAAGCGCCTGCGGCACCGCCCTGCTGATGTTGGGAAAGGCCATAAAGCCGTGGGGCATGCCGAAGTAGGTCGTCGAACGCACGGCGGTCCCGGCCGCCTCGAGGGCAGCGGCGTACCGTAGCCCGTCGTCCCGAAGCGGGTCGTGTTCAGCCACCTGCACCAGGGCCGGGGGCAGCCCGGTGAGGTCATCGGCGAGGAGCGGAGATGCATAGGGGTGTTTCGGGTCCTGGCCGTCGAGGTAGTGGCCGCGGAACGCCAGCATGTCCGCCTTGGTGAGAATGGGCGCCTGCGCGTTCTCGTCGATGGACGGACTCGCCATCGTCATGTCGGTGGCCGGGTAGACGAGTCCCTGGAAGGCGATCGCCGGGCCGGACCTGTCCCGTGCCATGAGCGCGACAACGGCGGCCAGATTTCCGCCTGCGCTGTCTCCCACCACGGCAACCCGGGAGGTGTCAGCGCCCAGCTCCGTCCCGCGGCCGATGAGGTCGACGGTCGCAGCATAGGAATCCTCCGCGGCTGCCGGCCAGCGATGCCCGGGAGACAATCGATAGTCCAGCGACGCCACGACGGCTCCTGCATCGCGGGCGATGCTGCTCGCGAACCAGTCGTAGGTGTCGAGGGTCCCCGAGGTCCAGCCGCCGCCGTGGATGAACACGACGAGCGGAGGCAGCTCGGCGCCCGCCTGCGGGTGGTAGATACGGACACCGATGTCTCCGTCGGCGCCGGCGGCGGTCGTCGTACGGACCGTCACTCCCTTCGCCATACCTCCGAGCAGGAGGTCGGTCAGGGGGTTATGACCGATCACCCGGCGCTGGTCGGCGAGGATCTGGTCCTCGGAGCGACGGGTCACGGAGGCCCTGCCGATGAGTTTCCCCAGGAGCCTCGTGCGTAGATCCAGCTTCGTCATCGTCCGACCTCTTCTCTCGTCAACGCATGGTGCCGTGCAGGATTGGAACGCTCGCCGGGCCGTCAGACGGCCGACCAGCCGCCGTCGGACGGCAGGATGGCCCCGTTGATGTTCACGCCGTCGTCGCTGAGCAGGAACGTGATGGTTGCGGCGAGGTGGGTGGGATCGGCGATGCTCGGGATGTTGACGCGCGCAGCCTCCAGGCGCGTCGAGCCGTATGCCGACGGCGTGCCGGGCATGGGGATGCCCGTGGCCACTCCGCCCGGCGCCACCGCGTTGATGCGGAGCCCCTCCTTCGCGTACATGAAGGCGGCACTGCGGGTGATGCCCACCACCGCGTGCTTCGACGCCGTGTAGGCGACGCCGGACGCGGAACCCCGCAACCCGGCCTCGGAGGTCACATTCACGATCGAGCCACGACCGGCGTCGAGCATCACGGGCAGTACGGCGCGGCTCAGCCGCATGAGTCCTTCGACGTTGACCGCGAAGACCCGCGACCACATGGCGTCCGAGACCTCGTGGAGAGGGCTGAAGTCGTCGTTGATCCCGGCGACGTTCGCGAGGGCATCGATGCGTCCCTCAGCGGCGTCGACGATCCGGTCGACCGCCGCGACGTCGGTCAGGTCGGCCGCGATCGGGACGACCTGGTGACCGGGCAGGGAGCGCGCGAGGTCCTCGACGCGGTCAGCGGCGATGTCGACGGCGATGACCTTCCCGCCTTCCCGGGCCACGCGCGACGCCGTCGCCCGGCCGATGCCGGACCCTGCGCCGGTGACGATGACGGTGCGTCCCCCGAAGCGGCCGACGAGCACGGGCTCCTGCCATACGGAACTGTCGTCCTCGGGGATGACGCCCCCGTTGACCTGCTTCACCAGGCCGTCGATGGCGCTCTGCGGTAGGGCGCCCTGGCTCAGCGCCACCAGCTGCTGCAGCGGCATCGACCGGGCGGGGCCGAGAGCGGCCTCCTCCGTACCGGCCTGCGCCAGAAAGCCTCGCAGCACCGGTCCGCCCTCGGGGTGGTCGAGCCACTGCTCGATGGTGCTGTGCGTGGTCAATGTGACGGGGATCTGTGCCATGAGTGGCCCTTTCGCGGCGGGAATCGACGGTGATGTGCTCTGCCTGCAGGCTACATTCAACGCTGTTGAATGGCCAGGGCCGAGGCGTCCGGTCGGACGAAGCCACGGGCGGCTCCGCGCGGCCCGGCAGCTAGGGTTGGACCATGATCGAGGGCAGGGCCGCAACGCGCGAGGCGATCCTCCGCGCCGCCCGCACGCTCTTCCTGGAGAAGGGCTATGCGGGTGCGTCGGTGCGGTCGGTGGCCTCCGCGGCGGGCGTCGATGCGGCTCTGCCCATCCACTACTTCGGCACGAAGGAAGCACTGTTCCTCGAGGCCCTTCCGCCCATACCGGCCTACCAGCCGCTGCTCGAGGGCGACCCGGGCAGCCTGGGCGAGCGCTTCATCCGGTACGTGCTGGAGGAGGACGGGCATCTGCGCCCGCTGTATCTCACGCTCATCCGGGCCAGTGAGGCGGGGGCTGTGGGCGACCAGTTGCGGCTGCTGCACGAGGCCACCTTCGTGGCACCTCTGGAGAGCCGGCTCGCGGGACCGGACGCCGGCCTCCGTGCGCGCCTCGCTGCGGCCCTGGTCGGCGGGCTGATGTATGCGCTGTGGATCGTGAAGGACGAGCAACTGCTCGCCGAGGACGACGACGTCGTCATCCGCCGCTACGGCGCCCTCCTGCAGCAACTCATCGACCAGGTGGAGTAGAAGCTTTTGTCTTGGACAGCGGCGACCTCGTTCAGGAGTGTGGCCCGGACGTCCGGCGTGAGGGTGAGCTCCGCCGTCGCGCGGGTGGCTAGGCTGGGTGGATGGCGACAGTAATCCTCGTGCGGCACGGCCGCACCACAGCGAATGCCACCGGCCTGCTGGCCGGTAGGACCCCCGGCGTCGGCCTCGACGAGACCGGGCGGAGCCAAGCGACCGCGACCGGTGACCGGCTCGCGGCAGTGCCCGTCGTCGGGGTGGTGTCGAGTCCGCTCGAACGGTGCCGGCAGACCGCCCAGTTCATCCTCGATCGCCAGACCGGCGCGGTCCAGTCGTCGCTCGACGACGACCTCACCGAGTGCGATTACGGCCAGTGGCAGGGCCGAACGCTCGCTGATCTCGCGAAGGAGGATCTGTGGTCGGTGGTGCAGTCGCAGCCGTCCGCCGTGACGTTCCCCGGCGGCGAGTCCATGGCCGCCATGCAGGCCCGGTCGGTGGCCGCCATCCGACGCCTGGATGCAGCATTCGAAGCCGAACACGGGCCGGGGGCGGTGTGGGTGGCGGTAAGCCACGGCGACATCATCAAGTCGATCCTCGCCGACGCACTCGGCACGCACCTCGACCTGTTCCAGCGCATCATGGTGGGCCCGGCTTCCGCGTCGATCGTGCGCTACGGCACGAGCCGGCCGACCGTCTTCGCGACCAATACCGACGCCGGGGATCTGTCCTGGCTTGCGAACACCGCCCCCTCCGCCGATGCGCCGGTAGGCGGTGGCGCAGGGCACACGGCGCCACCTGCCGGAAGAGCCTAAAATAGAGCCATGCCTACAACTGTTCACGAGTTCGCCTGGCCCGACCGGGTCGTCGTCGGCACTATCGGCGTTCCCGGGGAACGCACGTTCTACCTGCAGGTCCGCACGGGAAAGCAGATCGTCAGCATCGCGTTGGAGAAGCAGCAGTCGGCCCAGCTCGCCGAGAAGATCGACGAGATCCTCGACCAGCTGGTCAGCCTCGACGGCAACCCCTTCAGTGTTCCCACGAACACCCCCCTCGAGCTCGTCGACAACGACCAGCTCGAACCGGTCGAGGAACAGTTCCGTACCGGCGTCATGAGCCTGGGGTGGGACCCGACGACGGCGCAGATCGTCATCGAGGCCTACCCGATCGCCGAGGTCGAGGACGAGGACGCACTGCTCGAGATCGACGACGCCGACGCGGCCGAGATGCTGCGGGTCCGCATGCCGGTCGGCACCGCCCGAGCCTTCACCAAGCGCACCCGCGAGGTGGTGGGCGCCGGTCGTCCGCTCTGCGTGCTGTGCGGTCAGCCCATGGACGCCGACGGGCACACCTGCGCCATTCCTGAGGTCTGATGCCCGCGCCCGACCTGGTGACCGCCGAGCTGACGCTCACCGGCCGCATCACGACGGCGTCGAACGCCACGTTCCTGGGCAGTATCGGCGACGCGGCGGTCGTGTACAAGCCGATCAAGGGCGAGAAACCGCTGTGGGACTTCCCCGACGGGCATCTGGCCCATCGGGAGGTGGCCGCCTATCTGGTGTCGGAGTCTTTCGGCTGGAACATCGTTCCGCGCACCTGGCTGCGCGATGGCCCGTTCGGTGCGGGCATGGTGCAGCTCTGGCAGGAGACGGACCCCGACCAGGACGCCGTGGACCTGGTCTCCGCGGACGAGGTGCCGGAGAACGGCTGGAAGCAGGTCCTCGAAGGCCAGGACGAGACCGGGAAGATGGTCGCACTCATCCATGAGGACACTCCCGCGCTGCGGCGCATGGCTGTCTTCGACGTCGTGGTGAACAACGCCGACCGCAAGGGCGATCACATCCTCGCCATGGGCGACGGGCACCGGCACGGAGTGGACCATGGCCTCACCTTCCACAGTGACCACAAGCTGCGCACGGTGCTATGGGGGTGGGTCGGGGATGAGCTGACCCGCGAGGAGCTCGACGGTGTCGACCGGGTCATCGACGGGCTGACCGGCGACCTGGGCCGAGAGCTGGCCGGGTTGCTGACTGCTGAGGAGATTGCTTCGCTCGCTGCGCGCTGTGCCCGGTTGCGGTCGGCGGGGCGATTTCCGGGTCCGCACGGCGAGATGCCCGCGGTGCCCTGGCCGCTGTTCTGAAGGCCTATACAACAGGCTTTGCAGGTTGAGCTCGATCATAAATGCCAAGAGCACACCCGAGCCTATGTCGATCCCCGATGCCATTCGGTACACCGGTCGGTGGCACGGGGCTGGGTTTCCGCATAGCGGGCATCAGGAGAGTGGTCGGCATTATTAGTCTCACGCTGTCCGCTCCCGACGGACTCATCGAGGCGGTGAGCGACGCGATGCTGCCGCTAGAACGCCAGCACCAGCCAGCCGGCCACGGACGCCACCTGCCTTCGCGCGTCGGTGAATCCGGGCCCCGTGTCCGTGCTCGCGAGCAGGGCGTCGGCGGCGATGACGGCCTCGCCCTCGACCTGCTCACGGTCCTTCTTGGCCCCGTCGCCGCGGGTCTTCAGGAGCCTGGTGACGGTGGCGACGAGGACGGTCGCGGCGGTGAAGAGGAGCGAGAGCCAGATGGGATCTCGGGCACCCAGAACATTACGTCAGCGGGTTGTTCGTCGTCGGACGCACGGCCTAGGACCTGAAGGGCTACCTACGGCGGCACGAGATCGCCGACCCGCTGACCACCGCTCGCCCCCCAGCGGGTGATCGGCTTGGAGCTGGCTCGCCGCCTGGCGAAGGAGTGGCTCGGCGACGCAGTCGACCGCGCCAACGCGTCGGCGGCGTAGATCGATGCCATCAGCGGCAGACGGATCACGGCCACCAGTCTTCACTCCGACCGCTGGTGACCGTTCTGGCGAGCTCATGCGAGGCACGGTTGCATCGAATCGATTCTCCCGAGGTCGCCATCACGGCACGGGACGCCCTACGAAGTCACCAATGCGAGCTTCCCGCCGGGATGTCCGCTGCTCAGAAAGCGCATCGCGGCGAGGGCGTCGTCGAGGGGGAAGGTTCGCGCGATCGGCACGATCAGGCGGCCCGATCCCGCCAGTTCGATGAGGTGTGGACGAACCGCGTCGCGGAAGGCCGCACTGTCCGGGAAGTTTCCCCTGATGATCCGATAGCCATCGCGCTCGGCCCGCGCGAAGGCGGCGATGCTGACGATCCGTCGGCGGTCGGCCACGAGCGCGAGTGACACGTCGACCGCCTCGTCGGTACCGACCGCATCGAGCGCCGCCGCGTAACCGCCGGGTGAGAGCTCGCGGAGCCGCTCCTCGAGACCTTCCCCGTACCGCACGGGTTCACCGCCGAATTTTCGGACCACGTCAGCGTTCTCGTCACTCGCCGTGCCGATCACGCGCACGTGCTGCAGCCTGGCCTGCTGCAGCACACTCACTCCGACCGCCCCGGACGCTCCGTGCAGGACGATCGTGTCCCCCGGTTCCACCCCGGTGACGTTCAGCATCTCGGCAGCCGTCGTCCCGGCGAGCAGGAGATTGGCAGCTTGCGGGAAATCCAGCGATACCGGCTTCGCGAAGACGTCGCGCGCAGGGACCGTGACCGCCTGCGCGTAACCTCCGGAGATGCGGAAGGCGAGCACCTCGTCACCGATCGCTCCCCCGCCGGAGCCGATCTCGGTGTCGGGTCCGATGGCAGTGACAATCCCCGCCACCTCGTACCCCACGCGGATGGGTAGCAGCCCACGATCGGAGCCCGCAGCAACGTGCTTGTAGTCTGCCGGGTTCATCCCTGCGGCGAGTACCGTGATGGTGACCTCACCCCTGCCCGGCTCGGGGATACGGGCATCTACCTCCTCGAACACGTCGAGGCCGCCGAAATCCGTCGCTATCCACGCTCTGACCATGCCCCCATTAGACACCTGACGCCCGCCCGACGTTTCGCGCGACTCCCGCCGGAGCAGCTACTGCTGCGTGCTGCACGGAGAGAGGTCCACCCCGCGTAGGCCCTTCTCGAGCCGAAAGGCGACCAGCGCGGCGCCTGCACCGGCTGCCGCGAGACACGCTGCCAACCCCCAACCGGCCGTTGAGCCGACCTGGGAGAAGAGGAACCCGAACAGCAGCGGGCCCAGCGTACCGCCGATGTAGGTTCCGGTCTGGGTGATCCCGGTGGACTGCGCTGTGAAGGGATGGGTGGTCTTCGAGACCACGTAGTGCACCAGCCCGTTCCAGCCCCAGCCGAACCCGAAAGCGATGACGCAGCCTATCGCGTACGCCGCCGGCAGACCTGTGGCCATGGCGATCAGACCGAGGCATCCGGTCGCCATCATGAGGGCCACCGTGGCCATCGAGCCGCCGACACCGCGATCGGCCCCGATTCCCACGAGCGGCCGGGTGAGGATTCCGGCCGTACTGGCCACTCCCAGCAGGAGCCCCGCCGCTGCAGGGGTGAAGCCCGCGTCGACGGCGGACACCACCGTGAATGCCCCGACCACGTTGGCCTGTGCCGACCCCAACCCGCCCGCCACCGCTGTCATCAGCAGGAACGGCCGGAGCTCGCGGGGAAGCCTTCCTCGAACCGGCTTGCCGGTGGCGGCGTACGAAGCGCGCACCCGACGGGGTAGCAGCCGCAGCAGGACGGGCAGGAAGACCGCGGCGAGGAATGCCGCCGAGGCGAACGTCCACTGCCAACCGATCGTGAGCGCGATCACCGGCACCGACAGGCCGGCAGTCAGTGTGGCCGCCGGGATGGCGGCTTGTTTCAGCCCGAAGGCGAAGGCACGATGCGGCACACCTACCTGGTCGACGATCAGCCCGTTCGACAGGGGATGTATCAGGGCATTGGACGCCCCTGCCACCCCGAGCCAGAGCATCAACCAAGCCCAGTGAGGGGTGAGGACGGCGATGCCGAGCAGTGCCGTCAGACCGAGGCCCACGGCGAGGGCCATTCCGCGCCGCTTCCCGAGGCTGCTCGCCACATAGCCCGCGGGGGCGGAGAGGAGCGCGGACACGGCCCAGAAGACGGCGACCGCCGCGCCCAGAACCGAAGCAGTCATCTCCAGGTCCGCTTCGAGCTGGACGGCAAGTCCCCCGACCAGGAAGACGGGGAGCACTGCGACAACCGTCGTCAGTGCCGCCACAGCGGTGGCCCGTCGTCCTGGACGGCGCGCGGGTGGTGTCGGCGTCCTCTCCTGCACCCGGGCGGACCGCAGAGGCACCGCGGCCCTAGTCGACGAACTCGTTCGTGTAGGTCTCCGCGAGGTCGATCTCGGCTTCCCCAACCTCCGGATTGGCGATCCGCTGGGTCTTCAGCACCGCCTCGGCACCGGCTTCGGTGAAGGCCCCGTCGGAGCTGAGAGTCTTCTTCAGCTCCTCGATCACGGTCGCGTACTGCTCAGGGTCTCCCCCTGCAAAGGTCTCAGGCATCTCCGCCGCGATCTCCTCGCCGGAGTGGTCGGCCACGTACTCGAGGGTGCGCTTGATGGCAGCGGCCAGCTTTTCGGCCGTCTCCGGATTCTGCTCCAGCCACTCAGCGGTGGCATAGAGACTCGAGGACGGCCACGCCTCTGCGTCGAAGACCTCCTGAAGCCCCTCCAGCGTCCGGACGTCCTCCAGGATGGTGGGTTCGACGCCCAATCGCTTCTCCAGCACCGTGATATCAGGTTCCAGCATGACGGCGGCGTCCACCTGCCCCTGCTCGACGGCGGCGACGGCCGATGACCCTGCACCAATGGCGGACACGGAGGCGGCGTCGATCTCCATGCCGTTCTGGGACAGCAAGTACTTCACGAACATGTCGGTGGAGGAACCCGGAGAGGTGACACCCACGTTCTTGCCGGCCAGATCCTCGATCGATGTGATGGAGTCCTTGTTCTTCTCCGCCACGACGAGGGCGAGCCCGGAGGACAGGTTCATGTTGACGAATGCCTTGATCGGCTGGTTCTTCGCCTGCATCTGGATGGTGTGCTCGTAGTACCCGCTGGTGACCTCGGTACTGCCCCCGATCATGGCCGTCAGTGCTTTCGACCCGCCCTGAAGATCCTGGAGGTCCACATCGAGGCCCTCCTCCTCGAAATACCCGAGCTCGTCGGCCAGGGTGGTGGGCAGATAGGTCAGGAGCGTCTGGCCACCGATGCCGATGACCACCTTCTCACCCTCCCCGCCGTCGCCACTCCCCGCCTGGCCCGGTGGTGCCGCCGAGGGAGTACCGCAGGCGGAGATGGCCAAGGCCAGTCCGGCGAGGAGTGCCGACGCGCGCAGTCCTCGGGAGCGGCGCGCCTGCCGGTTGTCGACGATGTTCATGAAAATCCCTTCACAGTACGGATGGTGGAGAAGTGGGACGCGGCGGATGAACCTATACGGACTGGTTCGGACGCCACCGGAGGAGATGCCGTTCCACCCGGTTGACGAGGATGTCGATGATGAGCACCACGATCATGAGGATGAACATGCCGGCGAACACACCCTGGGTGTCGAAGACCCCCTGTGCCTGGGCGATGGCGTAGCCCACGCCGGCCGATGCGCCCAGGTACTCGCCCACCACCGCACCGGTGATCGCGAAACCCACGCTGATGTGCAGGCTCGAGAAGATCCACGTCAGTGCACTCGGGATGAACACGTGGCGCAGCAACTGCTTCTCGCTCGCACCGAGCATCTTCGCGTTGTCGACCAGCACGCGGTCCACGCTCTTGACGCCTTCGAGCGTGTTGAAGAAGACGATGAAGAACACGAGGGTGAAGCCGAAGGCGACCTTCGACCAGATACCGAGGCCGAACCACAGCAGGAAGATGGGAGCCAGCACCACGCGTGGGAGTGCGTTGAAGATCTTGAGGAACGGATCCAGCAGGCGCTCGAGGACCCGGATGCGGGCGAGCAGGAACCCGAGGACCAGTCCGGCCGACGCGCCCGTGACGAAGGCGAGGATCGCCTCCTGCATGGTTACCCAGAGATGCGGGAACACGTATCCCGTGGAGACCCATTCCCACACCGTGACGAGGATGTCCGACGGCAGGGGGAAGAAGAACTCGTCGATCACGCCCACGCGTGCCAGGATCTCCCAGGATCCGAGCACGGCGACGGTCAGGGCGAGCTGCCCCATGCGGATGGAGAACCCGGACGTCTCGGTCCGCTTCTTCGCCGGGCGGCCCTGCGCCGCGGCCTCGGCGTTCCGGCTGGCTGGTGCGAGGGTCATGCGACGTCGCTCTCTTCGTCCTGGGCGGATGCGTAGGTGCGGGAGACCTCGACTTTCAGGCGACCCCAGATCTCACGATGGAGCTCGACGAACTTCGGGTCGTCGCGGATGTCCAGCAGGTCGCGTGGCCGCGGGATGGTGATGTCATAGCTGCCCACCACTGTGCTCCCGGGCCCGGCGCCGAGGATGATCACCTCGTCCGACAGCGCGATGGCCTCATCGAGGTCATGGGTGATGAAGACGACCGCCTTGCCGGATTCGCCCCACAGCTGCAGGAGCTCGTTTTCCATGATTTGGCGGGTCTGGACGTCCAGGGCAGAGAACGGCTCGTCCATGAGGAGGATGTCCGGGTTAACAATCCACGCCTGGGCGACGGCCGTGCGCTTGCGCATCCCGCCACTGAGCTGGTGCGGATACCGGTCGGCGAAGTTCTTCATGCCCACCTTCTCGAGCCACCGCCGGGACTCGGAGTAGGCGTCCGACTTCGACACACCCGCCATGGTCAGCCCCAGGCTGACGTTGTCGATCACCGACTTCCAGGGAAGCAGGGCGTCCTGCTGGAACATGTAGGACGCCCTGCGGTTGACGCCGCTGACGGGCGTCCCGAAGCTCTCCACGGTGCCTGACGTGGGGGAGAGGAGGCCCGCGGCCATATTCAGGATGGTGGACTTGCCCGAGCCGGTCGGGCCGACGATGGACACGAACCGCCCGGGCTCGACCTGCAGATCGATGTCGCGAACGGCGAAGTACGAGCCACCTCCGGGCGTGGCGAACTCCTTGGTGCAGGCACGCAGGTCGACCGCGAACGGCGAGGGCTCCGCTTGTACAGGATGCGTCATTGCTATCTCCCGAACCACATTGTGGGCTATCTCTCACATGGTGAAATCAGGCTAACAGCAACCGGGCGACGGTGACAGAGTATGTCGCGCATCTTCTGTGGAGGTCCTGATCGCCTACGGGCCGGTCCGACGACGCGCCTGCCTAGGATGGGCGTATGGATTCTCCCGGATCGTCCGCGTCCGCTCCCTTGCTCGTCCTGAGGAAGATCAGCGACATCCTCGACGCCTTCTCCCTCCGACGGCCGGAACTGACGCTGACGGACATCAGGGAAGCCACCGGGCTGCCGACCTCGACGGTCCAACGACTGGTGGGCAACCTCGTCGTGAACGGGTTCCTCGACCGGATCGGGGACCGCTACCGGGTGGGCCTGAAGATGTCCTTCTGGGCGGCGCCGGCCACCCAGGACCTCGACCGCCTCGAAATCCTGAAGCCGGTCCTGTCGGATCTCCGGGACCGCCTGGGAGAAACCACCTGCTTCTTCGAGTCCTCCATGCACTACCGGGTGTGCGTGGCCATGGCCGAGACCCACCACATGCTGCGGCGGGAGATGAAGGTCGGCAGGGTCCTGCCGCTCCATGCCGGATCAGCCGGGCGGGTGCTGCTCGCATGGACCGAGGGGCTGATGCACGACCTGTTTACCAAGTCCCTGGACCAGTTGACGGAGAGCACCATCACCGATCGTGAAGCGCTCCGCTCGGCCGTCGAACGGACCCGACAGGACGGCTACGCCATCACCACGGGCGAGCGGCAATCGGGGGCGAGCGGCCTCTCGGCTCCGGTCTTCGACTCTCAGGGGGACCTGGTCGGGGCCGTCACCGTGATGGGCCCGACCCTGCGGATGCCGCTCGAGGTGTGCGAGCAGTGGGTGGAGGACCTGCTGGCCGCTGCCGAACAGATCACCAGGATGCTCGGGGGGCGGCGCCCCGTGGACGCTCCGCGCTCGCCGTCGGCCAGTGGGAACACCTAGGCGGCGCCCTTCGGCAGCACCCAGCCGAAGGCCTTGGCCTCTGATCGAGCCCCCTGGGCTGCCTTCGAGCGGCTCGCCTCCCCCACCTCGGAGGTGACCGCCTCGCCGAGGCGGACCAGGGCACCGAACGTGTCCGGGGTCAGCCACGCGGGGCGGAGAGCGAAGAGCAGATCCTCGGTCGCGGTGTTCCCCGATGCGCCGGGTGCGAACGGGCAGCCACCGAGCCCGCCGAGAGCGCCGTCGATCATCGTCGCCCCGGACGCCGTCGCCGCCAAGGCGTTGGCGACTCCCATCCCCCAAGTGTCGTGTCCGTGGAACACGATCTCCTCGAAGGCGCCCGTGTCGCGGACCTGTCCGATCAGCGACCCGACCTCTCCGGGGGACGCCTGCCCGAGGGTGTCGCAGATGACGACGCCGTCGGTGCCGAGTGCGCGCGGATCCTGCACCAGCGCGAGGACGCTCTGCGGGTCGACGTCGCCCTCGAAGGGACAGGTGAAGGAGGTGGCCAGGCAGAGCTGGATGGTCGCTCCGGCAGCGTGCGCCTGCCCGACGGCTTCGGGGAGAGCGTCCATGCTCGCCTCCGTGGTGCGTCCGATGTTCGCAAGGTTGTGTGCATCGGTGACGCTGAGGCAGTACTGCAGGTGGCGCGCGCCGGCCGCGAGGGCCCGGCGGACATTGCCGGGTGTGGCAACCCAGACATGGCAGGAGTCCCGCTCCTCCAGTGTCAGTGCTTCCAGGACCTCGACGGTATTGGCCATGGACGGTACGAGATCGGGCCGGGCCATGGACCCCACCTCGATGGCTGTGACGCCGGCAGCGAGGAGCCCGCGGACAATCTCCACCTTCCTCGCGGTCGGGAGGATGCCCCCGATGAGCTGGAGTCCGTCACGCAGTGTGACGTCGCGCAGGATGGTGTCGGGGCGGGTTGTGCCGGGTGTGCTCACGGGGCTCATACAGTCTCCAGTTCCGATCTGTCGATGAAGTCGTTGGCCTGTTCCGGCGTCCAGCCGAGGAGGCCTTCGAGGATGTCGCCGGTGTCCGCACCGAGGTCCGGGCCGAGGTTGCGGATCTCGAGCGATTTGCCACCGATCACGGGGGTGATCCCGGCGAAGGCGATCTTGGGCAGGATCGTCTCGCCGTCGGAGACGTCGAGATGCTGCACCATATTGCGGGCACGATACTGTTCGTCGTCCACGATGTCCCCGGCCGTGTAGATGGGTCCGGACGGGACTCCTGCCTGCTCGAGCAGAGCCAGGGCCTCGGCTGCCGTCAGGAGGGCGGCCCACTCACCGATCGCGGCGTCGAGCTCGTCCCGCCGCGCCCAGCGCTGCGCGTTGCTCTCCAGGGCGGGGTCCTCGGCGAGGTCCGGCCTCCCGATGACCTGCATGTAGCGCTTGAAGATGCTGTCACCGTTCCCGGCGACGACGATGCTTGCCCCGTCGGCGCAGAGGTACGCGTTGGACGGCGCTATGCCCTCCATCCTGCCTCCCGTTCGTTCCCGCTCGAGGCCGTACGCGCTGTAATCGGGGACCAGGGATTCCATGACGGACAACATCGCCTCGTTGAGCGCGACGTCGATGACCCGATGTTCGAGGGGCGGCCTGTGCACCCCCTGGTCCCTCTCGCGGGCGAAGAGCGCCATGACCGACCCGAAGGCCGCGTACAGGCCCGCGATGGAGTCGCCGATGGAGACGCCGACGCGGACCGGAGGTCGATCGGGATCACCCACCAAGTGCCGGAAGCCGCCGTAGGCCTCGGCGACGGCGGCGAAGCCGGGGCGCGCGGACATGGGGCCGGTCTGACCGAAGGCGGAGATCCGGGTGACGATGATCCCCGGCTTGGCTGCTTCGAGCTCGTCGGGACCCAGTCCCCACTTCTCCAGGGTTCCGGGGCGGAAGTTCTCCAGGACGATGTCGCACTGCGCCACCAGCTCGAGGATGCAGCGGCGGCCCTCCTCAGTCCGGAGATCGACGACCATGGACTTCTTGTTCCGGTTGATCGTCCGGTAGAGCATGGACGTGGTCCCAGAGCCCAGCCGCCAGTTCCGCAGTTCGTCACCGGTGCGGGGACGTTCTATTTTGATGACCTCGGCGCCGAAGTCCGCGAGCAATCGGCCCGCCGTCGGTGCCGCGATGTAGTTGCCGAGTTCGAGGACGCGGACGCCTTTCAGGGGCGCAATCTGGTCGGTGGAAGTCACGGTGCCCTTTCTAGAGGAAGAGACTGAGGATCAGGGTGAAGCCGAGGGCGACGACGGAGGCGAGGGATACCCCGATGGAACAGGTCTTGAAGGTTCCCCGTGTTGTCTGGCCGAGCATGGACTGCAGCAACCAGAACGTGTTGGACGTGACGTGGACGAAGAACAGCGAGCCCGCTCCGGCAGCCAGAGCGATCAGGACGGGGTCGAGGCCCAGGGTCGGGGCGACCGGGGCCAGGAGCCCGGCCGCGGTGATCGCGGAGATGGACACGGAGCCGACGGCGATGTGGAGGATGGCCGCGATTCCCCACACCACGAGCAGCGGCGCCACCGATGAGGCGGAGAAGTAGCCGCCCAACACCTCACCCATGCCGCTCGCGGCGACCACGGCCGCGAGGGCACCACCGGCGCGGTCAGGATGAGGATCTGCCCGGACTCACGGAAGCCGCCGACGACGGCCTCTTCGACCCGCTTCGTCCCGATGGTCCGACGAGCGACGAAGCTGGTGCCCAGCAGTCCGATCAGGAGCGCGATGACCGGGGTGGAGATGAAGTCCGTGACGGACGAGGAGAAGCCTCCCATGCCGGCGAGGGCACCTCCGCCGATGAGCACCAGGGACAGGAGCATCGGACCGAACATCACGGCCAGGCTCGTCTCTTTGGGACCGCGTGCCTCACGGGTGCGCACATCATAGGGAAGCAGTCCCACGCGACTCCGGGAATCCGAGGAGGTGAGGGCTCCTGCGGGATCACCGGAGGGTGTGACAGGGGATTCACCTGTAGCAGCGACACCCAGTGCCTCCTCGATCGGCTCTTGGTCCTTCTCGACGTCCCAGAAACCGCGGTGGATGAAGAAGTTCATGATGAAGATGGACACGAGGATCGTCGGGATGATGACGAGCAGTCCGAAGATGAGCATGCTGCCCAGAGGGACGCCCAGAAGACCGGCCAGCGCCACGGTGGCCACGCCCGGCACCATGAGAACGATCCCGCATTCGAGGCTGATGGCCATTGCTGTGGCCATCTTCGCGGTTCCGTACTTACCGAGCTTCGGGGCGATGCGCCGGGCGAGGGGCGCGCTCATGACGAGGAGTACGTCGAGGAAGATCGACTGAAGCATGGTGCCGAGCGTCAACCCGAGGGCGTACGGAATGCCCTTGGGTCCGAAGACCTTCAGCAGCCGTTCGACGAGCTTGCTAATCGCACCCATCTCGTTGAGGATCGCACCCATCAGGACGCCCCAGGCGATGAGCAGGCCCACCTCGAGCATGATGTCTCCGAAGCCCTGCATGATCGTGTCCGTGGTGCCGGTGGCACCGAGCCCTGTGGCGAGGCCCAGTCCCGCAGCCCCGATTACCAGGGAAAGCGCCGGATTCACGCGCAGCTTCAGAATGAGGAACACGATGGCGATGATGGCCACCGCCGTTATGGAGAGAATCTGCCAGTCAGCCATGGGTCCCGCTTCGTCGTTGAAGATGATCTGTCACCCATAATATGAACACTGATTCACGATGTGGGTCAAGCTCTCGCCGCCGCAGGTGTTAGTAAAGGACTGCACGGGCTCCCCTTGGATGTGCCGCGCATGCTGCGGGGAGGTTCCGCTCAAGTAGTGCCACTACTCGATAGGGAGGACGCAGCGAGAGACGAGCACTACTCGAATTTGCCGGATCGATGGACATCGCTCCGCTGAACTCCTACGTTTACCTTCCCGGCCCGCAATGAGTGCTATTGGCTGCAGCATCAGGAGGCGCACGATGAAGGCCACGAATATTCCCAAGTCCTTTGTCCTGATCAGCACGCTGACTCTGTCGGCGCTTGGACTGGCCGGATGCGTCGTGGTCGGGCCAGGCGATGCCGGCGTTCCCCAGATCGAGGCGCCCCTGACCGATGCGCCCCTGGAGGAGGGCTTCGGGCCACCCTCGTCGACGTCCGCGCCTCCCACGACGACCCCACCCGCCGAAACCCCTCCCACGTCCGCTCCCTCACCTGCACCGACGCCAGAAATCACGACTCAGCCTCCTGGCATCAATCCTGCGGCTTGGCCTCAGACCGTCGCACAGGTGCAGTCAGGCATTGTCCAGATCAGCGTGACGACGTGCGACAGCAGTGGCACCGGATCCGGATTCCTCATCGCTCCGGATCTCGTGGTGACAGCAGCGCACGTGGTGGCCGACGCATCGGCAGTTGACGTCTCCACCTCTCAGGGCAATGCACCCGCTTCTGTACTGGGTATCAATGAGCTCGCCGACCTGGCACTCGTACAGACCAGCAGACCACTGAACGGCTATCTGTTCGGCTTCGAACCGCGGATCCGCCGTTGGGCACAGAGGTGGCGGCCCTCGGATTCCCCCTCGGGGAACCCCTGGGTTTCACGAGCGGAACCGTCAGCGGGTTGGACCGGGAGATCGACCTGGGGGCCGGCACGGTCCAGAACATGATTCAGACGGACGCGGCGATCAACCATGGCAACAGTGGCGGGCCCCTGTTGACGCAGAGTGGCTTGGTGGCCGGCGTCGTGAGCGCGTTCCAGCGGGACGGCGACGATCGCGCTGAGGGGATGGCATACGCAGTCTCGGGGTTTCGGGCACAAGCCGCAGTGAACGAGTGGCAGGAGAGAGGACTACCCATCGAAGCCGTCGATTGCGGGAATGCACCCGCACCGGACGACGGATTCTTCCTTGTGAACATCGAGTCCGATCACGACCAGGCACGGAACATCAGCCAGGCGCTGCTTCTTCACGGCCAAGGCATCAACGTCGCCGCTTATGCTGCCGCTTACGACCAGTTCACGCCGAAACTCCAGCGATCCTTCGGTGGAGTGGAGAGGTGGAGCGCCCAACTCGGGACCTCCTACTGGCGTGCTCTGGAAGTGACGTCCGTCCAGGGAGCGGGTGACCTCTTGTCAGCCGACGTTCGCCTGCTGACCGAGCAGGAACCCGAAGACGGCAGGCTAGGTCAAACGTGCTCGGACTGGTTGCTCCGCTACTCCTTCATCTGGAACGGAGAAGCATGGTTGATCGACGGCTCCACCCTTCCGTACGGAGAGCCCACGGCCTGCTGACAGTCACCTTCCCGAACGAGCAGCGCGGGGTGGTCCCGCGCTCATGACGAGGCCGGAGCAACAGACCGGCCTGAGGAAGACGAAGAGGTTGTCGATCGACAACGCTTTCTCGGTGAGGTAACCGGCGAAGTACTCGCCTCCGAACGTCCAGCCCGACACCGTGCCGATGCCGACGCAAACGCCGAAGAGCAGGGCCAGGCCGATGTAGAAGGCGGACCAGCGGGCCGATTCACCGATGGTCGGTTCGTGGGGTTTGCGCACGTGGGCGAAGAAGCCGTAGACGAAGAAGAGGATTGTCACGGCAAGGGTGATGAGCCAGATCATGGGTGTGATCTGCATGAGGGGTACTCCAAAGGGTAGGCGTCGGACGAAGGCGCCAAGGTCTCCTCCGCCCGGACTGAACCGGAACCGATGGGCCCGGGATGCTCACTGCATCCGTATTGACGGGCCGATCACAAACGGGAGTACTCCCCGTGATACGTCGATTCTGACGCATGGAGTGGGGTGCTTGTTCCTCGGCCCACAACCCGCACGTTCTACCCCCAGACCTCGGAAGAAAGTTGCTGGCAGCAGGGTCCGCATACTCGAACCCTTCAGCGGAGCGGTTGGTCTTCTCCGTGCCCACATGCTATTGGTCAACAGGCAAAAGAGGTTCCATCTGATAACGAGCACGCTCCCCAACGCGAATGACCCGTTCACCAAGGACGAGATTTCTGCTGTGCCGTAACTCATCTGTGCACAGTGTGCCTTTACTCATTCGTGTTCAGACAGTATGAGCAGGGTCGTCTATACTTCCAGAATGAAGAAACTGACTGCGGCGAAGGTATTCATCCCAGGCGGCCTCCCCAACGAGACCTATGTTTCACGCGAGCATCTTGGAATTGAGAAACAAGTAGCAGCTTGGGAGGAAAGTGCTCACACTGCACTGCTCTCCGTATCAGGACCGACGAAGACAGGCAAGACAGTAATTCTGAAGCGATCGTTCCGCGAAGGAATTTGGCTGTCTGGGGGCGCATTAGAGACTGCCGATGAATTCTGGGCCTCGATCTGCGACGAACTCGAGGTATTCACCGATTACGGTCTCGCCTCCACGAAGTCAGAGCAGCACCAGGTCGGTGCTGAGGGAAATCTCAATGGAGTCATTGCGAGTGGCGGCGGCAGCGTTAGTGACCAAAGGATGAGCGAACGTGGACTGACGCGAAATCGAAGTCGATCAACGAAGTCGGCGGCTCGAAAAGCACTTTCCGATGAGAAGCCCGTTCTGATAATCGACGATTTCCACTACCTCCCGCAAGCCGAACAAGCTAAAATCGTACACGGTTTGAAGGATCTTATCTTTGAAGGACTTCCGGTAATTCTCGTTACCGTTCCACACCGCGCATACGACGCAGTGCGAGTTGAGAAGGAGATGACAGGTCGTGTCGACAGCATACCACTCGGAGCATGGGATGCCGATGATCTCGTGCAGATTGCCCTCTTAGGATTCGCTGCACTTGGGCTCGACATACCCGATCACGTCACCCGGCGCCTTGCAGAAGAAAGTTTCGGCAGTCCCCATTTGATGCAGACGCATTGCCTTGACATAGCGCGGACTGTCGCTGAAGGAGAGACCACAGTAACCGCACCTTCGTGGGATGCCTTCTTTAGGGCCCGTGCCGCCGCAGCTTCTAAGTCCGCATTCGATCTACTCAAACAGGGGCCTCGACAAAGAAACGACCGTAATGCCCGGAAGTTGAAGGATGGCCAGGAGACAGACATTTACGGAGCTGTTCTTGCCGCTATTGCCAGTACCGGACCCCGCACATCGCTTCCTTATGAAGACCTGCGCGCTGCGCTGCGTAACGTCTTAGATTCTGACCTCCCTCAACGACATGAGGTAACTAATATCCTCGACCAGATGACCAAGATTGCGCGAGATAAAATTGAGGGCGAGCCAGTCCTCGAATATGATAGCGAGTATTCCACGCTCTATATTGCAGACCCATTCTTTGCCTACTACCTTCGATGGGCGCCGGAATCTTTGAAGGACATTGGCATCCACCCCAAGTAGATACCCTCGGGGTACGGCCGAGCAGCGGCTTATTCGGGTCGCGCGTTTCAGTCACATGCGGTACTAAGTGCTTAGCACTGACAGGTTAGGTGCCGCAGTGCTCTCCCGTACCACCAGCCGCGTCAGCACCAGGGCCAGCCCAGGCTCCGTCGAGTTCTCCCGCATCTGCTTCAGCACCTTTTCCACGCAGCGCCGGCCCACCCCCGCGAAGTCCTGGTGCACCGTCGCCAGGGGCGGCTGAAGGAGGTGCTGTCCGGCATGTCGTCGAAGCCCACGATCGAGACGTCCTGCGGCACCCGGATGCCCTGCTCGTGGAACGCCCGGAGCACCCCCAGCACCATTTGGTCGTTCGCCACGAACACCGCGGTGCAGTCCGAGGATGCCAGCGATAGCCCGGCCTGATACCTCGAGTCCGCCGACCAGTCGCCCCGCAGCAACGACGGCTCCGCACAGCCCCGCGAATTCAGCACCGAGCGCCACGCGTTCACGCGCCGCTCCAACGCGAAGGACGCCGACGGTCCGGCTACATGCCACACCGTCGAGTGCCCGAGGTACAGCAGGTGTTCCACAGCCTTGCGAGCTTCGTCGGCCTGGTCCGTGTCGATCACGCTGTAGCCGTCGCTCACGTCGGACTCGACCCCCACGGCGTGGACGCCAGGCGGCGGGGACACCGTGGCGACGTCGAGCAGGTGGACCTCCATGATCACCATGATTCCGTCCACCCCCAGCAGCGGGGGCACCGATGATCCCCAGCAACCGACAGCGGACGCCGCCGAGGACTGGAAGTCAGCTGTTCTTCGTGCGGACCGGGCTGTCCTCGACCTCGGCAAGGGGTTCTGACGGCTTTCCGTCGGCCGCGGGCGTGCTTACGTCTCCACCCTGCTCGGACCCGTCGTTCTCGTCCGGCAGATCCGCGTGGCCTGAAAGCGACTTCGACAGCTCCTGGTCAGCCGACTCGCTCTTGGTGGACTGCTGATCGTTGGTGCTCATCGTGGGGCCTTTCGTCGTCCTGAATCGGCTACGTGTCCGTAGCCGCCACTACCCACCCTTCTGGGTCGGTGACCATTGCGCTGTCTCAGGGCTCTCCGCGGCACCCTCTTGACATCCCTCGGCGGAACAGGGCGTGCGGGCCGACGTTGCTGGTCCTCCTTGCTCACGAATAGAAAGCAGAATAGTTGAACGTTTGCAGAAATATCCAATTCAGGTGCTTCTTTACCATTACCGACCTCAAAAGCAAACAGTGCGGAATCGTTACCAATTCAGCCCCCAAGTCCTCCCTTGGTATGACTCGCCGGACTGCTTCCAGGGAATAGCATCCTCACTATTGCCCTATGTCGGAAGAGGAACCGTGCGTCTGTCCACCCGTGCCATCACTGCCCTGACCACCACTCTGTGCGCCTCAGCACTGCTCGCGGGTTGCGCGTCCTCTGCGGAGACTCCCGCCGCCGAGGAGGAGTCCCCCCTGTCCGAGTTCTTCTCCTCCGCCTACGGCGCTGATCTCAGCCCCGAGGAGCAGGAGAAGAAGTTCGCCGAGGACGAGCGTGAACGGGAGGAACTGGTTGCGCAGTGCATGTCGGAGGAGGGCTTCGAATACACCCCGAATCTCCAGTCCGGCTCCATGTCGGTGGCGTTCGACGGCGATGAATGGGACCCGGATTCGCGCGAATGGGTGTCCCAGTACGGGTACGGGATGATCAACTACCCCGGCCGTGAGGAGATGCAGTCAGGTGACGAGGGCGAGTACGTCGACGCGAATGCGGACTACGTCGCCAGCCTCTCCGAGTCGGAGCAGGGCGCCTTCAATGAGGCCCTGTACGGGCCGGCCCCCGACGAGGAGGAGATGCCGGTCGAGGGCGAGGCCATGGAATGGGACTGGACGACGGCGGGCTGCTACGGGTGGGCGGAACACGAACGGGGCACCGTTGATCCCATGTCCTCGGACGAGCACAAGCCACTCATGGACGCGATGAACGAGTTCTACGAGAACATGATGAAATCCCCGGAGCTCGCCGACGTCGACGCCGCGTGGGCGTCCTGCATGGCCGATGCCGGCCAGCCCGGGTTCTCCGTTCAGTTCGACGCGCAGAACAGCATCAGCGAGGAGTCCAACGCGATCTACGAGAACGGCAGCGAGACCGGACCGGACCAGGCGGAGCTGGACGCGCTGGGTGAGAAGGAGATCGAACTCGCCCTGATCGATCTCGACTGCCGGGAGAAGACCGATTACCGCCAGAAGCAGCAGGACGTGCAGTTCGAGCAGGAGCAGCAGTTCGTCGACGATCACAAGACGGAACTCGAAGCCTTCCGCGCCGACCTCGAGCAGGAAAGCTGAGTGGCACCGTTCCGACGCGACCGCTCCACCGAGCACCAGGCGGACACCGAGGGCCTCGACCTGGTCCTGGATCCGGACGGCGAGCAGGAGGACCCTCCGGCACGGAGGTCCGCATCGGCCGGTATGGCTGCGGTGTTCACGCGCAACCGCACCCTGTGGATCGTGGCGGCCGCCGCGGTCCTGAGTCTGGTCGCGGGCCTGCTGCTCGGCCGGTTCCTGGTGTCTCCGGCGGACGCCGCGGCCGATGCCGAACCACCGGCTGCCGGCCTGGTGACCGTACCGGTGGAGTTCGGACAGCTCAGCAATGACGTGACCATCCGCGGCGAGGTCGCCTACGCGGACCCGGTGGAGGTACGGATCGACACGTCGTCCATCTCCGGTGCGGCAGTCGTGACGGGCCAGGTGCCGGAGGAAGGCACCGAGCTGAAGGCCCTGTCGATCGCGCTCGAGGTCGCCGGCCGCCCGGTCATCGTCCTGCCGGGCGAACTACCGGGATACCGCACCCTGCAGGTCGGCCTGACCGGTCCCGACGTGGTCCAGTTCAAGACCGCGGTCAGGACGATCGGCATCGACGCCGGTGACC
This sequence comes from Vibrio cholerae, assembly GCA_009728235.1. Lineage (GTDB taxonomy): Bacteria > Actinomycetota > Actinomycetes > Actinomycetales > Micrococcaceae > Arthrobacter_D. Next base: position 89,239 of record WNZI01000005.1, on the reverse strand, counting down.
CGGCCGATCCGGTCTTCGGCGTCGAGGCGGCCAACGCCGTCGCGACCCTCTACTCGAACGCAGGCTACGCGGCTCCGGCTGCGGAGGAAGGCAGCGAGGAAGCCCTGGTGGCCGCTCGGGAATCGGTCCGCACAGCGGAACAGGGTCTGGCCACGGCACAGAGCGACCTCGCGACGACCCCGGTCGGGGCGACGGCCGTGGAGATCCTGGAAGCCGACAACGCGGTGGCGGGGGCGCGCCGCGAACTCGCTGCGGCACAGAACGCCGACCCGCAGGATCCTCTGCAGATCGGAACTCTGGCCGACGCCCTCCGGCTCGCCGAGCTGCGCCGGCAGGAGCTCGGTTCCGACCGCACCGATGCGCCACAGCGCGCCGCCGTCGACGTCGCGGCGACCCAGCTCACCCAGGCGCAGGAGGAATTGGCCCGCGCCGAGCAGGCCGCCCTGCCGGCCCTGCCCGCAGGTGAGGTGTTGTACCTGACCGAGCTGCCACGCCGCGTGGATGCCGTCACGGCGCAGCGCGGTTCAATCCTCGAAGGCCCGGCCATGACCGTGTCCGGTGCCACCCTGGGACTCACAGGTTCCGCGGCAGAAGCCGACGCCCGTCTGCTCAAGGTCGACGACAAGGCCACCTTCGAGCTCCCCGACGGCACGCCGCACGAAGCCACCATCAAGGCGCTGGCACCCGGCGAGGGGGAATCGCAGCGGTGGACGATCGAGCTGCAGCCCGAGCCGCTCACCCCGGAGCAGATCCAGGAACTCCAGGGCTCCAACGTCCGCGTCTCGATCGCCGTCGGCGCGACCGACGGCGAGGTCCTCTCGGTGCCGTATGCGGCATTGAGTGCCGGGCCGGGCGGCGAGACCCGCGTGGAAGTCACCGAAGGAGACCCCCGGTCGGGGGACGAGACGACGACGCGCCTCGTCGTCGTGCGCAGCGGGCTCGCGACGCCGGGTGCGGTGGAGATCACCCCCCTCGAAGGTGAGCTCGCCGAGGGCGACCTCGTTGTGGTCGGTCGATGAGCACTCCGCTCGTCGAACTGCGCGACGTCACGCGGTCCTTCCCGGGACCGCCCGAGGTGCAGGCGCTGAAGGGCATCAACCTCACGGTGCAGGACGGCGACTATGTGTCGATCGTCGGCCCCAGCGGATCCGGGAAGTCGACCATGCTGAACATCCTGGGGCTGCTGGACCGGCCCAGTGTCGGCGAGTACCGACTCGCCGGTCATCTCACGGGCGCCCTCGACGAGGACACGCGGGCCGCCGTCCGGGCCCAGCGCATCGGGTTCGTGTTCCAGGCGTTCCACCTGATGCCCCGGCGTTCGGTCCTGGAGAACGTTCTGATGCCCATGCTCTACAGCGGGACACCGCGGGCGGAACGTGAGGACCGGGCTCGTGAGGCCCTCGAGCGGGTGGGTCTCGGTCATCGCATCGACTTCCTGCCCGGCACCCTCTCCGGCGGTGAGCGCCAGCGCGTGGCCGTCGCCCGCGCCGTCGTCACCCGGCCCAGCCTGCTCCTGGCCGACGAACCCACCGGCAACCTCGACGGGGGCACCACCACCGACGTCATGGAATTGTTCGAGGAACTCGTCACCGACGGCCTCGCACTCATCATCATCACGCACGACCAGGCCGTGGCCCGGCGGGCGCCCTCCAGCGTCCGAATCGCCGACGGACGGGTGAGCACCACCTCATGAACGGACGCCGGTCGAGACAACGCCCTGACAGCGCTACCCCCGACGCCGGAGCGGCCGGGACGCGACCGACACCCTGCCGGATTCGTTGCCGAATGCTGATGACCCGCAGCTTCGGGACCTGCTCCAGCCCGTGCCCGCAGCGGACCGCTTCGGCTTCGTGGACCTGCTCATCGAGGCGACGTCCGACCTCGGTACCCGGCCCGGCCGGCTGCTGATGACCCTCGCAGGGACCATCCTCGGCATCGGGGCCCTCGTGGCGACGATCGGCTTCGCCCAGACCACCGCCGGTCAGCTCAGCAAGCAGTTCGACGCCTTCGCCGCGACCCAGATCGTCGCCACCCCCGCCCAGGCGCAGAACGCCGAGGGGAACAGCGTGGCCACCAGCAGGCTGCCGTGGGACGCGGTCGACCGCATGGAACGCCTCGCCGGGATCGAACAGGCCGCACTCATCACCGAGGTGACCTTGCCCACCGGCGGCACGGTGACCGCCGTACCCGTCAACGACCCCTCGGCTCCCAGCAACGCCCCGCCGCGGATCTTCGCCACCTCCGCCGGACTCATCGACGCCGTCGAAGGTACTGTCCGGTACGGCCGTCTCTTCGATGCCGGGCACGACGAGCGCCACGACCGCGTCGCCGTCCTCGGCGAACGGCTCGCGGACCGCCTGGGCATCACCCGCGTGGACTCCCAACCCTCGATCTTCATCGACGGGCTCCCCTACGCCGTCGTCGGAGTGTTCGGCGACGTCCAGCAACGCGCGGAACTCCTCGACAGCGTCGTCATCTCCACCGGCGCGGCACGCTCCGACTTCGGCCTGACCACTCCCGGAGACGTACAGGCGCGCATCGTGATCGGCGCCGGCCCACAGATCGCGGAGCAGGCCACCCTCGCCCTGGCACCCGATGCTCCCGACACCATCGACGTCACGGCCCCCCAGGGCCGGTCCGCCCTCGCCGAGAACGTCCAGGCCGACGTGAACCTCATCTTCGTGGTGCTGTCCGTCGTCGTACTCCTCGCCGGAGGCGTCGGTATCGCGAACGTGACCATGCTCTCGGTCATGGAGCGCACGGGGGAGATAGGCCTGCGGCGTGCCATCGGCGCCACGCGTCGCCAGATCGCGACCCAGTTCGTCACCGAGTCCGTGGTCATCGGACTGCTGGGGGGACTCCTCGGTGCCACCACGGGCGTGTTCGCCGTGATCGCCATCTCGCTCTCGCAGCAGTGGACGCCCGTCACCAGTCCGCTCGTCGCCGTCGGCGGAGCCCTCCTCGGAGCGCTCGTGGGGCTCGTTGCCGGGAGCTTCCCCGCCCGCAAGGCGACACGCATCGAACCCGTCGCGGCCCTTCGCGGAAGCTGAGCGCCGCTGCGGGGAACCGGCCGCCCTGCCTCCGGTCAGCGCGTGCGGCTGCTCGCGGAGACGGACGAGTCGGAGACGGACGAGTCCGTGCCGGAGGAGATCAGGAGATTGCCCTCCGCCAGCGATTCCGTGGTCACATCCTTCTCGATCACGGTGGCGAGGGGCTTCTCCTTCACGAAGCACATCAGCACCGAGGCGAGCAGTGCCAGGGGAACCATCCAGACGAAGATCGGCGTCAGCGCGTCGTTGTAGGAGGAGATGACGGCTTCCTTGATCGGTGCCGGCAGTCCGGCGACCAGGGCCGGCGTCAGGGAGTTGGCGCCCGTGCCCATTCCACCCTGCGTCGCAGCCTCGGGCAGCCGCTCCAGCAGCAGTCCGGTCAGGCGGCTCGCGAAGAGGCTCCCGACCACCGCGGACCCGAGCGTGGCGCCGATCTGGCGGAAGAAGTTGTTCGACGCGGTGGCGGTTCCCACCTCGCGCAGCGGGAAGGAGTTCTGAACGATCAGCACCATGATCTGCATGCTCAGGCCCAGGCCGAGCCCCATGATCGCCAGGTAGGCGCACATCTCCCACAGGGGCGAAGCGGGATTCAGGGTGGAGAGCATCGACAGGGCGACCGCGACCAGGAGGCCGCCCGCGATGGGCATCCACTTGTAGCGTCCGGTCCGGCTGACGAGCACCCCGGAGACCACCGAGGCCACCAGGAGAGCGCCCATCATCGGGATCATCAGCAAGCCGGACGTCGTGGCGTCGACCCTGAAGGTCATCTGCAGGTAGGTCGGCAGGTAGCCGATGGCACCGAACATGGCCACACCGATGAACAGGCCCGCGATCGTGGCGAGATTGAAGTTCAGGTCCCGGAAGAGGTGCAACGGGATGATCGGCTCCGCCGTCCTGCGCTCGACGACGACGAACGCCACCGAGCTCAGGACGGTGACCGCTACGAGCCCCAGGATGATTGGGTCCGTCCACTCGTACTTGCTGCCACCCCAGGTCGCGAACAGGACCAGGCCCGTCGTCGCGATGGCCAGCAGCACCATGCCGCCGAGATCGAGGCGCGGCCTGCCGGAGCGCTTGGGCAACTTCAGGAAGAAGACGGCCCCCGCCAGCGCCAGCAGCCCCAGCGGGATGTTGATCCAGAACACCCAGCGCCAGCCCGGACCCTCGGTGAACCAGCCACCCAGGAGGGGGCCGGCCACCGAGGCGACGGCGAAGACCCCGCCCATCATCCCCATGTACTTCCCGCGTTCACGGGCAGGAACGACGTCGGCGATGACGGCCTGCGACAGGATCATGAGACCGCCGCCACCGAGTCCCTGGATCACGCGGGCGGTGATGAGGACTGCCATGTCATTGGCCAGCGCGCCCACGACGGACCCGATCATGAACAGCACGATGGCGGCCATCAGCAGCGCCCGCCGTCCCATCAGGTCCCCGAGCTTGCCGTAGATGGGCATGGTGATGGTCGAGGCGAGGATGAACGCCGTGATGACCCACAGCATGTTGTCCACCCCGTTGAGTTCACCGACGATCGTCGGGAGCGCCGTGCTGAGGACCGTCTGGTTCAGGGCGGCCAGGAGCATCGAGAGCATCAGCCCGATGAAGAGCAGCACCAGGTGCCGCTTCCCTTCGGTCGGTGCCGCGGTGGGGACAACAGCTGTCTTCATGAAAGTCTCCTCTGGACGGCGTGGAACAGGTCGAGCGCGGGTGTGAGATCGTCCGGCGCAAGACCCGTGGCCGGTCGGTAGGTGCCGGCTGCCACCGTGAAGCGCAGGGGGATGTTGGCCGTCATGACGATGACCCGGGCGACGTCGTCGAGGTCGTGCCTAGCGATCGACGAGGACCACTGCGGGCTCTCGGCCAGGAGTTCGGCGAGCGCGATGCGGACCAGGTCCTCGGCCTCGTTCATCCGCTCGATGACCCGGTGGATCAGGTGGGGGTACTGACGCGTCAGCTCCCGACGTCGAACCTGGTCGACGCCCTCGTGCGCGCTGCCCGCCACCGCCAGCAGGAGGCGTGACACCTGCCCCAGCACGTCCTCCTCGAACGAGAAGCCCTCGAGCAGGGCGGGGTCCAGCACGGGCGCCCGCAGGCCGAGCACGGCATCTTCCTTGGACGGGAAGTAGTTGAAGAAGGTGCGCTGCGACACCCCTGCGCGGCCGGTGATCGCTTCGATGGTGGCGAGTTCGAGCCCCCGCTCGAGGACGCACGCGACCGCCGCCTCGTGGAGGGTCACCCGCGTTTCCGCTTTCTGGCGCTCACGCAGCGACGGCAGGGCTGTTTCGGTCATCCCGATATTCTTGCGCAGGTGCAACATTTGCACAAACGCATCGGCAGTCGCCGTGGGACTGGCGGCTGCGGCCCTTCAGCTCAGGCCTCAGTCGGTGGCCGGTCCAGGTGCCGCACTCCACTGCCAGTTGCTGATCTCCGGCATGTCCTCCCCATGGATCCGGATGTACCGACGGTGCTCGATCAGCTTGTCCTTCAGTTCCTCCCGCACATGTGCGGAGACGTCCGCCAGCCCGGGGATCTGGTCGATGGCATCGATGGCGAGGGTGTACCGGTCGATCCCGTTCAGCACGCACATGTCGAAGGGCGTCGTGGTCGTGCCTTCCTCGCGGTAACCGTGGACATGGAAGTTGTCGTGGTTGGTGTGTCGGTAGGTAAGCCGATGGATGAGCCATGGATACCCGTGGTAGGCGAAGATCACCGGCTTGTCGGTGGTGAACAGGGCATCGAAGTCCTGCCCGGCCAGGCCGTGCGAGTGCTGGGTCCGGTCCTGCAGGCGCATCAGGTCGACGACGTTCACCACCCTGATCTTCAGCTGGGGGAAGCGGCGCCGCAGGATGTCGACGGCGGCGAGGGTCTCCATGGTCGGGACGTCCCCCGCGCACGCCATGACGACGTCCGGTTCGGCATCGACGTCGGTGCTGGCCCAGTCCCAGATACCGATGCCCTTGGTGCAGTGGATGACGGCCTGCGCCATGTCCAGGTACTGCAGCTCCGGCTGCTTCCCCGCGACGATGACGTTGACGTACTGACGACTCCGCAGACAGTGATCGGTGACGGAGAGCAGCGTGTTCGCATCGGGTGGCAGGTAGACGCGGGTCACGTCCGCCTTCTTGTTGACGACGTGGTCGATGAACCCCGGATCCTGGTGGGAGAGCCCGTTGTTGTCCTGGCGCCAGACGTGCGAGGTGAGGAGATAGTTCAGGGAGGCGACGGGCCTGCGCCACGGGATGGTGTTGGCGGTGGTCAGCCACTTGGCGTGCTGGTTGAACATCGAGTCGACGATGTGGACGAATGCCTCGTAGCAGGAGAACACCCCGTGCCGGCCCGAGAGCAGGTACCCCTCCAGCCAGCCCTGGCAGGTGTGTTCGGACAGGATCTCCATGACGCGGCCATCACGGGCCAGATGGTCGTCCTCCGGGACGGTGCGCGCGTTCCAGGCACGGTCCGTCGCCTCCAGGACTGCTCCGAGACGGTTCGAGTTGTTCTCATCCGGGGCGAAGACCCTGAAGTTGTCCATGTTGGACGCCATGACGTCCCGCAGGAAGGAACCGAGCACCCGGGTGGATTCCACCGCTCCGGTTCCCGGTTCGACGACGGGAACCGCGTAGTCCCGGAAGTCCGGCATCTCGAGGTCGCGGAGCAGCACGCCTCCATTGGCGTGCGGAGTGGCGCTCATGCGTCGCTCCCCCACGGGATGCAACGCGCGGATCGCCTCGACCGGCGCCCCGGACTCGTCGAACAGTTCCTCGGGGCGGTAGCTCCGCAGCCACTCCTCCAGCACGGCGCGGTGGCTCTCGTCCTCCCGAGCCCGCGTGAAGGGCACCTGGTGCGAACGCCAGCTCCCCTCGATCTTCAGGCCGTCGACCTCGGCGGGACCCGTCCACCCCTTGGGAGAGCGCAGCACGATCATCGGCCAGCGGGGCCTGTCCGTTGCCCCGTCCTCCCGCGCCCGGCGCGTGATCTCCCGGATCTCGTCCACGCAGGCGTCGAGTGCGCGGGCGAAGTCCTGGTGCATCCGCTCCGGATCGCTTCCTTCCACATAGAACGGCGTGTGCCCGTAACCACGCAGGAGGGCGTCGAGCTCGTCGCGGTCGATCCGGTCCAGAACAGTGGGGTTGGCGATCTTGAAGCCGTTGAGGTGGAGGATGGGCAGCACCGCCCCGTCCCGAGCCGGGTCGACGAACTTGTTGGAGTGCCAGCTCGCGGCCAGCGGTCCGGTCTCCGCTTCGCCGTCGCCGATGACGGCGGCGACGATGAGGTCGGGGTTGTCGAAGGCGGCACCGTAGGCGTGGGACAGGGCGTAACCGAGCTCACCGCCCTCGTGGATCGATCCGGGTGTCTGCGGTGCGACGTGGCTCGGGATACCGCCGGGGAAGGAAAATTGGCGGAAGAGGCGCTTCATGCCGGTCTCATCGGAGCTGATCTCCGGATACGTCTCGCTGTAGGTGCCCTCCAGCCAGGCGGCCGCCACCGGGCCGGGCCCACCATGTCCGGGACCCATGATGTACATCATGTCGAGGTCGCGCTCCATGATCGCGCGGTTGAGGTGCGCGTAGATGAAGTTCAGGCCCGGAGTGGTTCCCCAGTGGCCCAGCAGCCGTGGCTTGATGTGCTCCGGCTGCAGCGGTTCGCGCAGCAGCGGGTTGTCCATCAGGTAGATCTGTCCGACGGAGAGGTAGTTCGCAGCCCGCCACCACGCGTGGATGCGCTCCAGCTGGGAGGCATCGAGGACGTCGGCTGACATGCGGGCGAGGGAGACGCTGACGTCGGTCATGGGGTTCTCATCCAGTGGTCGGGACATCGGGCTACGCCCACTGTCCCGGTTCCATCCCCCGGCGGACAGGGCCGTTGGTCCTGCATCAGGGACCGTCACGAATGTCCCGGTGCCGGCATGCAGCCGACCGGCCGCGGCATCCCTGCCCCCCGGGTGAGGGGCCGAAAGGCCCTAGCCCGTGGACCGGCACGCGGGAACGATCAGGATGTGAGGTCTCCGAGGTACGGGGTCCCGAGGAGGACGAATCCCGATGCCCGCGCACCACCCCCGCCGTTCCGCCGTCCCACCCGCTGTCCGCCCCCTGGGCCGGGCTGCCGCGAACAGGAGCGGTCATCAGTAGGAGGACCCGCACCACGGACCGGGTCAGGAAGCCCCGGGTGCACCGGACCTGGCACTCGGCGCACCTGGAGGACCTGACCTTCGGGCAGCGGGCGGCCGACGTGATGCGCAACGGCATGGGGAGCTGGCCCTTCATCGCCGTCCTCATCTCGCTGATGGTCCTGTGGGCACTGATCAACACCCTGTTCCTCGCGAACAGTTCCTGGGATCCCTATCCGTACATCCTGCTCAACCTCGGGCTGTCGATGCTCGCCGGGTTGCAGGGGGCCATCCTGCTGATCGCAGCCAAGCGGCAGGACGGCATCAGCGCGGCCATGGCACTGCACGACTTCGAGACCGACACGGCTGCCAAGCAGGAGATCGACCGCCTCATCCAGCTCAGCGAGCAGCAACTGGCCATCATCCTCGAACTCCAGGTGCATCTCCGCACCCGTGGTCCCGGCGGCGAGGCATCAGGTTCCGTCCAGGGCACCGGACCTGAAGCGGCGGGTAGCAGGTCCGGAGGAGCCTGCTAGGGGATGATCACCGCGCGACCCCGGAGGGTGCCGTCGTGCAGCCTCTCATAGGCCTCCGGTCCGCGATCGAGGGGGAAGGATTCGACGTCCACCCTGATCCTGCCCGAGCGGGCGAGTTCGACGACCTCGATCAGTTCCGAGCGCGAACCCCAGTAGGGTGCCCGGGCGGATGATTCCCACGGGGTCGAGAAGAAGCCCACGTTCACGGTTCCCGGGCCAACGCCGACGATGACGACGTCCCCACCCACCGCGACGGTCCGGGCCGCGAGCTCGGTGGTGGAAGCGATGCCGACGAAATCGAAGACGGCGTCGGCTCCCCGTCCGCCGGTGAGTGCCCGGATCTGTTCCTCGGCATCCGGACCGGACGTGACCGTGGAATGTGCGCCGACGTCCTGGGCGTGGGCCAGCTTGTCCGCTGCGGTATCCACCGCGATGACGGTACTGGGGGAGATCGCCCGCAGGATCTGCACGGCAACGTGGCCGAGGCCACCGACACCGATGACGACGGCGGTCGACCCGGGGACCAGTTTCGGCAGCGACTTCTTGATCGCGTGGTAGGGAGTCAGCCCGGCATCGGTGAGGGGAACACTGGCCACCGGGTCGAGGTCGCCGAGCGGCACGAGGTGCCGTGCATCATCGACGAGGAGGTATTCGGCCATCGCGCCCGGAGCGCCCAGGCCGGGAGGCTGGATGCCCTGCGCTGCCGCATGCTCGCAGTAGTTCTCCTCGCCCTTCGAACACGGGTAGCACCGTCCACAGCCCCAGGGACCGTAGACCAGGACCGAATCCCCGAGCTCCAGACCGGTCACCCCGGCGCCGAGCGCCTCCACGGTGCCGGCTCCTTCATGCCCGAGCGTCAAGGGCAACCCGTAGACGTACTGATCCTCGGGCAGGCCCATGATGAAGGCGTCCGAGTGGCAGACCCCCGCAGCGGTCACCTTCAGCAGGACCTCCCCCGGACCGGGAGACGGTGTCGGGATGTCGACGACCTCGGGTGCGGAGCCGATCGTCCGGTACTGCAGCGCTTTCATGGTGACCCTTCGTTCGCTGGTGGGCGGCGTGCGTCCCGCCCCTGCGCCCATCCAACCCGGTGCCCGCGGAACGGGCTAGGGCACAACGTCCCGATCGGCAGGGCCAGAGTGGCGAGGATCGCGGAACAGGGACTTTCGGCACCTCCGCCATCACCCCGACGCCTCGTACGGTGACAGGATGGCTCACCAGACAATCGCAGCCGCCCTGCCGGGCGGTTCTCCCGTCCCACGGACGCGCCCGACGGCTTACCCGCCGGCAGCACGCAGGAATCCCGCTGACGGGAACGCGACGTGACCGTGGGGGACGTGGTGGCCCGTCCCGGGACCGACGCACCGGCCGGAGCGGGGCTGTCGGGCGACGCCGCCGAGGAGCGGCTCCTCGCAGGGCTGGGGAACGAGGTGTCCGATCGGTCCAGCCGGAGCCTGTGGCAGATCTTCCGGGCCAATGTGCTGACGCTCTTCAACGGGATCGTGGCCGGCAGCTTCGCGCTGCTGCTCGTCATCGGCGAGTGGCAGGACGCGCTGTTCGGTTTCGCCGCCGTCGGGAACGCCGTCATCGGCGTGGTGCAGGAGTACCAGGCCAAGCGGTCGCTGGACAGGCTCGCTGTCCTCGATCGTCCCACTGCCCGGGTGCTGCGCGGGGGCACCGTGCGCGACGTCCCGCGGGCCGACGTCGTCCGTGACGACGTCCTCGTGCTCCGTGCCGGAGACCAGCTCAGTGCGGACGCGTCGTGATCGACGGCGAGGGTCTCCAACTCGACGAGTCGCTGCTCACCGGCGAATCGGACCCGATCGACAAGGAAGCAGGCGCTGAGACGCTGTCCGGATCCGGTGTGGTCGCCGGGCGAGGGCACGCACGGGTGATCCGGGTCGGGGACGACACGTTCGTCAGTCAGCTGACGGCAGAGGCGAAGCGCTTCTCGCTCGTCCACTCGGAGATCCGCAGCAGCCTCGATACCGTCCTGCGTTGGATCACCTGGATGCTGCTGCCCGTGATGCTGCTGGTGATCAACGGGCAGATGCAGGCACACGGGGGCTGGTCGCAGGCCATCGCCTCCGGCGAGTGGAGGACCGGGGCGATCGGCGCGGTGGCCAGCATCGTCGCCATGATCCCGCTGGGGCTCGTTCTGCTCACCAGTGTCGCCTTCGCCGTGGGAGGAGTCCGCCTGGCCCGCGAGAAGGTCCTCATCCAGGAACTGGCCTCCGTCGAGGGCCTCGCCAGGGTCGACGTCCTCTGCCTCGACAAGACCGGCACGCTCACCGAGGGGCGCATCGTCTTCGACGCCGCCCACGAGACCGGAACCCGGCAGGTGGCGGGGTGGGAGGAAGCACTGGGCTGGTTCGGCGCGGACCCCGGCGCGAATGCGACCGCCCGGTGCCTGAAGGAGGCCTATCCTTTCGACGGCTCCCTCTCCCCCATCGCCACCGTGCCGTTCTCCTCGACGACGAAGTGGAGTTCCGTCAGCTTCGACAGGGACGGGACCGGGAAGGAGACCTGGGTGCTCGGAGCACCGGAGCTCGTTCTGGCTTCCGTCCGGGATGAGGCCGCCCCGACCCTCGTCGAGGCCGCGGCCCTCGCGTCGTCGGGATCGCGGACCCTTGTCCTCGCCTACGCCCCCGGCGCTTGGACGGACGAAGGCGCCCGGGACGTGCCGCTACCGGATCACCCGATCCCCGTGGTCCTGCTGACCTTCCGCGAGAAGACGCGTCCCGATGCGGCCCGGACCCTCACCTACTTCCTCGAGCAGGGCGTCAGCCTCCGCATCATCTCCGGCGACGACCCACGCACGGTGGCCGCCGTGGCACGGGAAGTAGGCCTCGACGTCGACGCGGGCATCGATGCGCGCGACCTGCCGAAGGATCCGGTGCTCCTGGCGGACGCGATGGAGAGCCACACCGTCTTCGGGCGGGTTACCCCCTCGCAGAAGAAGGAGATGATCCACGCCCTGCAGAGTCGCGGCCACACCGTGGCGATGACGGGGGACGGCGTGAACGACGCCCTGGCCCTGAAGGCGGCCGACATCGGCATCGCCATGGGCTCGGCGGCTGCGGCGACGAAGGCCGTGTCCCGTCTCGTCCTGCTCGATGGGCAGTTCGCCCGGTTGCCCGGCGTCGTCGCGGAGGGTCGACGCGTGATCGCCAATATCGAGCGCGTGTCGATGCTGTTCCTGACCAAGACGACCTACGCCGTCCTCATCTCCGTGGTCTTCGGTGCGCTCCTCTGGGCATTCCCGTTCCTGCCGCGCCAGCTCTCGGTCACCGACGGCCTGACGATCGGCATCCCCGCCTTCTTCCTGGCCCTCATGCCGAACACCCGCCGCTACGTACCGGGCTTCCTCAAGCGCTCGTTGACGTTCGCGATACCCGCGGGACTGGTCGTGGCAGCCGCAGTCATCGGCGTGAACGCGTTCTCCACGATCCGCGGCGGTTTCCCCGACGACGCGGCGCGCACCTGCTCGGTCATCACGCTCACGCTCGTGGGGCTCTGGATCCTGGTCGTGATCTCCCGGCCCCTGGACGTCCGGCGGGTGGGGATCCTCGCGGCGATGTACGCGGGACTGGCTGCCCTGCTCGTCGTCCCGGTGATCCGTGACTTCCTCGACCTGTCCTGGCCTCCGCAGGACCTGCTGACCGTGTCCCTCATCGTCGTGATCGGAGGGATCATGGCCATCGAGGTCCTCGCGCGCGTCCACAAGCGGGCTCACGAACGCTGAGGGGTCCTCGGCCCGGGCGGTACCTGCGCCGAGAACAGACCGGGGCGGCAGCACGCCGCCCCGGTGGGCTAGCTGAGCCAGGGCATCCGACGCACGATGGGCAGGTTCTTCCACTGCTTGCCGGCACCCCAGGTATCGCCGGCGGACAGGGCCGCGATGAGGATCAGGGCGAGAGCGTAGATGATGTGGTAGTCGACGATCGGGTTCGTCGATGCCGCGTTCGCGGCGAAGGGCCACTCGGCGAGGTACATCATCACCATGACGAAGGTGCCGACGACGGCGCTGACGCGCAGTCCTATTCCCAGCATCAGCGCGACCCCGATGCCGAGCATGCTCAGCTGGAACAGGACGTCCGAGGCAGGACTGGCGACTGCCGTGAACAGCCCCTTCAGCGGACCGGTGACGCCGTCGCTCAGGAGGAAGCCCTGGCTCGGCGTTCCGCCGGCAACCCAGGCGCGCTCGGCCGGAGTGGAGAAGCCCAGGCCGAAGGTCTTGTCGAGGAAGGCCCAGAGGAAGATGAATCCGGTCGCGAGCCGCAGGACCGCCAGGATGCGCCGTCCGGTGGTGCTTGATGCCTGCGCCTGGCCTCGGGGGCTGACACCTCCTGCAGGCGGGGTCGATCCGGCCGGCGCAGCATGGGCCGGTGTGTGCTTGGTGCCGGGGAGGTTGGTTCTGGTCGTCACGGGGACTCCTTCGAGGAATGGTGATGCGGTGGGTTCCTCGATCAGGGTCGCCTGCCACGGACGAAGTCAGCAGAGGCGAAGGTCCCGAACAGCTGGTTCCATCGGGCTCGGAGGGTCCGAGCGAACAATGGGCCGAAATGCCCTAGCCACACGAGCAGCGGGTTCCTAGTGTCGGGGCATGACCGCCGAACCCGAACCCACGAGGATCCTCGCAGCACACGAATGCTGGGCACTCCTGCGCACGACAACCGTCGGGCGGCTGGCGCTCTGCAGCGACGGCCGGCCGGAGATCTTCCCCATCAACATCGTGGTCGACCACGGCACGGTCGTCTTCCGGACGTCCGAGGGCACGAAGTCCCAAGGAGCCGAGAAGGCGCACGTCGCGCTGGAAGCGGACGGCGTGTACCCGGCCATCGAAGAGGACGGCGCTGAGGCGATGGTCTGGAGCGTCGTCGTCAAGGGCGAGGCGGCAACGATCGCCGTGACGTCGGACCTCCTGTCCACCGTGCAGCTGCCCCTCCATCCCTGGGAGAGCGGGCGCAAGGACCGTTTCATGCGACTGGTCCCGGAGACCATCAGCGGACGGGCCTTCGCGCGGGCTGATCCGACGGGTCTCCCCGGCCCGGTCCTTCCGGAATGACCGTGGCGTCGTAGCCGGCTCCCGGGGTTCAGCGACCGGCACGGCTGCCGCTACGGCGCCGGGGCCGACGACGGCTCGGGATGTGGCAGGGTGACGACGAGCGTGGGGCAGGGCGGTCGCAGGAGCAACGTGTGGGTCACCGAGCCGAGCCCCATCCCGGCCCGGGCGCCGCGACCGTGTCGACCGATCACGAGCAGGTCCGCGTCCCGACCGTGCCGCGCGAGGGCGCGCGCAGGTGTGCGGAGCAGGTCCACGATCCAGCTCACCGTCAGTGACGGGTAGGTGGTGTGGAGCTCCAGGAGCAGTGCTGAGGTGTCGATGGTCAGCTTCTCGGACAGGGGTGCCTCGGGCCGCATCGCCGCCACGACGCGCAGCGACGCACCCATCCGATCTGCCTCGGCGGCTGCCCTTGCCACGGCGGAGTTCGCTTCGACGGACCCGTCGGTGCCGACGACGACATGCCCGTGGTGTCCAGCCTCCGGCGTGCCGCTCGCGCGATGGCCGGTCGGGACGATGAGGACGGGAGCGCTCGAGTTCAGGGCGACCTCCATGGCGACGGAGCCCTCGAAGGCACCGGTGGTCGCGTTCACCCGGTCCGCCCCGACCACGAGGAGCATCGCGTCACCCGATAGTCCCAGCAGTGCGTGGACGATCTCCCCGCAGTGCAGGTAGGCACCCACCCTCAGCGTGGGGAACCGGGTGGACAGCCGGGCCGCCTCGGACTGCAGGAGCGCGCGACCGGTGGCCACCACGGCGGCGTAGTCGGTGTCGGGAGGCAGGAGGTCGGAGCTGGGAACGGCGTGGACCAGTGTCAGCGGGGACCGGGTTGCGAGCGCGCTGCCGGCAGCCCACTCCACGGACGGGTTGAGGGACAGGGGGCTTCGGACGGCGACGAGTATGGCCCGCTGGTCGCCAAGCGGCAGGGCTACCAAACCCTCCGGCCGAGCGGCCGTCAGCATGGGCACCCCTGGTCCCCGATCCCGGCTGCTGCAGCTCTCGGCTCTCGGGTGAGACCGCGGCCCGCGAGGGAGCATCGAGTCCGTCCTGCGGGGGGCGCGGTCCTGCGATGTCGGGTGGTCATCCGTGCTGTCCTTCCGTCGGCCTGGCCGGCCGCCCGTCTGCGCTGGTTCGCGGGGGAAGCCTGCTGTCCCAACGGTGGCCCAAACGTGCCGTCCGCGTCAGGGTCTTTGGACCCTGATCAGCCGGCTCGTCGTCATCGGCCCCTGCCCTGCATCCCTCACCCGCCGGTTCCGAGCGTCTTTCGAAGAGCCGCCTCGATCATCTCGAAATCGATCCGTACGTGCCGTCGGGCAATGGCATCCGCAGCGTCCGCATCACCGGAGCAGATCGCGGCCACCAGGCGCTCATGATCCACCAGAGCCCTGGCCTCCATGGCTTCGACGCCTTCCACCGGCCCCCAGGGATGGGATGGTGCAGCCAGGTTGAGCCGGGCTTCGACCTCGGCAAGAAGCGAACCCAGCAGTGCATTGTGCGTTGCTGCACTGATGGCAGCGTGAAGCGCGGCATCAGCTGATTGGGATGCTTCTCCCGACGCTGCTGTGCGGAAGGTCTCCAGTCGTGTCCGAAGGATGACGACGTCGTCATCACTTCGGTTGTCCGCGGCGGAGCGCGCGAGCGACCCGTGCAGCAGGCATAGCGTCTCCCTCAGTTCGCGCATGAACTCCCAGCGCGCGCCGAGTGTCCTCCCGACCGCTTGTTCGGACGATGTCTGCCACCGCCCGGTCACGAAGGATCCGCCGTTCCGGCCTCGCCTGGTCTCGAGGACCCCCTCAGCGACCAGCCGGGCGATGGCCTCGCGAACAGTCATTCTCCCGACACCCAGGGAGACGGCCAGATTTCGTTCAGAGGGGAGCCGTGAACCGGGCAGGTACTCCCCCACGGCGACGGCGGTGATCAGCCGATCCGCTATCTCGTCCTTGCGGGAGACAGCCGGCAAGGGTTCGGAGAGAAGGCCTTCGACCGGGAGCATCTGTGTCTGTGTCCCATCAGAGACGGCCATTTCACCAGCCTAGGGCAGATGTAACACGGCGGAAACATAAGGTCTTTTCAAAAGACCATTTAGTGCGCAAGGATGCTTCTCAGACCACGGGAGGGCCGTAGCAGCCTCACGCGGTCCCGCTCTTCCCCCTCCGGCGCACCACGCCCCCTCGTGGACCCGCCGTCACACCGAACGAAAGGCACAGCGGTGGCCACCTCACACGCCCCCCAGGAGCTGAGCGCGCAGCAGCAGCTCGAGTCCTATGGCTACAAGCAAGAGCTGAAGCGATCCGTCTCCACGACCGATCTGCTCATCTACGGACTGATCTTCATGGTGCCGATCGCGCCCTGGGCCATCTTCGGCACCGTCTACAACGCAGCTGACGGCATGGTTCCGCTCGTCTACCTGATCGGGCTCGTCGCCATGATCTTCACGGCTCTGGCCTACTCGCAGATGGCGAAATCGATTTCACTCGCAGGCTCCGTCTTCTCCTACGTCGTCGCGGAATCCACCCCACCGTCGGGTTCTTCGCCGGTTGGGCGATCCTCCTCGACTACCTGCTCATCCCGACGCTCCTCTACGTCTTCGCCGCAGAGTCGATGATCGGCATCTTTCCCGGCTCTGCGCGCTGGGTATGGGCGTTGGTGTTCGTCGCCATCAACACGGCCGTGAACCTGATGGGTATCAGTTCCCTGAAGCTGATGAACCGCATCTTCCTGGTCGTCGAGCTGGCCTTCGTGGTCATCTTCATCATCGTTGCGGCGTCGGCGCTGAACGGTGGAACCATTCCGGGCGCCGAGTTCTCCACCGCCCCGATCTGGGATGCAAGCAAAGTGAGCGGACCGCTGCTGGCTTCGGCACTGTCCATCGCCGTCCTCAGCTTCCTCGGCTTCGACGGGATCTCCACGATGGCCGAGGAATCGACCGGCAAGCGCAACGCAGCCGGAAAGGCCATGATCATCGCCCTGTTCATCGCCGCGTTCTGCTTCGTCACCCAGACGTGGTTGGCCAGTCTGCTCGCGGCGGGCCAGGGCCCGTTCTCCGAGGAGGCCGCCGGGAACGCCTTCTTCGACCTGGTGGCAACGGCCGCGGGAAGCAGCTGGGCTACCGCCTTCTTCGTGGTGAACGTCCTTGCACTCGGCATAGCGAATGCCATGGCCGCACAGGCGGCGACCTCGCGGCTGCTCTACTCGATGAGCCGGGAAGGACAGCTGCCGAAGTTCCTGAGCGTGATCAACTCGCGGCAGGTCCCGCAGTACGCGATCATCGCCGTGTCCGTCGTCTCTGCCATCCTGGTGCTGTTCTTCGTCGGTCAGATCGACATCATCTCCGCGCTGGTCAACTTCGGAGCGCTGTTCGGATTCCTCATGCTCCACGTCTCCGTGGTGGTGCACTACATGGTGCGCAAGAAGTCCACGAACTACCTCCTGCACCTGGTGGTCCCGGTGATCGGCTTCCTGATCATCGGCTACGTCCTGCTGAATGCCGCGACCGAGGCGAAGATCGGTGGCATCGTGTGGCTCATCATCGGCGCCTGCGTCTTCGGCTACTACAAGAAGACCGGGCGCAGCACGGACGTCTCCGAGCGGACACCCGGCACTGCCGACGACGACCATCAGCCGGTTGCGACCGGCGAACGCGGAGGACTCTGACCATGACCAGCCCTACAGCTCCCGTATCGCCCCTGACGGATGGCATCGACCATTTCCTCGACAAGTCCCACGGCCAGCCAGGGTTCAGTGCCGACGTTCCGCCCGGCCTCCGGGTGGCGCCGGGAACCGGGGCGCGCATCGGCTTCGAGACCAATGACGAGGTGTACGCCCAGCTCCACCAGCACAAGGACATGGCCCAGCTGACCGCCCAGCTCAACCCGGTCACCGGCCCGCTGTACGTCGAGGGCGCGCAACCCGGGGACGCCCTCGCCGTCACCATCCACGAGATCCGGTTGAAGGACTGCGGCTGGTCCGTCAGCCTGCCGGGCGTGGGCGCCCTTCAGGAGAGGATGGGCCCGGAGATGTTCACCCGCCGCGTACCCATTGACGGGGACGGCGTCCACGTGACGACCCGTCACACCCTCGCTCCCCTCCCCATGATCGGCTGTATCGGGACAGCGCCTGCGCAGGGCTCACACTCGACGGTCATGCCGTCCTATGCCCAGGGCGGCAACATGGACCTCACCGACTGCGGCCCGGGGCCACCGTCTACTTGCCGGTCATGACGGAAGGCGCGTACCTGTCCATAGGGGACATCCACGCGATCATGGCGGAGGGTGAATCCTCCTTCGTGGCGATCGAGGCCGAGGGGGTGGCCGTGGTCAGCGTCGACCTCGTGAAGGGTCTTTCCCTGCGCGCTCCCAGGGTGGAGACCGACTCGGAGTGGATCTTCGTGGGTCTGGGCGACCCGGTGCAGGAGTCCGTCCAACGCGGTTACGAGGACGCTTTCGACTTCCTGGTCGGGACACACGGATTCACCCCCGGTGATGCGTACGCGCTTCTGAGCGCCGTCTGTCATTCCAGGCTGGGCGGACCCACCGGCAGCACCGCGCCCGATCCTCTCCACCCCATGGCCCCGGTCGGCGCGGTGACCACGCACCACCTCCCGAAGAGCGTCCTCACGACGTGAGTCCTGCGTGAAAGCGACAAAGGATCGCCCCTGGATGTACAGGGGCGATCCTTTGCTTGATCGGGTTCGGAGTGCGCCTGGCTCGCGGCGAGAACCGCGTCGCGGCCTTCCGGCAGCAACCGGGCGCCGGGGCCGCTTACCCCTCTGAGACCGTGTGGTGGCGTCCTAGCGGGAGCATGAGCGGCTTGCCCGACGTCGGATCGATCATGACGCGGCTGTCGAGGCCAAAGACCGCCCGGATGGTGTCCTCCGTGAGGACCTCCTCCGGCGTGCCCAGGGCATGGATCCGTCCGGCCGACAGCGCGATGAGGTGGTCGGCGTAGCGCGCGGCGAGGTTGAGGTCGTGCAGGACGATGACGATCGTGGTCCCCCGGGCACGATTCAGGTCGGTCAGGAGATCGAGCACCTCCAGCTGGTGGCTGACGTCCAGGAAGGTGGTCGGCTCGTCGAGCAGCAGCACGTCGGTCCGCTGGGCCAGCGCCATGGCGATCCAGACGCGCTGGCGCTGCCCTCCTGAGAGTTCGTCGACGGGCCGGTCGGCGAGGCCCGCGGTGGCGGTGGCGGTGAGCGCTTCGGCGACGGCCTCGTCGTCGGCGGGACTCCACCGGGAGAACAGCCGCTGATGGGGGTGCCGTCCCCGTCCGACGAGGTCGGCGACGGTGATGCCTTCCGGCGCCGTCGGTGACTGCGGCAGGAGCCCGAGCATCCGGGCGAGTTCCTTCGCCGGCATCTCGTGCACGGCCCGTCCGTCGAGGACCACCTGGCCGCTGCGCGGGGACAGGAGCCTCGACATCGAGCGGAGGAGGGTCGATTTGCCGCACGCATTGGCACCGACGATCACCGAGATGCTGCCCATCGGCACGTGGAGGTCGAGCCCCTCCACCACGGTGCGGGCCCCGTAGCCGAGCGTCAGGTCCTGGATGTCGAGTGTGTGGGCAGTTGTCACAGTGAGCCTCCCGAGCGGTTTGTCCGCACGATCAGATAGACGAGGTAGGGCGCTCCGAGGACGCCGGTGATGACCCCGACGGGGTACCTCACGTCGAAGGCGTACTGCCCGAGGAAGTCCGCGGTCACCACGAGCAGGCTCCCGACCAGCGCCGAGGGGATGAGCAGCGAGCCTCCCGGCCCGACGATCCTGGCGGCGATGGGGCCGGACAAAAAGGCGACGAACGCTATGGGTCCGGCAGCGGCGGTGGCGAACGCGATGAGCCCGACCGCGGCGATGATCACGACGATCCGCATGCGTTCGACCCGCACACCCAGGGCCGCAGCCGTGTCGTCCCCGAGTTGGGACGTCGACAGGTTCCGCGACTGCGTGAGGAGGATCGGGGCGAGGACCGCGAGGGCGATCGCCACGGGCACGACCTCGGCCCAGCGTGCGCCGTTCAGGCTGCCCGTGAGCCAGCGCGACGCTTCCTGCAGGTCCCACTGGGCGGCGCGGCTGAGCACGTAGGCCGTCACGCTGTCGAGCATGGCCGCGATGCCGATGCCGATCAGGATCAGCCGCGTTCCCACCACGCCGTCCTTGAAGGACAGCAGGTAGACCAGCAGCGCGATCCCCAGTCCGGCGGCGATCGCGAACACCGACACCTGGGCCGCGCCGAGCCCGAGCGTGATGATGGCGAACGCCGCAGCGGCACTGGCACCGGCACTGATGCCGATGATGTCCGGGCTCGCGAGGGGATTCCTCAGCATGGTCTGGAACGTGACTCCGCCGATACCGAAGCAGATCCCGGCGAGCACCGCGAGCGTCGCCCGGGGAAGCCTGAGCCGTCCCACGGTGAAGCCGGCACCGTCCGTCTCCTGGCCGAGGATCACGGCGATGACGTCCCGCGGGGAGTAGTAGGTCTGGCCGACGGAGAGGGAGATCGCGAAGGCGGCCACGATCAGTCCGGCGAGGATACCGACGACGAGACGCCGCCGGAGCGCGCGCCGCCGTCGTCCCGCTGCCACCTCACCGGCGGTGATTCCGCTCCTGGGGGGCGCCTGCAGTGTCGTCATAGCTCCCGGACCTTCTGGCGTCGGACGATGTAGATGAAGAAGGGTGCTCCGACGAGTGCGGTGATGATGCCGACGTCGATCTCCTCCGGGCGGGCCACGATGCGTCCGAGGACGTCCGTGGAGGTCAGCAGGATCGCTCCCAGCAGGGCGGACATCGGCAGGAGCCACCGGTGGTCGATGCCGATGAGCAGGCGGCAGGCATGGGGCACGACGAGCCCGACGAATCCGATCGGTCCGGTCACCGCGGTCACCGCGCCGCAGAGGAGGACGGCCCCGAGCGCGGCAGCCCCGCGCACGATGGCCACCCGCTCTCCCAGACCGGCGGCCAGCTCGTCCCCCAGGGCGAGCGAGTTCAGGGACCGTGCGGACACGAGGCTGACGGCGAGACCCACCGCCAGGAACGGGAGCACCTGGCTGATGCTCGAGAAGGTGGCGCCTCCCACTCCCCCGATGAGCCATGACCGCACGCTGCCGGAGATGTCTCCGCGGGGCAGCACGACGGCGCTGATGAGGGAGGTCAGGGCCGCCGACGTTGCAGCACCCGCCAGGGCGAGCTTGAGGGGGGTCGCCCCGCCGCGCCCCAGGGAACCCACGACGTACACGAACACCGCGGTGACGGTGGCTCCTGCGATGGCCACCCAGATGTAGCCCGTCGCGGAGCTGAGTCCCACGGTGGCGATCGCGGCGACGACGGCGAGGGACGCCCCCGTGTTGACGCCGAGGATGCCCGGATCGGCGAGGGGGTTGCGCGTCACGCCCTGCATCACGGCACCCGACAGCCCCAGGCCTGCTCCGGCGAGTAACGCCAGCAGCGTGCGCGGGATCCGCTTGGCGACCGCCGCCTGGTCGAATCCGTCCGTGCCGCCGCCGAGGGCGGCCAGGATGTCCGCCACCCCGACGTCGCGGGAGCCGACGACCACCGACGCCGCCCCGGTGGCGAGCAGGACGCCGACGAGCACGACCAGCCACAGCAGCCGGAAGCGCCCCAGGCCCCGCGTGGAAGCGGGACCTGCGGCGACCTCCGGGACGGACGGCGGGGCCACTACGACTTGTCTGCGGCTTCCGCAATGAGCGTGAGGTAGTCCTCGAGGACCCACGAGATGGACAGGGGCGTCGGGTTCGCAGCCGTGCCGACGGGGGTGGTGCTCGGCAGGTTGACGATCGCCTTCTTCGCGACCGCCGGGATCTGCGAGAGCAGCGGATCGGCCTCGAGGGTGGAGACGAGGGCGTCGTCACCGTAAGTCACGATGATGTCCACGTCCTCGAGGACGTCGGCCTGCTCGGTGCTGATGGTGCCGGAGAAGAGGTCGGTCTCGGCGGAAGCCGTGGCGACACTCTCGGGTGTCGAGAGGCCGATGTCCTCGAAGAACATCACGCGTGTGTCGTGCGTGGTGTAGTAGCTGACCTCGCTGAGGTCGGTGGGATCGATGTGCGTCATGAACATCGTCTTCTTGCCGGCGATGGCGGGGAATTCGGCTGCGGCATCACTGATCTGCTGGTCGAGATCGGCGATGAGCTGCTCGCCTTCCTCCGCCATGCCCATGCCCGTGCTGTTGAGCTCGATCATCTCCCGCCACGGGGTGCCCCAGGCGGTCTCGGGATAGGCCACGACGGGGGCGATCTCGCTCAGGGTGTCGTAGTCCTCCTGCGTCAGCCCGGAGTAGGCGGCCAGGATCACGTCCGGATCGGTGTCCGCGACGGCCTCGAAGTCGATGCCGTCGGTCTCGTCGAACAGCACGGGCGTCTCGCCTCCGAGCTCCTCGAGCTTGTCGGACACCCAGGGGAGGATCCCGTCGCCGTCGTCGTCACCGAAGGTCACGGCCGCCATGCCCACGGGAACGACGCCGAGTGCCAGCGGAACTTCCTGGTTGGCCCAGGCCACGGTGGCTACCCGCTCCGGCTTCTCGGGCAGGGTGGTGGTGCCGAACGCGTGCTCGATCGTGATCTCCCCCGCGCTGCCCGACGCACCGGCTGCTGGCTGCTCGGCAGGGGTGGCGCAGGCCGCGAGGGCGGCGGTCATGGTCGCCGCTACGGCGAGAGCGATGAGTCTGGGGGCGCGGGACATGGGGGGTCCTTCCGGAGGGTGGAATCAGACGGGTACCGAATCACCGCCGGTCGGGGACGAGCCACGCAGCATCAGGTAAGGATGACCTTAGCAGCATTAGGGCATGTGACCATGACGTTATTATCCGTTGATCGACGCCACGAGCCGGCGACGTCCTGCGGACGGAGGATGTCCGCGATCCCGGTGCGCGGAACCCGGGGAGAGGGCATGATCCCGTCATGACACTTCGCTGGTATTCCACGGTCATCGAGTCCACCGACCACCGCCACCTCGCGCGCTGGTGGTCCGAGGCCCTCGGTTGGGAGGTGATGTTCGAGTCCGACGACGAGGCGGTCGTCATTCCACCCTGGGCACGCGAACTCGGCCCCACGCTCGCCTTCGAGCAGGTACCGCCCGGCCTCGTGTTCGTGCCCGTGGAGCATCGGAAGCAGGGGAAGAACCGCCTGCACCTCGACTTCGCCCCACACACGAGCCAGGACCGCGAGGCCGAGATCGAGCGCCTGATCGGCCTGGGCGCGCAGCGGACGGATGTCGGACAGGGCTCCGACGTGACCTGGGAGGTTTTGGCCGATCCCGACGGCAACGAGTTCTGCGTCCTGTCCTCACGGGACTACTAGGCGCAGGAACGCGGGAACCACGCACCCGACGGCGGGAGGTGTCCCGCGATCCGATGCGTGGTTCCGGAGGGCAGCGTCGGACGCCGGCCCGGTGCGTTCCCTAGAGCTCGATGCGCTCCGTCTCGATGACTTCCTTGCGCACCTGGCCGCTGACGGTCTCGTCGTGCGTCCGGGCCTCGCGGCTGATGCGGACGCGCTCGATCGGCACCACGTCCATCTCCACGCGGGGCTTCTCCTCGTAGAGGACGACCTCGACGACGTCGCCGTTGAACGCGGTCTCGACGGCGGAGTAGAGGCGCTCGCGCTCGGCCTTGCTGAAGGTACCGGCGCCGTCGTCGTACAGCGGTGCTCCGTCCTGGACCGGGACACGCTCGACGACGAGCTCTTCGCGGCGGATCTGCACTGTCATGGTGACGTCCTCGGTGACCACGCGCTTGACGAGCCGCACCCGTTCGGTCTCGCGGAGTTCGGTGCCGACGCGGAGTTGCTCCTCAGAGCGCGTCATGGTCACGTCGTCGTCCTCGACCGACCGGTGCAGCGCGGCATCGGAGCGGCCGACGGTGGCGTCGGAGCGTGAGGAGCGGTTGCCCGACTGCGTCGTCGCCTGGGCCAGTTCCTCGTCCTTGGTGGGCATGAGGCCGTAGTAGCGGAGCAGGTGCTGCTCCTCCTCAGGGCTGAGGTGCCCGTCCTGCGACATCTTCGGGGAATCGTAGACCTTCGCGTGGCTGTAGGGCAGGCGGACGTCGCGCCCGTCGAGGGAGGCCCCGCGCAGGGGCGCGAAGGACTCGGGGTTGCCGGCCTGGTGCGTGGCGACCGTGACCCAGCTCGGGTCTCCAGTGGCGTCGTCGACGTAGAGCTGGCCCATGGGGCCCAGGACCGCGCCGTCCTCGCTCAGCACGTTGGCGCCGGCGTTCATGGAATCCTTCATCTGGTCGAGCGTGATCATGGTGGCCCTTTCGAGGAGGTTGGCTCCCCTTCACCGTAGGGCGCACACGCAGCTATAGCAAGCATGCTTAGTACCGGGAGGGCCGCTGGAGGAAATTACCAGCCCTGCGCGAGGAGCCATTCAGCTGCCATGCGGCTCCACTGCTCGGCCGCGCCCTGGCCCTCTGCGAGGCCCAGCCCGTGCTCGCCCTCCGGGAAGACGTGGAGGGCATGCGGCACGGCGTGGGCGGCGAGCGCCTGTCCGAGCAGGTACGCGTGCTCGACGGGCACGGCATCGTCCTCGGCCGTGTGCCAGATGAAGAACGGCGGGGCCTCCGGCGTGACGAGCCGGTCCAGGGAGGTCGCCGCGCGGAGCCGGCCACCGGCGTCGGGGCCGATCAGTTCGTCCTGCGAGCCACGATGGGTGGCGAGCTGCATGGACACCACGGGGTAGCCGAGGACGGCGGCATCCACCGTCTCGTCGTCGTGCGCGCCGGGTGCGAGGGCCGCGTGCCCGGCCAGGTGACCACCGGCCGAGAAGCCGAGGAGTGCCACCCGCTCCACGCCGGACGCCCGGACCCTGCGGATCTCCGCACGGACGGCGTCGAGGGGCGCGGGGTGCCGGGTGAGGACGGGGTAGGAGAAGACACTGGCCGACAGACCGAAGGATCGCAGCCGCTCGGCGACGACCTCGCCCTCGTTGTCGGACAGCATGGTGTAGCCGCCTCCGGGCAGGACGATGACATGGGTGGACTTCATGCGATCACCGTACTGCGGCCACACGCACCCGTGCGACAGGACCGGCGAATAGAGAAAGCCCCTGGCCAGGAAGCCAGGGGCTCACGTATGTCGGACGGGCTGTCAGCCCTCGCACTCGGTGCAGAACTTGTCGCCATTCTTCTCGCGCGCAAGCTGGCTGCGGTGGTGCACCAGGAAACAGGACATGCAGGTGAATTCGTCCTCCTGCTGGGGGATGACCTGGATGAGGAGTTCCTCGTGCGAGAGATCGGCTCCGGGGAGGTCGATGCCTTCGGCTGTCTCGCCGTCCTCGACGTCGATGAGCGCAGTCTGCGTGGTTGCGCTGCGCTGTGCCTGGATTGCCTCCAGGGACTCGTTGGCCGGCTGGTCTTCCGGGCGAACGCGTGGCTCGTCGTAGTCGGTTGCCATGGGGGTTGATTCTCCTTCTATGGGGCGGGAATGACGCCCAGATGCCACTCTCAACCTCGGAAGAGGCGGAAGTATTCCATATACGGGGAGCAATATACCCGTTACCGCTGAGACTTTTCTCCATCGAGGGCCATCAGGTCAAGCCACCCGGCAATGTGACGGATGGGCGGGAGCGTGGTAGGCGGGCCGCGGTGGCGCGAACTGCCCGCTCGCCCGGTCCGGCGTCGTCGTAGGGTTGATCCAACCCCCTCGACCGACCAGGAGCTCCCATGGCATTGGCAATCGATCTCAGCGGCAGGACGGCGCTCGTCACCGGCTCGACCCAGGGCATCGGGCTGGCGATCGCAGCCGGGCTTGCCGGAGCAGGCGCCCGCGTAGGCGTCAACGGGCGCAGCAACCGCAGCGTCGCCCGTGCCATGGAGACCATCCGCGCGGACGTGCCGGACGCCGACCTCCTGTCCGTCGCCGCCGACGTCACCACGGACGACGGCGTCGCGACGGCGCTCCGGGCCCTGCCGGCGGTGGACATCCTGATCAACAACCTCGGCATCTTCGGTGCGCAGCCCGCCCTGGAGATCGACGACGCCGAGTGGCGCCGCTACTTCGAGGTCAACGTGCTGACCGCCATCCGCCTGACGCGTGCCTATCTCCCCGGGATGACCGAGGCGGGCTGGGGCCGCATCCAGTACATCGCGAGCGATTCCGCCGTCGTCATCCCGACCGAGATGATCCACTACGGGGTGTCCAAGACGGCGCTGCTCGCCGTCTCGCGCGGCTTCGCGAAGGAGGCCAGGGGTACCGGCGTCACGGTGAACTCCATCATCGCGGGGCCCACCCACACCGGTGGTGTCGAGGACTTCGTCTACCAGCTGGTGGACAAGGACCTCGAGTGGGAGGACGCACAGCGGCAGTTCATGAAGGACCACCGCCCCCAGTCGCTGCTGGAACGCCTCATCGAACCGGCCGAGATCGCGAACATGGTGACGTATCTCTCCTCCCCGCTGGCCTCGGCCACGACGGGCGCAGCCGTGCGGGTCGACGGCGGATACGTGGACGCCATCCTTCCGTGAGCCGCACCGCGGTCCTCGTACCGAACGGCACGCTCGAGGCCGGGCCGATGGCAGCGATCCTCGCTAACCACGCGATCCCCGGCTGCGAGGTGACGGACCGGCCCGGGCGCTCGCACACGCGTCTGCTCGGCACGACGGGCGGCCCGCGCCGCGTCACCGTCACCATCCGCCCGGACACCGTCGAGCTCGTGGCGGACACCGACGACGACGGCGAGTTCGCCGAGCTCGTCCGCACCTCCCGGTCCTGGCTGGACCTCGATACCGACACCGGCGCCGTCGCCCGCGCTCTCGGGCAGGACCCGCTCCTCGGTCCGCTGGTGCGCCGGCGCCCCGGCCTGCGCGCTGTCGGTTACCCGGAGGCCTTCGAGGCGGCGGTCATGACAGTCCTCGGGCAGCAGGTGTCCGTGGCGGCGGGTGGCACCTTCGGAGGCAGGCTCGCGGCGGCGTACGGGACTCCTACGCCGTCCGACCTGATCCGTTTCCCCACGCCGGAGGCCCTTGCGTCCGCGCGCCACGAGGAACTGCGCGCCGTGATCGGCGTGACCCGCACCCGGGCGGCGACCGTGCAGAACGTGGCCCGCGCCGTCGTCGCCGGGCTGTCCCTCGACCCCGGCGGGGACCACGCACGCCTGCGGAGGGAGCTTCTCGCGATACCCGGGATCGGGCCGTGGTCCGCCGACTACCTCGCCGTGCGTGTCCTCCGGGATGCCGACGCCTTCACCCCCGGCGACCTGGTGGCACGGCGGGCCATGGGCAACCCGAGCATCGGGGACGCTGAGCGGCTGGCCGAGGCGTGGCGCCCCTACCGCGCCTATGCACTCTTCCACCTCTGGACGTCGGCCACGTACCGGGACCCCTAGACGGGCGCCCTGCGCGCACTGCGCAGGGCGATCTCCAGTTCGAAGCGCACCTGCGGGTCCCTGAGGTCGTCCCCGAACAGTTCCCGCAGCTGCAGCACGCGGTACCCCACGGTCTGCGCGTGGATGCCGAGCTCCTCCGCGATCGGGGTCCGCTGGCCCCAGTGGCGCAGCCAGGCGAGCAGGGTCTCCTCGAGCTTCTCCCGCTGGCCGTCGGCGAGCCCCGCCAGCGGTGCGAGACGGCGCCGCGCCAGTTCACCCGTGGCCGAGGACTCCGCAGCCAGGATCACCTCGGTGAGGTGCTCGTGGGCCCAGACCGGAGGGTCGTCGTCGCCCTCGCGCGGAGGGAGCATCGACGCCGCCAGCACCGCCAGGCGCAGCGACTGCGCCACCTGCTCGAGCCCGCCCGCGGGGCCGACCGCCGCGCTCCTGCCGGTGAGGATGCGGTCGAGCTCCACCCGCGACGCCGGCCCGCGTTCGGGCACCAGGGCCACGGCGTCCGTCTCGCGCTCGACGACGATGGCACCCGTCCCCAGGCGTTGCCGCAGTCCTTGGGAGCGGTCCAGCGGCAACGTCACGACGGCGATCTGCGCAGGCACGGCCCAGTCCGCGAGCGAGGCCGCCTGGCGAAGCGCGGTCTCGTCGGCCTGGCCGAGCAGGAGCAGTTCCAGCAGCTCGGCGCGGCGCCGGTCCACGGCGCCCGCTCGTTCGGACTGGGCGAAGGCGTAGGCCTCTGCACTCACCGCCGAGAGTTCGTCGATGTACGCCATGATCGATTCACCGAGGTCCACCACGACGGCCGAGCCCAGGCCGGCATCCATGGAATGGCGCGACATCTCCCGGAACGTGACGCGCGCGCCCATCCGGTAGGCGCCGAGCAACGAATCCATGCTGCGACCCTGTCGGAATTCGCCGCGGCCGAGGCCCGCCACCAGCTGGCGGCTCTGGTCGGACAGGGCGGGCAGCCTCGTGCCCGGCAACTCGAGAAAACGCTCCAGTGCCACCGCGACCCCGAGTCGCAGCCCGCGGCCGAACCCGCCCTCGATGGGCCGGGCGTAGGCCGGGACCAGCTGGGGGACGGCCTGGATGATCGCCTCCACGAGATCCGGCGTCAGCGGTCGCAGCCGTTCACTGACATCGGGTGGAAGAGCCAGCCAGGGTGGCTCGGGTGGTGCGGTGACGGCGTCATTCACGTCCTGTACGGCCCCCATCTATTCCGTCGCGATAGTCCTGCTCCTGTAACTCTATGTCAGGAGCGAAGATTTTTAGCGGGAGAGGTTATATCGTTAGGTCAATGATCCGGTTCCGACAGTTGGCGCGTGCAGCATCCGCGCTCACCACGCCCCTCACACCGGAAGACTTCCTGGCACTCTTCAACCCGGTGTACTCCTCGCGCCAGCTGCGCGGTGTCGTCACCCGCGTGGAGCGGGAGACCGATGACTCGGCCACCATCTACTTCCGCCCCGGGAAGGGCTGGCACGCACACCAGGCCGGCCAATGGGCGCGCATCGGCGTCGAGCTGAACGGCGTCCGGCAGTGGCGCTCCTATTCACTGAGCAACGCCGCCGGCCATGATCCCGCGATCACCGTGAAGGACGCCGGCTCCGTGTCGCACGTGCTGGTGCGGGACACCAAGCCGGGGGACGTCCTGTTCCTCGCGCCGCCGCAGGGCGACTTCGTGCTCCCCGAGCACCCCCGCTCGCTGCTCATGCTCACGGCAGGCAGTGGCATCACCCCGGTCATGTCGATGATCCGGACGCTGATCCCGCGTCGCCCGGACGCCAACGTGGTCCTCATCAACTCGAACAGCACCCCGGAGAAGAGCCTCTTCCGTGAGGAGCTCGACGAACTGGCGGACCAGTTCCCGAACCTCACCGTCCGGCACTGGTTCACCAGCGCCCGCGGCCGCCTCGAATTCACCGCGAAGACCGTCGCGGAGCTCTGTCCCGACTGGCGCTCACGGGCGGCCTACGCCTGCGGACCCGAGGGCTTCCTCGACGACGCCGAGGAACTCTGGCGCCGCGAAGCCGCCCTGGAGACGGCGCAGACCGCGTCGGACGCAGGAGCGGGTCAGGCCGCCCCGGGCACCCTGACGATCGAACGCTTCAGCACCGACCTGACGGCCGGCGCCGGACACGACGGCGGCCTCGTCACCTTCGAGCAGTCCGACCGCGAGGTCCAGGCCGACGGCGACACCCCGCTGCTGGACATCGGGGAGGACGCCGGCGTCCTCATGCCCAGTGGCTGCCGTATGGGCATCTGCCACAGCTGCCTCCTCCCGCTGCGCGCCGGACAGGTGCGTGATCTCCGGACCGGGGAGCTCCACAACAACCCCGGCCAACTTATCCAGACCTGCGTCTCGGCAGCAGCCGGGCCCGTGAACCTCGACATATAAACCCCCACCAGAGGAGTCCCCATGACCACTACGCTGACCCGCCCAGGCGCCCTCGCGGCGTCGGGCCACCCCTTGGTCCGCCCCGACGCCGCCAAGCACCTGACGGACGAGCAGGTCGAGGAACTCGGACGCGAGCTCGACGCCGTCCGCGACGAGATCCTCGCCAAGCGTGGAGCCACCGACGCCGCGTACATCCGCCGCGTCATCAAGGTGCAGCGCAGCCTGGAATTCGCCGGCCGAGGCACCCTCCTGTTCAGCAAGTACAAGCCGGCGTTCTTCGCCGGAACCGCCATGCTGAGCATTGCCAAGATCCTCGAGAACATGGAGATCGGTCATAACGTCCTGCACGGTCAGTGGGACTGGATGCGCGATCCGGACATCCACTCGACCACCTGGGAGTGGGACTTCGTCACCCCTGCCCGGTCCTGGCAGCACACCCACAACGACCTGCACCACCGCTGGACCAACGTCATCGGCAAGGACAGGGACATCGGGTACAACCTGCTCCGCATGGACCCCGATCAGCCCTGGAAGCCGTTCAACCTCGGCAACCCGCTGTACAACGCGATCCTGGCGCCCGTCTTCGAGTGGGGCATCGCCCTCTACGACCTCGAGATCCCCGAGTACAAGGAGGGCCTCAAGACCAAGGAGGCCATGAACCGCGACCTCAAGGCCGTGGGCGTCAAGGTGCTCAAGCAGTTCTCCAAGGACTACGCAGCCACTCCCGCCGTCGCCATGCTGACCGGCTCCGGCAAGCAGGCCCTCTACGGCACCCTCGCCGCCAACGCCATCCGCAACTTCTGGGCACACGCCATCATCTTCTGCGGTCACTTCCCGGACGGCACGGACACGTTCACGGAGGAGGAGGTGGACGGCGAGACGCGCGGCGACTGGTACGTCCGCCAGATGATCGGCTCGGCGAACATCTCCGGCTCCAAGTTCATGCACCTGATGTCCGGGAACCTGTCCCACCAGATCGAGCACCACTGCTTCCCGGACCTGCCGTCCAACCGGTACGCCGAGGTAGCGGTCAAGGTTCGCGAGATCTGCTCGCGCTACAACCTCCCGTACACCACGGGCCCCCTGCCCAAGCAGGTCGGCTCCACCTGGGCGAAGATCTTCAAGCTCGCCCTGCCGCCCCGCAAGCAGAAGGCCGCCACGGCCTAGGCCGCGCGAAAGCGCCGCCGCTCCCCTGACGGGGGACGGCGGCGCTTCGTCGTACCGGGGTCCGGGCCGGGTCAGGCGGCGGTGTCCTCCGCAAGGAGGGCGTCCACCTGCCCGAGGGCCAGCCGGATACCCTCCTCCATCCCCATCTCCGCCATCTGCTCGAGCTGCTCGAGGGACGCGAAGGCGGTGATCATCGTCATGCGCGTCCGACCGTCGAGATCCTCGAGCGTGACCGTAGCCGTCGTCTCCCCCATGTCCGGCACGGGATCGCCGTTCTCGTCCGCGAAGCCGTCCACGAAGGTGAGGCGGTGCGGCGGCTCGACGCCGGTGATGCGCCACCAACCCCGCGCCTTCTCGCCGTCGGGCCCGGACATGACGTAGGCGGCGCGGCCGCCCTCCTCGAAGTCGTAGGTCTCGAAGGTGGCGGGCCAGGTGGGCGGGCCCCACCACCGCTGGAGCTGCGCGGGGTCCGCCCAGATCTGCCAGACACGCTCCACACCGGCGTCGAACTCCGCGACGAGGCTGAAGCGGAGCGCTTCCGTGTCCTTCTCCGTACTGATGACCGCCATGATGCTGCCTCTCTAGTCCGCATCCTTCGCGCCCTCGGCGAGGATGTCCTCCATCCGGTCGACCCGTTGCCGCCAGATCCCCTCGTAGTCGTCGAGCAGGCGTCGGGCCCGCTGGACACCGTCGACCTGTCCGCGCACCATCTGCTCCCGTCCGCGTCTGTGCTTCGTGACGAGTCGGGCCCGCTCGAGCACGGCCACATGTTTCTGCACGGCGGCGAAACTCATGTCGTACTGCTCGGCCAACCCCGATACCGAGTACTCGGAGATCAGGACGCGTGCCACGATATCCCTCCTGGTCGCGTCGGCGAGCGCCTGGAAGAGCCTGTCCACCTCGTCCTCGCTCAGCTCATATACAACCATATGGTTGTACGTTACGCGCGGGGTGTCCGAGCGTCAAGGGTTCCGGAGCATGGCAGGATGAGGACACCAATTCCCGCGGGAGCCCCGGCAAGGGCTGAGAGGAAGCTGCTGCAGCTTCGACCGCCGAACCTGCTCCGGATCATGCCGGCGAAGGAAGCGAGAATGTCGTGCCCCGTTCCTCCGTGTCATCGTCCACCGACCTGCCGTCCCCAGATCGCCGGCAGGCCCGCCATGCCGTCCGCGGCGGCATCTTCGGCAACTTCGTGGACCAGTTCGACATCTTCCTGCCGGTGATCGCGCTCGCGCCGGCGGCGAGCACCCTGCTCGGTGCCGAGAACGTCGTCGCGACGGCCGGGCTGGTCTTCACCGCCACGCTCATCGGCCGTCCGCTGGGAGCGGCGATCTTCGGCCCTGTCGCCGACCGCGTGGGGCGCACCGTCACCACGCAGGTGGCCCTGGCGGGCATCGCCGGGACCACGCTGCTGATCGCCGCCGTCCCGGGCCACGAGGTGCTCGGTGGTGGGACCGTCGCCCTGATCCTCGCCCTGCGCTTCATCGGTGGCGTCTTCCTGGGCGGCGAGTACACCTCCGCCGTGCCGCTGGCCATGGAATGGTCGGCGCCCCGGCGGCGGGGGCTGGCGAGCGGACTGATCATGGCGATGTCTCCCGTGGCCAATGCGAGCATCGCGGCCCTCGTGCTCCTCCTGCTGACGGTCCTCGATCCCGCGTCCTACGCCGCCTGGGGTTGGCGCATCCCGTTCCTCATCGGGGGGATCCTGGCCCTCGTGATGCTCGGGTACTACCGGCGCCAGGTGACGGACGCCCCGGCTGCGGTCCGGGCGGCAGCGCCCCGCTCGCCCCTGCGGGAAGTCCTCGTCGGGGCCGAACGCCGCGTGCTCCTGCAGACCTTCGTCCTCATGACGGGCCTCTGGCTCCTGACCTACATGGCGATTCCCACCCTCACGGCGGAACTCACGAGGGCGGGGACCTTCGACGGTCGCGGGGTCACCCTCGCCCTGCTCTGCGCCACCGCCGTCTCCGCCGTCGCCATGGCCCTCTGCGGCCACCTGTCCACCCTCGTGGGACGGCGACGCTTCTTCATCGGCTTCGGCATGCTGGCCGCCGTCCTCGGCCCCGTCTGCTTCCTGGGGATCTTCGCCGTGCAGGCTCCCGTGGCCGTCATCGCGCTCTGCGCCGCACTGCAGGTGGTGACGGTCTCGGTCTACGGGCCGATCGGGGCGTACCTCTCCGAACGCTTCGCCGGCGGGGTCCGCTCGAGCGGGTACGGGTTGGGCTACAGCCTGTCGATCGTCGTGCCCGCGCTCTACCCCTACTACCTGCCGCCACTGCAGGAAGCCTTCGGCACGTACGGCCCCATCGCGACCCTGCTGGTGCTCGCCGGGGTCCTGGTGGCGGTCGGTGGTTCCTGGGGCCCGGACACGGATCCGCGCGCACCCCTGCGGTGACGGCGGGATACTCCACCGGCAGGACGGGCACGCTGACGTGACTCCCGTTATGGCGGGCACCGGGGGACCCTGCAAGACTGGGCCCATGACCCGCGGAATCTATGTGAGTGCCATGACCAACGGCTCCGGCAAGTCCCTGATCTCCCTGGGACTGGCCGACATGCTGCATCGCCACGCCGATCGTGTGGGCTTCTTTCGGCCCATCGTCGAGGGCACCGATCCGGCCGCCGACCCCATGGTGCGGCTCATGCAGCGCGCTTTCGACCTGCCGGGGAGCCGCGCCCGCGGAGGCCTCACGCGCGCCGAGGCCCGCGCCCTCCTCGTCGCCGGCGACCGCGCCGAGATCGACGCCCGCTGCGTCGCGATCTACAGCGAGATCGCCGCGGAGTGCGACGTCGTCATCGTCGAGGGTACGGACCTCTCCGGCAACGACGCCGCCGTCGAGTTCGACCTCAACGCCCGCCTCGCGAACAACCTGGGCGCCATGGTGCTCGCCGTGGTCAGCGCGAAGGACATGTCCGTCGCGGAGGCGGCCGACGCCGTCGACGTGGCGCGCCGGGAGCTCGACGCCGCCAAGGTCTCCCTCCTCGCCATGATGGTGAACCGGGCCGCGGACGACGCCGTCACCGCCATCAGCGAGCAGGTCCGCCCCGGCCGTTCGGGGCGCCCCGTGTACGTGATCCCGGAACTGACCGAGATCTCCCAGCCCACCGTCTCCGAGGTGTCGATCGAGCTCGGAGCACGCCAGATCGCCGGCAATTCCAACCTCGATCGTGACGTCACCAGCGTGCGGGTGGCCGCCATGAACGTCGGCAACTTCCTGCACCTGCTCACCGACGGCGCGCTCGTGATCGTCCCCGGT
Source organism: Vibrio cholerae (assembly GCA_009728235.1). Lineage (GTDB taxonomy): Bacteria > Actinomycetota > Actinomycetes > Actinomycetales > Micrococcaceae > Arthrobacter_D. The sequence goes on along the minus strand of WNZI01000005.1, from coordinate 55,340 downwards.
GATCGCGCCGACGTCCTCGTGGCGACCCTGGCGTCGTCGTTCTCCCCCGAGTTCCCGGTGCCCTCGGCCCTGTTCCTCACCGGCGGACTCGCGCCGGACCCCAACATCCTCGCCCTGCTCGCACAGGCGCCGTTCCCGGTCTTCGCGCTCGACGACGACACCTACACCGCCGCGCGCCGCGTCAGCGAGGTGCGCGGCGAGATCGCGAGCGGGCTGCGCCGGAAGGCCGCGGCCGCACTCGGTGCGTGGTCGCGGCAGGTGGACGAGCACGAACTGCTGGAGCGCCTCGAACTCCCCCGGCCCGTCAGCATGACCCCCCTGCGCTTCCTGCACGAGCTCATCCAGCGGGCCCGCGCGGAGCGCAAGCACATCGTGCTCCCCGAGGGCGAGGACGTCAGGGTGCTCAAGGCCGCCGAGATCCTGCACCGCCGGGACGTCTGCGACCTCACGATCCTCGGCCCCGAGGGCCGCATCCGCGAACTGGCCTCCGGCCAGGGCATCGACCTGACCGGGCTCACGCTGGTCGATCCTGCCACGTCCGAGCTGCTCGACGAGTTCGCCGCCGAGTACGCCCGGCTGCGCGCGCACAAGAACGTCTCCCTCGACCAGGCCCGCGAGCGCATGCTCGAAGGAGCATACTTCGGCACGATGATGGTGCAGCTGGGCAAGCTCGACGGCATGGTGTCCGGCGCCGCCCACACCACGGCGAACACCATCCGCCCCGCCCTCGAGTTCGTGAAGACCAAGGACGGCGTGAAGATCGTCTCGTCGGTCTTCCTGATGCTCCTCCAGGATCGCGTGCTCGTGTACGGCGACTGCGCGGTGAACCCGGACCCGAACGACGAGCAGCTCGCGGACATCGCGGTCGCCTCCGCCGAGACGGCTGCGCAGTTCGGCGTGGAGCCGCGGGTCGCGATGCTCTCCTACTCGACGGGCGAATCAGGCTCGGGCGGCGCCGTGGACGAGGTGCGCCGGGCCACCGAACTCGTGCGGAAGCAGCGGCCCGACCTCGCGGTCGAGGGTCCCATCCAGTACGACGCCGCCGTGGACGCCTCGGTCGCCGCGTCGAAACTACCGGGCTCGTCCGTGGCCGGGCAGGCGACGGTCTTCATCTTCCCGGACCTCAACACGGGCAACAACACCTACAAGGCCGTGCAGCAGTCGGCGGGAGCCGTGGCCGTCGGGCCCGTCCTCCAGGGCCTGCGCAAACCGGTCAACGACCTCTCGCGCGGGTGCACCGTCGAGGACATCGTCAACACCGTCGCCATCACCGCCGTCCAGGCGCAGCAGCCTGCCGCCTCCTGACCGTTTCCGTCTGCACTCCACCAGGGACAGGACCCCCATGATCATCCTCGTCATCAACTCCGGCTCGTCCTCGCTCAAGTACCAGATCCGTGAGGGCGAGGACGTCCTCGCGGAAGGACTCGTCGAGCGCATCGGTGAATCCGAGGTACCGGACCACGCAGCCGCCCTGGACCGCGTCGACGGCGACGTGGCCGCCGCGCTCGACGGACGCGCGATCGACGCCGTCGGGCATCGCGTGGTGCACGGCGGTGAGCGCTTCAGCGCGCCCGTCCTGATCGACAACGAGATCACCCGCGCCATCGAGCGGCTCAACCCCCTGGCGCCGCTGCACAATCCTGCGGCCGTCACGGGCATCCGGGCCATCACCGAGAAGTGGCCGAACATGCCACAGGTGGCCGTCTTCGACACGGCCTTCCACCGCACCCTGCCCGAGCGCGCCTGGCGCTACGCCGTGCCGGACGAGCTGTACCGGAAGTACGGCATCCGGCGCTACGGCTTCCACGGGACGTCCCACGCCTATGTGGCGCGTGGCGCCGCCGGACTGCTCGGCAGGGACACCTTCACCGGCGTCATCGCGCATCTCGGGAACGGCGCCTCCGTGACGGCGGTGCGCCACGGCGAGAGCATCGACACCTCCATGGGCTTCACCCCGCTCGAAGGCCTGGTCATGGGGACGCGCTCGGGCGACATCGACCCGTCCATCCTGCTGTTCCTGCTGCGGGAGGGGTACTCGGAGAAGGACCTCGACACCCTGCTCAACCGCGACAGCGGGCTGAAAGGGCTCACCGGGACCAATGACATGCGGTCCGTGACGGAATCCGCCGACTCCGGCGGGGAACGCGCGAAACTCGCTATCGAGCTGGCCTCCTACAGGCTCGCCAAGTACGTCGGCGGGTACCACGTGGCGGTGGGGGGCGCCGAGGCACTCGTGTTCACGGCGGGCATCGGTGAGAATGCCGGGGATTTCCGTGCCGCCGTCGTGTCGAAGCTCGGCGCCCTCGGCCTCGAGCTCGACGACGACGAGAACGGCCGGCGCAGCAAGGAGGCCCGCGTCATCAGCACGCCGTCATCGGCCTTTCCCGTGCTGGTGGTGCCCACGAACGAGGAGGCAGCGATCGCGGAGGCGACCGCCGCCGTCGTCGGCGGGTCCTGACCCCCGGCGATCCGGCGCCTGCGGGCGGCGGGTGTTCCTCCTGCGTCCTGCCCACCGGCTCCGGTCACGCTCGGGCAGACTGGAGCCATGACGATCCTGCGCATGACCCTCCTGTTCGTCCTGGCCGCGGGCGCCGAGATCGGTGGCGCGTGGCTCATCTGGCAGGCCGTGCGCGAAGGCCGGCCCTGGTGGTGGGCCGGGCTGGGCGTCATGGCGCTGGGAGCGTACGGCTTCGTGGCGACGCTGCAGCCGGACCCCAACTTCGGGCGGATCCTCGCGGCCTACGGCGGGGTCTTCGTGGCGGGCTCACTGGCATGGGGAGTCTTCGTCGACGGCTTCCGCCCGGACCGCTGGGACTACCTCGGCTCGGCGGTCTGCCTTCTCGGCGTCGCGCTGATCATGTTCATGCCGCGGTCCTCCGTCTGAGAAGGGCGCTACGCCGCCCCGAGCAGCCGGGCGACGCCGGCCGCGAGCGCGCCGACCACCACCACCACGAGGAACGGCGCCCTCAGCCACAGGGCGACGGCGGCCGCCAGGAGCGCCACCACCCGCGCGTCGACCACCAGGGCCTGGCCCGAGGCGAACGTGTTCGTCGCCGTGAGGGCTGCGAGCAGGCCGATGGTGAGCGACCCCGCGATGCGCAGCATCCGCGGGTTGTCGAGCAGTTTCGCCGGCACCATGAAGCCGAGGAACTTCGTCGCGATCGAGATGGCGCAGGCGAGCAGGATCCACCCCCACAGGTTCACGAGGAAGTCCCGGTGGAGCCGGAGGGATAGGGTTCGACGTCGGGCTCCAGACCCTCCGTGGCCGGGCCGAGGCCGGACAGTCCGAGAACGCCCGCCACGACGGCCGCGATGAGGATCGGCACGCCGGGCGGCACGAAGGGCACGGCGAGCAGCGTGACCACGGCGCAGACGACGGCGATCGCTGCCGGCTCGCGGGACCGGATCCGGGGCCAGAGCAGCCCCAGGAACGCGGCGACCGCGGCGCCGTCGAGCCCCCACCGGGCAGGGTCGCCCATCGCATTGCCCGCGAGGGCGCCCACGAGCGTGAACAGGTTCCACAGCACGAACACGCCGATGCCCGCGGCCCAGAACCCCCGGCGTTGCTCGTCCGGGTCGGTCTGGCCCGTCGCCGTCGCCACCGATTCGTCGATCGTGACGTGCGCGGCGAGGAGCTTCCGCCGGCCCGGAGGCCTCAGCAGCACGTTGACCTGCATGCCGTAGATGCCGTTGCGGATACCGAGCAACGCCGCTGCGGACATCGCGGAGATCCCGCTCCCACCACCGGCGATGACCCCGATGAACGCGAACTGCGAACCGCCACTGAACAGCAGGAGGCTGAGCGCCATGGTCTGGAGGAGATCGAGGCCCGCAGCGACGGACAGGGCGCCGAAGGACAACCCGTACAGCCCGGTGGCTATGGCCACGGACAGCGCAACGCGGACCGCGGGCGAAGAGGAGAGCGTCACCCGTCAAGGCTAGGCGACGCGGGCCGCCGGCTTTCCATTCGTGTCGAAGGGGTGAATAGTAGGGAAGGAAAGCCTACTTACTACCCCAAAGGAGACACCATGAAGGCAGTGACATGGCAGGGCAAGCGCAACGTCAGCGTCGAGAACGTGCCCGACCCCACCATCCAGGAGCCGACCGACGCGATCATCCGCGTCACCTCGACCGCGATCTGCGGCTCGGACCTCCACCTCTACGAGGTCCTCGGCCCCTACATGCACAAGGGTGACATCCTCGGACACGAGCCCATGGGTATCGTCGAGGAGGTCGGAGCCGGCGTCACCAACCTGAAGGTCGGCGACCGCGTCGTCGTCCCGTTCAACATCTCCTGCGGCTACTGCTTCATGTGCAAGCGCGGCCTGCAGTCGCAGTGCGAGACCACGCAGGTCCATTCGGCCGGATCGGGAGCGGCCCTGCTCGGCTTCTCGGAGCTCTACGGTTCCGTCCCCGGCGGCCAGGCCGAGTACCTGCGCGTGCCCTTCGCGGACTACGGACCCGTCAAGGTGGGGCACGACCTGCCGGATGAGCGCTACCTCTACCTCTCGGACATCCTCCCCACCGCCTGGCAGGGCGTCCAGTACGCGGACGTCCCGAAGGACGGCGTGCTGGCCGTGTACGGTCTCGGCCCGGTGGGCCAGTTCGCCGCCCGGATCGGCAAGTACCTCGGCCACCGCGTTATCGCCGTCGAGCCGGTCCCCGAACGCCGCGAGATGGCCAAGCGCCACGGCATCGAGACCATCGACTTCACGAAGAACACCGCCGAGGAACTGCGCAGCATGACCAACGGGCGCGGACCGGACGCCATCGTCGACGCCGTCGGCATGGAAGCCCACGGTTCCCCCGTCGGCGCCTTCGCCCAGCACGCAGTCGGTATCCTGCCGGACAAGCTGGCCCAGAAGGTGATGGAGACGGGCGGCAGCGACCGCGTGACCGTCCTGCACTCGGCGATCGACGCCGTCCGCCGCGGCGGCACGGTGTCCCTCAGCGGAGTGTACGGAGGATCCGCGACCCCCATGCCGCTGCTCTCCATGTTCGACAAGCAGATCCAGTTCCGCATGGGACAGTGCAACGTCCGCCGGTGGACGGACGAGCTCCTGCCGATCGTCGAGGAAGCGTCCGACCCCCTGGGCGTCACCGACCTGATGACCCACGAGGTCTCGATCGACGAGGCTCCTGCCGCGTACCGGAACTTCCAGAAGAAGACGGACGGAACCATCAAGGTGGTCCTCAAGCCGCAGGGCGTCACGGTCTGATCGACGACGGCGGGTCGCCCTTCCCGGGGCCCGCCGTCGTGGTGTCGGGGCTCCTGCGCCCTCCTGCAGCACACAGAGCGTCGCCGGACACGGCGGCGCTCTGTGGTGCCGGGGGTCTACTCCCGAGCGACCGACTCGTGGGCGCCGGCTTCGCCCCTGGCCAGCTGCAGGGCGTCCGCGGCCCGCACGAGCGCCAGATGCGAGAACGCCTGGGGGAAGTTGCCCGCCATGCGGTTCTCGACGGCGTCGTACTCCTCGGACAGCAGCCCCAGCTCGTTGGAGTAACCCACGAGCTGGTCCATGAGCGCCGTCGCCTCGTCCGGCCGGCCGCTGTGGGCGTACTGCTCGACGAGCCAGAAGGAACACGCGAGGAACGGGTGCTCGCCCGGCTCGAGCCCGTCGTCCGAGTTGTCGGTCCGGTAGCGGAGCAGGAGTCCCTGCCCGTTCAGCAGGTCCTGCTCGATGCGCGCCACCGTTCCGAGCATCATCGGGTCGTCGTAGTCGAGGAAACCGACCTGCGGCAGCTGCAGGAGTGAGGCGTCCACCTCCGCGCCGCCGTACACCTGGGTGAAAGAATCGAGGTCGCGGTCGAACCCGCGCTCGAGGATCTCCTCCCGCAACCCGTCGCGGATCGCCGCCCAGTGCTCCTGCGGCCCGCTCAGCCCGTGGTCGCGGACCGCCCGCACCGCGCAGTCGAACGCCGCCCACATCATCACGCGGGAGTGGGTGAAGTGCTGGAGGTCCCCGCGCATCTCCCAGATCCCGTGATCGCGGTCGTGCAGGTGGTTCTCGGCGAACCCGAGGAGCGCCCGCTGCAGCGGCCAGGAGAAGCTGTCCTCCGTGACGCCGTGGCCGCGCAGCTTCTCCAGGGCCACCATCACCTCGCCGACGACGTCGGCCTGGTACTGGTCCACGGCACCGTTGCCGATGCGCACCGGGACGGAGCCCGCGTACCCCGGCAGGTGGTCGAGCTCCCGCTCGGGCAGGTGCCGCTCACCGGCCACGCCGTACATGATCTGGAGGTCCTCGGGATCACCCGCGACCGCCCGGAGCAGCCAGTTTCTCCACTCGAGCGCCTCCTCGGCGAAGCCGTGGGTCATCATGGCCTCGAGTGTCAGGGCCGCGTCGCGGAGCCAGCAGAAGCGGTAGTCCCAGTTCCGGGCTCCCCCGAAGTGCTCCGGCAGGGACGTCGTGGGGGCAGCGACGATGCCGCCGGTGTCCTCGTGCGTGAGCGCGCGCAGCACCAGCAGGGAACGCTGGACCGCGTCCGCGTACTCGCCGTCGTCGGAACAGCTCGCCGCCCACGCGCGCCAGTAGCTGATCGTGCTGTCCAGCGCCTCGTCGACGTCCAGGGCCGGTGGCTCGTCGCGGTGCGAGGGGTACCAGATCAGTTCGAGGTCGACGACGTCGCCCGCCAACACCTCGAAGGTGCCCTCGTGGCGGTGGTCGGTGGCCTTCAGCCGGGGCCCGCGGAGCAGGAGTGCGTCCGGACCGGCGATGGCCAGGAGCAGGGGCCTGCCGTCGTCGTCGGTCCCCTGGCTGACCCACGGCACGATCTCGCCGTACCCGAAGCGGATCTCGAGTTCCTGGCGCAGGGAGACCGTCCCCCGCAGCCCCTGGATGCGCCGGACCACGTTGGCTCGCCGGTCCGTCACGGGCATGAAGTCGGTGACCAGCACCTCGCCCCCGGGAGTACTCCAGCGGGTCTGGAGGACGAAGGTCGAGTCGATGTAGCTGCGCTCCACCACCTCGGCGTCCGCCGACGACGGCGCCACCAGCCAGCGGCCGTGCTCAGCTGTGCCGAGCATCGCGGCGAACACCGACGCGGAGTCGAACCGGGGGAAGCAGAGCCAGTCGACGCTGCCGTCCCGGGAGATGAGCGCACCGGTATGGAGGTCCGAGACCAGTGCATAGTCCTCGATGGGGGATTGCATCTTCTCACTCAATCACACCCCCCGGCACCCTGTGCGGGTTACTTCCCGGCGCCCTCGAAGGCCAGGCGCAACCGCGCCGGATAGTCGGTCGTCATCTCCTGGACCCCGAGATCCGCGAGGAACAGGGCGTCCTCCACGGCGTTGACGGTCCATGCCCGCACCCGGACGCCGTCCCGGACCCAGCGCCGCACACGGTCGGGATGCCTGTGGACGTACTTCATGCCGGGCCCCGCGATGCCCACGTCCTGGTGGTCGATGAGACCCTCGCCCTCCTTCAGGGCCCGGTGCATGACCCTGATCAGTGCCCCCTCCATGAGCGGTCCGAGCCTGAGGGCGTCACGGACCTCCTGGGGGCTGATGTCGGCCACCAGTTGGCACAGGACGTGGGGCGGTGCGGATTCCGCGAGCTGCCGCATCGAATCGGGGTTGAAGCTCATGAAGCTGACCTCGATCCCGCCGAGCATCGAGGATTCCGGGTTCCAGCCCTCGTCCATGAGGAAGGCGATCAGCGCTTCCTCGAGCCGCAGGCCCTGGGGACTCGGGTGCTTCAGCTCGATGGCGAGCCTGACCGGTCGCCCGGCCCGGCGCAGCAGGATCAGGAGATCGGCGAGCGCCATGAACTGCTCGGTCGCGTCGCCGTACTCGGCCGGGATGCTCACACCCTTCCAGGAGGACACATCGAGCTGTCGCAGCTCGGCCAGGGTCAGATCCCCCACGTCGCCCGATCCGTTCGTGGTCCGGTCCACCGTCGTGTCATGGAAACACACCAGCTGTCCGTCGCGACTCAGATGGACATCGCACTCCACGCCGTCGGCGCCGTCGGCGAGCGCCTGCAGGAACGCTGCATGCGTGTGTTCGGCGTAGGTGCCGCTGCTGCCGCGGTGGGCGAAGATCACAGGACGCACAGGGCATTCCTTCACGTCGTCGGTGGTGTCGGTAACACCGTACGTGACGGCGTGTCCGGCGCACCAACGGCCCGGACCCCGCGCCCCACCGGTAGGCGGCCTCGATAGACTCGGGAGGGTGAATGCTCAGATGGCCGGGACCGACGCGGAGCGGGCGGCCGCCCTCCGCCGCATGAAGATGGTCGCCACGGGACTGCTGGTGGTCATGGCTGCCATCTTCGTGGTCGCCTTCGCGCTGCAGGACGACTATCCGTGGCTCGAGTACGTCCGCGCGGCAGCCGAGGGCGGCATGGTGGGCGCGCTGGCCGACTGGTTCGCGGTGACCGCCCTCTTCAAGCACCCGATGGGCCTGAAGATCCCGCACACCGCGATCATCCCCCGCAAGAAGGACCAGATCGGCGAGTCCCTCGGCCAGTTCGTCGAGGAGAACTTCCTGTCCGAGGACGTGGTGCGTTCCAAACTGGACTCGGTGCAGATCGCGCAGAAGGTGGGCGCGTGGCTCGAGAAGCCCGAGAGCGCGGACCGCGTCGCTGCAGAGGGTGCGGCGCTGATCCGCGGCCTCTTCACCGTCCTGAACGACGACGCCGTCCAGGGGGTCATCGAGTCCATGGTCCGCAAGCACCTGCTGGAGCCGCCGTGGGGCCCACCGATCGGCAGTATCGCCGAACGCGTCTTCGCGGAGGGTCACCACCACCGGCTCGTGGACCTGCTCGTGGACCGCGCGGGCGACTGGGTGGACGCGAACTACGGCGTCGTCACGAGGGTCGTCGCCCAGCGCTCTCCCACCTGGGTTCCGCGGCTGGTGGACGGCGTCGTCGGGGACCGCGTACATGCCGAGTTGTCGAAGTTCATCCGGGCAGTGCAGGAGGATCCGCAGCACGACGTACGGCTCGCGATCGACAAGTACCTGCGGGATCTCGCACAGGACCTCCAGCACAAGCCCGAGACCATCGCGAAGGCCGAGGAGATCAAGGGGCAGCTGCTCGACGACCCCCGGGTCCGCGACCTCACGGCTCGGACCTGGGCAACCATCAAGGGCGCACTGCTCGAGGCGGTGAACGATCCGGAGAGCGAACTGACGTCCAACTTCAAGGCGGCCGTGCGTGACTTCGGCTCGCGCCTCACCAGCGACGTGGAACTGGCGGGCAAGGTGAATCGCTGGATCGCCGACGGTGCGTCCTACGCCGTGCGGACCTATCGCAGTGAGATCGCCGGAGTCATCTCGGAGACCGTGGGTCGCTGGGACGCCGAGGAGACCTCGCGGAAGATCGAACTGCAGGTCGGCAAGGACCTGCAGTTCATCCGCATCAACGGGACAGTGGTCGGCTCGCTGGCGGGCCTGGTGATCTTCACCGTCGCGACGGCGGTCTTCGGCTAGGCCCGCTCGTGCCCGGATGCTGCTCCGGGAAGCTGCAGTGCCTCGGCCAGTTCACCGGGGATGGTCTGCGGCAGGGGTCCGAAGGCCTCGCGCGTGGTCTTGATGACCGCCTTGCCCATGAGGTGGTTACCGGTTCCACCGATCACCGCACCGGCTCCGAACGGCAGGGCACGGCCGAGCATGAAGCCGCCCTGCTTCGCGAGGAACTTCTTGAGGAAGCGTCGCTGGATGGTGCCCGTGATGGTCTTGACCATCGACGTCGGAGCCGACTTGTTGACGAGCTGGCCCCAGTACTGGGGTGCTCCCTGCCCGGCGGAGGCTCCGAGGACGGAGCGCACCAGGGCCATGCCCTCCTCACCCATGAGGATGGCCATCACCATGACCCGCGACCTCTCGGGGTCCACCGTCTTGACGCCGTGCAGCTCGGCGATCGATTCGGCGTACAGGGCCGTGGCCTCGAGGAAGCCGACCGTCGCCACGGCGGACAGACCGAGTGAGGCGACGGTCCCTACCGCAGGTACCGCCGCTGTCGCACCGACAGCGGCACCGGCGGCCGTCGTCGCCCTCAGGTAGTCGCGCTCCAGCAGCCGGGCCAGTTCAGCCGGGGATGCCTCGGGGTGCCGGCGGCGAAGACGCTCCAGGTTCGAGATGATGAGGGGGCGCTGGACGTCCAGCGCACGCTCGATGGCCCGGAGGATCCCGGGCTTCGGGTTGCCGTCCTTGTCAAACAGCGTCCCGCTGGCTGCCTTCACGGCAGGGTTCTCTCTGTTACGGCCAAACATCCTGGTCCTTCCGGGGTCGGCGTGTCCTGCACCGAGTGTAGGTGGGGCAGCGCGGGTCTGGTGGGTGTTCTGCTGGTGGCGCACGCGGCGTGGTCCGCCACCTTAACGGTGAAGGGCGCCACCGCTATCCGGTGACGCCCTTCTCAGCTGTTCCCCCAGGTTCAGCCGTTGCTGCTGATCAGACGCGCGAGCCCTTGCGACCGGTGATGAGGCCGTAGACGAAGAGAACGATGAGTGCACCGATGACGGCGAACAAGATGGACATCAGCGAGAACGTGCCGCCGAGGTCGACACCCAGGATGCTGCCACCGATGAAGCCGCCGAGGAACGCGCCGATGACGCCGAGCAGCATCGTGATGAAGATGCCTCCACCCTGCTTGCCGGGCATGATGAGCTTTGCGAGTGCGCCGGCGATGAGGCCGAGGATAAGAAAACCGATGAAACTCATAAGGTGCTCCTTGAGTGATTGTGACGATCCGCCCTGAGGCTGCCCGTCGACCAATGTTCTGATGCACCGAAGTGCAACTGTTAACGACTGTACTTCATCAGCATGCTTAGGGTGCAATCGTAGCATCACGCTAATCCTGCTTATCAAGTCCCTGCGCCACATCTTTCCCGAACCGTTGCAGAGCTGGAGGAGGCTTTCAGGAGCATCCGGATCCCCGAAATCGCACGGTTCTCGCCGTATAGTGACCTGAAGCGGAGAGGCCCGGAAACGGGCTGCAGGGCGAGGTGGACCCGCATGAGTGAATTTTTCCGGAACAGTCTTGAATGCCAACCCTGAAGGAGTATTTCCAATGCGAATCGGCTCATCGATTTTCCTCATTGCACTGGGTGCAATTCTCGCTTTCGCCATTCAGGCGGACGTCATCAGCATCGTCGACATCAATATGGTCGGGTACATCCTGATGGCGGTGGGAGTCGTCGGCCTCATCGCCTCCCTCGTCCTGGCGGCACCTCGACGCCAGAGTCGGGTGTCCGAGTCACGCTCGGTCGTCGATCCGAACACCGGGGAGACCATCACGCGGAACGAGACACGCGACCGCGGCCTCTAGGCCCTCACTCTGCACGAGGAAGCACCAGAAAAACCAGAAGCACCAGAAGAACGGGAAGGGCCGGGGGAACACCCCGGCCCTTTCCGTTCTCGTGAGTGCCCGAGATCAGGCGGTCCACCCTTGACTGCTCAGAAAAAGCAAAGATATAGTCACTCAAACAAAGACAAAACAACATCCCGGGTCCTGACCCGGCCCCCTGACGATGGAGTCCCCGTGTTCGCGGAAGAGCGGTACCGCCAGATCAGCAACCTCGTCTCCGCTGACGGGCGCGTGACGGTGTCCGGCCTCTCGTCCCGCTTCGGTATCACGAAGGAGACCGTCCGCCGGGACCTCGCGCTCCTCGAGAACGACGGCATCCTGCGCCGGGTCCACGGCGGCGCCATCGCCGGCAGCGGCCCCACCACCGAGGAGCCGAGCCTGTCGAGCCGGGCATCGCGTCACTCCCCCGAGAAGAAGCGCATTGCCCGGGCCGCACTGTCCCTCGCTCCCGCGGCCGGCGCCGTCGTGCTCGACGCCGGCAGCACCACGGGCGCCCTCGCCGAACTGCTCGTCGAGGAGTCCCGTGCGGGACTGCTGGTCGTCACCCACTCCGTGCCGATCGCCGCCCTGATCTCCGGCGCCGAGCTGGGCGTCGAGCTGGTCGGCGGACGTGTCCGCGCCCTGACCAGCGCCGCGGTCGGCAGCAGCACAGCGGCGCACTTCGCGCGGCTCCGCACCGATATCGCCTTCGTCGGAGCCAACGGCCTCGCCGCCGGCTTCGGCCTCAGCACACCCGACGCCGACGAGGCCGCCGTGAAGACGGCGATCGTGCGCTCGGCACGCCGCGTCGTGCTGCTCATCGACTCGTCGAAATTCGACGAGGAGACCCTGGTCAGTTTCGCCCACCTGGAGGACATCGATGTACTCGTCACCGACCGCGCACCCGGTCACCCCCTGGCCACCGCACTCTCCGATGCCGATGTGGAGGTGATCGTCGCGTGATCCTGACCCTCACCGCGAATCCGAGTATCGACCGCACCGTCGAACTCGGCGAACCGCTCGTCCGGGGTGCCGTGCAGAGAGCGACCCGAGTAGTGCAGGAAGCGGGCGGCAAGGGCGTCAACGTCACCCGTGCACTCGCCATGTCCGGCACGCGGACGCTCGCCATCCTTCCGGGGGACGACGACGACGCCGTGGTCGCGCACCTGCGCAGCGTGCCCGTCCCGTTCCGCAACCTTCCGATCGGGGCCGCACTGCGCACCAATACCGCGGTCACCGAACCCGACGGCACGACGACGAAGATCAACGAGCCCGGTCCGGAGCTCTCCTCCGAGCTTCTCGACGAACTCCTGGCCGCCGTCGTGGCCGAGAGTGACGGCGCGGACTGGCTCGTGCTCGCCGGGTCACTTCCCCCCGGAGTGCCGCCCACCTTCTACACGAGGGTCACGGCAGCAGTGCGGGAGGCCTACGGGCTGTCGGCACCGCTGGTCGCCATCGACTCCTCCGGCACTCCCCTGATCGAGGCTGCAGCAGGCGTACCCGCTCCGGACCTCCTGAAGCCCAACGCCGAGGAACTGAGCGAACTGACGGGCATCGGCACCGGGGACGAGCTCGAGCAGGACCATGAATTGGCCGCCAAGGCCTGCGCGGTGCTCATCACCGCGGGGGTGGGCGCGGTGCTGGCGACCCTGGGATCCCGGGGAGCCCTGCTCGTGACGAACAGGGGAGCATGGCACGCCGTGCACCCACCCGTCACGGCGCGTTCGACGGTCGGCGCGGGAGACTCCGCGCTGGCCGGCTACCTGCTGGCGCACAGCGCAGGCGAACTTCCGGAGAACTGCCTGCGCCAGGCCGTCGCCCACGGATCGGCGGCTGCCGCCCTTCCTGGTTCCACCGTCCCATCCCTCGACCAGACGACGCCGGCCGCCGTCACGGTCACCCCCCTCGAGGTCACACTGCCCGTGATCGAGTCGAGCTCAACCGGGTCCGTCGCAGGGCGCCCCGCACAGGAGGATTTCTGATGTCCGATCTCATCACCCCGGAGCTCGTCGCTCTGGACACGGACCTGGGGAGCGATCGCTCCTCGGTGATCCGCTACCTCGCGGAGCAGGTCGCCGCGCAGGGCCGCTCCACCGAAGTCGACGGCCTGTACGCCGACGCCATGGCCCGGGAGGCCAAGACCTCCACGGGAATACCCGGCGGCATCGCCATCCCGCACTGCCGCTCGACGGCCGTGTCCCAGGCGACCCTCGCCATGGTCCGCCTGTCACCACCGGTGGATTTCGGCGCCAAGGACGGCCCCGCGGATCTCGTCTTCTTCATCGCCGCTCCCGACGGCGCGACCAGGAGCACCTCAAGTTGCTGTCCAAGCTGGCGCGCTCGCTGATCAGGAAGGACTTCACCGCTTCCCTGCGGGCAGCACGTACACCGGCGGACGTCGTCGCCATCGTCGACGGCGCCCTGGGCATCGGTGATCAGACCGCCACGACGGAGTCAGGCGCGCAGGCAACCGGCGCCTCCGCCCTGTCCGCCCCGAACAGCCGCACGGCGGAAGCTGCTGCCACGCTGGGTACGGCTCCCGCGGGCACCGACACGACCCGCCCCGCCGTCGACGCCGATCCGACGACGCGGAGGTGCGCCGCCTCGTTGCCGTGACGGCGTGCCCCACGGGCATCGCCCACACCTACATGGCAGCGGATTCACTCGTCGCGGCGGCCAAGGAGCGCGGCATCGATCTGCAGGTGGAGACGCAGGGCTCCTCCGGAGCCACACCCCTGGATCCCTCGGTCATCGCAGCCGCCGACGCCGTCATCTTCGCGGTGGACGTCGACGTCCGGGACAAGCACCGGTTCGCCGGGCTCCCCGTGATCAGTGCACCCGTGAAACGCGGCATCGACGAGCCAGGTGAGATGGTCGAGGAAGCAGTCGCCGCGGCGCGGAACCCGAACGCCCGCAGGGTCGCCGGCACGGCCGGTGGCGGCGAACAGACGGACGACGACAGCGGCAGGGACGGCATCGGCAGCACGCTCAAGCGAGCGTTGCTGACGGGGGTCAGCTACATGATCCCGTTCGTGGCCGGCGGCGGACTCCTCATCGCCCTGGGTTTCCTGCTCGGTGGATACCTCATCACCGACACCGCTGACGCCATCGTCCTCGACAACAGCCTCGCGAACCTTCCCGACGGTGGGCTGGGCACCTATCTCGGTGCGGTCGCGTTCAAGATCGGCCAGTTGTCCCTCGGGTTCCTGGTCCCCGCGCTCGCCGGCTACATCGCGTACGCCCTGGCCGACCGGCCGGGCATCGCTCCCGGTTTCGTGGCCGGCGCCGTGGCCGGCTTCATGGGAGCGGGCTTCCTGGGCGGCATCGTCGGCGGGCTCCTCGCCGGCTACGTGGCCATGATGATCGGCCGCCTCTCGGTGCCGCGCTGGCTCCGGAGCCTCATGCCCGTGGTGATCATCCCGCTCGTGGCCTCCATCGTCGCGTCGGGCCTGATGTTCCTCGTCCTGGGTGGACCCATCGCTGCGATCACCGCCGGCCTCAACGACTGGCTGTCCGGCCTGACGGGCACCGCCGCCGTTGGTCTCGGCCTGATCCTGGGCCTCATGATGGCCGTCGATCTCGGCGGGCCCGTGAACAAGGTGGCCTACTCGTTCGCCGTCGCCGGTTTGAGCGCCGGGTCGATCGACAACCAGGCACCCTGGCAGATCATGGCGGCGGTGATGGCCGCGGGCATGGTCCCGCCGCTGGCCATGGCCCTGGCCACGACACTCGACCGCAGGCGCTTCACCCTGGCCGAGCGGGAGAACGGCAAGGCCGCGTGGCTGCTCGGAGCGGCTTTCATCTCGGAGGGTGCCATCCCGTTCGCCGCAGCCGATCCGCTCCGCGTCATCCCGGCATCCCTGCTCGGCTCGGCCGTGACGGGCGCGATCGTCATGGGCACCGGGGTCACGTCACAGGCTCCTCATGGTGGCATCTTCGTCTTCTTCGCCATCGGCAACGTGGCGATGTTCATCGTCGCCGTCATCGTCGGCACGATCATCTCGGCCCTCGCCGTCATCGCCCTCAAGCGCTACGCGACCAGCAAGAAAGCCACCCGCGCTGCGGAGCCGGTTGCAGCCTGACCCGCAGTCCGCTTGGCTGTACCTGAACCCATCTACGAAAAGGAGCACATCATGGCAGAACGCAAGGCAACGGTCGCGAGCCGCGTCGGGCTGCACGCCCGACCGGCGTCGATCTTCGCCGAGGCCGCCGGCGAACTTCCCCTGGAGGTCACCATCGCCATGGACGGGGAACCCGCCGAGGAAGCGATGGACGCGTCCAGCATCCTCTCGCTCATGAGCCTCGGAGCCTCACACGGGGACATCATCGTCCTGCGCGCGGAGGGTGACGGGGCGGAGGACGCCCTGGAGGCCCTGGCCCGCATCATCGAGACGGACCACGACGCCGAGTAACCCGATCACGGGTTGCATACGAGAAAGGCACCGACCGGTACGGTCGGTGCCTTTCTGCGTCCCCAGCCTTCGTGGCATGGAGGTGGGTCCACCCGTTCTAATGGACACACCTACCTGCCGTGTAACGATCCGCTGACCCCCCACGGTCCGCGGCAGTTACATAATCATTATTTTTACACACCATCATGAAAACGTGAATAGCAGCATGACACGGTTCGGTCACACTTCTTGCCTCCTGTGCACAAAGGACGCCCGACACCGGGAGCGCCCGTTCAGGCGAGGGGATTCTCCCGCCCCCTGGTCCTCCTGCTCAGGGTGGAACTCAGCCAGATGAGGCACAGTCCCGTCACCGCCAGCACGATGGCACTGAACGGGAGGATGACGTCCCATGCCATCAGGTCGAGGGTGGTGAGCCGCAGGATCACGAAGACGACCACGAGCAGGAACCCGAGGGCGAGCAACCCACAGGCCACCCGGTGGATGACCCGGTAGTGCCGGTCGAAGACGGAGGCGATCGCCGGGCCGACGAGGCACGCAGCGACGTACGCCGGGTACAGCCTCCCGACGGCTGCGTACTGCTGGACGGCGCCCTGGTCCCCGAAGGCCCGAAGACCCGTGGAACTGGTCGGCACATCACTGGCAAGAAAGAAGGAGAGCGTCGCGGCAACCGTCAGGCTCAGGATCACTACTCCGATGGGCCCGGCGATCAGACGCCGGGCACGGAGGGAACCGAAGGCTGCCGCCATCCGGACGCCGAGGAGGACGAACACGGCGTAGAGAGTGAGCCGCAGGAGCAGGTTCGCCAGGTTGACCCCACCGAGCAGGCGATCGACCGCATGGTACATGGGATCGATCGACAGTCCCACGGCAACCGTGAGGAGAACGAGGGCGGCGAAGACGGTCCGCCCGTGCCCCTTGCGTACGCCCGGCAACCGGACGAGTGCGCCGACGGCGCACAGCCCGAGAGCGATCCACTGGATGACCAGAGCCGTCATCCGAGGTTCTCCCACATGGCGCGGTCCTTGCCGTCGTCGAATTCGGTCCGCCTGATCTGCTTGCCCAGGACGTCGAGCCGGTCGCGGGCGAGGAGCACGAGATCGAGATCCGACAGGGCGCACAGCGCCCGCGCACGGCCGTCCTCCGGCCAGCCGCCCTCCTGTGGAGTGAGCAGTCCCGTCACCACGAGACCGCTGGTGCGGGACACCCCGGCGATCCGCGCCGCCTCGACCGCGATCTCCGGAGCGAGCCGGCCTGCCGTGAGTTGCGCCGAGAGGTTCTGCCGCGCGACGCCGGTCCGTTCAGCCAGGCGCTGCCGGAGGTCGCCCGGATCCACGGCCTCGATCCAGGCGCGTACCGAACTGCGGTGCGGGAACGGCGCGAGGCCGAACTGCAGATCCGCGCCGGCGCGCTCCCTGTCCTCGCTACGGGCGACCAGCAGGCGCAGGATGTCGATGTGCGAGACCTGACTGACGAGTTCGGCGTTCGTCGGCGGAGCGATTCCTCCGGGAAGGTCCTCATAGCCGTCGAAGGCGGCGAGCGCCTCTACCGGCGAAAGCCGGTAGCCACGCGCGATCGCGACGACGGTCGGTACGGAGACCTTGCCCCGCACGAGTTGCTGCGCAAGTGTCGAACGCTTGATGCCGGCGACCCTGCACAGGTCCGACACCGTGTCCTCGGGTGCGATCCGGGAACGCCACAGCTGGAAAGCCTTGGCTGTGACGGCCATCATCACCTTTCGATTGGACAAGTCGGTCTGCTGTCGAAGTATACTGAGATCGCTGGCTCCGATTTCTGCGATTCCCCCATACGCAGAACTCGGAGCCAGCTCCACTTTAACGGTGGCTGCAGGTGCTGCTGCGCTCCTACCAGCGCACTTTCTTCTCCTTCTTCCCCTGCTTGCTGCTTTGATGCGCGGCCTTCGCCTGACCCGTACCTGCTGAGGAGGTCGGTGCGCCGCCGGAGGTCTTCCTGGCCAGTGCCCGCTGTGCCCGGGGGTCGTCCTGCACCTTCCGGGCGGTGGTTCCCTCGGCCTCGGTCGGCTGGTTCTTCGGTGATTCGGTCATGGTGTTCCTTTCGGGTGCGAGCGCCCATCGACTGCGACGGAGCGCCCGGCACAGCGGTACCCGGGGTCGCGGGACCGGATGTGCTGGGAGCCGGACAGGTTCAGTGGGCGCCCTCGGAGTGCTGTCATCGACGGGTGCGCTGGGCTCGGCAGAAGCCGTGCCGCCTACTGGAACAGGAGTGTCCTCATGCCATCGACGGTACACCCCGCAGATACGGCGGAACAAGGTACCGGATGCGCGATCGTGCGGCAGCCGCTAACGCTGCCTGGTCCCGTTCACCACGACGTCGACGTGGACCAGCCGGTGGTCACTGGTCGGAAAGGGGAAGATTCCCGTGAGCTCCGAGCCGGGCGAACCGGCACGGGGCCAGAAGACGCCGGACGAGACGACGCGTAGCGTTCGGGACGGCAGCACGTAGTCGGCGCGGATGTTGCCGGCCGAGCGGTCCTCGAAGTCCGCGGTGTCGAACCGCGGATCGCTGAAGTGGGCTGCATTCGCGCCACCCTGCAGCGCCGCCGCCTCGACCGCGCCCTTGGACGAGGGCATCGGGTCCTGCACCAGCTTGTTCCGCAACAGCTGATCGATCGAACCATCGAGCGAGTCGCCGTCGAGGGGGTCGCTGTTCTGGTCGCCCATGATGACGAAACGCTCGCCCCGCTTGAGACCACCCCGCGCGCCGTCGTCGTCGTAGATGTAGGACGCCCCCTGACCGGAGGTGACGTAATCGGACCAGAAGCGGATCTCATCGCTGTTGCGCTTACCGTTGCGATCCTCTGCACCGTCGAACACGGGAGGAGTGGGGTGGCTCGCGAGGACGTGGACCGTCCTGCCCCCCACACTCACGGGGATGTCCCAGTGGGACTTGCTGGAGAGGGGCAGGACGGCGAGCTCGTCGGCTGAGTACCAGTCACCCTGGGCCTCGGTGGCCGGATTATCGGGCAGGAGCGCCCCGGGCATGTCCTTCCACAGGAAGTTCTGGAAGGTGCGGACGCCTCCGGACTGGATAGGGTACTTGGAGTACACGACCATGCCGTACTGGCCCTCGAAGGCCCCGAAGCCGAGGGCATCGTCGGGGCCGCCGATGGTGCCGTCCTTGTTCAGGTCGTAGGAACTCGGCACACCCGTGTTCGACGGAGCGGTGTAGACGTAGGGGTACTCGACCGGCGCCTTGCCGTTCTGCCCGATCTGGAGGTAGTTCCGGTTGAAGAGGTCCGCCGCCCGGTTGTCCGGTGCGTAGTCGAACTCGTTGAGCAGGAGGACGTCCGGACGGTTGATCTGCACCACCTCGGCGATCGCCCGGGCCTGGGCGTTCCCGGGGGTGCTGAGGTCACGGACCAGATCACCGGCCGCCGACCGGTTGAGACTCGCGTTGTAGGTCGCGAAGCGGACGTTCTGCTTGGGGCCGTCGGAGGCTCCCGGCACCGCGGAGCGGGCGTCGTCGCGAGGTTCCGCGAGAGCCGCGGGCGCACCGGAGACGAGCAGTGCCACTGCCAGCAGGCCGACCGAACAACTCGTCAGTGCGCGCATGGTTCCTTCCCCGGTATTCCGGCCGGCAGTCCGTCCCCGGACGCAGAGCACCTCGCGATGGTTCGCTTCGGTAACTTGAGCCTAATCGCGGCGAGGTCCTGCTGACCGGCTGCGAGGTAACGATTCGAGGTCATCCGGATACGGCCCGATGGCGGGCGCCACGGCGGCTCTCCCGTGCGATGACGTCCTGCTCCGCGGCGCCGAAAGCACGCTCGAGGTGGACCACGGCAGCACGGTAACGGTCGGCGTGCCCGCCGTCGGGGACACCGTCCGCCGCAACCGCGCGTTCGGCAGCGGCCTCCCGGAGCGCGAGCACCACCGGACGGGTCGCCGGATCTCCGGGACGGTGCATGGCGGGGTAGGCGATGGCTTTCGAGAGGTCGACGTCGTAATCAGCCCACCTGCGTACCACCGCGTCATGGCGACGGCACAGCTCGGCCCAAGCGTTCTCCTGCGCGGTCCGGGCGGCGAGCATGCGGCGCTGTCGGTGCCGCCACCACACCCAGGCCGAGGCGGCACCCGACGTCGCGATGCCGACAGTGACGGCCGACCAGGCGCTCCCGAAGGATCCGGCGGCGACTCCGGCGCCCACCACGACGACGGCGCCGCCGAACACCAGCCAGAAGTAGTCGTCCGCATCGGCTCCCCGGCGCCAGGCGCCGTCCACGCGCCATGCGGTCAGGGCGGCAGCACCGGCCATGACAACCCATGCCGCCAGGGTTCCGATCAGGGCAACGGCGTCCATTGGTTCCTCTCCTCGGCGACGGCGCCTTCAGCGCGACCGCCATGCGTCGAGTAGTGCCTTCTACCAGTGCAAACGAGTAAGGGCGGCGAGTCAATCCCTCGTGCGTGCGCGGATCGACCTGCCACGCCACCGCCGCGACATGTCAGGCTGGGCCGGGTCGTTCGTCGTCGTGCTGCCCGCAGCGCTGGGAACCCCTGCTCCGGGCAGCTGCCATCTTCGAAAGGAAGCACGTCATGCCGTTGTGGCTGCAGGCATTCTCATGGGGCGCCATCGCGGGTGGAGCGCTGCTCATCGGTTCCGCCATCGCGTGGAAGTGGACCGTCCCGCCGCGCATGGTGGCCTTCGTGATGGCCTTCGGTGCCGGTGTCCTCATCTCGGCGCTGGCGTTCGAGCTCGTCGCGGAAGCCCAGGACGCAGGAGGCCTCGCCCCCACCGCGGTCGGTTTCCTCGTCGGGGCCGTCACCTACGTCGGAGCCAACGCCGTGCTCGCGAGGAAGGGCGCCCAGCACCGCAAACGCTCCGGCGGGCAACAGCCGTCGGAACAGGACAGCGCCGGCAGCGGCAACGCCATCGCACTCGGGGCGCTGCTCGACGGCATCCCGGAGTCCGTCGTCCTCGGGCTCGGGCTCGTGGCGGGCGGCGCGGTGAACCCCGCCGTGCTCGTGGCGATCTTCATCTCCAACGTCCCCGAGGGTCTCTCGAGCAGCGCGGGCATGAAGAACGCCGGCCGCAGCGGGCGGTACGTGTTCGGGCTGTGGGGCGTCATCGCGTTCGCGTCGGGCCTGGCAGCACTCGCGGGCTACTCGCTCCTCGCGGGAGCCTCGGGCGGAACCATCGCGTTCATCACGGCCATCGCGGCAGGCGCCATCCTCGCCATGGTGGCCGACACGATGATCCCGGAGGCCTTCGAGCGGCAGCACATGCTGACCGGACTCATCGCCGCGCTCGGATTCCTCACGGCCTTCGTCGTCCACGAGGTCTCCGGCTGAACCGTCCGACGACGAAGGACCCCGGTCATCCCGGGGTCCTTCGTCCTACGGGTGGGCCCTGAGGGGCTCGAACCCTCGACCCACGGATTAAAAGTCCGTTGCTCTAGCCAACTGAGCTAAGGGCCCGCCACATCGACACCTGCAGCACATCCGGGGATCCGCCGTCGTGGAGCGATGACCCGCTTACTTTATCGCAATCGTCCCCGCCCCGAGGACTCCCCCCGGTGCTGCGGCGGGCACCCGACTTCCGGCCCGGAAAACCGCAGGAGTATCCTCGACCCATGGACGGCGACTACACGAACAAGACCCCGAGGCCCCACAAACCGAAGCCTTTCGCGCCCGCGGACTTCGAGGTCTTCGCGGGCGGGGTCGATCCCTCACGCGTCTCCGAGGCCGCGCACATGGCGGCGCATGCACTGGTCCATCACGGGCGTGACACCGATGATCCCGACGTGACGCGGCGCCTCGTCGAACTCGCCGACCAGCAGGGCCTCGAAGCCATCGCCGAGATGTGGGCGGAGAGCCCGGCGCGGTCCCTGCCCGGAGCACTCTGGCGCCTCTACGCCCTGCGGGCCGCGACACAGCAGAACCCCGAACGGATCGCCTCCTACTTCGCCTCGGGCAAGGAGGTGGCGCAGGTGTCGAAGGTCGTCGCGGGAGTGGCGGAGCCACCCGGCGCGACGGAGATGACCACCATGGCCGACACCATCCTCTCGGGCGCCTTCGAGGGCGACTTCGACGTCGCCCTCGAGCGCTTCGCCGCGTTCTGCCGCGTCGTCGCCCTGGGACAGGCCAACCACGCCGACGACGCCGAGCTCGCCAACGGTCCGCACGCCTCCAGACTGACGCGCAACTCGCAGCAGCTGATCAAGACCGCCGAGGACCTCGAGCACGCGGCGGCGTCCTGGCGACGCGGGGAGCTCGACTGAGCCGCCTGCCGGAGCCGGTGTTGACAGCCGCTTCCGGGAGGGCAAGACTTAACCCGGCGTCGGACCGTGGAACCCCCGGGCTTCAACACTCAGCCGCTTCGAGCGGCCTTCCGCCGAGAGGCGCTCCCGGTTCGACGCCACTACTTCGCCCACCGGCACCCAGCACGGCGATGGCCGCGATGACGGCCCGCCCATGCCTCCCGAGGAAGACTCCGTGAAACTACGCCTCTTCCCGCAGGAGAACGCTGGCCTGGAACTGCTCTCCCGGATGGCCCGGCAGCTCGTCCTCGGCGTGGGGACCATGTCCGCCATCCTCGGCGCCTCCACCCAGGAGTACGACCGCCTGTCGGAGGAACTGCACCAGCACGAATCCGCATCGACGGACCTGCACTTCGCCCTGCTCACCTCCATGCGGACATCCTTCATCAACCCGCTTCCACGCGAGGACCTGTACGTCCTCTCCCGGCTGCTGAACGAGGCCATCGAGAAGCTCGACGCGCCGGTGAGCTGATAGCCCTCTACAAGCTGAGCAAGCTCAGCCAGCGGGCGGCCGACCAGCTCGAGGTCATCAACCGCCAGGCGGAACTCACAGCCGTCGCCATGCAGCGGCTGAACTCGATGGAGGACCTCGAGGAGTACTGGATCGAGATCCTCAGGCTCGCGCGCCGGGCCGAGCGCACTCACCGCAGCTGGTGCGCCGAGCTCCTCAACGACCACAAGCCACTGGTCTACGCACGACACCGGGACGTGGCGAACCAGCTGGTCGACGTCACGAAGGACATCCGGCGGGTCGCCACCCAGGTGGGCAGCATCCTCGTCAAGGAATCGTAGGTGGAGCCCCTGCTCCTCGGAGCGGTGATCGTCGCCGCCGGCGGGTTCGCCTTCCTCAACGGCTTCCACGACGTCTCGAACTCGGTGGCCACAGCCATTCGGACCCGTGCGCTGACACCGACGGTCGCCGTCCTGCTCGCGGCGCTGTTCAATCTCGTCGGAGCCCTGCTCAGCACCTCACTCGCACTGTTCTTCACCGACGCCGCCATCGGGCTCCCGCAGGGAACCACGGGTCTCGGCATCCTCATGGCGGCACTCCTGGCCGCCTGTATCTGGGGAGTCGCCACCTGGTACCGCGGCAAGCCGTCGTCGTCGACCCACGCACTGCTCGGTGGCGTCATCGGTGCCGGAGGAGCGTCACAGCTGGTCCACGGCCCTGCCATGAGCGGCGTGGGTGAGGCACTGCTGCTGCAGATCGCCCTGCCGCTCGTCCTCTCGCCCGTCGTCGCCTACGTCCTCGCCTATGCGGCGGTCTTCCCCGCGACCTGGCTGCTGCGGCACGGCTCGCCGGCCCGGGTGAACCGGGGTAACCGCATGGCGCAGTCGGTCCTCGCCGGCGCCTTCGCCCTGGGCCACGGCCTCCAGGACGGGCAGCGGACCATGGCGGTGATCCTCCTCGCACTCGTCGGCTCGGGCTACGCGGGCGGCTCCGAGATGCCCCTCTGGGTGCAGCTCTTCGCCGCCGTGCTGCTGGCCACGGGCTCGCTCTTCGGTGGCTGGCGCATCACGCACACGCTGGGCAACCGGCTCGTGCACATCGACCCGCTCCGGGGGATGACGGCGCAGGGGGTGAGTTCGGCGATGCTGTTCATCGGCGCCATCTCGCTGCACATGCCGCTCTCCAGCACCCACACCATGACCTCGGCGATCGTGGGCGCGGGCGCCAACCAGCGCTTCGCCTCGGTCCAGCGGCCCCGGGTGGTGCGCATCCTCGCCGTGTGGCTCGGGACCGCACCGGTGACCGCCCTGCTGGGCGCGGTCTTCTTCCTCGCGCTCAGCCCCCTGCTGTAGCACCGGTACGACGACGCGGCCCCCGCAGGAGCCGCCGTCGTCGTGCCGAGCCGTGAGCCAGGGGCTACCCGAAGCGACCGGAGACGTAGTCCTCGGTCGCTTTCACGGCCGGCTTGTTGAAGATGGTGGTCGTGTCGCCGTACTCGATGAGCTTGCCCGGCTTTCCCGTACCTGCGATGTTGAAGAACGCCGTCTTGTCCGAGACGCGCGCGGCCTGCTGCATGTTGTGGGTCACGATCACCACGGTGTACTCGGACTTGAGCTCGTTGATGAGGTCCTCGATCGCGAGGGTCGAGATGGGGTCCAGCGCGGAGCAGGGCTCGTCCATCAGGATCACCTGCGGGGACACCGCGATGGCCCGCGCGATGCAGAGGCGCTGCTGCTGGCCGCCCGAGAGACCCGAGCCGGGACGCCCCAGCCGGTCCTTGACCTCGTTCCACAGGTTCGCCCCCTGGAGGGACTTCTCGACGAGCGCATCGGCGTCGGACTTGCTGATGCGCTTGTTGTTGAGCTTCACGCCGGCCAGCACGTTGTCCCGGATGGACATCGTGGGGAACGGGTTGGGGCGCTGGAAGACCATCCCGATCTGCCCGCGCACGGTCACGGGATCCACGGCGGCGTCGTACAGGTTGTCGCCGTCGAGCAGCACCTCGCCCTCCACCCGGGCACCGGGGATGACCTCGTGCATGCGGTTGAGCGTGCGGAGGAAGGTCGACTTGCCGCAGCCGGACGGGCCGATGAACGCCGTGACGGACCGGGCCTCGATGTTGATGTTGACGTCCTCCACGGCAAGGAACTTGCTGTAGTAGACGTTGAGGTCCTTGACGTCGATCCTGTTGTTGGACATTGCTTCCTTAGGGGTAGTCACCGCGGGTGGTCAGCGGCTGGTCTTGGGGGCGAACATCTGGGCGACGAACCGGGCTACCAGGTTCAGCAGCATCACCATGAGGATCAGCAGGAGCGCCGCGGCCCAGGCTCGCTGCGTACTCGGGTCGGGCGACGTCGGGGATGTCGGCGTGAGGATCTGGTAGTAGATGAAGGTGGGCAGTGTGCTCATCCAGCCGCTGAAGACGTTCACGTTGATGGAGCTCGCGAAACCGGCCGTCACCAGGATGGGTGCCGTCTCACCGATGACGCGAGCGATGGAGAGCGTCACGCCCGAGGCTATCCCGGAGATCGCTGTCGGGACGACGACCTTCGTGATGGTCCGCCACTTCCGCACGCCCAGGGCGTAGGACGCCTCGCGGAGTTCGTTCGGGACGATCTTCAGCATCTCCTCGGTGGAGCGGACCACCACCGGGATCATCAGCACCGAGAGCGCGACGGCGGCGACGAAACCCGTCCGGGTACCCGGACCGAAGAGCAGGGTGAAGAGCGCCGCCGCGAAGAGGCCCGCCACGATCGAGGGGATACCCGTCATGACGTCCACGAAGAACGTGATGGCCTTCGTCAGGTTCTTCCCCGCGCCGTACTCGACCAGGTACACCGCGGTGAGCAGGCCGATCGGAACCGAGATGAGGGTGGCCCAGAGGGTGATCTGCAGGGTTCCCAGCACCGCGTGGTAGGCGCCGCCGAACACCGGCGTGCCGTCCTCGACGGCACTGTTGTCCACGGCTCCCGTGACGCCGTTCATCGAGGTGAAGAGGAAGTTGGAGCTCAGCCCGGGTACGCCGCGCTCGAGGACCGTCCAGATCACCGAGACGAGGGGGATCAGTGCGAGCAGGAAGGCGCCGTACACGAGGTACGTCACCAGCTTGTCCTTGGCTTTCCGCTCGCCCTCCGCGACGGCGGTGACGATGGTCGCCGCAAGGACGAACACCACGGCCGAGATGACGGCCCACCCCACGACGCTGAACCCGACGAGGGAGGAGATCGCCGCACCGAGGACCAGGGACGCCCCGAGGACGACCCATACGGCGTAGGAGGGGAGATGCCCGCGCGTCAGCTGGGACTGGCGACGCTGGAGCGTCTGGTTCGCTGCCATTAGTTAGCTCCCGAGAATTCTTTGTGCCGGGTGATGATGAAGCGGGCGATCATGTTGACGATCAACGTGATGACGAAGAGCACGAGTCCCGCGGCGATCAGCTCGTTGAGCCGCAGGCCGAAGGCCTCGGGGAAGTTCAGGGCGATCTCGGCGGCGATGGTCTGGTTGCCGGTCTTGATCAGGCTCGCGCCGAGGGCTCCGGGCGAGAGGACCAGCGCGACGGCCATGGTCTCGCCGAGCGCACGACCGAGGCCCAGCATGGTCGCACTGATGATGCCGGGGCGGGCGAAGGGCAGCACGGCCATGCGCACCATCTCCCACCGGGTGGCGCCCATCGCGAGCGCGGCCTCCTCGTGGAGGTTGGGGGTCTGCAGGAAGATCTCCCGGCTCAGCGAGGTGATGATCGGGATGACCATCACCGCGAGGACGACGCCGGCGGTGAACATGGTCTTGCCGGTCTGGCTCGCGGGGCCCGCGAAGATCGGGATCCACCCCAGGTTCTCGGCCAGCCACCCGTAGACCTTCGCGAGCTGCGGCGCCAGGATGATGTAGCCCCACGCGCCGTAGATGACCGAGGGGATCGCCGCGAGCAGGTCGATGACGTAACCGAAGGCCCTGGCGAGGCGCCGTGGAGCGTAGTGGGAGATGAAGAGCGCGACGGCGATGCCGACCGGTGTGGCGATGATCAACGCGATCGCCGCCGCCACGACGGTGCCGATCACGATCGGCAGGATGTAGGCGGAGAACCCGTTGCCACCCGTCACCTCGGCAGGGTCGGCCGAGAACGTCGGCGCGCCTGGACCATGAGGAAGACCGCCACGCTGAAGAGCACGGCCAGAATCAGGACGCCGGCGCCCAGGGAGATGCCGGAGAAGATCTTGTCGCCCGCGCGGCCTCGATCGGTCGACGCTTTCAGCGAGTTGGTTGACACGTCTTTGCCTTCCAGGCGGTCGTATTCAGGGGAGGTGACGGCTTCCGGTACCGGAAGGGGAGGAGGAGGCCACTGCTCGTTCCAGCCGTAAACGGCGGACGGTCCCGCCCGGTCTCCATTAGACCAGACGGGACCGAGGGAGCCTTCGCTAGGAGGCGACTTGATGGAGTCGATCGCGGTCTGGGCCTTCTCGCGCAGCGTCTCCGACAGCGGGGCATTGCCTGCCGAGGACTCGGCCTCGGCCTGGCCTTCCTCGCTGATGACGTAGGAGCCGAAGGCCTTCACGAGGTCGACCGTCTCCTGGCTGTCGTAGGAGGTGCAGTACACGTGGTAGCTCACGAGGACGACGGGGTAGGCGCCGGACTCGGTGGTGTCGCGCTCGAGCTCGAGGGACATGTCGAGATCGGGCCGCCCTTCGACGGGGGTTGCGACCTCGACGGCCTTCGCGGCCGCGTCGGAGCTGATCTCGGTGTATTCCTCGCCGACCTTGACCTTGGCCTTGCCCAGGTCACCGACAGCCGAGGCGTCGGCGTAGGTGATGGCGCCATCGGTCGAGGTGACGGTCTGGACGACACCGGAGGTGCCCTTGGCGTTCTCCGACTGCAGGTCCGCAGGCCATGCGCCCTCGACCTCGTAGGTCCAGTCCTCGGGAGCGGCTGCCGCCAGGTAGTCGACGAAGTTCTCGGTGGTACCCGACTCGTCCGACCGGTGGACGACCGTGATGGGGGTGTCAGGAAGGTCGACGCCCTCGTTCTGGGCGGCGATCGCCGGGTCGTTCCACGTGCTGATCTCCTTCTTGAAGATCTGCGCGATGGTGGTCGCATCGAGGTTCAGCTCGGTGACGTCGCCCAGGTTGAAGGCGACGGCGATCGGGGAGATGTAAGCGGGGATGTTGAGCGCACCATCGGGTCCGCAGACCTCCATGGCCTGCGTCATCTCTTCGTCCTTGAGGTAGGCGTCGGAGCCGGCGAACTGTGCTCCACCACTCAGGAAGGCCTTACGGCCCGCGCCCGAACCATCGGGTGAGTACTGGATCATCGCGTCCTGGTTCATGGACTCGAATCCGGTCTTCCAGGCTTCCATCGCGGAGTTCTGCGAGGAGGCGCCGATACCGGTCAGGGTTCCCGTCACAGCGGTGCCGGCGGCGGAGGACGCGGGGCCCTCTGCGGCTGGCTGATTGGTGGCGTTGTCGGAACCACATGCGGTCAGCGCCAGCGCGGCTACGGAGATTACCGCCGCAGCGCGGCCAAAGCGAAGAGCCTTCACTAGATATTGCCCCTTCCAGGGATGTTTCATCGGTGCGCGAATGGCACTCGGGAGAAGATGTACGCGTTTCTGTACATCCTCGAAGCTAGGCAGTGCAGGTGAAGAGAGTGACCAGCGCACGTGAACGGAAGGTGAACAGCGCCGGTCCATTGCCCTGCCGAACCAATCCGCACTTGCGGAACGGAGGAAAGCCACCTTCGGACTCACCTCTTAGACTGGGTGCATGCCGCCGCGTCAGGGAGTCTCAGCCGCTCTCGCCTTCCTGCGCAAGCGCTCCCGGACGGGTCTCAAGCGGAGTTCGGCGTCGGTGGTCACCGCACTGCAGATGACCGTCTGCGCCGTGGGTGCCTACGCCTTCGCCGAGCAGGTCCTCGGCCACAACGGCCCGCTGTTCGCGGCGACGTCGTCGATGATCGCCCTGGGCTTCTCCAGGGACCCGCGCCTGCGCCGCGTCCTGGAGGTGGGCATCGGCTGCACCCTGGGCATCTCCGTCGGAGACCTCCTGCTCACGTTCTTCGGGACCGGCCTGTGGCAGGCCGCCGTCGTGCTCCTGATCTCGATCCTGCTGGCCCGCTTCCTGGACAGTGGCACGATCTTCACCACGCAGCTCGGCCTGCAGTCCCTGCTCGTGGTGTTGCTGCCCGCGCCGGAGGGCGGGCCCTTCACCCGGAGCGTCGACGCGATCGTCGGTGGACTCTTCGCCCTCGTCATCACGATGCTGCTACCCCGCGATCCGCGGCGTGAGCCCAAGACGAACGTCCGCGGGCTCCTGTCCGAATTGTCCGGTGTCCTCCGGGAGAGCGCCACGGCGCTGCGGAACAGCGATTCGACCCTCGCCTGGCACGCGCTGGTCCGCGCCCGTAACTGCCAGTCCCAGCTGGACAGCCTGACCGGCAGCATGCGCGCCGCGCAGGAGGTTGCGCGCATCTCACCCGCCTACCGCAGGCACCGGGACGAGTTGGGCACACTCCGCACCGCCGTCGATTCGATCGACCTCGCCATCCGCAACAGCCGCGTCTTCTCACGGCGCCTCACCTCCGCCATCAACCACACGGCCCTCACCGACGAAGCCATCGAGAGCCTCGGCCAGTCCCTGGAGGACACCGCCGACGCCGTCGACATCCTCAGCCGCGCGCTCTCCGCCCGTGATTCCGCCGAGCGCAGGCTCAACCTGCGACAGGCGCGGATCGAACTGGCGGCCGTCGCCACCGACCTTCATCCGACCACCCTCAACATCAGCCGCCTCGAAGGAGAGGGACTCGTGCTGCTCCTCCGTCCGCTCGTGGTGGACCTGCTCGAGGCGACGGGCCTCTCCCACGAGGATGCCGCCGACTACCTGCCCCGGCTCTGAGCAGGGCTTCGAAGGGTGGGAGAAGGGGCCGGGCCTCCCCTGTCGGTGCCGCCGGTAGCCTGAGTGCATGGCCACCAAGACCTCCCCCGCCGCTCGCGCAGGCCGCACCAATGCCCCGAACTACCGCTGCGCGGAGTGCGGCTGGACGACGGCGAAATGGGTGGGCCGCTGCGGCGAGTGCCAGGCATGGGGAAGCGTGGAGGAGACGGGACAGGTCGTCGCGCGCACCACGGCCGCGACCGCGGTCACGACACCGGCCCGGCGGATCGCCGACGTCGACGCGACGCTGTCCGGGTTCCAGCCCACGAAGATCGATGAGCTCGACCGCGTGCTGGGCGGCGGCCTGGTCCCCGGCGCCGTGATCCTGCTCGCCGGGGAGCCCGGCGTGGGCAAGTCCACCCTGCTGCTCGACGTCGCCGCGCGGGTGGCGCGGCTCGGCAAGGACGTCCTCTACGTGACGGGCGAGGAGTCGGCCGCGCAGGTGAAGCTGCGTGCCGACAGGATCGATGCCGTCGCGGACTCCCTCTACCTGAGCGCCGAGACGGACCTGGGCCAGGCCCTCGGCCAGGTGGAGAAGCTCGACCCGGCACTCCTCGTCGTCGACTCCGTCCAGACCCTGAGCAGCGCGGCGGTCGACGGCAGCGCAGGCGGCGTCACGCAGGTGCGGGAAGTGGCGGCCTCCCTCATCGGAGCGGCGAAGGCACGCGGTATGACCACGCTGCTCGTCGGCCACGTCACGAAGGACGGGTCCATCGCCGGTCCGCGGCTGCTCGAACACCTCGTCGACGTCGTCTGCCAGTTCGAGGGCGAGCGCCACTCCCGGCTCCGACTGCTGCGGGCCGTGAAGAACCGCTACGGCCCCACGGACGAGGTGGGCTGCTTCGACCTGACGGACGGCGGTATCGAGGGACTCGCGGATCCGAGCGGCCTGTTCGTCTCGAGGACCAAGGACCCGGTGTCCGGCACCTGTATCACGGTCACGCTCGAGGGCCGCCGGCCGCTCGTCGCCGAGGTCCAGGCACTGCTCGCGGAATCGTCCAACTCGCAGCCCAGGCGCGCGACGAGCGGGCTCGACAGTTCACGCGTGGCGATGCTGCTGGCCGTGCTGCAGAGCCGGGCGGGCGTGAGCCTGCACAAGGACGACAGCTACGTCGCGACGGTCGGCGGAGTCCGCCTGACCGAACCGGCGACGGACCTCGCCGTGGCCCTGGCCGTCGCCTCGGCCAGGGCCGACCACCCCCTTCCCGCCCGGCTCATCGCTTTCGGGGAGGTCGGGCTCGCCGGCGAGGTCCGCCCTGTCCCCGGTATCGGACGGCGCATCCAGGAAGCGGAGCGCCTCGGTTTCACGCATGCCATCGTCCCGGCGTCGCCGGGCGGCACCGGCCCTGTTCCCAAGGGATTCTCGGTGCGTGAGGTGTCGACCCTCGCGGAGGCGCTGGCGCTCCTGTTCTAGCGGCGGTGCACGAGCTCTCCACGGAAAGCGTCCGGGCTCGACCACCCCGGACTGTTACCGTTCTGCGACAGCGCCCGGTACGGCGGTATCCCCAGCGCCAGTAGTATTATCATCGGCTGCGCGGTACACCCGCAGCCATCGCCCGCCGTCGGAGGTTCGACGGCGGCCGCCCGACTGCGCCGGGCCTTCGACAGCGCGGGTGGCGAAAGGATAGGCCCATGGTTCGCAGTCCTGAGGACTCGCTCAAAGCCACACTCGCCAGAGTAGCCCCGGGGACGCAGCTGCGTGACGGCCTCGAGCGCATCCTGAGGGGCCGCACCGGCGCCCTGATCGTCCTCGGCTTCGACCGCACCGTCGATTCCATCTGCTCCGGCGGCTTCGACATCGGTATCGAGTTCTCCCCTACCCGGCTGCGGGAGCTCGCGAAGATGGACGGCGCGATCGTCTGTGACAAGGATGCGAGCCGCATCCTCCGCGCCGCGGTCCAGCTCGTACCGGACCACACCATCGAGACACAGGAATCCGGCACCCGGCACCGCACCGCGGAGCGCGTCGCGAAGCAGACGGGCCTGCCGGTCATCAGCGTCAGCCAGTCGATGCAGATCATCGCTCTCTACATCGACGGGCTGCGGCACGTCCTCGAGGGCTCCGAACCCGTGCTGGCCCGCGCCAACCAGGCCCTGGCAACCCTCGAACGCTACCGGGCGCGGCTCGACCAGGTCACGAACTCGCTGTCCGCTCTCGAGATCGAGGCCATGGTCACGGTGCGCGACGTCGCCGTCACCCTGCAGCGCCAGGAGATGGTCCGCAGGATCTCCGAGGAGATCTCCCAGTACGTCCTGGAACTCGGTGTCGACGGTCGCCTGCTCTCCCTCCAGGTGGAGGAACTCACCACCGGACTCGGCCCTGGCAGCGAGATGGTGCTCCGTGACTACATGGACCTCGGCTCCAGCACAGCGCCGCTCGATGAGCGGGTGGCGACGCTGCAGGGCTTCAGCTCGACCGACCTCATCGACCTCGGGACCATCGCGAGCGTGCTGGGGTTCAACCCCTCCATCGACTCACTCGAGGCCGTCATCCAGCCGAAGGGCTACCGCCTGCTCTCCGGCATCAAGGCCGTCCCCCCGGCTGTCGCCAATCGGCTCGTCGACCACTTCGACGGCCTGCAGAACCTCATGGCGGCGAACATCGAGGACCTCATGGCGGTGGACGGCATCGGGGAGCAGCGGGCCCGGACCGTCCGGGAAGGGCTCTCCCGTATCGCGGAGACGAGCCTGCTGGACCGGTTCATGTAGCAGCCCGGCCCACGCTACGACAGCGGCGGACCGATCGGCGGATCCTGCCTACCGCAGGGTGAACCCGACGGGTGTGCTGCTCCGGGCGCCGAGCCTCGTCGTCAGGGTGTACTCCCCGGCCCCCGGTGATTCCTCCACCACGGTGCAGCCGGGCACGGTGCGGTTGCGGGTCCACTGGAACGTCGCCCGTTCCTCGCCACCGGGTTCCACCGTGCGCTCGAGGTCCTGCGACGCCTGCTGGCAGTCCGTGGAGGAGAACACCCGTTCTCCGTCGCTGGTGAGGACGAACTCCATCTGGGACGTGCCCACATTGACCGTGCAGGGCTCCCCGCCCTCGTTCCGGACCACGAGCGACAGGACGGGATCCTCGTCCGCTGCGTACGCCTCCCTGTCCGTCTCGGCCACCAGGACGACGTCGGTAGCGCACCCTCCAGCCGTGGGTCCTGGATCGGCCGTGGGACCGGAGGACGCTGCGGCGGAGCCAGGAGGACTGCTGGACGCCGCTGCGGACGGGACGGATCCCGGCTCGGACGGAGCCTCCGACGGCACGCCCGGCGTCGCTGCAGCGACCGTCGGCCCACCGGCGCTCGCATCCGGACCCCGGCCGAACAGTCCCGCCAGAGCTGCTCCGCCGACGGCGAGCGCCGCGACCACGAGAAGCGCGAGGACGGTCACCGCGAGGCGGCGTCGGCGGTAGACGGCAGCGCTGGGCCTCCGCGTGCCGCCCGCGCGCCTGCCTGTGCCATGATCGCCCGTCGATGCCATCCATCAAGGCTAGGGAGGGGCCGTCCGATTCCGCCGGGCACCACGCCGGTGGATAGAGTATTCACGACAATGACACAGGAGAACCCATGAATCCCGGTCCCGGAGAACCCGCCGGCACTGCTTCCGCCGCTTCCGGGGCGGTGTCCGTGGGCTCGGTGCAGGAACTGCACGAGCGGATCTCCGCCTGGTTCTCCGGCGCGGCCCGGGACCTGCCCTGGCGTGAGCCCTCCTGTTCGCCCTGGGGAATCCTCGTGAGCGAGGTCATGCTGCAGCAGACCCCGGTGGTGCGCGTGCTGCCCGTCTGGCGGGAATGGCTCGACCGGTGGCCCACCCCGGCCCACCTCGCCTCCGAGGCATCGGGCGCCGCCGTCTGGCACTGGGGCCGCCTCGGATACCCCCGGCGGGCGCTGCGCCTCCATGCGGCGGCCACCGCCATCGTCGCCGATCACGGGGGCACCGTCCCGACCACGCGGGACGAACTCCTGTCCCTGCCCGGTGTCGGCGACTATACGGCGGCCGCGGTCGCCGCCTTCGCCTTCGGCCGGCGCGAGACGGTCGTCGACACCAACATCCGTCGTGTCCATGCCCGCCTCTTCGGCGGTACAGCACTGCCAGCCCCTACCCTGACGGCCGCAGAGATGAGGCGGGCGGTGGGTCTCCTGCCCGAGGACGACGCACTGTCCGTGCGCTGGAACGCCTCCGTCATGGAGCTCGGTGCCGTCGTCTGCACGGCGCGCACGCCCGCGTGCGACGCCTGCCCGGTATCCGACGCCTGCGCCTGGGTCGCGGCGGGCCGGCCGGCACCGGACTACGTTCCGAAGGGGCAGTCCTGGGCGGGCACCGATCGGCAGGTGCGCGGCGCGATGGTCGCCGTCCTCCGGCACGCCGACCACCCGGTCCCTCGAATCCTCCTCCTCGACACCCCCGTGGACGTCCGCTCACCCGAACCGGCCGCGGCGATCGCCGGGACGCCGTGGCAGAGAGCCCTCGCCGCCCTCCACGGACTGCGAGCTCCCGCCGAGCAGCTCGAACGGGCCCTTGCCGGACTGCTGGGTGACGGGCTCGCCGAGGAGACCGAGCGTGGGGTCCGGCTTCCCGGCTAGCGCCCGTCCCGCGAGTGTCAGGTAGGCTCGCCGAACCCCGACTCGACGGCCTGCCCGACGAGATCCACGGCGGCCTGGGCATCCGGGCCGCTGGCCTCGACCGTGACGGTCCTCCCCTGGCCGAGTCCGAGACTCATCAGGAGCATCACGGATTTGCCGTCGACTCCGTTGACCGTCACCTCGGCGTCGAGGTCCGTCAGTCCCGTGGCGAGGGTGGCCGCAGGCCGGGCATGCAGGCCCATCTGGTTCGGGAGTATCCACGAGCCGCTCGCCGTCGGACCCGCCGTCGGTGGCGCGGGCGTCTCGTCCCGTCCCGGCGCAGCAGCGGCACGGCTGATGAAGGGCTCGAGCTCCTCGGGCCGGATGGAGACGACGGCCGCCTCGGCCGCCCGGACGACGTCCTCGAGGGAAGCACCACCCTGCGCCTGCACAGCGGCCGCGACAGCACCCTCCACGAGGGCTGCCTCCGCCAACCGGACCGACCGGCGCACGTCCGGGTCGAGGAACTCCAGCACCATCTCGGCAGTCATGACAGCGGACCCGAGGTCGGTCAGGACCACCACGCCGTCACCACCGGATGCTCGCCCGATCGCCGCCTGCACGAGATCGAAACTCGTTCCGATCCTGCCCGGGCCGTCGCTGGTGCCTGTTCCCCCCGCGGGACGAGGACGACGTCGGGCGCCATCTGCGCGGCGAGCTCGACCACGCCCTCCGCGATCTTCTGACTGTGCGAGACGATGACCAGCCCGACGCTCATGCCACCTCGCCCCCAGCGGCCTCCGACGCTGCCTGCAGGATCAGGGCCGTCGACACCGCCCCCGGATCCTGGTGACCGGCGCTGCGCTCACCGAGGTAACTCGCCCTGCCCTTGCGGGCGATCAGCGGCTCTGTCGCCACGGCACCGGCGTGAGCGGCGTTGGCCGCGGCCGCCAGCACGTCCGGCGCGTTCGCTCCGGCCTGGGCTGCGGTCCCGGCGGACTCCGCGGCAGGCGTCCAGGCGTCGATCATCGTCTTGTCCCCCACCTCGGCCTTGCCACGCGCCACGATCCCGTCACGCGCAGCCCCGATCATCACGGCGACAGCCGCGGCGTCGAGCTCACGCGCATCACCGAGGGAGGTCGCCGCCCGGAGGAAGGCCGTGCCGTACAGCGGGCCGGCAGCCCCGCCCACCGTGGACATGAGCGTCATGGCTACCAGCTTCAGCACACCGCCCGGGCTGTCCGGCGCGTCACCGGCGTCCAGCTTGGCGAGGACGGCGGTGAACCCCCGGTCCAGATTCTCGCCGTGGTCGGCATCGCCGATCACACGATCCAGATCGATCAGCAGTGCGCGGTTCTCCGAGACGACGCGAGCCGTCTCGCGGATCCAGCGCAGCGCCCACCCGGTGTCGAGAGCCGTCGTCATGCTCAAGCCCCCCATCGGAGGGCGGCCGTCCGGACCGGCGAGTCCCACAGCTCGAGCATCTCGTCGTCGACCCGGAGGATCGTCAGCGACGCACCCTGCATCTCGAGGGCGGTGATGTAGTTGCCGACGAGGGAGCGCTCGATGGTCACCCCGAGTCCGTCGAGCAGCTGCGCGACCCTGCGGAACATGATGTACAGCTCACTCGCGGGTGTTCCCCCCATACCGTTGACCATGACAAGGGCGCGGTCCCCGGCCTTCAGCGCGAGGTCCGCGACGATCGGATCGAGGAGGCGCTGCGTGATGCCATCGGCGTCCTCCATGGCGATGCGGTGGCGACCGGGCTCACCGTGGATCCCGATGCCGATCTCGATCTCGTCCTCGGCCAGGTCGAAACTGGGGACACCGGCGTGCGGGACCGTGCAGGCCGCCAGCGCCACACCCATGGAGCGCACCCCGTCGACGACGCGCTGCGCGACCGCCGCGACGCCGTCGAGGTCGTCGCCCCGCTCCGCCGCTGCTCCGGCGATCCGCTCGACGAACACCGTTCCTCCGACTCCCCGCGACCGGCTGTGTAGAGGGAGTCCTCCACGGCGACGTCGTCGTCGACGAGTACCGAGCGCACCGTGATGCCCTCAGCTTCGGCCATCTCGGCCGCCGTCTCGAAGTTGAGGACGTCCCCCGTGTAGTTCTTGATGATGTGGAGGACGCCGGCTCCGCCGTCGACCGCCACGGTCGCCGGGATGATCTGGTCGGGTGTCGGGGAGGTGAAGACCGCTCCGGGCACGGCGGCGTCGAGCATCCCGCGTCCCACGAAGCCCGCGTGGAGCGGCTCGTGGCCGCTTCCACCACCGGAGACCAGGCCCACCTTGCCCCGGACGGGGGCGTCCCTCCGCGTGATGAACAGCGGATCCGGATGGACCGTCACGAGGTCGGCGTGCGCGATCCCGAACCCTTCGACCGACTCGTCGACCACGGCTCTGGGATCATTGATGAGCTTCTTCACGACGGCTGCTCCTTGACTGCGAATGGACATCCTGACAGCCCGCAGCCCGCTTTCCATGGACCGCTCCGGCCACTGGAAACGTTACAGTCCGTTCCTTCGCCTGCCTATAGCGCCGCAGGATCCCCCGCCCGTGATGCAAGGGGCGATCAAACGCCTGAGGGAGGGCCCGGAATCGGACCCTCCCTCAGGTGGACGGCCGTGCGGTAACGCACAGCCGATTCGGATCAGTGACCCTGCTTGAAAGCGTCCTTGACGTTCTCGGCAGCATCCTTGACCTTCGAGCTCGCCTGGTCCTTATGACCCTCGGCTTCCATGCTCTCGTCGCCGGACGCCTTGCCGACGCCTTCCTTGATCTTGCCGCCCAGGCCTTCGCCCTTGTTCCCGATCTTGTCATCCAGTCCCATGATGCGGACCTCCTTCAGCTCGGTGTACAGCCACCGGTTCCGGTGGCATCCCAGCACCCCGTGAAGGAATGCTCAGTAGTCTTACCTTATCGTCGGAGAGCACAGGAAGCCAGCGGCAGGGGCGGGCGCGTGAACGGCGACGGCGTCACAGCGCTCGGATCATACGGGTGTTCCCGAGCGTGTTCGGCTTGACGCGGGCCAGATCGAGGAACTCCGCGATGCCCTCGTCGTGCGAGCGCAGGAGCTCCGAGTAGATCTGCGGATCCACAGCCGACTGGTCCGCCATGACCTCGAACCCGTGGCGCCGGAAGAAACCGACCTCGAAGGTCAGGCAGAAGACCCTGCTCACTCCGAACCTCCGGGCCTCCTCCAGGAGCTCCTCGACGAGGGCAGAGCCCACACCGCGACCCCGGGCTGCCGGTGAGGTCGCCAGGGTGCGTACCTCCGCGAGATCCTCCCACATGATGTGCAGGGCGCCGCACCCGAGAACCTCCCCGCCGTCGTCCTGCGCGATCCGGAACTCGGGCAGACCCTCGTAGTAGGCCACGGTCTCCTTGGCCATCAGGATCCGCTCCTCCGCCAGTGGCTCGACGAGCGCCTTGATGGCGGGCACGTCCGACGTACGGGCGGGGCGGAGGAGAAAGGGGATGGTCACCGCACCACTCTACAAAGGGAGAGCCGACCAGATCGCCTACAGTCCGAGTTCTCGAGGCAGATCGCGCTCCTCCCCGAGCACATGGGAGGCGAGGAAGGCCTCGACGACGCCGTACCAGATCCTCGCGTGCTGCGGCTTGAGGATCCAGTGGTTCTCGTCCGGGAAATACAGGAAGCGGTGTGGCGTCCTGCCCTGGGCGTCCGCAGGGAGCCCGGACTTCGACAACAGTTCGTACCAGAGCCTGAGGCCCTCTCCGATCGGCACGCGATAGTCCTTATCGCCATGGATGACGAGCATCGGCGTGCGGATGTCCCCCACGTGGTGGTGCGGGGAGTTCTCCTCCCTCGCTTCGGCGGTCATCTCCCGTTCCCAGTAGAACGCAGCGTCCGTCGTCGGCCCGAACTGGTCCAGCGCCCAGAGGCTGGCGTGCGTCACGATGGCCGCGAAACGGTCCGTGTGGCCTGCCACCCAGTTCGCCATGTAGCCGCCGAAGCTGCCGCCCATCGCGGCGACTCGGGTCTCGTCGATGTCGTCCCTGGCGACGAGGTCATCCGTGGCGGCCATGAGGTCCGTATAGGGGGCGTGCCCCCACTGGCCCCACCCGCGATCCACCATGTGCTGCCCGTAGCCCGTGGAGAGCGCGGGATCCGGGAGCAGGACCGCGTACCCGCGGGCGGCCAGGATCCAGGGCGACCAGCGCCAGGTCCAGGCGTTCCAGGACCCGATGGGACCGCCGTGGATCCAGAGCAGCGCCGGGACGGGAGCCTCGGAGGAGGCGCCATCGGGCAGCACGAGCCAGGACTTCACGGACTGGCCGTCCTCGCCGACCGACTCGATCCGCTGAAGGGTACCCGGCACCTCGGGCCGCTCGGTCGGGTTGTGGAGTCTCCGGCTCCGACCCGAGGCCAGCTCGATGCTGACCACCTCGGCCGGGAAGAGGTAGGAGCTGCGTACGGCGTACGCCGTGGCGCCGTCCGGGGACACATGCACGTCCGAGTACGCTGCAGCATCCTCGGTCACCCGGCGCACCTCGTCCGACACCACGTCGATCACGAAGACGGGGGCCGCGCCGTCGTCGTCGGCCGTGACCACCACTCCGGTGCCGTCGGGCAGCCATGCGGCCGGCGATGGCCACCGATCCCAGTCCGCGGCCAGCTCCCTCGGCTCGCCTCCGTCAAGGGGAACCAGCAGCAGACTCGTCCGGGGTGCGAGCTCGGCCGTGGTGCGGCGATCCCTGGACACGACGAGGAACCTACCGTCGGGGCTGACCGGCCCCGGTGCGTAGTCGTTGTCCTGGTCGTCGAGCAGAACGGTGAGTTCCTTCGTGGCGACATCGACTCGCACGAGCACCGCGCGCTGGGAGCCGCGCGCCTCCGGAACAGTGAGCGAGGTGAAGAGCGTCGTCCCGTCCGGGCTGAGCACGGGATGAGCGTCCCTCAGTCCGCCCCTAGCGGACGGGAGGAGATCGGTCAGCGACTGTCCGGCGTCCCCGGCATCGCGCAGTGCGAGGAAACGCGGCTCGTCCGGGCCGAGGTCCGCGTCCCAGTAGCGCACGGGGTAGCCGGAGTGCAGGATCGCTTCCACCCCCGAGTCCTTGCGTGTCTTCCGGCGCTCGGCGTCGTCCTCCTCGCTGACGGCCCCCGACAGCACGTTCCCCGTGACGATCACGACGTCGGCTCCGTCGGCGGTCGAGACCGCGGCCACGCCACCCTCCCGGGTCAGCAGCAGCGATGCCTCGCCGCCACCGGCAGGCAGCCGCCACAGCGAGGAGCGCGCTTCGCTGTCGACGTCGTCCGGGTCCATCCTCGAGGACGTGAAGAGGAGGTCCCCGCTCGCGAGGAAGGCCGCGCCGGACTCCCCGGCGGAGCTCCGGGTCAGCCGCCGGGCCGGCTGCGCACCGGTGGGATCCACCTCCCAGAGAGCGGTCCGGTACGCGGTCTTCTTCGCATCGAGGGTGGCGACGGAGGTGACGAGACGGTCGCCCTCCCGACTGAGGACGAGCCCACTGAGACGGGGCAGGGCGACGAAGTCATCCAGTGATGAGAAGGGGGTTGTCATGCACCATCTCTATCACCCGGTGTGGCCGCGGTCACAGCATTTCACTCATGGACGAATTCCGTTGCCGCGGGCACCGATCCTCGATCCCGTGCGGGACGACGAAGCCCGCCCTGGTGATCCAGGACGGGCTTGGTCGGGTCGTGCGTGGAATCGGCGGGTGCTACTCGGGGACGGTGGCCTCGAGTGCAGCCGGAGCATCCTCCAGCGCCTTGGGAGCGCCGTGCCCGACGAAGGTGAAACGTGCGTCCGTACCCTCGCCCTCCACGTCGATGTCGATCCGCTCGCCCGAGGTGATCTCGCCGAAGAGGATCTTCTCCGAGAGCTGGTCCTCGATCTCGCGCTGGATGGTGCGGCGCAACGGCCGCGCACCCATGGCGGGATCGTAGCCACGCGTGGCCAGCAGGACCTTCGCCGCAGGAGTGAGCTCGATGGTCATGCCCTTGTCCGCCATGCGGCCACTGAGGCGCGCGAGGAACAGGTCCACGATCTCGACGATCTCGTCCTGCGTGAGCTGCGGAAACACCACGGTGTCGTCCACCCGGTTGAGGAACTCGGGGCGGAAGTGCTGCTTGAGCTCTTCCTGGACCTTGGCCTTCATCCGGTTGTAGCTCGTGCTGGTGTCGGTGCCGGACTGGAAGCCCGTCATGACGCCCTTGGAGATGTCCCTCGTACCGAGGTTGGTGGTCATGATGATCACCGTGTTCTTGAAGTCCACCATGCGTCCCTGGCTGTCGGTCAGGCGGCCGTCCTCCAGGATCTGCAGCAGCGAGTTGAAGAGATCGGCGTGCGCCTTCTCCACCTCGTCGAAGAGGACCACCGAGAACGGCTTGCGGCGGACCTTCTCGGTCAGCTGGCCGCCCTCCTCGTAGCCTACGTAGCCCGGAGGGGCACCGAAGAGCCGCGAGACGGTGTGCTTCTCGGAGTACTCGGACATGTCGAGCGTGATGAGGGCGTCCTCCTCACCGAACAGGAACTCCGCGAGGGCCTTGGCGAGCTCCGTCTTACCGACACCCGTGGGACCGGCGAAGATGAACGAGCCACCCGGGCGCTTCGGATCCTTGAGGCCGGCACGGGTGCGGCGGATG
Organism: Vibrio cholerae; assembly: GCA_009728235.1. Classification (GTDB taxonomy): domain Bacteria; phylum Actinomycetota; class Actinomycetes; order Actinomycetales; family Micrococcaceae; genus Arthrobacter_D. Next base: position 14,785 of record WNZI01000005.1, on the reverse strand, counting down.
GCCTGGGAGATGGCCTTGATGGCCTCGTTCTGCCCGATGACCCGCTTGTGCAGCTCGGCTTCCATGTTCAGCAGCCTCGAGGACTCGGCCTCGGTCAGCTTGAACACGGGGATGCCGGTGGAGTTCGCCAGCACCTCGGCGATGAGTTCCTCATCGACCTCTGCGATGTCGTCCAGTCCTCCCGACTTCCAGCGGCGTTCCTTGTCGCTGCGCTCGTCCTGGAGCTTCTGCTCCTTGTCGCGCAGCGAAGCGGCACCCTCGAAGTCCTGGGAGTCGATGGCCGACTCCTTCTCGCGCTTCACGTCGGCGATGCGCTCGTCGATCTCCTTGAGCTCCGGCGGAGCGGTCATCCGGCGGATGCGCAGGCGCGCCCCCGCCTCGTCGATGAGGTCGATCGCCTTGTCCGGCAGGAACCGGTCCGAGATGTAACGCTCGGCCAGGGTCGCCGCACTGGTGAGCGCGCCGTCGGTGATCGAGACGCGGTGGTGCGCTTCGTAGCGGTCCCGCAGGCCCTTGAGGATCTCGATCGCGTGTGCCACGGAGGGCTCCGCGACCTGGATCGGCTGGAAGCGGCGTTCGAGGGCCGCGTCCTTCTCGATGTGCTTGCGGTACTCGTCCAGCGTGGTGGCACCGATGGTCTGGAGCTCGCCACGGGCCAGCATGGGCTTCAGGATCGACGCGGCGTCGATCGCACCCTCTGCAGCGCCAGCGCCGACGAGGGTGTGGATCTCGTCGATGAACAGGATGATGTCGCCACGGGTGCGGATCTCCTTGAGAACCTTCTTCAGGCGCTCCTCGAAGTCACCGCGGTACCGCGAGCCCGCCACGAGGGACCCGAGGTCCAGCGTGTAGAGCTGCTTGTCCTTGATGGTCTCGGGCACGTCGCCGCGCACGATCGCCTGAGCGAGGCCTTCGACGACGGCGGTCTTGCCGACGCCGGGCTCACCGATGAGGACCGGGTTGTTCTTGGTGCGTCGGGAGAGAACCTGCATGACGCGTTCCATCTCCTGCTCGCGACCGATGACCGGGTCGAGCTTGGACTCCCGAGCGGCCTGCGTGAGGTTCCGCCCGAACTGGTCCAGGACCACCGATCCTGCGGGCGTACCCTCCTGCTGGGGGCCCCCGGCCGCGGCCGGTTCCTTGCCCTGGTAGCCGGAGAGCAGCTGGATGACCTGCTGGCGGACCCGGTTGAGGTCCGCGCCGAGCTTGACGAGTACCTGCGCGGCGACGCCCTCACCCTCGCGGATGAGACCGAGCAGGATGTGCTCGGTACCGATGTAGTTGTGGCCGAGCTGGAGCGCCTCCCGCAGGGAGAGCTCCAGTACCTTCTTGGCCCGAGGGGTGAAGGGGATATGACCGGACGGGGCCTGCTGGCCCTGGCCGATGATCTCCTGCACCTGTTCCCTCACGGCACCCAACGAGATGCTGAGGGACTCCAGGGCCTTGGCGGCGACACCCTCGCCCTCGTGGATGAGGCCAAGCAGGATGTGCTCGGTGCCGATGTAATTGTGGTTGAGCATGCGGGCCTCTTCCTGGGCCAGCACAACAACTCGACGGGCACGATCTGTAAATCTCTCAAACATGAGACACACACTCCTAGCTAACGCGTATTTCGATGCTACGGGCACGGGGTGTGCTTTGGGTCCGTGTTCGCCACAGGCGAGATAACGCCGGGCACCTACCGCTCCGGCGTCAGGTGCGCTTGCTCAGGACTGAGCAGCGCGGTACGCCTCGACGATCTCGCTGTTCACGCGTCCGCGGGAGGAGACGTTGTAGCCGTTCTCCTTGGCCCACTCGCGGATCTGGGAGGCTTCCTGGTTGCGCGAGGCCGCAGGGGCACTCGAGCGCTGCTGCTTGGACTGGCCGGTGCTGCGGCGGGCGGCACCGACGTATTCGGCGAGTGCCGTGCGGAGCTCCAATGCGTGCGCTTCCGAAAGGTCTATCTCGTACTGGACGCCATCGAGGCCGAAACGCACGGTCTCGTCGGCCTCTCCGCCGTCGATGTCATCGATGAGAATGATCTTTACCTTCTGCGCCACAATGGTCTCCTATTAGTTCCCGCTCGAATATGTCCCCTCAAGCGAGTATGGATCACAATTCAATCGAGGTCAAAGAGGAAGAATTCCTAGGCCGGATCGATTTCCTGTTCGTCATTCTTTTCCCGTGCCGCCCGCCGCGCGCGGGCATCCTCGGCGTCCTGCATCTCCTCGGCCCGGGCCATGGCCTCGCGCTCCGACCTGTCCACGTTGAAAATGGCCTTGATCACGAAGTAGAAAAGGACTGCCAAGCAGGCTGATGGTAGGAGGACCGCGACATATTCCACGGCTACTGTCCCGTCTCCGGCTTGAGAATGGGGAAGAGTATCGACTCCCGAATTCCGACGTTCGTGAAAAGCATCACAAGGCGGTCGATTCCCAGGCCGATTCCACCCATGGGAGGAGCCCCGTATTCGAGCGCACGGAGGAAGTCCTCGTCGAGCTGCATGGCTTCGTCGTCGCCCGCCGCGGCCTGGCGCGACTGCTCCGTCAGCCGCTCGCGCTGGATGACCGGGTCGATGAGTTCCGAGAACGCCGTCCCGCGCTCCATCCCCCCGATGATCAGGTCCCATGCCTCGATCAGTCGCGGATCCTCGCGGTGCGGGCGCGCCAGGGGCTGCGCGGACGGCGGGTAGTCGTAGACGAAGGTCGGCTGGATGAGCGTCGGCTCGACGATCTCCGAGAAGAGTTCGAGCACCACCTTCTCCGCACCCCAGGCCGGGTTGAGCGAGACCTCGTGCCTCTCGGCGATCGACCGCAGCTCCTCCAGCCCGGTATCCGGGGTGACCTCCTGGCCCATGGCGGAGGACAGGCCGGGATAGACGCCGAGCCAGGCCCATTCCCCGTCGAGGTCGATGGTGCCCTTCGTGGTCTCGATGCTGCGCGAGCCCAGGAGGTCGGCGCAGGCGAGGATCATCTCCTTCATGCGCTCCGCCATCACGAACTGGTCCGCATAGGCCTCGTAGCACTCGAGCATGGTGAATTCCGGGCTGTGCGTGGAGTCGACGCCCTCGTTGCGGAAGATCCGACCGATCTCGTAGACGCGGTCGATCCCTCCGACGACGGCGCGCTTGAGGTAGAGCTCCAGGGCGATCCGGAGCGTCATCTTCTGGTCGAACGCATTGAGGTGCGTCTCGAACGGCCGGGCCGTCGCGCCGCCGTGGACGAGCTGCAGGATGGGCGTCTCGACCTCCACGTACTCGTGGCGGTGGAGCGTCTCACGCAGGGTGCGGGTGATGGCGGCCCGCGTGCGTACCATCTGGCGAGCTTCCTCGCGCACCATCAGGTCGACATAGCGCTGGCGTACGCGCGTCTCCTCGTTCACGCCTGCATGCAGCGTGGGCAGCGGGCGGAGCGCCTTCGAGGCCATGGTCCAGGAATCCGCCATCACCGACAGTTCCCCCCGACGCGAGCTGATGACCTCGCCGTGGACCTGCACGTGGTCGCCCAGGTCGACGAGCGACTTCCACTCCGCCAGGCTGTCGGCCCCGATCTCGGCGAGACTGAGCATGACCTGGAGCCTGGTCCCGTCCCCCTCCTGCAGCGTGCCGAAGCACAGCTTGCCCGAGTTGCGGATGAACACCACACGGCCGACGACGGAGACCTGCCGGCCACTGGACTCGCCCGCCTCGAGGCCGGCGAACTGTTCGCGGACCTCGGTCAGCGAGTGGGTGCGCGCCGGCTTGACCGGGTACGGCTCCACGCCGGCGTCGAGCAGGACTTCGCGCTTCTGCAGCCGGAAGCGCATCTGCTCGTTGAGGTCTTCCGCGGGGAGGGTTTCGTCGTGGGTCACGGAAGACAAGTTTACGGCTCCCGACAGCCCGCGCCGTGTCGTCGCCGGGGGTCAGCGCACGGCAGGTAGCTGCGTGTTGTCGATGAGCCGTACGGCGCCCACCCGTGCAGCGACGACGACGAGCGCCTCACCGGTGTGCCCGGCGTCGTCCGGCAGGGGTGTGAACGAGGACGCGTCGACGAGTTCGAGGTAGTCGAGGTCCACGAGCTCGGCTGCCATCAGGTCTGCGCGGGCGGACGCGAGGTCGGCGGCGAGGCCCTCCGCGACCCGGTCCCGGATGCGTCCCAGCACCCGGGACAGGGCCAGGGCCGCCGTGCGCTCGTCCGGACTGAGGAAGCGGTTGCGGCTCGAGAGCGCCAATCCGTCCGCGTCGCGCACGATCGGCACCCCCTCGATCGCCACGGGGATGTTCAGGTCGAGCGCCATGCGCCGGATGAGCGCGAGCTGCTGGGCGTCCTTCTCGCCGAAGTAGGCACGGTACCGTGCGGCGGCGCGCGGCAGTCCGAGGTTGAGGAGCTTGGCGACGACCGTCAGCATGCCGTCGAAGTGGCCGGGGCGCGAAGCCCCCTCGAGCACGCTCCCGATCCGTCCCGCACCGACGCGCACGAGCGGCTCACCGCCCGGATACATGTCCTCCACGGACGGTGCGAACACGATGTCCGCTCCGCACCCGGCCAGCAGCAGGAGGTCCTCCTCGAGCGTACGCGGGTACCGGTCGAGGTCCGCCTGGTCGCCGAACTGCAGCGGGTTCACGAAGATCGAGGCGACCACGACGTCGTTCGCGGCGCGAGCGGCCCGAGCCAGGGAGGCGTGGCCCTCGTGCAGCCCTCCCATCGTGGGAACGAGGCCGAGCGACGGCGCAGCGCCGGTGGACGACCGTCGGGATCCGGCACCCTCGAGCAGCCGCGAGGTCGCCGCTCCGAGGTCGGCGGGAGTGGAGACGAGGAGAGGAAGGGCCGGGCGGGGGGTGCCGGTCGGGGTCACGGGGTGTCCTTCGTATCGGGTGCCGGCGGTGGCACGTGTCGTGCACGCCGGGAGGGTGCGGCGGGTTGGGGTTCAGGAACCGTCCGCCGCCGGGCCGGCAGTCGGTCCGGGGACGATGTCGGCGAGCGCGGTGAGGATCGCGTCCCCCTGGTCCGGTGAGAGGAGCCCCCGCTGCAGTGCCCGCAGGGCCGTCGAACGGGCCATCCCGAGGTACGCCTGTCGCGTATCGGGGCTGTCGTGGGCGTCGAGGGCCGCCCTGTGGGCCCGCACCGTCCCGGCGTCGCCCCGCGCGACCGGCCCGGTCAGTGCACTCTCGCCGGATGACAGGGCGTTCTCCAGGGAGGCCTTCATCAGCGGCCCCAGCATGCGGTCGGGATGCTCGACGCCGAGATCGGCCAGGATCTGGGCGGACTGCGCGGCGATGGTCACGAGGTGGTTCGACGCGTGGGCGAGGGCCGCGTGGTACAGGGCGCGTGATTCCTCCTCGATGACCACGGGTTCGGCTCCCATCTCGACCACGAGGGCCTGGGCGATCGGCAGGACGGCGGCGGCTGCGGTGATGCCGAACATGCTGTCCGGGAGGCGTCCGAGGTCCAGGCTCATCCCCGTGAACGTCATGGCGGGGTGGATCGCCAGGGGAATGGCACCGGCTGCACGGGCCGGCTCCAGGACAGAGGTCCCGTAGCGGCCGGAGGTGTGCACCACGAGCTGGCCCGCCTGCCAGGCACCGAGGTGGGCCAGACCCTCGACGAGCGTCGGCAGGGCGTCGTCGGGCACCGTGAGCAGGACCAGCTCGGAGCGTTCGATGATGTCGGGTACCTCGAGGACGGGCACTCCCGACAGGAGGTTCTCGGCGCGTTCACGGCTCGCCTCGGAGACGGCGGAGACACCGACGACGGCGTGACCCGCAGCGCGCAGCGCGGCACCCAGGACGGAGCCGACCCTGCCCGCGCCGACGATCCCGACGCCGAGCCGCCCCGGACGTCTGCGGGCGTCAGGGGCGACCATCGCCGGGCCCCTTCCCGTCCGGGGTGGCCGGGACGTACCGCGGGAGCTCGGGCATCTCCTCGGATCTCGCGCCGGGCGTCGGCTCCTGCCCCGGATCGGGCGCCGACACCGGCTCGGGGTCCGCCTCCGGCATCAGCGGCGGCGCTGTCTCCTGCGCCGGGATCATCTCAGCGGTCAACGGCGTCGGGGTTCTCCGGGCGCCTCCCGGAGAGTGGGGCCCTCGGCTCCCGGCCGCACCACCGTCCCGCTGTCCGGCGCTGCCGGTGCGTGCCCGACGGCAACGGGCCTCATCCACTGCTCGGGGCCGCTCCGTCGCCGGGCCTCCGCGGCTCGTCGGGCCTGCCCGTGGAAGAGCTCCCACCCCGTCGCCGTGTCGGCCAGCACCACGCGGGGCGTGACGGGGCCGGGTGTGGTCTGGAACTGCAGGTTCGACACACCGAAGCGCCGGTCCACCGGTCCCTGCTCGATCGACAGGGACTGCGTCCGCTCGTGCGGCACGACGACGAGCTGGCGCCACAGCACTCCCGAGCGCATGAGCAGGGCCGTCTCCGTGACCGCGAAGCCGTTCCGCCGCCATGCCAGCGGCGCCAGCCAGCGCGCACGGCGCGGCGTCGTGAGGAAGCCCTCCTCGCCGTCGCGTCCGGTCATGCCGGCCGTGAAGAGCTCCACGGGGCGGGGTGTGCCCGGATCGGGGAGCACGAGGGCGAGGATCTGCAGGACCTCGTCGCGCGAACCGACCGGCAGGAGCGTTGCGCGTGCCTGCCCGTCGCTGGACGCGGAGGCACCGTAGCCTGCCACGTTCACCGTCACGCGGTACCACCCCTTCAGCCGCCACAGCGGTGACTGCACGACCCCGAGGGCCTGCACACGGCCCGGCGGAACGGTCTGCGCCCGCGTGTCGAGCAGCCCGTAGCGGATACGGATGCCGTCGGGTGAGGTCGCGGCGCGGAAGTTGTAGCCGGTGCTCAGCGCGGACCAGTAGGCGCCGCCCACTCCGATGAGGATCGGGATGAAGGAGGTCGCGATGATCGGCGTCTCGAACACGACCCCGAGGGTGATGACCACGGCGGCGGCGATCACGAGCGCGATGGTCGTTCCCGAGAGGACCGCCGAACCGATGACCCGGCCCGGCGGGATGGACACGACCTCGCGCTCCGGTGCTTCGACGATCTCCTCGGGATGCTCCGGATCGTTATCCACCCCCGCGGCGCGGGAGAGGATGGTGGCGCGCAGCCGCTTGGCCTCGTCGAGCTTCAGGAACGCGAGCCGTACGGCGGACTCACCGGCGTCGGCGACCTCGAATTTGAGTTCGGCGAGGCCGAAGATGCGGGCGAGGAGCGGCTGGACGATGTCGATCGCCTGGACCCGGTCCAGCCTCGCCTGGCGCTGCTGCCGGAACACGACACCGGAGTGGACGCGGACGTGCTGCGCCGTCACCTGGTAGCGCGTGAAGTACCAGGACACGAAGAAGACGCCGGCGACCACCAGTGCGATCCCGAGGATGATTCCCACGGCCACCAGGGCGTTGATCCCTTCGGGCAGCGGGCTCCGGCCCCTGGTCTCCGCGCTGAAGAGCCCCTCGAACCAGTCCCGGCCCACGAAGTAGAGGATGGCGATGAGGGCGATCCACCCGCGCACGAGCGGCGAGATGAAATGGACCCGCTGCCAGTCCCCGCCCTCCGCAGCGGGACCCTGACCGACGTCCTCCGCCCCTTCGGGCGCCGGCAGCAGCGGACTCTCCCCGGACGTCCCGTGGCCGGTCGTCACAGCCCGGCCAGCCTGGCTTCTCCCCGCGCGGACAGCTGCTCGCGCAGCCTCGTGCCCTCGACGGTGGGAAGGCCCGGGATGAAGGCGTTCGTCGCGGGAGATGCGGTGTGGAGCTTCAGCGTGCAGATGCCGAAAGCGCGTTCGAGGGGCCCGACGGCGACGTCGACGTACTGCATGCGGCCGTAGGGGACCACCATCGTGCGCTGGAAGAACACCCCCTGCCGCACGAGGAGGTCGTCGTCGCGCTCCGCGTACCCGATCGCCGCGACCTGGCGTGGCAACAGGATCCCCCTCCACGCGGCGAGGACCACGACGACGGCGGGCAGCCCCCAGGCGAGCCACGCCGGCGGGAAGGAGTCCCAGACGCCCAGGAGTCGCAGCACCAGGGGAACGCAGGCGAGGACGAGCCAGACCAGGGATCCGATGGCCCAGCCGAGGAGCCTGACGCGCAGGTACTTCGGTGAGACCCTCGACCACTCGAGCCCGGACGGATCGATCGGTTCGCTACGCATATTCCCCCTCGCTGTGGCCCGGGGCGCCGGTGCCGTCGTCGTCGGGCGGAAGCCTGCAGAAGTTCTCGACAACCAATCCCACCATAATCATGACGATTCCGCCCACGATGAGCGCCACCGATCCCCACAGCGGTGCCGTGGCGGAGCGGACCGGCAGGAGCATCACCTGGTCGACGAGGATTCCCGCATGCCACCCGAGGGTCACCGCGCCGGCGTAGGCGCAGGCCTGGGCGAGGACGAGGGTGCGCGTGGCCAGGATGGGGTCGAGCGGTCGGTCACGCCTGCCATTGCGCCACCGGAGCACCCGGCGCCCGAAGAAGAGGGTGATCCCGATGATCGCCGCCGTGGTGACGAGGGAGGTCAGGGGCAGGGTCGGCGTACCGTACCCGTTGCGCGTGGCGAACCAGTTCACCAGCCAGCCGGCAAGTCCGGCGACCAGCCCCACGACGGCCAGCCAGCGGAACTGAAGGGTGCTCACGGCGTCCTAGACTCCCTCGAACGGCACCAGGCCCGCAAGGTCCTCGGCTTCCGCGGCCAGTTCCGCCACGGGGCGTCCGTTCAGGACGGCACCCGCATCCATCCAGGCCCAGGGCTGGAGGACGAAGGCCCGCGAGGCCGCCCGGGGGTGCGGGATGATCAGCGCTTCGTCGTCGGACATCCAGTCGCCGTAGGTGATGATGTCGACGTCCAGCGTGCGTGGGCCCCACCGCTCGGCGCGCTTGCGGTGGTGCTTGTCCTCCACGGACTGGCAGAGGGCCAGGAGTTCGTAGGGTCCCAGTGCGGTCTCCACCTCGATCACCATGTTCAGGTAGTCGGGCTGCTCGGGGCCGCCCACCGGTTTCGTGCGCACCACGGGTGAGACGGAGTTCAGGCGCACGTCGTCCGGCTCGACGATGTCCGCCACCGCCAGCAGGAGGGTGTCCCTGCTCGCGCCGAGGTTGCTGCCGAGTGCCAGCACGGACCGGACCGATGTCATGACCGGCTCCTGCGCAGCGTCACTGCCACATCTCCGAAGGGGACCTCGATCGGCGCCTTCGGCTTGTGGACCGTGACGTCGACAGCAGCGACCGGGAACACGTCGAGGACGGCCGCTGCGATGGTCTCGGCGAGGGCTTCGATGAGGTCGAAGGGATGACCTCCGATGATGCCGTGAACGAGTTCGGCGAGCTCGCCGTAGTGTGCGGTGCGTGCCAGGTCGTCGCTGGTACCGGCGGGCTGGAGGTCCAGGTGGAGCACGATGTCCACCACGAACGGCTGACCGTCCCGGCGCTCGTGATCGAAGACACCGTGGTACCCCTTGGCCGTGATGCCGCTGAGGACCACGCTGTCGAGGTCGCCCGAGGGGGAACCGGTGCGGGTCGGTGCGCTCCCGCCGGTCACGGCCGGCGACCCGCGGCAGCGGCGACCTTGACGGCGTCGAGCACTGCGGCGGGGTCATGGACGCGTACGCCCCACGCACCGGCGGCGGCGGCGAGGGTGGCGACGGCGAGTGAGGCGTGGTCCCGCTCCACGGGTGCCGCAGCCTTCCCGGCCGAGGTGAGGAGCGTGCCGAGGAAGCGCTTGCGGGACGCGCCGACCAGCACGCGGTGCCCGAGGGCCGTGAAGGCGTCGAGGTTCTGCAGGATCGCCCAGTTGTGCTCGTCGGTCTTCGCGAAACCGACTCCGGGGTCGAGGATGATCCGGCTCGCGTCGACGCCGGCCGCGACGAAGCGGTCGCGCAAGCCGGTCAGCTCCGCTGCGACCTCGGCCACCACGTCGTCGTAGTCCGCCAGGCTGTCCATGGTGGCCGCGGTACCCCTGCGGTGGGTCAGGATGTACGGGACCTTCCGCTCCGCCACCAGGGCGGGCATGGCGGGATCGAAGGCCGCGCCCGAGATGTCGTTGACGATCGCGGCGCCGGAGTCGAGCGCCTGCCGGGCGGTCTCCGCGTGCATCGTGTCGATGCTGACGAGCGCCCCGGCCTTCACGAGGGCCCGGACCACCGGGAGCACGCGCGCCAGTTCCTCCTCGATCGGCACCTCGCGCGCGTTGGGGCGCGTCGACTCCCCTCCGATGTCGATGATGTCCGCGCCGCCGTAGTGCATCCGCAGCCCGTGTCCGATGGCGTCGTCGGTCGTCGCGTACCTGCCGCCGTCGCTGAAGGAGTCGGGGGTGACGTTGAGGATCCCCATCACGACGGCGCGGTTCGTCGGCAGATCGCCCACGGTCTTGGCGGTGCGCACGGGCCGGATGACCGGGAGCGGTGAGGTCGCAGGTCCCGTTCCGGGCGCTGCGGCGAGAGAATCCATGGAGCAGGTCCTACCTTCCGAGTATGAGGCTCATGGCCTCGGCGCGCGTCGCCGTCTCGCGGATCTGGCCGCGGACGGCCGAGGTGACGGTCTTCGCCCCTGGTTTCCGTACTCCGCGCATCGACATGCACATGTGTTCGCACTCGATGACGACGATCGCACCCTTGGGCTTGAGGTGTTCCATCATCGCATCAACGATCTGGGTGGTCAGCCGCTCCTGGACCTGGGGTCTCCGGGCGTAGACCTCCACGAGCCGTGCGAGCTTGCTCAGTCCGGTGACCCTCCCGTCGGCGGAGGGGATGTAGCCGATGTGCGCGGTCCCGTGGAACGGGACGAGGTGGTGCTCGCACGTCGAGTAGAACGGGATGTCCTTCACCAGCACCAGCTCCTGGTGGTTGATGTCGAAGGAGGTCGCCAGCACGTCTCCTGCGTCCTGGTGCAGCCCCGCGAACATCTCCGCGTAGGCCTTGGCGACGCGCTTCGGGGTGTCGAGCAGTCCGTCACGATCAGGGTCCTCACCGATCGCCGCGAGGATCTCCCTCACCGCACGCTGGATACGCGGCTGGTCGACGGGCGACCCCGTGGCGACCAGCGCCGCCTCCACCACTTCGTCGTCGAAATCCGTCATGGGTCTTCTCCCCTTGGTTGGCGCTGCTCGCCGACGACCAGCGGTCGCCGACGTCCTGCTGCCGTCGCTCGGCTGCGGGGCTAGCCGTCCCGGCCGTCCCTGGGGCTCTCGCCCGACTCGGGCGACGGAAGGTCCGAGTCCTGGACGTCGAAGTCCCGCGGGATGTCGGCTTCGGCCATCTGGTCCTGGGGCGCCACGTCCTCCGGGGCGGGCCGGCCGCTCTCGATCGCCTCCGCGCGCTCCTTCCGTGAGATCACGGGGGGCAGCGAATGCACGGGGCGGGTCTGCTTGGACAGCCACACCTCGCGCAGGTTCCGCTTGCGGACGTTGTGGAAGACCTCGGCGATCTCGGCCTGGTTGAGCGTCTCGCGCTCGAGCAGCTCGAGGGCGAGACGATCGAGGACATCGCGGTTCTCGGTCAGGATCTGGTAGGCCTCGTCATGCGCGTTGTCGATCAGGCGACGCACCTCCTCGTCGACGACGAGGGCGATCTGGTCGGAGTAGTCCCGGTCACTGCCCATGTCACGCCCGAGGAAGGGCTCCCCTGCTCCCTGGCCCAGCTTCACGGCTCCGATGCGCTCGCTCATGCCGTACTGCGTCACCATCTTGCGGGCCGTGCCGGTGGCCTTCTCGATGTCGTTCGACGCTCCCGTGGATGGATCGTGGAAGACGATCTCCTCGGCGACGCGACCACCCATGGCGTAGGCGAGCTGGTCGAGCAGCTCGTTCCGGCTCACCGAGTACTTGTCGTCGCTCGGCATCACCATGGTGTAGCCGAGGGCGCGGCCGCGGGGGAGGATCGTCACCTTGGTGACCGGGTCGGTGTTCCGCAGGGCCGCCGCCACGAGGGCGTGGCCACCCTCGTGGTAGGCCGTGATCTTGCGTTCGAGTTCCTTCATCACGCGGCTGCGCTTCTGCGGCCCGGCGATGACGCGGTCGATCGCCTCGTCGAGGGCGCGGTCGTCGATCAGTTGCGCGTTCGACCGTGCGGTCAGGAGGGCAGCCTCGTTGAGGACGTTCGCGAGGTCCGCGCCGGTGAAGCCCGGGGTCTTCTTGGCGACGCCCTTGAGGTCGACCCCCGATGCCATCGGCTTGCCCTTCGAGTGGACCGTGAGGATGTGCTCACGTCCCCGCATGTCCGGGGCCTCGACGCCGATCTGCCGGTCGAACCGGCCCGGACGCAGCAGCGCGGGGTCCAGGACGTCCGGGCGGTTCGTGGCCGCGATCAGGATCACGTTCGTCGTGGCATCGAAGCCGTCCATCTCGACGAGGAGCTGGTTGAGGGTCTGTTCCCGCTCGTCGTTGCCGCCGCCGACACCCGCACCGCGGTGACGACCGACGGCGTCGATCTCGTCCACGAAGATGATGGCGGGGGAGTTGTTCTTGGCCTGCTCGAAGAGGTCCCGTACGCGGGAGGCCCCGACGCCGACGAACATCTCGACGAAGTCGGAGCCCGAGATGGAGTAGAACGGGACTCCCGCCTCACCCGCGACAGCACGCGCCAGCAGGGTCTTGCCGGTCCCTGGGGGGCCGTAGAGGAGGACGCCCTTCGGGATCTTGGCACCGAGCGCCTGGAATTTCGCGGGCTCCTGCAGGAACTCCTTGATCTCCAGGAGTTCCTCCACCGCCTCGTCGGCACCTGCGACGTCGTTGAACGTCACCTGCGGCATGTCCTTGGAGATCAGCTTCGCCTTGGACTTGCCGAACTGCATGACCTTGGACCCGCCGCCCTGCATGCGGCTGAGCAGGAACCAGAAGATGACGCCGAGGATCAGGATGGGGACGATCAGACCGGCCAGGCTCAGCAGCCAGTTGCTCTCGGCGGGCTGGTCGGTGAACCCTTCCGTGTCGGAGGCGTTGATGGCGTCGACGACGTCCTCGGCGCGCGCGGTGCTGTAGAAGAACTGGACGCTGCGGCCCATGTCCTCGTAGTCGTCGCGCAGGGTGAGGTCCACGCGCTGCTCGCCGTCGTAGATCTTGGCCTGCGTCACCTGGTCATCTTCGAGGAGCTGCAGCCCGACGTTGGTGTCGACGCGGGAGGTACCCGAGCCGAAGAGGGTCGGGAGGACCAGCAGGAGCGCAACGACCGCCAGGACGATCCAGAAGATCGGCCCCTTGAAGATGTTCTTGAATTTCATACGTCTCAGGGCAGCAAGCCCTGTCCCTCCTGCTGATGCAAGTACAAGTGTGAGGGCGCACTGCTGTGTGGGTGCCCTTGGAGCACCTCAACATATACACCGTCTGAGATTGACCACGCGTTGATCGTGGCTTTAGTTCCCTCCCGGCGTACAGCGGGGGGATGGGCGGACGCGCCCTATTCGTACACGTGGGGGGCCAGGGTGCCGATGAAATCGAGGTTGCGGTACTTCTCGGCGAAATCGAGGCCGTAGCCGATGACGAATTCGTTCGGGATGTCGTAGCCGACGTATTTCACGTCGATCTCCACCTTCGCGGCGTCGGGCTTCTGCAGCAGGGTGCAGATCTCGACCGAGGCCGGCCCGCGTGACAGCAGGTTGGCCTTCAGCCAGGACAGCGTGAGGCCCGAATCGATGATGTCCTCGACGATCAGCACGTGCTTGCCCATCAGGTCCGTCTCGAGGTCCTTGAGGATCCTCACGACGCCGGAGGACTGCGTGCCGCTGCCGTAGGACGAGACAGCCATCCAGTCCATCGTGATGTGGGAGTGCAGCGCCCGCGCGAGGTCGGCCATCACCATCACCGCACCCTTCAGGACCCCCACCAGGAGGATGTCCCGGCCCTGGTAGTCGGCGTCGATCTGCTGCGCCAGCTCGTTGATCCGCTGCTGGATCTCTTCCTTGGTGTAGAGGACGTGCTTGAGGTCTGACTGGACGTCGTTGGAATCCACCGGTTACTCCTGGGTCGGACGGCGCGGTTGCTTCACACCGGAGCCATTGTTGCTGCCATTGTCACTGCCGTTCTTACTAAGGACAAGATTGCCATAGCTCGCTTGTCCGGGAAGAACCGCGCGTCCCCGCACCTGCCGGTGCACACTCACCCTGCCTCCCAGCTGCACGGGACCGGCCGAACCCTTCCGGTCGAGCAGTGCCTCGGCTGCCCGAAGGCGCTCGAAACTGGGCTGGAACGCTCCGAGCTCGAGCGCCGCGAGAGCCAGCACGCGCTGCCTGAGTGCCGCGGGCAGCGCCCGGAGACCGTCCTCCGGCAGGAGCACGGCTCCGTCGTCGTCCGTGCTCCCCAGGGAGGCGAACGCCTCCCGGCTCAGCTGCTCCAGCAGGTCGGCGTCCTGCCCGAGGATCTGCGCCGTGCGGGCCAGGGCCCGGGCGATGCCGGGTCCCAGCTGGTCCTCGAGCTGCGGGAGGACCTCGAAGCGTACCCTCGACCGCGCGAAGGCGGGATCGGCATTGGTGGGATCGTGCCAGGGCTCCAGGCCGTAGAAGGCGCAGATGGCCTCCGTGTCCGAGCGCCGCAGGTCCAGGAACGGACGGAGGTACCTGCCGCGCCGGGCCGGCATCCCGGCGAGGGATCGGGTCCCGGAACCACGGGCCAGGCCGAGGAGGACCTGTTCGGCCTGGTCGTCGAGGGTGTGTCCGAGCAGGACCGCCACCGCTCCCAGGCGCTCGGCGGCGGCGTCCAGCGCCCGGTAACGGGCAGTGCGGGCCGCGGCCTCCGGGCCCATGCCCTCGCGGTCGACCGAGACGCGCTGTACCTCGACGGGCACGAGGCCGAGGCTTCGGGCGGCATCCGCCGCCCGCTCGGCGGTTCCCGAGCTGTCCGGCTCAGTCCGTGGTCGA
>WNZI01000004.1 GCA_009728235.1 Vibrio cholerae | reverse complement strand
GGGCGCAAGCTCCTACCAGATGCGCACGCGCTCCTCCGGAGCAAGCCACAGCCGGTCCCCGGAGCCCACGGCGAATGCCTCGTGGAACTCGTCGAGGTTGCGGACCACCTGGTTGCAGCGGAACTCGTTGGGGGAGTGCGGGTCCACCGTCAGGCGCCGCTTCGCTTCCTCCGGTCGGATCTTCTGCTGCCAGCACGTGGCCCAGGAGAGGAAGAACCGCTGGGTGCCGGTGAGGCCACCGACCACGGGCGCTCGTCACCGCCGAGGCTGAGGAGGTACGCGCGGTAGCTGATCCCCAACCCGCCGAGGTCACCGATGTTCTCGCCGAGGGTCAGCTCGCCGTTCACGGCCTGGCCCGGTACCTCGCTCGGCTCGAGGGCGGAGTACTGGGCGACGAGGCGGCCGGTGAGGGCGTCGAAAGCCTCGCGGTCCTCCTCGCTCCACCAGTTCGAGAGCCTTCCTGTGCCGTCGAACTGGGAGCCCTTGTCGTCGAAGCCGTGCCCGATCTCATGACCGATCACGGCACCGATCGCTCCGTAGTTGACGGCGTCGTCCGCGTCGATGTCGAAGAACGGAGGTTGCAGGATGGCCGCGGGGAACACGATCTCGTTCATAGTGGGCATGTAGTAGGCATTGACCGTCTGCGGCGTCATGAGCCAGGCTCCGCGATCGATGTCCCGCCCGAGCTTGTCGAGTCGCCGGCGGTGCTCGAACTCCGCGGCCCTCAGGACGTTGCCGATCAGGTCGGCGGGCTGGACCTCGAGCGGACCGTAGTCGATCCACTCCTCCGGGTAACCGATCTTGGTGGTGAACAGCGAGAGCTTCTCCAGCGCCTTCGCACGGGTCTCGTCGGTCATCCAGCTCAGCGCGGTGATGCTCTCCTCGTAGGCCGCGATCAGGTTGCCGACCAGACCGAGCATCGCGCTCTTGTGGCTCGCCGGGAAGTGTCGTTCCACGTAGCGCTGGCCTATCGCCTCGCCCATGGCGCCCTCGACGAGCGCGACGCCGCGCTTCCAGCGGTCCTTCAGTTTCGGCGTTCCTGCGAGGTGGGTTCCATAGAAGGCGAACGCGGCCTCGACGAAGCGCTCGTCCAGGTAGTCGGAGGCGTGCAGCAGGACACGGCTCCTGAGCCAATCCCGCCAGGCGCCGAGGTCCTCGTCGCGCAGGGCGCCTCGAGGCCTCGCACGAAGTCGGGCTGGTTCACCACGAACTCCCCGGACTGCCGCCTGTCGTCCGTGACGACGGCGAGCCAGCAAACGAGGTGCCCGGAGAGGGCTGATGCGTCGTCGTGCCTGATCAGGTTGTAGGTCTTCTGCGGGTCCCTGCGTTCCACGCTACCCATGGATGATGCCGCGAGGCGCGTCTCGAGTGCCAGCACCCGGCCCGCGGCAGCGGGTGCGTCGTCGGTACCCGAGAGGGTGAAGAGAGTCGTCAGCATGTCCCGGTACCGGTCGCGTGTCTCCGCGAACCCCTCCTCGCGGTAGTAGGACTCGTCCGGGAGGCCGAGGCCGGACTGGTAGACGTGGAGCAGGTACCGTTCAGGATTGCCGGCGTCGTTGCTGACGTAGGGTGCCAGGAACCCCTGCACGCCCGATCGGGTCAGTCCTGCGCTGAGCTCCACCAGTTCCTCGATGCCGGCCACCGCCGCGATGCGGTCGAGCAGCGGCACGATGGGGGCGATCCCCTCCGTCTCGATGCGCGCCGTGTCCATGAAGTCCGCGTACAGGATGCCGAGCTTGCCGTCGATACCGTCCGCGGATCCCCCGGCGGAGCGTGCGGCGGCGTCCTCGATGATCCTGCGGACGGCGAGTTCGGAGGCGTCCCGCAGGGCCGTGAACGAACCGGCGAGGGGCCGATCCTCGGGAATCTCCGCGGCCTTCAGCCAGACGCCGTTCGCGTGACGGAAGAGGTCGTCCTGGGGACGGAACGATTCGTCGAGATTGTCCGGATCCAGTGTGCTGATCGTCATTGTCGCTTCCCGTTTCCTCGTGGTGCCGCGCAGGGCAGCGCCCGCTCGGGCGCCCGGGGACCATCCTATGTGCCGTGCTATCGTGGCAACGTGCGCGCACAGACGACCCTTCTTCGGTGCCGCGGCGAGGCCTACTAGAACGTCAAGAGCTACTGGCCGTCCTCGCCGCGGAGTCAGCCCTGCCCGGCCGCCAGCACCTCGCTCCCCATCAGACAAGGCCGCCCCATGCACAACGCACAGAAGTCCTCCCGTATGCCGTTCGGCAAGTACCGTCCGTTCCAGGACCAGATCACGGTCGAGCTCCCCGATCGCACCTGGCCGGACCGCCTCATCACCAAGGCCCCCCGCTGGTGCGCGGTGGACCTCCGTGACGGGAACCAGGCGCTCATCGATCCGATGAACGCCGAGCGCAAGCACAAGATGTTCGACCTGCTCGTGCAGATGGGCTACAAGGAGATTGAGGTGGGGTTCCCCTCGGCGTCGCAGACGGACTTCGACTTCGTCCGCCAGCTCATCGAGGGCGACCGCATCCCCGACGACGTCACCATCCAGGTGCTGACGCAGTCCCGCGAGCACCTCATCGAGAGGACCTACGCCTCCCTCGAGGGCGCCGACCGCGCGATCGTCCACCTGTACAACTCGACGTCCGTGCTGCAGCGGCGGGTCGTGTTCAACCAGGACCAGGACGGCATCATCGACATCGCTACCCAGGGCGCGCGCCTGTGCCGCAAGTTCGAGGAGAACATGGGCGACACGGCGATCACCTACGAGTACTCGCCCGAATCCTTCACCGGCACGGAACTCGAGTTCGCGGTACGCATCAGCAACGAGGTCTCGGCCGTCTTCGAGGCGTCCGCGGACCGCCAGATGATCCTCAACCTGCCGGCCACCGTCGAGATGGCGACGCCGAACGTCTACGCCGACTCGATCGAGTGGATGAGCCGCAACCTGGCGGACAGGGGCAGCATCATCCTCTCACTGCATCCGCACAACGACCGCGGAACGGGTGTCGCCGCCGCGGAGCTCGGTTACCTGGCCGGCGCGGACCGCATCGAGGGCTGCCTCTTCGGCAACGGGGAGCGCACGGGCAACGTCGACCTGGTGACGCTCGGCATGAACCTCTTCAGCCAGGGCATAGACCCGGAGATCGATTTCTCCGACATGGATGCCATCCGCCGCACTGCGGAGTACTGCAACCAGCTCAGTGTCCCTGAGCGTTCGCCCTACGGCGGCGACCTCGTGTTCACGGCGTTCTCGGGTTCGCACCAGGACGCGATCAAGAAGGGGTTCGAGAGGATGGAGCGCGACGCCGCCGAGGCCGGTGTCGGCGTGGACGACCTTCCGTGGGCGGTTCCGTACCTGCCCATCGACCCCAAGGACATCGGGCGCTCCTACGAGGCCGTGATCAGGGTCAATTCGCAGTCCGGCAAGGGTGGCGTGGCGTACCTGCTCAAGAGCGAGCACAGCCTCGACCTGCCGCGCCGGGCCCAGATCGAGTTCTCGGGTGTGATCCAGCGCCGCACGGAGACCCAGGGCGGAGAGGTCAGCGGCGCCCAGCTCTGGTCCGTCTTCCAGGACGAGTACCTGCCCACCCGCGCCGACGGTGGCTCCGAGGCGTGGGGCCATTACGAGCTGACCTCCGTCAACACGGACACGGCGGAGGACGGCTCGTTCAAGCTCGTGGCCACCCTCCTCGTCGACGGCGTCCAGCAGCGGCGGGCAGCGCAGGGCAACGGGCCCATCGACGCGCTGCTCACCATCCTCGGACAGGACGGTGTGGACATGCGTGTCCTGGACTACACCGAGCACGCCCTGTCCTCCGGAGGCAACGCCCGTGCCGCAGCCTACGTGGAGTGTGCCGTCGGGGAGCGCGGGCTCTGGGGCGTCGGAATCGACGCGAACACCACCATGGCCGCCCTGAAAGCTGTCATCTCGGCCGTCAACCGAGCCATCCGCGGCGCCGCCTGATCGGATTCCACCCGCCACCCGGCACGAAGAGGCTCCGGTGTAGGTGGCGGGTGGAAGAATGGAGCCGTGCCTTCCTCGTCAGCGTCACGCACCTACCGCACCGAAGGCGTCGTGCTGCGCACCTACAAGCTGGGCGAGGCCGACCGCATCGTCGTCCTCCTGACGCGGGACCGCGGTCAGGTCCGGGCAGTCGCCAAGGGGGTCCGCCGGACCAGCAGCAAGTTCGGTTCGCGCCTCGAGCCGTTCATGTCCGTGGATCTGCTGCTGGCTCACGGACGGAACCTCGACGTCGTCACACAGGTGCAGACCAAGGGTTCGTACGGTTACGGCATCGCTGCGGACTACGGCTGCTACACGGCAGCGACCGCCATCGCGGAGACTGCCGAACGGCTGACGGACGTCGGTGAGACCGGGGGAGCACAGTACGCCCTGGTTGCCGGGGCGTTCTCTGCGCTCAGCCGCAACCTGCACCCGTCGGAGCTCATCCTCGACTCCTACCTGTTGCGGGCTCTCGCCACAGCGGGCTGGGCGCCGAGCTTCACGGACTGTGCCCGGTGCGGCACGGCGGGGCCGCATACCGCCTTCTCGGCCCCGCTCGGCGGAGCCGTGTGCCCGTCCTGCAGGCCACCCGGGTCGGCGTCGCCGTCCTCCGCCACCATGGAACTGCTCGGAGCGCTGCTCACGGGTGACTGGGTCACGGCCGACGCGTCGGAGAACGGAGCCCGACGTGAGGCCGCGGGTCTCGTCGCGGCATACCTTCAGTGGCACCTCGAACGCGGGGTCGCCTCCCTCAAACACGTGGAGCGTGTATGACGAACCCCACCCGTCCCGTTGCGCCGTGGCCCCATCCCAGCGGGGAGAAGGCGCCGTCCATTCCGCGGCAGTTCGTACCGCAGCACGTGGCCATCGTCATGGACGGCAACGGCCGGTGGGCGAACGAACGCGGACTGCCCAGGACCGAGGGGCACAAGGCCGGTGAAGCGGCGCTCCTCGACGTCGTGGCCGGAGCGATCGAGATGGGCGTCAAGCACGTCTCGGTCTACGCCTTCAGCACCGAGAACTGGAAACGGTCTCCCGAAGAGGTCCGCTTCCTCATGGGGTTCAACAAGGACGTGCTGCGCCGCCAGCGGGACCAGCTCGATGCCTGGGGCGTGCGGGTGCGCTGGTCGGGGCGCCGGCCCAAGCTGTGGCAGTCGGTCATCCGCGAATTGGAGGACGCTGAGCGGCGCACCGTGGGCAACACGACCTGCACGTTGACGATGTGCGTCAATTACGGCGGCCGCGCCGAGATCGCGGATGCCGCACGCGCCATCGCCGAGGACGTCGCCGCGGGTGTCCTCAAGGCGTCGTCGGTTTCCGAGAAGACCGTGCAGCGGTACCTCGACGAGCCCGATCTCCCCGACGTTGACCTCTTCCTGCGCACATCAGGGGAGCAGCGCCTGTCGAACTTCATGCTGTGGCAGTCGGCCTACGCCGAGATGGTGTTCATGAACACCCTCTGGCCCGACGTCGACCGGCGCACCCTGTGGCGGGCGATCGAGGAGTACGCCTCGCGCGACCGACGCTACGGGGGAGCGGTGGATCAGGCAGCGGGACGGCAGTCCTCCTAGCGGATCCCGGTCCGCACGAGCCGGCGGCGCGTCCGCCGTCAGGCGCGTGAGCTCCCGTGCCTCGCCCCCTGGCGGTCACCAGGTGCACGGACGCCGTTCGCCTCGAGCCAGTGCGCGACGACGTCGACGGCGTGGGTCCGCACGTCGCGCCGGGAGAGGAACACGTCGTGCAGGGCGCCGGCGAACCGCCGGATCGTCACGTCAGGCCCGAGTTCCGCCGCCCGACGCACCATCGCCGTGACGTCGAGGACGCTGTCCGTCTCCAGCATGGCGTCGTTCCAGGTCGTGCTGAGCGTGGAGGCCGCCGAGCACAGGACGAGGACGGGCACGTCGATGGAGACACCGCGAGCGAGGGCGGCGTGCCCCGCCAGGACGGCGGCCAACCATCCCGCCCTGATGGGGAAGCCCGCCTCGGGACGCCACGCCGGGTCGATCGTCCACTCGCCATCCCGCGTGTCGCTGATGCTGCGGAAGTAGAAGCCGAACTCCGGTAGTCGAAGCCGCGCCTTCGGCCGACGGCGGGAGACGGTATCGAGGATGCCGTGCGCGGCGCTCCGCAGGAGGGCACTGCCCAGGGTGTCGAGCCAGGGGCTGTCGAGGATCAGGGCCGCGATACGCTCGTGGTTCCGTGCCGCCCACAGCGCGCAGGTCAATCCGCCTGTCGAGTGGGCCATGAGCACGAGGTCGACTGCGCCGGAACCGGGGGCGACGTCCAATCTCTCCTCGATCGCGGCGATGGCGGCGTCCAGATCCTCGTCGTACTCGTCGAGGGAGGTGGTGAAACCGGGGGTCTGGCCAGGGAGCAGGCTCCGGCCGTGCTTGTGGAGGTCCAGCGCGAAGAACGCCCACCCGCGGGCGTGGAGCGAACCGGCGAGTTCACGGTGGAGGAAGTAGTCGCTGAAGCCGTGGACGTAAAGGATCGCGCGGAGCCTGCCGGGCACCTCCCGTGGACCCGCCGACGCCGCAGCGCCGTCGGGTTCGTAGGCCACGAGGGTCGCCACCCTGGGACCCTCGTCGTCGCTGCCGACCGGCAGGGTGCGGGCCCGGAACCCCGGGCCGAGCATGTCCTCCGACCAGAACTCGTCCATGGACCGACCCTACCGTCCTGGTACGGCTCCAAGGAGTTGGTGCCCGTGCTGCCAGCATGGAATTCTGGACCCATGCGCTTCTACCCGACCTTCTTCCGGATCGTCTTCTCCGGGATGGACGCCGAAAGGGCCCACAGGATCGGGTTCGCCCTGATCCGGGCCGTCGACAGCACGCCCGTCGGCTGGGGGCTGCGCCGCTTCTGCGCACCCGATCCCCGACTTGCCACCACTGCGTTCGGGGTCGACTTCCCTTCACCCTTCGGGCTCGCGGCGGGCTTCGACAAGGCCGGGAAAGGAGTGCTCTCGCTCACCGCCCTCGGCTTCGGGCATGTCGAGGTCGGGACCATCACTGGGCAGGCCCAGCCCGGCAACCCGGCACCCCGATTGTTCCGGCTCGTCGAGGATCGTGCCGTCATCAACCGGATGGGGTTCAACAACGACGGCGCTGCCGTCGTCGCCTCCCGACTCCGTTCGGCCCGGAAGCGACTCGCGCGACGCTACGGCACGCGTCCCCGTCCCGTGATCGGCGTCAATATCGGGAAGACCAAGAAGGTGGATCTCGCGGACGCGGTCGCCGACTACCTCGTCAGCGCGGAACAGCTGGCACCCATGGCCGACTACCTGGTGGTGAACGTCTCCTCACCGAACACCCCCGGCCTCCGCCTGCTGCAGAGCGTGGAGTCGCTCCGCCCGCTGCTGGAGGCCGTGCGCCGCACGGCGGACACCGCCGCCGGCCGCCATGTACCCCTCCTGGTGAAGATCGCCCCGGACCTGTCGGACCAGGACATCGACGACGTCGGCGCCCTCGCCCTCGATCTCGGCCTGGACGGGATCGTGGCGACCAATACGACCATCACGCGGGAGAATCTGACCACGGATGCCGCCACGGTCATGGCCAAGGGGGTGGGCGGTCTGAGCGGCGCCCCCCTGAAAGTGCGCTCCCTGGAGGTCCTCACCCGGCTCCGGGCTGCGACCGGCGAAGGTCTCGCGATCATCGCGGTGGGCGGTGTCGAGACGCCCGAGGACGTCCTCGAGCGGTTGGCGGCCGGGGCGACACTCGTGCAGGGCTACACGGGCTTCCTCTACGAGGGACCGTTCTGGGCGCGGAACATCAACCGGGGACTGGTGCGGTCGGGGCTCCGGGGGGACCCTTCCGCCGCATGAAGTCCGGCTGCACGCCCCCGGAGGGTGTCACCGAAAGAGGGAGACGATGATCAGGAGGGGTACTGCCCCCGGCGAACCTGCGGCTTCGGAAGGCGGAGGCGGCGCAGCTGCAGTGCACGGGTGACCCCGTACCAGAGATCACCCTGGTTCGGGGCGCCGAATTTCTCGGTCAGCCTTTTCTTCAGCGTCCGACGCAACAGCACGCAGTCGACGATGACCGCGACGATCAGCACCCAGAAGGCCATCAGCACGGCGCTCTGCACCGCCACCGACTGGAAGAAGCTCAGGATGACGAACACGAGGGCAGCGATCATCAGGAACTCGCCGATGTTCACGCGGGCGTCCACGAACTGCCGGACGTAACGCCGGTTCGGCCCCTTGTCGCGCAGCGGCAGGTAGCGCTCATCATCGGTGTCCAGTGCCTGGCGCACTCGTGCCCGATCGTCCCGGACGCCCGCGCGGCTCTGTTCACGCGCGGCCTTCCGGTCGTTCGGCACGAGCGGCCGCTTGCGCGCAGCCTGCTGCACGCTGCGCTTGGGCGTCGGCACACCCTTGCCCTGGGCGCGCAGGGCTTCCGGGGTGCGTGAAGCGCTGTCAACGACTTCCTGGGCAGAGGGGGCTTCTTTATTTCGTCCGAACACCACCTCAGGATACCGGGTCGACGGGCGCGGCCCGCCCGGACGTCCGCTGGCCCCGAGCGCATCACCCCCAGCCTTCCCGGACGGTGCGTGTGTAGGGTTCTGCCATGACTTCACCGACTACGTCCAACGAGCAACCGCACGAGCCATCCAGCGTCGCCGACCAGCTGCGCGCGAGCATCGACGCGGCGTTCCCCCGGATCGTCGAGCAGCTCTCTGGTCTCGTCGCCATCCGGGGAATCGCCTGGGAGGCGTTCGACGCACACGAACTCGACCGCAGTGCCGACGCCGTCGCCGAGCTGATCCGCGGAGTGGGGATCGACGACGTCCGCATCCTCCGTGTCGACAACGACGGCACTCCCGGCGGCCCCGCCGTCGTCGCCCGTCGCCCAGCCGCCGAGGGCAAGCCGACGGTCCTCCTCTACGCCCACCACGACGTACAGCCCCCGGGTGATCCCGCCCTCTGGGAGACGGAGCCGTTCGTCGCGACGGAACGCGACGGCAGGTTGTACGGCCGGGGCGCGGCGGACGACAAGGCGGGCATCATGGCGCACGTCGGCGCCTTCGCCGCCCTGACCGACGTCCTCGGTGACGGCTTCGGCGTGGGCGTCACGCTCTTCATCGAGGGCGAGGAGGAAGCCGGCTCCCCGACCTTCCGCCGGTTCCTCGAGACCTACCGGAACGACCTCGAAGCCGACGTGATCGTCGTCGCCGATTCGAGCAACTGGAAGGTCGGCGTACCGGCGCTCACGACGAGCCTCCGCGGACTCGTGGACGGAACGGTGGAGGTGCAGGTCCTCGATCATGCCGTGCACTCCGGGATGTTCGGCGGGCCCGTGCTCGACGCGCCCACGCTGCTCGCCCGCCTCATCGCGACACTGCACGACGACGCCGGTGACGTCGCGATCGCGGGCCTGAAGGGCGGCGACTCAGCGACGGTGGACTACGAGGAGGCGGACTACCGAGCCGATGCATCGGTGCTCGACGGCGTCGTCCTCGCGGGTACGGGCTCGATCGCCTCACGCCTGTGGCACAAGCCGGCGCTCTCCATCATCGGAATGGACATCCCGAGCGTCGCGCTGTCCTCCAACACGCTGCTCCCGAGGGCGCGCGCCAAGTTCAGCCTGCGCCTCGCACCGGGGGAGGACCCGGCAGCCGCGATGGACGCCGTGCGTCTCCATCTGGAGTCCCACGCCCCCTTCGGCGCGAAGGTCGTCTTCACCCCGGGGGAGACCGGTAGTCCGTTCCAGACCGACACCAGCGAGCCGGCGTCCAGACTGGCGCTCGAAGCACTCCACGAGGCATGGGGGGTCGAACCTGTGGAGGCGGGGATGGGTGGGTCGATCCCGTTCATCGCCGACCTCACGGAGCTGTTCCCGTCGGCGCAGATCCTCATCACCGGCGTCGAGGACCCGGACTCGCGGGCGCACAGCGCCAACGAATCGCTGCACCTCGGCGAGTTCAAGAAGGCGGTCCTCGCGGAGGCGATACTCCTGGCGCGGCTCGACGCCGAGGGCCTCGCGGACGCGTAGGACCGACAGGCGGGAGTGGCCGGAAATGTTTCGCGCCTTCCGCCCGTTAGAACATGAGCGGGCTCGGCGTACGATTGGACCAAGCCGCGCGCGCCACACCGCGGACGGTACTGAGAGCGGACACCTGACGGAGTCCGAGCTAGGAGAAACACAATGAGCACATCGACCACCGAAGCAGGGTCCCTCCAGGAAGCGACGGACCTGCCCGTGCACGAGGTCGCCCTGTCCGACGTAGCGGCCGGCAAGGTCCGGAGCCTCCTCGAGCAGGAGGGCCGCACGGATCTCCGCCTGCGCGTAGCGGTCCAGCCGGGCGGCTGTTCCGGCCTCATCTACCAGTTGTACTTCGACGAGCGGGTTCTCGACGGCGATGCCGTCCGGGACTTCGACGGCGTCGAGGTCATCGTGGACAAGATGAGCGTGCCGTACCTGTCGGGTGCATCCATCGACTTCGAGGACACCATCGCGAAGCAGGGTTTCACCATCGACAACCCCAATGCGGGCGGTTCCTGCGCCTGCGGCGACTCCTTCCACTAGCACGCGGCGAAGGCCCGGAGCTCACGCGCGGCGTGTGTTCCGGGCCTTTTGCATGTCACCAGATCGCCGGTCCAACAGGTAAGCTCTACAGTGAGTAGTAAAACTGGATGTGCACCCCGGACGGCTTCATCGACGGGTGGCAACGCACGTAGAAAAGGAAGGTCCGTCTGTGAGTTCGCAGGACCGAACCGGTAGCAAGCGCGCCAGGATCGCGAAGATCTCCAGCATCTCGCTGGTTGGCGCCCTCCTACTGACCGGCTGTTCGGCAGAAGCCCAAAAGGGTTGGCTTCCGGCAGACCGGGACAACACAAACCACACCGGGGCCATCACCGATCTGTGGGTCAACTCGTGGATCGCGGCGCTTGCCGTCGGCATCATCACCTGGGGACTCATCATCTGGTGCATGGTGGCGTACCGCCGCCGGAAGAACGACACCGGCTACCCGCGGCAGATCAGCTACAACCTGCCACTCGAGATCTTCTACTTGACGATCCCGCTGTTCATGGTGCTCGTCTTCTTCTACTTCACGGAGCGCGACATCGCGACGATCGACGCGCGCGTCGAGAACCCCGACGTCATCGTCGATGTCCGCGGCAAGCAGTGGTCGTGGGACTTCAACTACGTCAACGAGGATAAGTACTCGACCGGCGTCCAGGGCAGCCTGAACGGTGAGGAGGGAGTCCCCGAGAACCTCCCGACCCTGTATCTGCCGGTCAACAGGACCGTCGAGCTTCAGCTCAACGCCCGCGACGTGCAGCACTCCTTCTTCGTTCCCGGATTCTTGATGAAGCGCGACCTCTACCCGGGTCGCACCAACTACATCAACCTCACCCCGACGAAGGAGGGCATCTTCGCCGGGAAGTGCGCCGAGCTGTGCGGTCAGTACCACTCCGAGATGCTCTTCAACGTCGAGGTCGTCTCGCAGGAAGAGTTCGACGCCCAGATGGCGCAGCTGGAAGACGGTCAGCTCGGAGACGAGTACGACCGCGACTCCTACCCAGAGGATGATCCCGATACCGACCCAGCTAGGAGCAGCAGCTGATGTCCACCTTCGAATACACCCTTGAGGAAGCCGGCACCGTCGCCGCTCCGCGCGTGGTTCCGCGGTCCAAGGGACGCATCGTCGTCAACTGGATCACGTCGACCGACCACAAGACCATCGGGTACATGTACCTGATCTCGGCCTTCGTGTTCTTCTGCTTTGCCGGAGTCATGGCACTCGTCATCCGCGCGGAGTTGTTCGAACCCGGGATGCAGATCCTGCAGACCAAGGAGCAGTACAACCAGCTGTTCACGATGCACGGCACCGTGATGCTCCTGATGTTCGCGACGCCGCTGTTCGCAGGCTTCGCCAACGTGATCATGCCGCTGCAGATCGGTGCCCCCGACGTCGCGTTCCCGAGGCTCAACGCTCTCGCCTTCTGGTTCTTCCTGTTCGGCAGCACGATCGCCGTCTCCGGGTTCATCACCCCGCAGGGCGCCGCATCGTTCGGTTGGTTCGCGTACGCCCCTCTGTCCAGCACGACCTTCTCGCCGGGTGTGGGTGGTGACCTCTGGGTCTTCGGTCTCGCGCTGTCCGGCTTCGGCACCATCCTCGGCGCCGTCAACTTCATCACCACGATCATCTGCATGCGAGCCCCCGGAATGACGATGTGGCGGATGCCGATCTTCACCTGGAACACGCTGATCACGGCGATCCTCGTGCTGATGGCCTTCCCACCACTGGCGGCTGCTCTCTTCGCGCTCGGTGCGGATCGCCGCTTCGGAGCACACATCTTTGACCCCGAGGCCGGAGGCGCCATCCTCTGGCAGCACCTCTTCTGGTTCTTCGGTCACCCGGAGGTCTACATCATTGCGCTGCCGTTCTTCGGCATCGTGTCCGAGATCTTCCCCGTCTTCAGCCGGAAGCCCATCTTCGGCTACAAGGGCCTGGTGTACGCGACGATCGCGATCGCCGCACTGTCCGTGACGGTCTGGGCGCACCACATGTACGTCACCGGTGCCGTACTGCTGCCGTTCTTCGCCTTCATGACCATGCTGATCGCGGTACCGACGGGCGTGAAGTTCTTCAACTGGATCGGTACGCTCTGGCGCGGCTCGTTGACCTTCGAGACGCCGATGCTGTGGAGTCTCGGCTTCCTCGTGACCTTCCTCTTCGGAGGACTGACCGGCATCATCCTCGCGTCGCCGCCCCTGGACTTCCATGTCTCCGACACGTACTTCGTGGTGGCGCACTTCCACTACGTGGTCTTCGGAACCGTGGTCTTCGCGATGTTCGCCGGGTTCTACTTCTGGTGGCCCAAGTTCACCGGCAAGATGCTGAACGAGCGTCTGGGCAAGATCCACTTCTGGATGCTGTTCCTCGGTTTCCACGCCACGTTCCTGATCCAGCACTGGCTCGGCGTCGAGGGTATGCCGCGACGCTACGCCGACTACCTGCCGGAGGATGGCTACACGGCGATGAACCAGTTCTCCACCGTGGGATCGTTCATCCTCGGAGCATCGCTCATCCCGTTCTTCTGGAACGTCTACATCACCTGGCGTACCGGCAAGAAGGTCGAGGTCGACGACCCCTGGGGCTTCGGTGCCTCGCTGGAGTGGGCGACATCCTGCCCGCCTCCCCGTCACAATTTCACCTCGCTGCCACGCATCCGCTCGGAACGCCCCGCGCTTGATCTCCACCACCCGGAGCTGCAGCAGACCCACACCCCTGACGACAGCGCGGCCGGGTTCATGGGCTCCGCTGATCGGAAGGACGTCGACGCATGAAAATCGAGACCAAGCTCTTCACCTACATGATGCCGTTCTTCCTCCTCGTCGGCACCGTCTACGGGTTCCTCGTGGAATGGTCCGAACCCGTGGGATTCCTTGCGCTCTACCTGACCGGTGGGCTGTCGGGCATGATCGGTTTCTACCTCGCCTTCACGGGCAAGCGGGTGGGCCAGCGCCCCGAGGATCGCCTCGATGCGGAGATCCATGAAGGCTCCGGCGAGCAGGGACACTTCAGTCCGTGGAGCTGGTGGCCCCTGGTTCTGGGCATCTCTGCGGCGACGGGATTCCTCGGTATCGCCATCGGGTTCTGGATCATGTACATCGGCATGGGACTGGCCGTCATCGCGCTCGTCGGCTGGGTCTTCGAGTACAGCCGTGGGGATCACGCCCACTAGCTCGAGCCCTACCAATTGTCAGGAAGAGCCCGCCGCGTGCGGGCTCTTCCGCGTTTAAGTACAGTCTGACCACCTGATGTTCGGGTGTGACGGGTCGTACCTCAAAGCACGTGAAGGGACACCGATGACCATTCTTCCCAGACCGTTCGACGCCGAGTACCTCGACGATGCATCGGCCTCGCCGAAGCATGTCCAGCTGCGTGAGAGTCTGCGGCGTTATGTGCTGCAGCACGGCGAGCCGGGTGCACCCGTGCCATCCGAGCGTCAGTTGAGCGAATACTTCGGGGTCGCGCGGATGACGGTGCGTCAAGCTGTGGACGCCCTCGTCGCGGAGGAAGTGCTGGAACGCGTCGTAGGGCTCGGGACGTTCATGGCGCGCACCAAGCTGGACCTGCACATGAAGATGACGTCGTACACCGAAGAGATGATCAGGCGGGGCATGGTTCCCGACGCTCGGGTGCTCAGCTTCGAACAGCAGGGGGCATCGCCACTCGTCGCGAGGGAGCTGCAGATCGACATCGGCCACCCCGTCATCCGCTTCCGCCGGCAACTCCTGGCCGACGGTGAGCCGATGAGCGTGGACGAGAATTTCATTCCAGCTCATCGGGTTAAGGGGATCCTCGACGATCCTCCTCCCACGTCCCTCTACAACGTGCTGAGTGAGAAGTACGGGCTGGTCATGGAGTGGGGTGAGGACACCATCGAGGCGACGGCAGCGTCACCGTCGATCGCCCGCCTCCTGAACGTGGAGATGAATGCACCTCTCCTCAAGATCCAACGCCACGCCTACGTCGCCCGCGCGATGATCGACTACTCGGTGTCCTACTATCGCGCCGACCGCTACAAACTATGGGTTCCCCTGCAGCGTCCGGGGGTCAGGACCCCACGAGGATACAGCTCCAAGCGATTGGGCTGAGGCGGTACGAGCTCCGGCTGCGCTGCACCCTGGATGCGCCACCGATACATCCAGGCTGAACGGCTCCTGGCCGGGTGTGACGACAGGGACCGGTGACGCTCCATCCAACGGGTCAAGCCGCCGGCTTCCCGCGGGACAGGTGGTTGGGTGGCTTCGACTACGAAGTCGAACCAGAACATCAACCCCGCGACTATCACCTCCCTGGCCACCGGGGACTGGATCCGCAAAAATCAGCCCCTCTGCCTGATACACCCTCGCCGCCCGACTCGTGAACGAACCCGTCGAAGCTGCCGCCGAACAAGTTCTAGCCCGCACCATCGCCCGCTACGGACGGGTCGACCTGCTCGGCATCGATGCACTCGGCTCAGTGAAACGCGGCCGCTGCGGCGTGGAACTGCTTTTCCTCGTCCTCACCGGACGCGAGGAGAAGGACTCCGTCGCCATCGCGTGCAATGAATCCTTCTCCGGCTGGACAAAAAACGTCGCCGATCCCCCGACCTGCACAGCGATCGTGGACCGACTCACCTTCGACGGAAACATCATCGAAACCGGCACTGATTCATGCCGCCTCGCCCACACGAGGAGTCAACGCGTCAGTTCCTAAGGGCAGCAGTTCGGGCGAAAAATGGCCGGCTCAATCAATGTCTTCACCAGCGAGAGCTTCGGCTGCGAGGTGTTCCTGCTGGGCTGTGTCCCAGACTTCCTTTGCGGCGCTGACATTCACGACGATGATGACGAGCCCAAGAACAAGGTCAGGCCATCCCGACAGCGTCCATACCGTGACGATTCCCATAACGATGATGACGATGTTCACCAGGACATCGTTACGGGCGGACAGGAACGCTGCCCGGGCCATGGAGCTGTTGTGGTGGCGGAACCGGGCCAGAATGAAGGAACACGTGAGGTTTACAAGTACTGCCCCGCCAGCAGTCAGAATGAGGGCCAACGGATCCGGCGGGGTGGGGTTGCTGAACTTGGTGAAAGCTTGCCACGCCGCGGCCGAAGCGGGAACCAGGATGATGCCCGCCATGACTTTCCCCGCCAGAGCTTGCGCACGCAAAGACCACCCCAACGCCACGAAGATCAACAGATTGATGGCCGTGTCTTCAAGGAAATCGACGCTGTCAGCAAACAAGGACACCGACCCGATGGAGAGGGCGACCGTCACCTCGACAAAGAAGTAGGCGAGGTTGAGCCCTGCCACGATAAGAACTGCGGCCTTCAGCCGCTGAGCAAGAGTGCGGGGATGACGTCGTTCTGGCATCACAAGACCTTCACCGATCAGCGGGATAAGAAACAGATCGTCTGGACCATGATCACAATCAATCCGTTGTTCTCCATCATTGCCGTCCCTGGCCGAGATCAGTGAAGCGCAGCACCATCCGCCGTTCGTGGGTCCCCGTCGACTGGGTCGAGCCGAGATCACCCGGCCGGCCGGAACAGGGAAGGGCCAGGACGTTGCCGTCCTGACCCTTCCCGCATCGGGCTGATAGCCCGGTGATCAATCGCCCTTAGTGGCTGGCGATTGACTCGCGATCCTTCGCACCGGCGATTTCCTCATGGTGATCACCATGGGACGCCGCCAGTTCCTTCGGCGTAACCGGGGCGACCCGATCCTCGAAGAAGAAGCGGGAGACCCGGCCGTGGACCTTGTCGAGGCGGCTGATCTTACCGTTGGC
Organism: Vibrio cholerae; assembly: GCA_009728235.1. Taxonomy (GTDB): domain Bacteria; phylum Actinomycetota; class Actinomycetes; order Actinomycetales; family Micrococcaceae; genus Arthrobacter_D. Next base: position 145,954 of record WNZI01000004.1, on the reverse strand, counting down.
GTCGGCCTTGGGGACCATCACCTCGGGAGCTTCAAAGCTGACCAGCTTGTATCGCTTGTAGTCGTCGACGGGCTCATGAACCTCGATGAACTCGCCGTGGGGCAGGCGCACGATGCGTCCCGTCTCCCGGCCATGGAGGGCAATCTCACGATCCTTGCGCTGCAGGGCAAGGGCGATGCGTCGGGTGACCATGAATGCGAGGATCGGACCGAAGATCACCAGGAAGCGCAGCCAGTAGAGGACATCGTTCAGCGACACCAGGAAGTGCGTGGCGATGAGGTCCGAACTCGCGGCGGCCCACATCACGCAGTAGAACGTGATGCCTGCGACGCCGATGGCGGTGCGGGTCGGAGCGTTGCGTGGACGGTTCAGCAGGTGGTGTTCACGCCTGTCCTTCGTGACCCACGCTTCGATCCACGGCCAGGTGAACATCAGGCCGAAGACGATCATCGCGGGGACCAGGGCCGGGAACAGGACGTTCAGCGACAGGGCGTTCTCGCCCCAGGGGAACGGAATCATGAACTCGAAGTCGAAGTTCGGGCCCAGGGTCCCCGGCATCAGGCGTAGCGCGCCGTCCACCCAGCCGATGTACCAGTCGGGCTGGGTACCGGCGGAGACGGGGGAGGGATCGTAGGGTCCGTAGTTCCAGATCGGGTTGATGGTGAAGGCGGCCGAGATGGCGGCGAGAACACCGAAGACGATGAAGAAGAAGCCACCGGCTTGGCAGCGTAGACAGGACCGACGGGGTAACCGACCACGTTCGTGTTCGTGCGGCCGGGGCCGGGGAACTGTGCGTGCTTGTGCAGCACACCATGAAGAGGTGGATGCCGATCATCAGCAGGATGACGGCGGGAATCAGCAGGATGTGCAGGACATACAGCCGGGGGATGATCACGGTACCCGGGAACTCTCCACCGAAGAGGAAGAAGCTCAGGTAGGTCCCGACCACCGGGATGGCCTTCATGACGCCGTCGATGATGCGGAGGCCGTTGCCGGAGAGCAGATCATCAGGGAGCGAGTAACCGGTGAAGCCGGCCGCGAGGCTCAGGATCACCAGGACACATCCGACGACCCAGTTGAACTCGCGGGGGCGACGGAAAGCGCCTGTGAAGAACACACGGAGCATGTGGACCGCGACCGAGGCGACGAAGAGGAGGGCGGCCCAGTGGTGCACCTGCCTCATGAAGAGGCCTCCACGAACGTCGAACGAGATGTCGAGCGATGACGCGTATGCCATCGACATCTCGACTCCACGCAGGGGCGCGTAGCTGCCTTCGTAGTGCGTCTCCGCCATTGACGGGTCGTAGAAGAAGGTGAGGAAGGTCCCCGAGATCAGGAGGATCACGAAGGTGTACAGTGCCACTTCGCCGAACATGAACGTCCAGTGATCCGGGAAGATCTTCCGGCCGAACTCCTTGACGATGCCCGAGCCGCCGACGCGTGAGTCGACATAGTCGGTGACCTTCCCTACGCGCGTCTTCGGCACGTAGGTTTGTGTTGCGGTTGAGCTGCTCATGTCAGCCACGCTCCCAGAAACTAGGTCCTACGGGTTCTTGGAAGTCGCTCGAGGCGACTAGATAGCCCTCATCGTCCACTTCGATGGGAAGCTGTGGCAGGGGGCGTGCGGCCGGCCCGAAGATGACCTTGCACTCCTGCTCGAGGTCGAAGGTCGACTGGTGGCAGGGGCACAGCAGGTGGTGGGTCTGCTGTTCATACAGGGCCACCGGGCAACCGACGTGGGTGCAGATCTTGGAATACGCGACGATGCCGTCGTAGCCCCAATTCTCGCGACCAGGGGAGGGGTTGAGCTCCTCGGGGTCCAGACGCATCAGCAGGACGACCGCCTTGGCCTTCTCCTCGAGCTTGTTCTCGACTTCGTTGAGGCCCTCCGGGATCACGTGGAAAGCGGAACCCATGGTGACGTCCGACGCGCGGATCGGAGTGCCGCTGGGGTCACGCGTCAGCCTGACGCCTGTGTCCCACATGGTCTGCTTCAGCGAGTTACCTGGCAGGGGACCGAGGTCGCGGAAGATGGCGATGGCGGGCAGGGGGGCCAGGAGCGCCGCTCCGAGGAGGGTGTTGCGGATCAGCGGACGGCGCTTGATACCGGATTCCTCGAGGATGTCATTGACGATCTTCTCGGCGTCCTGACGGTCCTTCTCGGGTCGGATCTCGTGACGGCTCTCGGTCACCTCGTGATCGGGCATGAGCGTCTTCGCCCAGTGGACGATCCCGACGCCGATGCCCAGCATGGCGAAGGCGGTGCCGAGGCCGAGCATCAGGTTCTGCAGGCGCAGGCGCTCGATCGTCTCGTTCAGCGGTACGAAGAAGTAGCCGACGAAGAACAGGAGCGTTCCGAGGATGGAGATGAAGAACAGCAGCGCGACCTGCCGCTCGGCGCGCTTCTCCGCGCGGGGGTCGCGGTCAGCCAGTCGTGGCCGATGGGGAGGAAGGCCCGGGTTCTCGAACTGGTCCAGGGCCTGACCGGGCGTAGCGACGGTGACCGTGGTACCCGGGGCGCCGTTACTGGAGTCCGCCATGATCTCTCTCATCCTTCTTTAGGTACTTCATTCGCAAGTCTGTTGGTGATTCGTTCACAACGCGTTTCCGGATGGTCAGGAGGACCGAGAGGTGAGCCACACGGTGAAGGCGATGATGACGCCCAGGCCGGCGACCCAGATGAAGAGTCCCTCGGAGACCGGGCCGAGCGAACCGAGATCGGCTCCACCGGGTGAACCCTGCTCCTCGATCGTCTTCAGGAAGGCGATGATGTCCTGCTTCTCCTCGGGGGAGACGTTCGCGTCGCTGAAGACGGGCATGTTCTGCGGACCGGTGACCATGGCCTCGTAGATGTGCTTCTCGCTCGTGCCATCGATCGACGGGGCGAACTTGCCGCGGGTCAGCGCTCCGCCGGCAGCTGCGGCGTTATGGCACATCGCGCAGTTCACGCGGAACAGTTCCCCGCCCTTGGCGGAGTCGCCTTCGGACGCGTCGAGGATCTCGTCCGACGGGATGGCCGGTCCTGCGCCGAGGGAGGCGACGTACGCTGCGAGCTGGCTGATCTGCTCCTGGGTGAACTGGACCGGCTTGGCCTGCGCCTGGGGTCCGTCCATCTGCATCGGCATGCGACCGGTGCCGACCTGGAAATCGACGGATGCGGCACCGACACCTACCAGGGACGGTGCTGCGTCCGAGCCGGTCGCTCCCATGCCGTGGCAGGATGCGCAGTTCGCGGAGAACAGCTTGCTGCCCTCTTCGACGTCGTTCGCCGTGAACGTGGTGGTCTGGGCCTGCGCCTCGTTGGCGGTGCTGGCCGCTGAGTAGATCCCGCCGGTGACGAGGAGCGCCATCAGGAGCAGCGCAAACGCTGCTAGGGGATGACGCCGCCTCTGGGAGAGTGCCTTCACGAAATGGTTCCTGCCTTTTGTGGTGCCAGAGCTGCTGGAGTTCCTCATTGAATTCTACCTCTAGTAGAAGAGTCTACAGGAGCCAGCTACTGGAGGAAGTAGATGATGATGAACAGGCCGATCCAGACGACATCGACGAAGTGCCAGTAGTAGGACGTGACAATGGCCGAGGTGGCTTCGAAGTGCCCGAACTGCCGGGCGATGAAGGCGCGACCGATGATGAAGAGGAAGGCGATGAGCCCGCCGATGACATGGATGCCGTGGAAACCGGTGGTCATGTAGAAAGCCGACCCGAAGGCGTTGGAGGAGAGTGCGACACCCTCGGACACCAGCTCCGCGTACTCGTACGCCTGCACGGAGACGAAGATGGCCCCCATGAAGAAGGTGAGCAGGAACCACTCGACCATTCCCCAGCGGGTGAACTGGAACAGCCCGCCGGTCCGGCGGGGCTGCAGCCGCTCGGCGGCGAAGACCCCGAACTGGCAGCTGAAGGAGCTGGACACCAGGATCACGGTGTTCACGAGAGCGAACGGGACGTTCAGCTTCTCGGTCTCCATGGCCCACAGCTCGCTCGACGTGGACCGCAGGGTGAAGTACATGGCAAAGAGGCCCGCGAAGAACATCAGCTCGCTGGACAGCCACACGACGGTTCCTACGGAGACCATGTTCGGGCGGTTGAGCGCGGGATGTGGGGCGGCGCTGGGGGCTTGGGTCGCAGATGTCACAGAGTCATTATGTCCCCAAGATCGTCCCGATCACCAACGCGAAACTCGCCTCGACAGCCCTGTTCAAGCCTCATCGGGGCTGGACGCCCGTCGTTCCGCGGAACTTCTCCGTGATGACTTTCTACAATTCGTAGATAATCTTGGACGGTGAGCCCGACAACCAGCCCTGCTACGGCACCACCCACCTGGCCCTCGATCTTCTCGTCGCTCCTGGCGGGAACAGATCTGAGCACCGGCCAGAGCCGCTGGGCGATGGACGCCATCATGTCGGGGGAGGCCAGTCATGCCCAGATCGCCGGTTTCCTCATGGCGCTGCGGGCGAAGGGTGAGTCCGTCGGCGAGTTGGTGGGTCTGGTCCAGGCGATGCTCGGTCGTGCGCACCGTATCGCGGTCACCGGGCCCACACTGGACATCGTCGGCACGGGCGGGGACGGGCTGAATACGCTGAACATCTCGACGATGGCCTCGCTGGTCGCCGTCGGAGCAGGTGCGAAGGTCGTCAAGCACGGGAACAGGGGTGCCTCGTCCGCCTCCGGTGCCGCGGATGTCATCGAGGAGTTGGGTGTGCGTCTCGATCTGGCACCCGCCGACGTCGCCCGCACAGCGGAGAGCGCGGGTATCACGTTCTGTTTCGCGCAGGTCTTCCACCCCTCCATGAAGCACGTGGCGGTTCCGCGGCGGGAGTTGGGCGTACCCACCGCCTTCAACTTCCTGGGTCCGCTGAGCAACCCCGCCGGCGTGACGGCTCAGGCACTAGGGTGCGCCGATGCCAGGATGGCGCCCCTCATGGCCGGAGTGCTCGCGCAGCGCGGCATCCGCGCCCTCGTCTTCCGTGGGGACGACGGTCGGGACAAGCTCACCACGAGCGGGGCCTCGACGGTCTGGGAGGTTCGCGACGGCCAGGTGGAGCCGTCCGAGGTGCACCCGGAGGACTTCGGTCTCCATGTCGTCTCCGTCGACGCTCTGAGGGGGACCGACGCGCACGGTAACGCCCAGGTCGTCCGCCGGGTTCTCGCGGGGGAGACGGGGCCGGTGCGTGACGCCGTCGTGCTCAATGCCGCTGCCGGCCTCGTGGCACTCGACGAGTCCGCGGACGGAACGCTCGTGCAACGTATCGGTTCGGCGATGGAGCGAGCCCGCTCGTCCATCGACTCGGGTGCGGCCGCAGGGGTGCTGGCACGGTGGGTCGAGGTCAGCCGGACCTTCTGAAGGATCGCGGACACCGACTGCCAGGCGCCTCCGGCGGTGTGTCGAGGTTTGCCGGGCGGTGGGTCAGCTGTCGAAGCCCAGGGAGAACGCGGCGTCGAGATCGTGCTGCGAGTACGACCGGAACGCGATCTGGGTCGTCGTCGACCGGATGCCCTCGATCTTCGAGAGGCGATCCGCGATCACGTCCGCGAGGTCCTCGTGGCGGCTCACCCGGGCGATCGCTATGAGGTCCCACTCACCCGTCACGGAGTACACCTCGCTGATGCCCTCGATCTCCGAGATGGCCTGGGCGCTCTCGGGGATGCGTGACGCGTCGGTCTGGATGAGGACGAAAGCGGTGATCATGGCGTGCCTTTCGAGCTGGTCGGGTTGAACCACGCTACCGCTCCGTGCGGTTGCGGCGGTGGAACGAATGCACGACGACGCGCGGCAGCAGCAGGAGGGCTCCGAGCACGAGCACCGTGACGACCTGGAAGCTGAAGGCCACGCCTGCCCCGGATGCTGCGCGGATGATCAGGCCACCGACCGCCGTGTTGAGCCACAGCAGGACGGCGCCCGGCCACACATCTGACGAGAAGCGCCAGGAGCGGAATGAGACATACGCGATCGCGTACGCGAGAAGGAACGGCCAGGCGGTTTCGAGGACACCGGGAATCGACATTCCGTGCTCGTGCGTGCGGCGCCGACGCAGCGAAGAGAAGGATCATCGCGACATCGGCCAGCGCCCAGGAGAGTGCGGTCCGGCGCTGGTCCCGGGGGACCGGTGGTGCGGGGGCGCGCTCGGGCATGCGTCCAGCCTAGTGGTTGTCGCCATCGAACCCGTGAACTACATTCAGCACAACCCGCGCTGCGCCGGGCCACCCGGCACGAGCAAAGGACACCTCTCATGGGCGCCATCACACCCTGCCTCTGGTTCGACGGGCAGGCGGAACAGGCAGCCGAGTTGTACACCTCGGTGGTGAGGAACTCACGCATCGTGAGTGTGTCCCGGGCTGGCGAGGGCCCCGGTGCACCGGCGGTGACGGTGTCCTTCGATCTCGATGGGCAACCCTTCGTCGCGCTCAACGGTGGACCGCAGGTCACCTTCACCGAAGCGGTGTCCTTCCAGATCGCATGCGGGGACCAGGCCGAGGTGGATTACTACTGGTCGGCCTTGACCGCCGACGGGGGGTCGGAGAGCCGGTGTGGCTGGCTGAAGGATCGTTTCGGACTGTCCTGGCAGGTCATCCCGACTGCGCTGCCCCGCCTCATCGGGGGCGACGACGGTGAGGGTGCCCAACGCGCGATCACGGCGATGCTCACGATGCGCAAGCTCGACATCGCGTCCCTCGAGGCGGCCTACCGGGGGGAGTAGTCGCACCGGCCAGGACGTCCCTCGTCCGTCGGTCTGCTGCCTTCACGGCAGTCGACTCGGCCGGAGTACCGATGCGAGGTGGGCCTTCGCCGGGTCCAGCTGCACAGGGCTCACGAGTACCGCCGGGCCGCGAACGAGGCTTCCGCTGGTCAGCGGGCGGCAGCGCACTCCGCCCCTGCCCCTCATCGCCTTGTGCGCACCCGGCGCCAGGACCCGGTCCATCCAGGCGCAGGGGTGGGCGTGCCGCCCGCCGTGGAAGGCGACGACTCCTCCCGCGGACTCGAGTGCGAAGTCCTGCCCGATGAGCGGCGTGAGCTCTGCACCCCTGAGGACGAGATTGCGGCGGGGGAGGAGGGGGTCGAACGGAGCGCCATCGAGGTCGGCCGCGATGGCCTCCAGCGACTCGATGGCGAAGAGGGTCACCGCTGCATCCATGTGGGCTGCCTTGCCGAAGAAGCGATCACCGACTATCCCTTTGCCTGCAACGACGTCGACGCGGTCCGCGTCCCTGGTGGGTACATCTGCAGCGCCGTCGCGGGCCCGGCCGAAGTAGGCGTGCGCCGGCGACACGAGCAGGTGCAGGATCTCGACGTCGTACCGGAATTGCTGGTTCATGCCCCAACGCTATCGGTAGCGGTCAGGAGCGCCTGGTGAGGGCGCTCAGCATCAGGTCCGGTTCACCGGGTGGTCAGTGCTGACCGCCGGCAAGGGAGAAGGACCCAACCCGCTCACGTCCGTCTGGCGGATGCCGATCAAGCCGACCGTTGGAAGAAAACGGCTGCGGTCGATGCGCCGAGCGCGCTCCTTTCTCGCCTCGGTCGCTACGGGGATTCGACCAGTTCCGACTGGTCCCCGCGTCGCACCTGTTTCACGTATCGGTAGACCGTGGGCTCAGACACGAGCAACGCCTCGGCGACCTGCGCAACGGCGCCCTTGAGCAGGAATACCCCCGCCCGCTCAAGCTCCCGCACGGCCGCCACCTTCTCCTCGGGTGTCATGCGGTACGGCTCGACCCCCTGCGCGGCGACGATACGGGCGACGCCGTCGAGCGCGAGCTGGTCGACATTCGTACTCAGGCGCTCCGCGACCGGTGCAGCTGTGGGCCCCGTCCTGTCTGCTCCTCGTCCGGCGCCCTTGACGAGCCCTGTCGTCGCTGTGATGGCGGAGAGCAGATCGCGGGCCCGAGTGAGCGGCTCGTCGTCGATGTTGAGGCAGAGCATGCCGACGACGTCACCACCTGCATCGCGGATGAAGAAGGTCGACGAGCGAAACGTGCCACCCGTACGTGATTCCGCCAAGTAGTTCGCCAGGTAGTCGCGGTCGTCGTGCTCGTGGTTCTGGAGCACTTTGAGCACGAGGTCAGTGGCGGGTCCGCCGACGCTGCGACCGCTCACGTGCCCGTTCGTCAGAGCGACGATCGATCGACTGAGATCACTCGTGTCGTGCAGCACGATCTCGGTGCGAGGCCCGAGCAGCTCTGCGAGGAAATCCATCAGCGACAGATAGGGCCCGAACTCCGCGCGAAGCGCACGGCTACGGTCGACCACGGTAGGGCTGCTGTCTGTCGTCATACGTCCGATATTACCGGCATGTAACAAATCCGTCGCACTGTGATAATTTTCTATCACTCCATCGGGGAACCTGCTAGCTTCCAATGACCAACGACGTTCACGAAAGGCTTCACCATGACTCGCTCCCGCTCCGCCCACTGGGGGCCCATTCTTACCGGAGCCGTCCTGACTCTGGCGCTCACGGCGTGCAGCGGGCCGAGCGCCCCGCAGCCCGGAGACCCGACCGACGATGCCTCGTCCTCGACGTCAACCATTCCCGATACGAGCGCGCTGCTCGACGGCGCCGAGGTTGACGACTCGCTCGCGTCGCAGGTCCCCGCCGACATCGCCGACAAGGGCACCCTTATCGTCGGCTCGAACGTGCAGTCCGCCCCGAACAACTTCTACGCGGCCGACGGTTCGACGGTGATCGGTTCCGATCACGACCTCATCACGGCAGTCGGGAAGAAGTTGGGACTTGAGGTCGAGTACCAGAATCAGGACTTCGGCTCGCTCATCACCAGCCTCCAGTCCGGCCGCGTCGATGTGACCATCGCTGCCATGAACGACACCGCCGAGCGTCAGCAAGCCATCGACTTCGTCGACTACCTCACCTCGGGCATCACCTTGATGGTGCAGAAGGGCAACCCAGCTGACATCACCGGCCCCGACACGCTCTGCGGAAAGACCATCGCCGTGGTGACCGGCACCAGTCAGCAGGAGTTCGCGGAGGCTACGAGTACTCAGTGCGAGTCGGACGGCGAGGAGCCGCTCGAGATCACGGTGACCGACAGCGACAGCCAGAATCAGACGCAGCTCCGTACGGGTCGCATCGACGCCATCGTCAATGACCTGCCGAGCGCCGTCTACATCTCCAAGACCGCGCAGGACGGCGAGGCATTCGAGGTCGTGCCCGGCGATGTGATCGACGGCGCACCCTACGGCATCGGCGTGAACAAGGACGATCCCGAGCTACGCGATGCGATCGCGGCAGCGCTCGACTCGCTGATCGACGACGGCACCTACGGCGAAGTCCTCGACGCCTGGGGCATCACGTCCGGCAGTGTCACCGAGGCGACCATCAACGAGGGTAATTAGCGGTGTCCGAGCACGGATCGCGGGGCGCTGCCGACACGGCTGAACCGGCCCGCGTCTTCTCGCCGCGGCAGGAACTGCTGCCCCAGGTGCGGCTCAAGCACTGGGGCCGCTGGGTCAGCGCCGCCGTGATCGTCGTTCTGTTGGTCACCCTCGTCTACGGTGCCTCGCAGGGCGACATCTCCTACGGCGACATCCCCTACTACTTGGTCTCGCCGATCATCCTGCAGGGCCTCGTCGGCACCATCGTGCTCGCCGTGGTCGCACAGGTCAGCGCCGTCATCATCGGTGTCGTCATCGCTCTCATGCGCATTTCGAAGAATCCTGTGGCGCAGGCCTTCGCGGCCGGCTACACCTGGCTGTTCCGCGGCCTGCCCGTCCTGCTGCAAATCCTGCTCTGGTACAACCTCGCATTGATCTTCCCGAAGCTGCAGATCGGGGTGCCCTTCACCGACGTGGTATTCGTCGATGTCAGCACCAACGACATCATGACCACCTTCGTAGCAGCGTTTCTCGGCCTGGCACTCAATGAGAGCGCGTATATGGCGGAGATCGTCCGGGCAGGGCTCAAGAGCGTGGATCGCGGTCAGATAGAGGCCGCGCAGTCGATCGGGCAGACCCCCATGCAACGTATGGCCCGAATCGTGCTGCCCCAGGCGATGCGCATCATCATCCCGCCGACAGGCAACGACTTCATCAACATGCTCAAGGGGACAGCGATGGCGTCGGTGATCGGCTACCTCGAGCTCATCAAGGCGGCGAACAACATCTCCTCCTTCAACCTTCAGGTGATGGAGACGCTCATCGCGGCGGCTATCTGGTACATGGTCATCGTCAGCTTCGCGAGCGTCGGCCAGTACTACTTGGAGCGCAATTTCGACCGACAGGACCGCCGCCCCGGCGGACCCCCGAACGCCAGGGCTCTGCGTCGTAAGATCGCCACCGACCTCGGTCGCGCGCCCCTCGTGAGGAGCACCCAGTGAGCACGACACCTGCCTCTTCCACAGAAGGTGCGGCGCCGGCCGCCCACGGAGCGCTCGTCCTCGAGGCGATCAGCATCGGCAAGTCCTACGGCAGCCACGAAGTGTTGCGCGACGTCTCCATGACGGTGCGCAGCGGCGAGGTGGTCTGCATCATCGGCCCGTCCGGCGCCGGCAAGTCGACGTTCCTCCGCACGCTCAACCGGCTGGAAGAGCCCGACGCCGGCGAGGTGTGGGTGGGCGGCGCGCCCATGGGCTTCGAGCTGCGTGACGGCGTGCTCCACGAGCTGACCGAACGCCGGTTGTCCGCCCAGCGTGCCCGCACGGCCATGGTGTTCCAGCACTTCAACCTGTTCCCCCACCTCACCGTGCTCGGCAATGTGATCGAGGGCCCGGTTCGCGTCCAGCGCCGTTCGGCCAAGGAGGCGCGGGCCGAGGCCACCGAGATCCTGGAGCGAGTGGGCCTCGGCGACAAGGTCGACGCCTACCCCGGTCAGCTCTCGGGCTGTCAGCGGCAGCGGGTAGCGATCGCGCGGGCGGTTGCGATGAAACCGTTGTTCCTCCTCTTCGATGAGCCGACGTCGGCGCTCGATCCGGAACTGGTCGGCGAGGTCCTCAAGGTGATGGGTGACTTGGCTCGTGACGGCATGACCATGCTGGTCGTGACGCACGAGATCCAGTTCGCCCGTGAAGTCGCTGACCGTGTCGTCTTCATGGCTGACGGCGGGATCGTCGAGCAGGGCCCTGTCGAGCAGGTGCTGGGTGCGCCCCGCGAGGCGCGGACGAAGCAGTTCCTGCAACGGGTGCTCGCATGACGACGGCTCTCGACAGGTACCTCGCCTCATTCGTCGAGCCAGCCGGGTACTTGAACTTCGGCAGCTACGGCCCGCCCTCACGCGACGTCGTCGAGACGATCGGTCGGCTCGCTGCCGAGGCGAGCACCGGGATCCCGTCGGCCCGGCTGCACGCCGAGGACGATCGCGCCCTCGGTGCGGTCTCCCGCCTCACCGGCGTGCACCGTAACGGCGTCGCCCTGACCAGCAGCACCTCTCTCGGGCTGATGCAGGTCGCGTTCGGGTTGCCGCGCGGGGAAGTCGTCGTCAGCAGCGCCGAATTCCCGTCCAATCTCTACGCTTGGTGGCGCTCGGAGGAAGCAGGCCTCACTTCGGTGCGTCCTCTACCCGCTGTCCACGGCCAACCCCTCGCGCCCGTGACACCCGAAAGGGTCGCGGACGCCATCGGCCCGAACACCGTCGCCATCGCTGTGAGCGCGGTGGACTTCCGCACAGGATTCGTCGCGGACCTCGCCGGGATCAGGGCGGCGGTCGGTGACCGGCTCCTCGTCGTCGACGGCATTCAGGGGTTCGGCGTTCTCGACGCCGACTGGAAGCTCGCTGATGCACTCGTCGTGGGCGGCCAGAAATGGCTGCGCGCAGGCTGGGGCACGGGCTTCGTCGCCCTGTCGCCGAGGGCGCTCGAGCGCCTTCGTCCGGTGCTGGGAGGCTGGACGGGGGTCGAAGGAGCGTCTCGCTACGACGGTGTGCCGCATGCACCCTTGCCTGGAGCGCAGCGCCTGTCGGTGACGAACGGTTCGCCGTTCGCATCAGGTGCGCTAGCCGCCGCCCTCGAGCGACTCGAGTCGGTCGGTGTCGACGTCGTAGCGTCCCGCGTCGCTGACACGGCGGGCGAGCTCATCGCTCTCCTCGACGCCGCCGGCCTTGCCGTGCTCTCGCCCGTCGATCGTGAGCGCCGGGCGGGCATCGTCGTCGTCGGAGTGCCCGCGGGCAACGCCGCAGCGGTCGGTGCCCGGCTTGAGGCGGCCGGGGTCACCGCGACGGTTCACGGCGACGACCGCTTGCGTCTCAGTGTGCATGCCACGACCACTCCGGCCGCGCTCCGTACGGCTCTGGCCGTTCTGGGAGCACACGTATGACCGCGGTTACTGACCGGGATGGCCACCGAAGGAACTGATCGACCGTCAGGGTCAGCGGCAACCACCATCTAGCCGGAGGATCGAACGATGACCGACCACGCAACGCAGCATCGCAGCTTCACGCTCACCCGCACACTGGCTGCACGTCGGCAGGCCGTCTTCAGGGCCTGGACCGATCCCGAGCACCTGGCCTGGTTCTACAACCCCGCCATGCCCATGCCCGACACACCCATCGACGTCGATCTGCGGGTAGGGGGGAGCTGGACCCAGCAGATGGTCGTCAATGACGACCTCAGCTACCCGACCGGCGGAACATACCTGGAGATCGTGCCCGACGAACGTCTCGTGTTCCGCTGGGGAGCAGTTGGCGGCTGGCCCGATCTATCCGGTGGGAATGAGCTACGTGCCCCTGTTGTCACCGTGCAGCTCAACGACCTCGACACCGAAACCGACGCCGGTGCCGGAACGGAACTGGTTCTCACCGTGCAATTCTCCGAGCGCCTCGCCATCGAGGAGGTACAACAACTGATCAGCGGCGGCACCCGGGACGGCTGGGGTACAACGATCGACCGCGTCAGCACAAGTACCGCCCTTGCAGCCGAAGGACATGCCTGAGAGCTCCCGGGAACTACACGTCCTGCGCGAGCACCGTCAGTGGTCGAAGTGGGTGTGGGCTGGTGCTGTTTGGCCAACGGTTGCCAAGATGTCAGCCGCGACATCTCTCAGTTTGACGTTTCGCGCGGAGGAGGTTCGTCGCAGGATCTGGACTGCTTCGTCCTGCGTACATCTGTTCTGACCCATGATGACGCCTATGGCGATGTCGATGGTCGTGCGATTCGCCATGGCTGCTTTGAGGTTGTTCCCGTCGTCGGTGAGACGAGCGATGCGGACTGCCAGGCGCAGGGATTTGGAGGCGTCGCGGGCGAGGCCTTCAGCAACGGCGATGCCTTTGTCATCGAATGCGTCCGGATCGGTCGAGTAGAAGTCCAGGCCGGCGCTGGCGCCGTCATCGAGGCGGATAGGGATGCCGAGCGCAGATCGCAGCCCGTACCCGGCGATCGCTTCACGGTAATCGGGGAACCTGGTCTCGGTCAGGAAGTCGCGGATGTGTACGGTGACTCCTTCGCGGGCTGCCCGTAGGCATGGTCCATCGTCGAACCCGTACTGCACTTCATCAACCTGCCGCGCCTTCTCACTACTGCTGGCAACTGTGATCATCGAACGGGGTCGAAGGAGCGTCACTCCGCAGAACACTTCACCGTAGGGGCCGGTGAAGGCTTGGGAGGCGAGGGTCGCCAGCCCCGTCAGGAAATCCTGGACGTCCTCGCTTTCGAGCACCATGTCCTGTAGCAAGGCCGTCACAGGATTGTGCTCGACTTCGTGTGCAAGTTCTCGCTCGGTGGGCATACACATCGTTCCTTATCACTAGGGCCGTAGGCCCGGGGGAGGGACCAGTCGAACGACGGCCTCTCCAGCAGTGCTGAATGCTGAGCACTGTCCGAAGGCCGGCCCTCCTCCTGCCTGAGATTTCCTCACGAGCAGGAGATCCGAAGATTCTCGTCAACGAGGCGCAGGAGGGATCCGTGCTCAGCCGGCCATGGGTGCCATGAGGGGTCCGACCGAGAAAGGCTATAGCACTTGAACACGGCTCGCTCGAGTTCATAGCCGGAGCTGGAGAATATTTCGAGCGCCCTGCGACATCGCCGGCTGATGACGGCATTTCTTTCCGAGCGTCTGGGGCCGCCGAGTGAGGGCCCTTCACCCCTTCCCGAACCACTACCTGACATAATGTAGATTATCGGCTAATTGAGTCGAGGGCCGAGAGCGGGCTGTTGCGCCGTTCCTCAACGGGCCCGTCGGCCTCGGTTTGGCTGGTCAGCTCTGCGATTCGCGACGACCTCGACGGCGGATTCAGAGCATTCCTGTGAGAACCCCTCCGTCCGCGCGGACGCAGCGCCGTTCGTCGCTGCCGACCGAGGACTCGCGAGGAAGACGGCCAGATCCGCTATCTCGTCAGGCTCAATGAATCGCTCCAGGAGTGACGTCGGATTGCCTCCGATGATCATCGCCTTGAGGTCATCGGTGGCGAGTTGCCGGCTTGCCGCAATCTGCTCGACGGTCCGAGCGACTCCCTCGGAGTAGGTCGGGCCGCCCAGAATCGTGTTGACCGTGACCCCGGTACCTCGGGTGAGCTTCGCCAGCCCGTTACCCAGTGCGATCAGTCCGGCCTTGGTCACGCCGTAGTGGGTCATGTCCGCAGGGACGTTGACTCCGGATTCGCTGCCGATGAAGATGATGCGCCCCCAACCGGTATCCAGCATCGCGGGAAGCAGTCCACGCGACAGCCGCACGCCGCTCATGACGTTGACCTCGAAATAGTGCAACCAGTCGTCGTCCAGGATCTCCCCGAAGGATCTCACGTCGAACAGTCCCACGTTGTTCACGAGGATGTCGACCTCGCCGAGCGAACCCACCAGGCGTTCGACGTCGGCGGTCTGACCGAAATCAGCAGCCACTCCCGAGACGCTCGCTCCAGGCACGTCCGCCCGCAACGTCCGCACCGCATGCTCCACCCGGCTTTCGGTGCGTCCGTTGATCACCACGGACACTCCCTCGCGGAGCAGGGCCCGCGCGATCGAGTAGCCGATTCCCTGGGTCGACCCACTGACGAAGGCCCGCTTCGTGTCCAGCTGCATGTCCATGCTTCCCCCACCTCGGATTACTTGCTCGGGAAACCAAACCCTAGAGGCGTTTGGTTGCCCGGTCAAGTAAAGGTGAGGCGAGATCCGGAGGAACCTCGTAGTCTGGCACCATGACTGACGCCTCTCCCCCAGCAGCGCTCTCAGGCGAGGACCTCGACACCTGGGTAGGACTCGCGACGGTGTTGGAATGGCTGCCGCCGGCGTTGGACGCGCCGCTGGTGCACAACCACGACGTCACCCACTTCGAATACGGCATCCTGTTCGCCCTCGAGGGCGCACCGGAGCGCATGCTGCGCCTCAGCGACCTGGCCGGGTTCGCCAACAGTTCGCTGTCCCGGCTGTCCCGGGCGGTGTCACGACTGCAGGGTCGTGGCTGGATCGAACGATCCCAGGACCCCCTGGACGGGCGCGCCACCCGGGCGACCCTGACCGCGGCAGGACGTGCAGTTCTCACGGCAGCAAGCCCCGACCACGTCGACACCGTCAGAACGCTGGTCCTCGACCCTCTGACGGCCGCTCAGAAACGCCAGTTGCGCGAGATCATGGTCCGCATCCAACAGGCCGTGAGGACGCAGGAGGGATGGCGGCCACCGCAGGGTGACCGCCGGGGCAGCGCGACCGGGTAGCGTATCGAGCTCCGCCTCGCCGACTCCTCGGCACGCGCACCGGTCCCGGTCAGCGTCCGAGTTCGAGGACCCCGTCGATGCGGCGCGGAATGCGCAGCGGGTTCGACTCCTTGAGGGCGTCGGGCAGCACCCGCTCCGGAGCGTCCTGGTAGGCGACCGGACGCAGGAAACGCCGCACCGCCGTCGCCCCCACGGACGTGAACTGGGTATTCGTGGAGGGCCACGGCCCGCCATGGTGCTGGGACCAGGCAACAGCGACACCTGTGGGCCAGCCATCGAACAGGACCCTGCCGGCGAGTACCTCCAGCCGGTGGACGAGCGAGGTGACATCCTCGCCGGGTTCGGCGTGCACTGTCGCGGTGAGGCTTCCTTCCAGCTGGCCGAGGGCGACGTCGAGCTCCTCGTCGCTGCCGTAGCGCACCAGCAGCGTCACCGGCCCGAAGACTTCCGCGAGCAGTTCCCGAGGGTGACGGACCAGGGTGTCGACGTCGGTGGCCAGGACGACGGGCGCGGCCCCTTCGGCGTCCGCCGCGGTGGAACCGGCGATGCGATCGACGCCTGCCACCGAGAGCAACCGGGAAAGCCCGTCCTCGAAACCCGAAGCGATGGATTCCGAGAGCATCCTGCTGGTGGGCCCTCCGACCAGCGGAGGCAGTGCTTCCTCCAGTGCCGCCCGTTGCGGGACGAAGACGATTCCGGGCTTCGTGCAGAACTGTCCGGTTCCGAGTGTGAAGGAACCGACGAGTCCCTCCGCGAGGTCGGCGCCTCTGGCGGCATCCGCCGCCGCGCTCACGATGACCGGATTGATGCTGCCGAGCTCACCGAAGAACGGGATCGGCACCTCCCTCGCGGAGACCAGGTCGGCGAGGGCGCGCCCGCCCGCCACCGAACCGGTGAAGGCGACGGCGGCGACATCCGGGTGCTGCACCAGCTCGACACCGGCGTCGTACCCCTCGATCAGGGCGAAGAGTCCGTCCGGGGCACCGACCGATCGGAGAGCCTCCCCCACGATCGCTGCCGTCCGCCGTGAGAGGCGCGCGTGTGCGGGGTGGGCTTTGACGACGACGGGGCAACCGACTGCGAGCGCGGAGGCCGTGTCACCTCCTGCCACCGAGAAGGCGAACGGGAAGTTGGACGCCGCGAAGACGGCCACGGGGCCGATCGGCCGCAGCATGCGTCGAAGGTCCGGCTGGGGAGGCGCCGCATGATCGATGGTTGCTTCGAGGTAGGAGCCCTCCCTGACGACCCGCGCGAAAAGACGCAGCTGCCCAGTCGTCCGTGCAACCTCGCCGACCAGGCGCGGTTCCGGAAGGTGCGTCTCCTCGACGGCCACCTGGACGAGCTCCGCGGTGGCTGCATCGAGGGCGTCGGCGACAGCGATCAGCCACTCTTCCCGCTGCTCCGCCGGGGTGCGCGCCGCGAGAGTGAATGCTTCGCGGGCGCGACGGGCGATACCGTCGACGTCCTGGGTGCTCGTGGTCATGGTGTCGTTCATCGTCATCCTCCGTCGTCGTTCAGGTCAGGCAAAGTCGAGACCGAGCCCCGGACGCTGTCCCCCGCGGATGCGTCCATGGCTGATCGTCATTCCGGTAGGACCGGTCAGCGCGCCGAGTTCCTCGAATCCCGCGTCCTCCACGTCCTCAACCCACGTCGTCTCGGGAAGGGCGAGTGCCAGCTGTCCCGAGAGTTCGGGAAGCAGGTGCGGAGCGAGCTCGACGCCGTAGCCCCGTGCGAGGTCCGCGATCCTGAGGAAGGGCGTGATGCCCCCCACCCGGATCACGTTGGGTTGCACGATGTCGCAGGCACCCGCTTCGAGCAGATCACGGAACCGGTGGATGGTGTGGGCGTTCTCGCCGAGCGCGACTGGAACGCCGGTCTCCCTCCGGAGGGCGGCATGACCGTGGGTGTCATCGGCACGGAGCGGCTCCTCGATCCAGCGCAGGCCGAAAGGGCTGAGTGCTTGGGCGGCGGCCACCGCCTGGCCGAGGTCCCATCGCTGGTTCGCGTCGACCATCAGCTGGACGTGCGGGCCGATCACGTCCCGGACCATGCTCACCCGGTCGACGTCCTCCGAGAGATCCGGCCTGCCCACCTTGATCTTGACCGCTCCATGGCCCGAGGCGAGCCAGCGCTCGACCTGCTGCTGGAGCTCCAGGGCCGAGTAGTGGAGGTTGACGCCGCTGCCGTAGGTGGGCTGCGAGTCGTGCTTCCGACCGAGTACCTCGGTCAGCGAGCTGTCCTGGCGACGGCACGAGAGATCCCACAGCGCCAGGTCCAGCCCCGCGAGGGCGATGGTCGAGATCCCGCCTGATCCTGCTTCGTGCACCCTTTCCCACACCTGTTGCCAGAGCTCCGAGCGGGGCGGTGTGCCGACGACGAAAGGAATGATGTCGTGCTCGAGGAAGGCCTGCACTGCGTGCGCGCCGATGGTCGGGGTCCAGGAGAATCCCTTGCCGACGGACCCGTCCGCCGTCGTCACGACCACCTCGATGATGCCGACGTCGAGCACATCGGCCGCCCACGGTCGCTTGAGGGGTACGCGGATGAGTCGCGTCCGAACCGCCTCGATCGATGAGCCCGTCATGAGACCAGTTCCTGCCCCCGGTCGATCAGTTGCCGCAACCGCTTCAGCTGCTCCTGGTCCGGGTCGGTGAGTGGTGCCCTGACGCTTCCGACGGGAAGGCCGGCCAGGCGCACGCCCGCCTTGACCAGGGAAACCGCGAAACCGGGTACCTCATCCCTCAACTGGACCAGGGGCGCATAGAACTCGCTCAGCAGGGTGCGCTGGCGCTCGTCGTCGTTGTCCGTGTAGGCGGCGTAGAAGGCGTTGGCCACAGCCGGTGCCATCGCGAAGACGGCCGACGAATAGTGCGGGACCCCTATCGCCCGGTAAGCGGCCTGGCTCAGTTCGGCGGTCAGCAGACCGTTGAAGAACAGGACGTCCTCCCTGCCCGAGCGGCCCGCAGCGAGGACGAACTGCTGCGCCAGTGCGATGTCCCCGACGCCGTCCTTGAAGCCGATGACGCTGGGGTTGCCGAGGAGGATCTCCACGGTCGCCGGTGTCAGGGCGGCGTTGGCACGGTGATACACGATCAGTGGCAGGTCGGTCACGGCCGCGATGGCCTCCACGTACGCCACCAGGCCGGCCTGAGGCGCACCGACGAGGTAGGGCGGCAGGACCAGCAGGGCGTCCGCACCCGCGCGTTCGGCTTCGACCGCGATCTGCCGGGCGTGACCGAGAGGCCCTCCCGTGCCGCCGACCACGGGAACGCGTGCGCCGCAGGCCTGCACGGTGGTGTCCAGTACGTCCCGGTACTCCGCGACGGTCAGGGCATGGTATTCACCTGTGCCACACGCCGGGAAGACGCCGGCGGGATCGTGCTCCAACCGGGTGCCCACGTGTTCGGCGAGAAGGTCGGTGTCCACGCGGTCCCGGTGGTCGAACGGCGTGACCGGGAAGAACAGCACTCCCCGGAGATCTGTCAGGTCAGGCAAGGGAGGCACCGTTCTTCGTCGGGTCGGCAGCCGCGAGGGCTTCGAGCGTGGAGGGTGATAGCTCGCTGCGCCAGGTTCGGCGTGCCCGCCAGCCGAGCATCTGCTCGGCCCGGTCCGAGCTGAAGGCGGGGCGCGTGCCCGTCAATCCGGTGGCGAGGTCACCGATGTTCGGGACGTGTTCGGGCAGCAGCCTGTCCATGGGACCGAGCGCGAGCGCATCGGGTGCCCCCACGAAGAAGCAGCTCCCGTTGGGGACGCTGTGGGACCGCTCGGACCACGCGACCACGAAATCCCCGGCGTCACGTGCGTCGACATAGTTGAACAGCGCGACGGCGGACAGGGCCGGGTCCTCCAGGCGCTCGCGCACCGTGTGCCCCTGCTGCGTCGGAGCTCCCTCCCATTCTTCCGGCGCTATGACGAAGCACGGCCGGAACAGACCGAAGTCGACGGTTCGGCCGTGGGCCCTCGCCGCCATGGCGACGAGGTTCTCGACCGCCTGCTTCGACGCCGCATAACCGTTCCAGGGTTCGATCGGGTGCTCCTCGTCCAGCGGCAGGTATCGAGGAGCCCAGCCCTGGGGGGAACCGTAACCGATGACCGTGGGGCTGCTCGCTATGAGCAGTTGACCGGCCCCGGAAGCCACCGTCGCCTCGATGACGCTGTACGCGAGCCCGGTGTTGGTCGCGAAGATGATTGGATCGGGAGCGCTGAACGGCACGGAGATCGCAGCGAGATGCACCACGCCGTGCGGTCGGAGTTCCCGGAAGAGCTCACGTGTCGCCTCGGTGTCGCTCAGGTCGTGCGCGATCTGACGGGCAGGGAGTCCGTCCACCAGAACGCGATCGACGCTCACGACGTCGTGGCCCGCATCGACCAGCGCCCTCAGGACGCTTGCTCCGAGCCTGCCGGATCCCCCGGTCACCACATAGCGGCTCAACGGGCTACCCCCGCGCGAGACGGGTCGGTCAACCCGAGGTCGGCCACCTGCACGGCTTGTCCGGTCTCCAGCGATCGGTTGCCGGCGAGCCCCACCGAGACGGCCCGGACGCCGTCCCGCCAGCTCGCCGCGTGCCGGAGTGGATCCTCGGAGGCACCGACGAAGAGGTCGTGCAGGAGCTTGGCGTCGCCTCCGCCATGTCCGCCTCGGCCTCGGGTATGGGGACCCGGCGAGCCGGCGAGAAGTGCTGCTGCACGACGAGGTGCTCCCCCACCGGCCGCCCGGCGTCCTCCGTCACGCCGTCGGGCCTCGCGCTGGGGTCCACCAGCACGGCGCCCTGGGCGTCGAGCAGCACCGCTCCGCGCTCGACCACGGTGAGCTCCGCCCGCCCCCTCGTACCGTTCACCGAGACGGTGTACCCCTCCCACGGCGAGTGGGCGTTGAGGGAGTAGGACATGCTCGCGCCCGAGGCGTAGTCCACGACCAGCGAGAGGTTGTCCTCGATGGTGATGCCCTGGTCGAAGACGTCCTGGTCACGGCGGTAGCCGTCGTGGTGCTCCTGGTCGAGGTAGAGCGCCTTCAGCACGGCATCCTGACGCAGGTCGAGGCTGAACGCGTCTTTCAGGGCCGAGTCGGTACTGCCTCGCTCCGGACGCTCGCCCACTCCCCTGCGCTCTGCATTCGCCGCACCGTAGAACCGGAGGCCCCCGCTGGCGAAGACCCTGGTCGGGGTGTCGTCCAGCCACCAGTTCACCAGGTCGAAGTGATGGGATGCCTTGTGGATCAGGAGCCCGCCGGAGTTCTCCTTGATCCTGTGCCAGCGGCGGAAGTAGTCCGCCCCGTGTGCGGTGTCGAGCACCCACTCGAAGTGCACGCTGGTGATGTCGCCGATCGTGCCGTCGGCGATGAGCTGCCGCAGCGCCGTGTTCCGCGGCGAGTACCGGTAGTTGAACGTCGTCGTGACGCTCCGGCCCGTGCGGTCGACGGCATCGGCGATGGCTCTGACGCCCTCCGCCGAGATGGTCAGCGGCTTCTCGACGATGACATCGGCTCCCGCATCGAGTGCGAGGACGATCAGGGCAGCGTGCGTATGGTCCGGTGTGGTGATGATGACCCGGTCGACGTCGTACTCCCGTACAGCGGAGGAGAGGTCGGCCGGACGGAACCGGCGAGGCAGGTCGGTGTGGCCGAGATCCTGCAGATGCTGGTCGTAGTAGTCGAGCCTCCCCTCGTTGCTGTCCGACCACGCGACCAGCCGGGCAGACGCGGCGTGGGGCCCTGCAATGGCGTCGACATACATCTGGGCCCGTGAACCTGTGCCGACAAGTGCGTACTTGTACCTGGATGACATGGAAGCTGTGGCCGCTTTCTACTTGATACCGGTGGTTGCGATGCCCTTGATGAGGTACCGCTGGCCCACCAGGAACGCGATGAACAGGGGCAGGAGGGAGAGCACGGACATGGCGAACATCCCTCCGAAGTTCGAGCTCGAGGACGAGTCGAGGAACCCTCGGAGGGCGAGGGAGACCGTCCAGTTCTCCTGTTTCGTCAGGTAGATCAGCTGGCCGAAGAAGTCGCTCCAGGTCCAGATGAACGTGAAGATGGCGGTGGTCGCGAGCGCCGGCACCATGAGCGGCAGGATGATCTGGAAGAAGATCCTGATGTGCCCGGCGCCGTCGATCCTCGCCGCCTCGTCGAGTTCCTTGGGTATGCCGCGGATGAACTGCACCATCAGGAAGACGAAGAAGGCGTCCGTCGCGAGGAACTTGGGCAGGATCAGAGGGACGAAGGTGTTCACCAGACCGAGCTGGGAGAAGATCACGTACTGCGGCACGATGATCACGTGCACGGGCAGCATGATGGTGGCCAGCATGGCGGCGAAGAAGATGGTGCGCCCGCGGAAGCGGAGCCGCGCGAAGGCGTAGGCGGCGAGCGAGCAGGAGATGAGGTTGCCCAGGATGGAGCCGAGCACCAGAAGGCCCGAGTTCTTCAGGAAGTGCCCGAATGCGTATCTCTGCGCGTTCCACCCCTCCACATAGTTGTCGAGGCTGATGTTCGTGAAGACGAGTCCCTGGTCGCGGAAGATCAGTTCGGTCGGTCGGAAGGAGCTCAGGAGGAGCCACAGCAGCGGATACACCATCACGAGTGAGAGCGCGATCAGTCCGGCGTGCTTGACGAGGCTCCTCACCCGTTTGCGGTTCGCACGGGCGCGGATCCTGTCGGCGTCGTTCCCGGATCCCGGCGTCGTCGCCGTCGCCGGGTTTCTCATGGGTGTCGCGGTGGCCATTGTCTCGCGATTCCTTTCGGGAGGTGTGTGATGGGAAGCAGCTCGACGACGGTGCGCGTCAGTCCTCATAGAAGACCCAGTACTTCGAGAGCCAGAAGTTGAAGGCCGTGAAGGCCGCGATGACGATCAGCAGGAACCAGGCCATCGCCGAGGCGTAACCCATCTGGAAGTTGGTGAAGCCCTCCCGGTACAGGTACAGGGTGTAGAAGAGGGTCGAGTCGCTCGGCCCCCCTGTTCCTCCGGAGACGATGTACGCCTGGGTGAAGGACTGGAAGGCACCGATGATCTGCAGGACCAGGTTGAAGAAGATGATCGGGCTGAGCAGCGGCAGCGTGATGGAGCGGAAGGTGCGCACGATCGACGCGCCGTCCACCTCCGCGGCTTCGTAGTACATCCGCGGGATCTGGCGCAGGCCGGCCAGGAAGATGATCATGGGCGAGCCGAAGGTCCAGACGTGCAACAGGATGATGGTGCCGAGCGCGGTGTCCGGGTTCGAGATCCAGCCCGGGCCGTCGATCCCGAAGAGTGCCAGGAAGGCGTTCACGATTCCGTCGCTGCCGAAGACCTGACGCCACAGGATGGCGACGGCGACCGATGCGCCGAGCAGCGAGGGCAGGTAGAGGATGGACCGGTAGAGCGCGAGTCCCCGCATTCCCCTGTCCAGCAACAGGGCGATGCCGAGGGCAAGGATCAGCTGCAGTGGGACCGACACCAGCACGTAGGTGAAGGTGACCCGGAACGAGGCCCAGAGACGGCCGTCGCCGACCATGTCGAGGTAGTTCTGGATCCCGACGAAATTGGGGGCCTGGAGCAGGTTGTAGTCCGTGAGGGAGAGGTAGAGCGAGGCGATCATCGGTCCGATCGTGATCAGGACCAATCCGAGGAGCCACGGCAGGAGGAAGAGATAGGCCACCTTGTTGTCACGGTATTTCTCCCTGACCTTGGGGCCGTTCTTTCGGGCGGACTTCGTCATGCTCCGCAATTCGCCGAGACTGCTCACCGTTGACCTCCTTGTCGTCGCCGCTACCGTTCCCGACTGGTGAAAGCGGTTTCACGTGCGCCGTACGATTATTACCGACGCCTGTGAGATCGTCAATCATGGCCGCGATTGCCCTGGGCGCTATCGTGGCGACTACCGAAAGGAGCCAGGGTGGGACGACGATCAGGCGCGGCGACCATTGCCGAGGTGGCCCGCCATGCGAGGGTGTCTCCGGCAACCGTTTCCAGAGTGATGAACGGCAACTTCCTGGGCGAGCCCGCCATTGCCGAACGGGTACGCGCGTCGGCGACGGAACTGGCCTACGCGCCGAACCACCTGGCGCGCAGCCTGGCCCTCGGAGAGACGCGCACGATCGCTTTCGTCGTTCCCGACCTGGCGAACCCGACGTTCCAGACCGTGCTCTCCGGACTGAGCAAGACCGCAGCACGGGACGGGTACCGCGTCCTGGTGGCGGATTCGGCGGAGTCCCCCGCCGATGAGCCGCTCCTGGCCACGGAGATCCGGCGCCGTTGCGATTCGATCGTCCTCTGCGCTCCCCGGATGCCGGAGGACGACCTCGTCGCCCTGGCGCAGTCCCTCAGTCCCCTGGTCCTGATCAACCGGTCGAGCCCTCGGGTGTCGGCGCCGTCACTGTCGATCGACTATCACACGGGCATCCAGAGCCTGGCCCAGCACCTCTACGGTCTCGGGCACCGTCGGCTCGCCTACCTCCAGGGCCCGACCGAGAGTGTGTCGAACGCCCGCAGGATCAGAGGGCTGGCGGAGTTCGCGGACGTCGTGAAGGACGCGACGGTCGAGGTACTTCCGGGCGGCGTGAGTTCCGACGAGGGGTATGCAAGGGCCTCGGACATCATCTCTTCCGGCGTCACGGCGGTTCTTGCCTACAACGACCTCGTGGCCGTGGGCCTGATGAACGGCCTCACGGAACTGGGTGTCTCCGTGCCTGCGGACGTCTCCGTCACGGGTTTCGACGACATCCCGTTCGCGCGGTACACGGCTCCCGCCCTGACGACGGCGTCGGTCCCCCACGAGGAACTGGGGGTGCAGGCCTGGTCAAGGCTGCGCGCTCTGATCAAGGGTGAGCGTCCCAGCCACGACATCGTCTTCCAGCCGCGTCTCGAGCTCAGGGGATCCACCGCTGCTGCTTCTCGTGTCTGATCCGCGCTGCTGCCGCTGAGCCATTGACAGCCCCCACGACCGGTGCTAATTTTCGTGAAAGCGGTTTCTCCACCGCCGTCCGGCAGGGAGAACCCGAGCGGAAGAGGCACCACCCATCGGTACCCTCCGTAGGCACGGGTGCAGGCACCCCAAACCGAAATGAGGCGCAATGAGGCGTACACACGCAGGAAACAGCAGATTCCGGACAGTCATCGGCACTGCGGCCGTCGCTGCCCTGCTCCTGACCGGCTGCAGCGGCGGCAGCGGCGGCAGCGGCGGCGGCGATGGCGGTGAAGCGAGCGAGGACAATCCCGTGACCATTCGCTTCTCCTGGTGGGGCAGCGACACGAGGGCCGCGCTGACAGAAGAAGCCATCGCCGGCTTCGAGGCGATGCACCCGGAGATCAACGTGGAGCCCGAGCCGAGCGCCTTCGACGGGTACTTCGACCGGCTCGCCACGAGCACGGCTGCCGGCGATGCCCCCGACGTGATCACCCTCGGCGGTGCCTACCCCCTGGAATACGCGGCCCGCAACGCGCTCCTGCCTCTCTCCGACGTCTCGGAGCAGCTGGACACGTCCAAGTTCGACGACGCCATCCTCAGCAACGCGACCTACGAGGACAACCTGTACGGCCTGCCCACAGGTGCCAACACGATCTCCCTGGTCGCCAATCCCCGCATCTTCGAAGAAGCGGGAGTCCCCCTGCCCGATGACGACGAATGGACCTGGGACGAGTTCGTCGACATCTCCAACGAGATCTCGGCGAACACCCCGGACGGCGTCTTCGGCTACGAGTCGCAGCCGGACGACATGGACCGGGTGTACATCGCGCAGCGCGGCGAGCCCATGTACAGCGAGGACGGAAAACTCGACGTCAACGCCTCCACCATGGAGGAGTACTGGGAGATGATCGTCGAACTCCGCGACGGCGGCGGAATGCCGTCCGCGGAACTGACCTCGGAAGTCGTGGCAGCGGCGCCCGAGCAGACCCTGATGGGGCAGGGACGCAGTGCCATGGTGCCTGCCTATTCCAATCAGCTGGCAACCCTGGCCGGCGCCTCGGGGGACGAGCTGGTCCTGCTGAAGTTCCCGGGCGAGACCGAGTACGAGCGCCCCGGCATGACCCTGTTGCCGAGTCAGTACTTCACGATCGGCGCCGGTACCGAGCACCCCGAGGAATCGGCCATGCTGATCGACTACCTCCTGAACTCGACCGAGGCCGGCGAGATCATGCTGACGGATCGGGGAATGCCGGCCAACGCCGACATCCGTTCGGCGATCAGCGACAAGCTGGATGCGTCCCAGCAGGCGGAGCTCGAATTCATCGACGACGTCGCCGCGAAGGCCGGCGAGGGTCTGCCACCTCAGCCTGCTGGTGCGGGCATCCACAATGATCTGACGATCCGGCTCGAGAGCGACGTCCTCTTCGACAGGCTCAGCCCAGCCGAGGCCGCGCAGCAGTGGGTGGACGAGCTGGCGAGCGCCATCGGCACGGTCTGACCCCCGAACCGCAGGGCTGATGGGCGGCGTCCGGAAGTGCGGACGCCGCCCATCAGCCTTTCACCAGGAAGTAGGCACGCCACCATGACCGATACCATCGGGCCCCGCGGGCAGATCGACCGCTTCGCACTCCTCGCCCGCCATCGCCCCCGGGTCGCAGGCATCGATCCCGAGTCTCCGCTGACGGTCGGCAACGGCGAGTTCTGCTTCACGGCCGATGCCACCGGACTCCAGACGTTCCCGGAGGCCTATCCGGTGGAGGGACGCTACGGCGAGACCGAGGGGACGCTGCTCGGCACCATGTCGGAGTGGGGTTGGCACTCCTCCCCCGCGCTACGAGCCCACGACCTCGCCGATGCCACCCGGGTCTACGACTCGCCGCACGGCCCGGCCCCCTACGTGGACCTGGGCGGCGAGTTCTCGATGCACGAGCAATCGGGGCAGAGCGAGACCGAGGAATGGCTGCGCAACAACCCGCACCGCCTGGACCTGGCGCGGATAGGCCTGCGGTTCGGGTCCACCCCGGATCCCCGACGGCTCGGTGATGTGGACCAGGATCTCGACCTGGCCACCGGTGTGCTGTCCAGCCGTTTCACCTACGATCAGCGACACTTCTCGGTCCTCACCGCGGTACACCCAGACGAGGACACGCTCGCCGTCTCGGTCAGCACGGACGACGGCGGCCCGGTGGGCCTCACCCTCCGGTTCCCCTACGGATCGGAGTCGTGGGGCAATGCCGCGGACTGGCAGCGATCCGAGGCCCACTCCAGCGAGGTAGCAGCGAGCGATGACGGGTGGACCATCCTGCGCGTCCTCGACGACACGACGTACTCCGTCAGCCTCTGGGCCCCTGGTGCGTCCCTGGGGCGGGCCGGGCCCCACGCATTCGTGCTGACCGCCGCCGGAAGCCTCGAGGCCGTCATCCGGTTCGCGCCCGGCGTGCCCGCCGCGACCGCTCTCCCTGCTGCCGTCGACGTTCGCGCCTCGAGCGCACGGCACTGGCGGTCCTTCTGGCAATCGGGCGCGGTGATCGAGCTCGCCGACAGCGACGACGCTCGTGCCCCCGAGCTGGAGCGGCGCATCGTCCTCTCGCAGTACCTCACGGCGATCCAGTGTGCGGGCACCATGCCTCCGGCCGAGACGGGCCTCACACTCAACTCGTGGCGGGGCAAGTTCCACCTCGAGATGCACTGGTGGCACGCCGCCCATTTCGCTCAGTGGGGGCGGGCGGGCCTGCTCGAACGGAGCCTGCCCTGGTACGAGGGGATCGCCGACCGCGCGAGGGCGACAGCGCGAGCGCAGGGCCTCTCCGGAGCGAGGTGGCCGAAACAGGTGGGGCCGTCAGGCGCCGAAGCGCCCAGCAACATCGGCCCGTTCCTCGTCTGGCAGCAGCCGCACCCCATCTACCTCGCCGAGCTGCTCCGCAGGGCAGGAGATGGCGATGAGGCGCTCCGGCGCTGGTCCCCCCTGGTCTTCGAGACCGCGGAGTTCATGGCTTCCTTCGCGTCGCTGGGGCCGGAAGGCTTCGACCTCGGCCCGCCCATCATCCCGGCCCAGGAGTCCTACGCGGACCAGCGGGCGACGGCGAGGAACCCCACCTTCGAGCTCGCCTACTGGTCATGGGCCCTCGGTATCGCCTGTGAGTGGCGCGAGCGGCTCGGCCTCGAGGTCCCCGCCCGGTGGCAGGAGGTCGCGACCGGCATGACTCCGCCACCATCTCGTGACGGGAGCTATCTGGCGCTCGCCACCGAGCCCTACCTCGTCCGTGATGACCACCCGAGCATGCTCGCTGCCTTCGGGATGATTCCCCCGACCTCCGTGATCGAACCGGCGATGATGGCGCGCACGCTGGCCGATGTCCTCGGGGACTGGGACTGGGATTCCGCCTGGGGCTGGGACTTCCCGGTTGCAGCGATGACAGCGACGAGGCTGGGTGACCCCGGGCTCGCGGTCGATGCGTTGCTGATGGATCGCCCGAAGAACACCTTCCTGGCGAACGGACACAACCGCCAGAACGCCAGCCTCCCGATCTACCTCCCGGGGAACGGCGGACTGCTCTTCGCGGTGTCGCTCATGGCCGCGGGCTGGGACGGTGGGCCCGCGACTCCCGGATTCGGAGCCGGCTGGACGGTGGCGCACGAAGGCCTCGTACGCACCCCGCGTGAGCGATCAGTCCCGGAGGTGGTGACGCAGCACCTCCGAGAGGCCTGTCCGTTCGTCCGCGCGATCGAACCTGAAGGAGGAGGCGAGGGTGCGGGCTTGTTCCGGTGACATTCCCGCGAACCGCTCGCCGAACTGTTCGGCCAGCGGTTCCGCCAGCAGGATGTGCCGGACCAGGACGGCGATGTGGGGCTGGCGCCCCCAAGGGTAGGGGGCGTAGCCGGGGAACTCGCGGTCGAAGACGGCGTCGATGGGATCCAGGATGTCGCGCACCCCGGCATCGGACCCGCCCCAGGAATCGATGCCCAGTCGCCGCTTGGTATCGAGTTCGGGCTGGATGAGGGACACGTAGTCGCTCTCCGCGGCTGCCGAGACCAAACCCTGCAGACCGATGTCCTTGTAGGTCCAGAGTGCCCAGCTCGCCCCGTGCTCGCGATAGATCTCCAGTTGGTCCTGCAGCAGGCGATAACGCCACGGATCCTGGGAGCGGTCGTCGGAATAGACGGGACCGAACTCCCCGATCCAGATCGGCGTGCCGGTCCTCCTCATGTACTCGGTCCGCCGGAGGAACGTCTGTTCGACGACGGAGCGATCGAAGTACTCGCCGCGCGTGATGCCCGGGTACTCCTTCGCGCTCGTGATGCCCGGTAGTGCGTAGTCATGGGCCGTGTAGACGGTGTTGGGCAGCGGCTCCGCCCGCGTTTCGAAGGCACTGAAGTCCGTGGAGTACCGGTTACCGTCGAGGAAGAGGACGTGACGGTGATCGATGGCACGGATGGCCTTCTCGAGTCGCTCGTAGAAGGGCAGGAGCGCTTCCCCGGACGGATCCGACGGCTCGTTGATCGGGTTGAACCCGGCCACTTCGGGACGGTCCTTGTACCGCTCCGCCAACGCTTCCCAGAGATGCACCACCCGGTCCTGGAAGTGTGGGTGGTCCCAGAAGGTGGCCCGGTGGGTGGGGTTGTCGCTGTGCCAGTGCTGATTCTGGTAGCCGGGCAGGGCATGGAGGTCGAGGATCGAGTAGATGCCGTGCCGGGCGAGCAGTGCCACCACCCGGTCCAGCCGCCTGAAGCCCTCCTCCTTGAGCTCGAAAGGCCGAGCGTCATCCTCGAAGTGCCGGTAGTTGAACGGGATGCGAACCGAGTTGAGCCCCAGGGAGGCCAGGTGTGCAGCGTCGGCCTCGTCGAAGAAGTCCTGGTAGAAGCCCTCGAAGAACGCCTCGTACGCCTCGGTGCCCATCCTGTCGTGGAGGATCCTGCGGATGTTCGCCTCGTTGCCTGGATAACCGGTGATGAAGTTCTCCATGTTCATCCAGCCCCCGAGGCCGACTCCGCGCAGCACGACCGTCGCTCCCGACGGGTCGACCAGCCGGTCCCCCTCCACCGTGATCCAGGACAGCTCTGCCATGTTGGTTCTCCTTCTCGTGGGTGTTCTGGTCTTCCTGGGGAACGGCCGTTCCATCAGCGGGCGAGGGTGATCGGCCGGTCGATCCCGCCGACGTCCAGCGTGGGCCAGCGCGGATCGACGGTGAGAACCTGGAGCCCGACCTCGGTCAGCAGTACGGTGTCCTCGACCTTCACTCCCGGTGCGGTCGGGTTCCAGGCGAAAGCCTGGTGCTCCACGAACCTCCCCGGCGTGGTGGGCGTCAGCTTGGGATCGCGCCCGAGGTAGCCGGTGGGCCCACCCTGGTGGTGGCGTGTCCACTCGTCCTCCGCGAACCCGTGAGCAGGATAGGCGGCGGCGACGTCCGCGAAGACCTGGGTGAAGGGCCGTCCTACCCTGGTTGCCCGCAGGATGTCGGCCTCGACCTCGAGGATCCGCTGCTCGCTGCTCGCTGCTTCAGGTGTCGTCCCCCGGAATCGGACCCGGCGCGTGAGGTTCGCGATCATGCCACGACGGCGAGCGCAGAGGACCAGGGTGACTTCCGCTCCCACCGGTGACTCGGTGGGCAGGGGGTGGCGGTAGTGCCGACGGGACTCACCGGCGACGAGGACCACGAGCGGCTCTCCCCCCATGGCGACGATCCGTCCGGCAGCAGCGGCGGCTATCGCTCGCTCCGGCGAACGCGGCCCTGCCTGCTCCAGGACGTCCGTTGCCATCTTCGCGAGGTCAGCGCACAGCTCGCGGTACCGGGCGAGCTCCTCCGGCAGCAGCGATGCCCGGGCAGCGCGGAGGTCCGCCGTGATCAGGTGCTCCGGCAGGGTGCCGTCGTCCGCTGCCGGGATCAGCTCGCCCGACCAGGGCACCAGCTGGATCTGCATGCCCGCAGGGAGTTCCTCCGCCACCATGCGCTCGGCTTCGTTCGACAGGCAGTACAGCGTCTCGGACGTCCGGTCGACCCGCAGGCCGAGCACGGGGGCTCCTCCGATCGGTACGGCGACACGCGCTCCGTCGAGGTACCACGAGAGGGACTCGGCGCTGGTGAGCATCAGCGACTCGGCCCGGGGGTGCTCCTCGAGGATGCGCCGCAACCGGGTGGTCTTCACCTCCCTGTCCGGCGCAGCCGAGGGTACTCGGGGGACGGAGGGATCGAGGAGGGTCATGGCCGGGGATCCATCGAGTCGTAGTGGCGGAACAGGGTACCCGGTCGGGCGAACACGGCCACGAGGGCGACGATCAGCAGGCCACCGAGCACGGGAGGGAACCACAGTGCGGCGATCGTGGCGACGGAGCCCATGAAGACGTCACCCAGCCGGGGTCCGGCCGTGAGCAGGACCGTGAAGAAGCCCTGCATCCGCCCGCGGACGTCGTCGGGCGCCGCGGTCTGCAGCATCGTCGTCCGGAAGATTCCCGCCACGTTGTCCGCAGCACCCCAGGCGCACAGCAGCACTGCGGCGATCACGATGGCCGGGACGTTCACGTCGCCCGCATCGCTCGCCGCCCTGCCCACCGGCTCGAGAGTGACGAAAAGGACTCCCAGGGCGGCGATGGTGAGACCCGCACAGCTGGTCGCCCTGACGACCCCGAGGCCCTGCCGACGCACTCCCCCGAGCGGCCGTGACAGGGCGCTGCTCAGGAGAACACCGACCGCCCCGGCAGTGGTGAGCAGGCCCACGGTGATCGCTCCCCCGCCCAGCAGTGTCGCGCCGAGCGCGGGAAAGAGTACCTGCGGCCGGCCGAAGGACATGGCGAACATGTGCAGCAGGAATGCCATGCGGATGTTCCGGGCGGCGAGCAGGAACTGGAATCCCGTCCGGACGGCTGCGACGCCGAACCTCGGAGCATCGCGGGCCGGAGGAATGGCGGGCAGACTCAGAATGCCGAGGATTCCCACGACGTACAGCAGGACGTCCACCGAATAGGTCCAGGCGAAACCGACGGTGGCAACGAGGAGTCCGGCCAGCGCGGGCCCGACGGTGGCCTGCAGGCCGGCGCTGATGCCACTCAACGCCGCGGCGGCGGGCAGCAGCGGCCGGATCACCAGGCGGGGATGGATGGCGAACCGGGCTGTCCCCACGAGGGTCGAGCTGGCCGCGCTGAGCGTGGTCAGCGCGTAGTACGCCGAGGTGTCCCGGACACCCATCCAGGCGATGAGAGCAAGGCCCACGGTGCTCAGCCAAGCGATGACGGAGACGATCACCAGCACGCGACGGCGATCGTATGCGTCGACGACGGCCCCGCCGAAGATCCCGACGAGGATCATCGGTCCGAGCGCGAACCCGCCCACGAGGGCGACGGCGAAGGTCGATCCCGTCAGGTCGTACATGTGGATGCCCACCGCGACGATGGTGGCATTGGATCCGATCCCCGAGACGACTCCGCTGAACCACATGCGCGCGTAGGCGGGACTCTCCCTGAGCGGAGTCGTATCAACGAACCAGCCCCCACGTGCCTTTCCGGGTGGAACGGTGCTCATCGCCTGAATCCTCGTGTCATGGTCGGTCCGCGTGAAAGCGGTTTCTCGATTCTATCCGGTCCCGTAGAGTACGCAAGATGAAGATGCAGACACGGCGTACACCGTGAGGGTCGGCCGTCACGACGTGGGAGCGATCGGGCTGGGTACGGCGCAGTTCGCCTTCCGGACGGACCTGACCGCGGAACGATCCATCGCAGCGATCCGCAGCGCGGTGGACCAGGGCGTCCGGCTCATCGACACCGCGCTGGCCTACACCCGCAGGGATGAACCCTCCACTGCGGAAACCCTCGTGAGGCAGGCCCTGCAGCGTGACGGTGATGAGAACGCAGTACTCGTCGCCACCAAGGGCGGGCACTACCGCACGGGAGACGCCTTCCCGATCGATGGAAGACCGGAAGCCCTCCGAGCCCACTGCGATGCGAGTCTGACCGCACTCGGCCTGGAGCGGATCGGGCTCTACCAACTCCACTGGGTCGACCCGTCGGTACCGCTGAGGGAGAGCATCGAAGCGCTCAGGGACCTACAGGACGAAGGAAAGATCGAGCTCATCGGACTGTCGAACATCGACGAGCAGCAACTGGACGAGGCACGGGCGATCACATCCATCGCAGCCGTGCAGAACAAGCTGTCGGTCCACTCTCCGCAGGACCTCCCCCTGGCGAAGCTGTGCGCGTCGCTGGAGATCGCCTACCTCGCCTACATGCCACTCGGTGGTTCCGGACCGGCACCATCGGCCGGCTCGAGGGCCTCCACGGAGGTGGCGCTACGTCACGGCGTGAGTTGGCAACAGGTGGCGCTGGCGTGGCTCCTGCTGCAGCCCAACGTCATCCCGCTCGTCGGGAGCAGCCGGCCCGGGTCCATGGCGGACTCCCTCCGGGCCGAGGGCCTCCGCCTGCTCGAGGAGGACCTCGAGCTCCTGCCCTCCAGCTGAGGGCCTCCCACCGACCGGACCTCCGACCGGCGGGTGGACCTGCCGGGCAGGGCCTCGATGGTGCTCGCCTGGCGAAGCGTCGTCGGAACGAATGCCGGTGGAGGGACGGATGCCCAGGGAGGGCGTCAGGCTCGCACGTACTCCGCCAGGTGCCGGCCGGTCAGGGTGGCCGCCGTCGAGACGAGATCCGAGGGCGGGCCCTCGAAGACGACCCTGCCGCCGTCGTGCCCGGCGCCGGGCCCGACGTCGATGATCCAGTCCGCATGGGCCATCACCGCCTGGTGGTGCTCGATCACGACGACGGATTTCCCGGAGTCCACCAGCCGGTCCAGCAGGCCCAGGAGGTTCTCGACGTCGGCGAGGTGGAGCCCCGCCGTGGGCTCGTCGAGGACGAGGACCCCACCTTTCTCGCCCATGTGCGTGGCCAGCTTCAGGCGCTGCCGTTCGCCGCCGGACAGCGTGGTCAGCGGTTGCCCGAGGCTCAGGTAACCCAGCCCGACGTCGGACAGCCGGCCGAGGATGGCAGCGGCCGCGGGCACCTTCGCCTCACCGCCGAAGAATGCGGTCGCCTCGCTGACGGGCATCGACAGCACCTCGCTGATGTCCCTGCCGGCGAGCTTGTAGTCGAGGACCTCGGCCATGAAGCGCTTACCGCCGCAGACCTCGCAGGTGGTCGCTACCCCCGCCATCATGGCGAGGTCCGTGAAGATCACGCCGGTGCCGTTGCAGGTGGGGCAGGCACCGTCGGAATTGGCGCTGAACAGGGCCGGCTTGACGCCGTTGGCCTTGGCGAACGCCTTCCGGATCGGTTCGAGCATTCCCGTGTAGGTTGCCGGATTGCTGCGGCGGGAGCCCTTGATGCCCGCCTGGTCGACCGCGACCACGCCGTCCCTGCCTGCAACCGATCCGTGGATCAGTGAACTCTTGCCCGACCCGGCCACGCCCGTGACGACGCACAGCACGCCCAGCGGGATGTCGACGTCGACGTCCCGGACGTTGTGGGAGGTCGCTCCCCTGATCTCCAGGGCTCCGGTGCGCGCGCGCACCGATGTCTTCAGGGCCGCCCGGTCGTCGAGGTGTCGACCCGTCAGTGTTCCGCTGCTGCGAAGTCCCTCGACGCTGCCCTCGAAACACACGGTCCCCCCGGCGGTACCGGCTCCCGGTCCGAGGTCGACGACATGGTCGGCGATGGCGATCATCTCGGGCTTGTGCTCGACGACCAGCACCGTGTTGCCCTTGTCCCGCAGACGCAGCAGCAGGTCGTTCATGCGCTGGATGTCGTGCGGATGGAGGCCGATCGTCGGTTCGTCGAAGACGTAGGTGATGTCCGTCAGCGACGATCCGAGGTGTCGGATCATCTTGGTCCGCTGCGATTCACCTCCGGACAGCGTGCCGGAGGGACGATCCAGACTGAGGTAGCCCAGCCCGATCTCCACGAACGAATCGAGGGTCTCCGCCAGTGCGGCCAGGAGGGGCGCGACCGACGGCTCGTCCAGGCCCCGCACCCAGGTGGCGAGGTCGCTGATCTGCATCGCGCAGGCATCGGCGATGCTGATGCCGCCGATCCTCGACGACCGGGCCGCTTCGCTCAGCCGGGTGCCGTCACAGTCCGGGCAGGTGGTGAAGGTGATCGCACGATCGACGAAGGCGCGGATGTGGGGCTGCATCGATTCGCGATCCTTGGACAGCATCGATTTCTGGATCTTGGGCACCAGGCCCTCGTACGTGATGTTGATGCCGTCGACCTTGATCTTGGTCGGTTCCTTGTGGAGCAGGTCCCGGAGCTCACGCTCGGTGAAGTCGCGGATTGGCTTGTCGGCATCGAAGAAACCACAGCCGCCGAAGATCCTGCCGTACCACCCGTCCATGCTGTAGCCCGGGATGGTCAGGGCTCCTGCGTTGAGCGACTTCGTGTCGTCGTAGAGCTTGGTGAGGTCCATGTCCGTCACCGATCCCATACCCTCGCAGCGCGGACACATACCACCCGTGATGGTGAAGCTACGGCGCTCCTTGACGGTGGTACCGCCGCGTTCCATGGTCACGGCGCCTGCTCCACTGATCGACGCGACGTTGAAGGAGTACGCCTGCGGGGAGCCGATGGAAGGCTGTCCCAGGCGCGAGAACACGATCCTCAGCATGGCATTGACATCGGTGGCCGTCCCGACGGTGGAGCGGGGATTGGCGCCCATCCGTTCTTGGTCGACGATGATCGCCGTCGTCAACCCCTCGAGGACATCCACGTCGGGCCGGGCCAGGGTCGGCATGAAACCCTGCAGGAAGGCGCTGTAGGTCTCGTTGATCATGCGCTGCGACTCGGCGGCGATCGTGTTGAAGACCAGCGAACTCTTGCCCGAACCGGACACGCCCGTGAAGACGGAGAGCCGCCGTTTCGGGATGTCGATCGTGACGTCCTTGAGGTTGTTCTCCCGCGCGCCACGCACCCTGATGAGGTCGTGGCGATCGGCCGTATGGTGTCCCGCCTGGTCGCTGTCCGTCGTCGTGGTCATGGTGTCTCCATTCTCGGGGTCGGCGCTCGTCCGGGCGCGGGTCGGTCCGGCCTGCCGGGTGCCACCCCGCAGCACGACTGATTCTCCGTCGTCCTGCCCACAGGGGCAATGCCCCTCGGCCGCGATACTGCCCGGATCCGTCCGCGACTGTGCTTTGCTGAAGCGATGAGCGCCGATCAGTCGAATCATCCTCCTCAGCCGCTGTCCACCGCGACCCTGTCCGAGCTCGTGGAGAGGATCCTGTCCGACGGACTGCCGCCCATCGTGTCCGCCGGGAACCCGGTGCTGCGCCGCCGGGCCGAGGACTTCGACGGGCAGCTCGACGACGATCTCCTGCATCGGTTGATCAGCACCATGCGTGTCGTCATGCACGAGGCGCCGGGCGTGGGCCTGGCAGCTCCGCAGATCGGCATCCCTCTGCGCATCGCGTCCTCGAGGACCAGGGGCGCCGGACCCGGCGATCGCGGACGCGCGGTCCCGCACTCCCCTGCCCTTCACCGTGATCATCAACCCGGGGTACGAGCCCGCAGGCGCCGGGCTCGACGCGTTCTACGAGGGCTGCCTGTCGGTGCCCGGCTACTCGGCCGTCGTCGAACGGCACCACAGCATCACGGCCACCTACATCCAGGTGGACGGCACCGCCGTCACGAAGCGGTTCGACGGCTGGCCCGCCCGCATCGTGCAGCACGAGACCGACCACCTGAACGGCCGGCTGTACCTGGACCGGGCCATCCTGCGGTCGCTCACCTCCACCGCCGAGCAGGGGCGGTGGGCGCAGCCCACGATCGACGACGCGCGGCGGGGCCTCGGCTTCTGAGGCCCCGCGGACGGCTACCCGGCGCTCGCCGTTCCCGGGTTCGCGTCGGTGGGAAGGTACCTCGCCCACCAGCGCAGGATGTGGTCGAAGCGCTGCCTGCGGTGCCATGGTGATCCGGACCTGGACAGCTCGTGCGTCTCTCCGGGGAAGATCAGCAGTTCCGTCTCCACGCCCTGCTTCTTGAGGGCCGTGTAGTAGCGCTGCGCCTGCTCGATCGGGCAGCGGAGGTCCTCTTCGGAGTGGATGACGAAGGCGGGTGTCCGTACATCCCCGATCTTCGCGAAGGGGTTCTGCTCCTCGACGAGCGCCGGATCCGTCCCGGTGTACTCCTCGGAGAAGAACCAGCCGATGTCGGAGGAGCCCACGAACGACGGCGGATCGAGATACCCGCGTTCCACGATCGCCGCCCGGAAGCGGTGGTCGTGGGCGATCGTCCAGGCGGTGAGGTACCCGCCGTAGGAACCGCCCATGACGCCGAGGCGCTCGTCGTCCATGACATCGAACTCTGCGAGCGCGCCGTCGAGATAGGCGAGCACGTCGTCGAGGTCCACCGTGCCCATCGCTTCCTTGATGACGCGTCCGTGTGCCTGCCCGTAGCCCGCCGCGCCCCGCGGGTTGCACAGCAGGACCGCGTACCCGGCTGCCGCGTACACCTGTGCTTCGTCGAAGTATCCCCACCCGTAGGAGGCGAAGGGTCCACCGTGGATGACGAGCAGCACCGGATGCGGTCCGTCGCCTTCGGGCAGCACCACCCAGCCGTGGACGGGTGTGCCGTCGGGCGCCGCATAGGTGCGCTCCTGCGGTTCGCCGACCCTGGTCCGGATGCGCAGATCAGCGGAGAAGTCGGACAGCGGGCGCAGCGTGGTTCCCTCGACGACGGCGACATCCCCTGACGTCGAGGGATCGGTGTAGCTGACGACGACGGTGCCGCCGGAGGACGAGGCGCCGGTGACCACGGTGGGACCGGTCACCACGGTGTGCGACTCCCCCGCTGCCGAGATCCGGATCAGCTCACCGCTGCCGCGGGATCGGTTGTGGACCAGCACGGAGGCCGGCCCGTCGGACACGATCTCCTGGACGTCGCCGAAGTCCATGGTCTCCGGGTCGCTGAGGCGCCGCACGTCCTGCGGATCGTCCATCGACAGTGCGTAGAGCGCGGTGTTGCGGGCCACGAAGTCGAGGCCCGACGGCGAGAGGTCCGAGGCCAGGAAGAAGAGCCGGCTGCCATCGGCGCTCGGCCGCGGTGCCCCGCATCCCAGCAGGGTGTCCCCGCCCAGGTTCGTGAGCTGCTGACGGTCTCCGCCGTCGAGGCCGATCGAATGGATGTCCGACACGAGGGTGACGTCCGCATCCCGACCGAGCGCCGCGGTGAAGAGGATCCGGAGTCCGTCGGCAGAGAAGACGGGCTCGAGATGGTCCGCATCGTCGGTCGTCACCTGCGTGGCGGTCGGCACCGCGCCCTGGGCCTCGAGGGCGTGCGGGCCCTCGGCCGGTTCCCCCTTCAACCGCCCCACCGCTTCGATGAAGGGTTCGGCGTCGATGTCCGGCACCGGGACGGTGAACAGGTGCGAACGCTTGTCCGTCGTGTAGCCGAGGCCGTTCATCCGGTACTTGTACTGCGTGATGAGGCGTGGATCCTCCAGGCCGGGCCCGACACCTTCCAGGGTCCCGTAGCGTCCGTGCTCGGGCACCCGTGCGCTGAAGACGACCGTCCGCGCATCCGGTGACACATCGAACCGCGCGACGCCGAGCGGCTGGTCTGTCAGTTGAACGGGCTCCCCGCCCGAGGAGCGTACGGCGAACAGCTGCGGCTTGCCGCCCGGTGCTGCTCGGAGGAACAGGAGCAACTCCCCGTCGGGCGAGTAGCGCGGCGCGGTGTCCCGGAAGCCGCGGGTCAGCCGACGACGCCGGCCGTCGAGCGCGAGCTCCCACAGTTGACCGACGTAGGCGTCGGCTCTCAGGTCGGGCCGGGTCGCGGCGACGACCAGCCGGGAGCCGTCCGGATGGAGCGTCGGTGTGCCTGTGGTGGTCAGGAGGTCGATCTGGTCTGGTTTCACCTTCCCGACTAGACCCGAAATAGTGGCCTGAGTCAACGGTGGCGCACGACATTTCCCTAGGATGGGACGGTGCCGACCCTCCCTCCCGCCCTCCTGCAGTGCCCTGTCTGCGATCATCCCCTCCTCCTGCTGGACAGCACGCTCGGCTGCGAGCACGGCCACAGGTTCGACGCCGCGCGTCAGGGCTACGTCAATCTCCTCACCGGGAAGGGCTCCCCCTTCGACGGCGATACCGCCGACATGGTCGAGGCGCGGGCGAACTTCCTCGGTTCGGGCCACTATGCCCCCCTGCGCGATGCGGTCGTCGCAGCAGCCCTGCGAGGTTCCTCCTCTCCCGCCGTGGCTCTCGATGCGGGGGCCGGGACGGGCTACTACCTCGAAGGGCTCGTCAGTGCCGCTCCGGGGGTCTACCCCGTAGCGCTCGACATCTCCAAGACGGCACTGAGACGTGCGGCCCGCAGGATTCCGTCCGGGGTGAGCATCGTCTGGGACGTCTGGCGGAAGCTCCCGCTGGCCGATCGATCCGTGGACGTCCTCCTCAACGTCTTCGCTCCACGCAACGCGGCCGAGTTCGCGCGGGTACTCGCTCCCGGCGGGAGCCTCGTCGTGGTGACCCCGAGGCCGGGTCACCTCGCCGGCCTAGAGGCGGTCGGTCCGTTGCTGTCGGTGCCCGCGCAGAAAGCCGACGACGTCGAGGCAGCCTTCGGCGGCGTCCTCACCGAAACGCTTCGCGAGGAGCTGGACTACGTCATGACACTGCCGCCGGGACTTGCCCGGTCCGCGCTGGTCATGGGACCGGCAGCGCATCACGCACCGGAGGGGCTGCGGAAGGAGTTCGACTCCTCTCCGGACCTGCAGATCGACGCCCGGTTCACGGTGCAGGTCCTCGCCGGACCGGAGTGATCCACCGGGCGTACGTCGTGGGACCGAACGGCACGGAAGGGTAACGACGCGGCGCTACGGGTCCCGGCGCCTAGGTAATGTCGGACCCGTTTGTCATGATGGAGGGAACGGTCGCTCGCTGCGGCACGGACTCGAGGGGGATGTTCGATGGAATGGTTGCTCGACAACGGCTGGGTCCTGTGGCTCGTCCTGTTCCTGGGACTGGCAGCCGTGGAGACCCTGACCCTCGATCTCTTCTTCATCATGCTCGCGGTCGGAGCGCTGGCCGCACTGGTCGCGTCCTTCGCAGGAGCGGGACTCGTCCTGCAGATCGTGGTGTTCGCGGTCGTGTCGCTGCTCATGATCCTGCTCGTCCGGCCCATCGCCGTCCGTCACCTCAGGAAGGGGCCGGCGGACCGGTTGGACAACGTGGACCGCCTCGTCGGAGCCGTCGCACTCGCACTCGAACCGGTCACCTCCCACTCGGGGACGGTGAAGATCGGCGGTGACACCTGGACTGCCCGCTCGTCCAGCGGCGCCGCGCTACCGGTGGGCGCCCGCCTGTCCGTCGCGAGGATCGAAGGGGCGACGGCCGTCGTCGAACCCGTCGCGGAGCCGCCGGCCGCTCCCGCCACAGACGCCTGAACCTCTCCCATCGTCTTTCCTGCTTCCTCGCCGCTCCCAGGTGAGGGATGCAACCACCACAACAAAGGGGACACATGAATGGCAACGCCGGGACGATCGGGCTCACTCTGGTCCTGATCGTCCTCATCATCTTCGTCCTGGTCGTACTCGTGAAGTCCGTCCGGATCATTCCGCAGGCGCGTGCGGGCGTCGTCGAGCGGCTCGGCAAGTACCAGCGGACCCTCAACCCGGGACTGACCATCCTCATCCCGTTCGTCGACCGGCTGCTCCCGCTGCTGGACCTGCGCGAACAGGTGGTGTCCTTTCCCCCGCAGCCCGTGATCACGGAAGACAACCTCGTCGTCTCGATCGACACCGTCGTCTACTTCCAGGTGACCGATCCCCGTGCCGCCACCTATGAGATCGCGAACTACATCCAGGCCGTCGAGCAGTTGACCACGACAACCCTTCGAAACGTGGTGGGTGGGCTGAACCTCGAGGAGGCGCTCACCTCCCGCGACCAGATCAACGGGCAGCTCCGCGGAGTGCTCGACGATGCGACGGGCCGCTGGGGCATCCGGGTGGGTCGCGTGGAACTCAAGGCGATCGATCCTCCCCACTCCATCCAGGATTCGATGGAGAAGCAGATGCGTGCCGAGCGTGATCGCCGGGCCGCGATCCTGACCGCGGAGGGAACCAAGCAGTCGCAGATCCTCACGGCGGAAGGCCAGCGACAGGCCGCCATCCTGGCAGCAGAAGGAGATGCGAAGGCTGCGATCCTTCGCGCCGACGGTGAGGCGCAGGCCATCCACAAGGTGTTCGACGCCATTCACAAGGGCAATCCGACGCAGAAGCTGCTCGCCTACCAGTACCTGCAGACTCTCCCGAAGCTTGCGGAAGGGTCCGCGAACAAGCTCTGGATCATCCCGAGCGAGGTCGGCGAGGCACTGAAGGGCATCGGCAACGTCCTCGGAACCACCACCCCCGACTCCCCCTCGGACGGCCCGGAGCTCGTCGAACGCACCTGACGGCCCGTCCGTTCACACTGGCCTTCGCCGATCCCGGCGGAGGCCAGCGGTGTGCCGGGGGCCGGTTCTGCGCGTCCGGGCCCTCAGCCGGCGGGAAGGGGCAGGAGACGAGCCTGTACACTTAGGTGTTTACCCGTCCGCTCCCAGGAACATGTTGGTGGCGTGCGGTGTTGATACCTACAGCTTCCCTCTCGCCTTCGGGCGGGTGCGGCGCCGGGTGTGCCGACGGCAGCGCCCGGTGAGCACGAATTCACGAACAGCGACAACGGTCTCCGGTACGCGGGGCCACGGTGACTAGGAGAACAAGATGAGCGATCGCAGCCTGCGCGGCATGCGCCTCGGAGCGCAGTCGATGGAGACGGAATCCGGTGTCGAGCCCGCGCCCCGTCAGCGCGTGGAGTACCGGTGCGAGGACGGGGAGCGGGTCTTCGTGACGTTCTCGTCCGAAGCCGACATCCCAGCGACCTGGGTCTCCAAGACGGGCAAGGAAGCACTCCTCGTGAACGGGGAGAAGCCGGACACCTCCAACGACAAGCCTGTTCGTACGCACTGGGACATGCTGCTGGAGCGTCGCTCGGTCGAAGAGCTGGAGCAGATCCTCCAGGATCGGCTGACGATCCTGCGCGAGCGTCGCGGAGAGCGCCGCTCAGCCTGAGGCCGGGCGGTACATGACGAAAGGCACCCGCCGAGGCGGGTGCCTTTCTTTCGTCCCGGGTTCCGTCAGGAGCGTCGGGTCAGCTTGTTCCAGCGGGCGCTCAGACCCCAACGGGTGACGTTCGCGATGGCTTCGAACACGATGTTGCCGCTCATCTTCGAATCCCCCAGTTCCCTCTCGACGAAGGTGATGGGAACCTCCACGATGGTGAGGCCGAGGCGGGCGACGCGAAAGGTCATGTCGACCTGGAAGCCGTAGCCGACGGATGCCACTGCGGAGAGGTCGAGGGTCTCGAGCGTTGAGCGCCGGAAGGCACGGAAGCCGGCGGTGATGTCCCTGACGGGGAGCCCGAGCATGATGCGGGAGTAGGTGCTGCCGGCTCGTGACAGGAGCTTGCGGTGGGTCGGCCAGTTGACCACGCTGCCTCCGCTGACCCAGCGGCTGCCGATGACGAGGTCCGCGCGGTCCACGCTGTCCAGGAGGTCCTGCAACTGTTCCGGCTTGTGGGAGCCGTCGGCGTCCATCTCGACGAAGACGTCGTAGTCCCGTTCCAGCCCCCACCGGAAACCCGCGATATAGGCGGCTCCCAGACCTTCCTTGCCGGTCCGATGCAGGACATGAACGTGATCGTCCGCCGCGGCCGCACGATCCGCGAGTTCACCCGTGCCGTCAGGGCTGTTGTCGTCGACGATCAGCACGTCCG
This sequence comes from Vibrio cholerae, assembly GCA_009728235.1. Taxonomy (GTDB): domain Bacteria; phylum Actinomycetota; class Actinomycetes; order Actinomycetales; family Micrococcaceae; genus Arthrobacter_D. Next base: position 103,775 of record WNZI01000004.1, on the reverse strand, counting down.
ACGTCGGTACTGCTGCGCGCAGGCGCGCGAGGGTCAGCGGGAGCGACTCGATCTCGTTGTAGGTAGGGATGATCGTCACGACTCGCACGCAGGTGGGCCTTTCCTTCGGGGTGCGCATCGCGCAGGGACCGGCTCGTTCGCGGAGCCAGTCTGCAAGTATAGGCGAGGAGGATCGGGTCTCCGGGAAGCCGCGGCGGGTATCGACGGACAGGCACACCCGGTGGGCGGGCTCTCGGGCAGTCCACCCACCTTCGTACCGATGGCGGAAGAACGACCGCCATCGTTTTCTACTGATGAGTGGACCTGCCCTTTGAGTGCCGGCTCCGTTCGGGCGGGCAACACGCGCCATTGGAAAGGCCGATGCGTTGCGCTCACGGAGACCAGCCAGGTTTCCTCCCGCGGGAGTTCCTCCAACCCTTAGGACGAAAGCTTACGTGCTGTGGAGGAGGTGTCAACAGACCCCTGACCTGCGGAAACGTCTTTCGGCGCAGGTCAGGAGGGGTATCCCGATCGCCACCGGAATTCTCCTGGGACGGCCTCCACCTAGGCCGTCGCAAAGCCCTCGACAGCATGGATCCGGCGTCCCTCGTGCACCGTCTCCAGGCACAGCGGAGCGTTCTCGGTGTCCAGCGCCGGCAGCAGCGGAGTCCCCGCTCGCGGGTCCGTGCTCCATGACTGGACGCGATTGTCCGGCGTCTGCACCATCAGCTCGTCCACCTTCCATACGGCGAAGGAGGCGGGGGTACCCGGAGCCAGCTGACCCATCATGGGGCTTCTGCCCGAGAGCCGCCAGCCGGCTCGTGTATGGGCGATGAAGGCGGCACGCGCTGAGATGTTCTCCTCCGGATTGCTGTGCTGCAGGCACGCGCGCACCGAGGACCACGGATCGAGCGGGGTCACAGGGCTGTCGGAACCGAGCGCTACGAGGACCCCGGCGGACAGAAGCGAAGCGAAGCGGTTCATACCGCCCCTGCGCTCCCCCAGTCGCTGCTCGTACAGGCCGCCGTCGTGCCCCCACAGCGCATCGAAAACGGGCTGTCCGCTGACGGCCACGCCGAAGTGCACCAGGGCGGCGACAGCAGCGTCATCGGTGAGTTCCACGTGCTCCAGCCGGTGTCGGGCGCGGCGGACCTCTTCGATCCCCATCTCCTTTGCTGCGACCTCCAGCCCGCGCAGCACCACGTCGAGTCCGGCATCGCCGATGACGTGGAAGCCGGCCTGGACGTTTTCGGCGGTTGCGGCGAGCAGGTGTGCGGTGACGTCCTCCTCGCTCAGGTACATGGTTCCCCTATCTCCGGGTGCGTCCGTGTAGGGCTCGCGGAGAGCGGCAGTCCGTGAGCCGATCGAACCGTCGACGTTGAGATCGCCTGCGAGGCCTGCCAGCCGTCCACCGAAGCCCAGCATGAGGTCGCGGACCTCCTGGCGCGTCGACGTCAGTTGTGCCCAGTACGGGATCACCTCGGGCAAGGGCCTGTCATGGCTCACGCCGTCGATCGACAGCAGTTCCTCGAGGTCCTCGCGCGGGGCGATGTGCGGTGCGGCCATCTCCGTGACCGCGATGTACCCGCGCGATGCTGCGTGCAGCAACGCGGCCTGCTGGTAGTTGCGCCGCTGCTCGCGGGTCAGATGGCGGGTCGCCTGGCGGGCCGCTTCGTGGGCGCCCCGGACCACGAAACCGTCCGACCACCCGTCCAGAGCGGCGAGCCCCAGGCCCGCAGCGAGCGATCCCGAGACGACGGCGGAGTGGATGTCGGCCCTGACGAGGTACACGAGCGCACCGTTCCCGGCGTTGTCCAGCTCCACGGCCGTTGGCACGCGCTTCTCCGGCCACTGGGACTCGTCCCAGCCGTACCCGAGAACTGTGGAGGACCCGTCCGACGCCGCCTGGGCGACCGAATCCAGCAGCTGGCCCAGGGAACGGCATCCGGTCAGGTCGATCGACCCGAGGGCTATGCCCGTCTCCGTGGTGTGGACATGGGCGTCGACGAAGCCGGGAGTGATCAGGGACCCGTCGAGATCCACCGTCCGCACTCCGGGGCCGGTGAGATTGGCCGCAGCGTGCTCGGAACCGACCCAGGCCACCACTCCACGGTCGATGAGCATGGCAGTCGCGAAGGGATCGGCAGGGCTGTACACGGACCCGTTGCGGTAGAGGACGGGTGCGGAATCGTCGGAGCTGGGCATGGAGATGTTCGGCGGCTTTCTATGGTCGGTCTGGTCCGGGACGGGTACTACTCACTGATGTTCGAGTATGCCACCACGCCACGCCTGACCAGCCGGATGGCCCGGACACACGTGGAATGGAGTCCGTCCGGCAGGTCGGGCACCTTCGCGAGCTGGTCGAGCAGGTCGATGACCTGCTTGGACCATCGGACGAAATCCCCCGCGGCCAGCTCGGTACCGCTGAGCGCGGCCTGCAGGGAGCGGCCCTGGGCCCACTTGAACATCGGCCAGACGAGCGACAGTTCCGGCTCGCCGGTCACGGGGAGGCGGTGCTGCTCCTCGACGTCGTTCAGCTGCGACCACTGGCGGATGATCGTCTCCACCGAACCCTCCAGGGCGACGCTCGGCATCACCGGACGCACCCCTCGCTCCTCCCGCTTGGCCTGGTACACGAGCACGGTGGTGAGCGCCGCCAGTTCCGCCGCGTCGAGATCACTGAAGGCTCCCTGCTCGATGCACAGCGCGATGAGCAGATCCTTCTCCCCGTAGATGCGGCGGAGCTTCTGACCCGAGGCACTGACCCGGGCGCCGTCGTCGGTGTACTCCACATAGCCGTACGAGGCGAGGACCTCCGAGACGCGGTCGAACGTCTTCGCGATGGTGTTCGTCCGGCCCCGGATCTGGCCTGCGAGCTTGTCCGTCTCGCGGCGCAGCTTCCACCAGCGCTCGGCCCAGCGCGCGTGCTGCTCCCGTTCACTGCAGCCGTGGCACGGGTGTGCCCTCAACCGGCGGCGGAGCTCCGTGATCGCGCGTTCCTCCGCTGCGGCCGATGCCGAGTGTGCCGCCGCCACGCGATCCGCACCCCGCCGCGGCGGACGTTGTTCCTGCAACGCGTTCCGGAGGGAGGAGGTGAGATCGCGGCGATCCTTCGGGCTACGGGCGCTGAAGTGCTTCGGGATCCTGATGCGTGACAGCACCTCCACGGGACCATCGATGTCCTGAACGCCGACTCGGCGGATCTGCGTCTCGAGGGTCAGGACGGTGGGCCGCGGTTCCCGCGACGAGTCGCTGTCGAGGACGACGGCGTACCCCTGGGTCCTGCCACCGGGTACGTCGATCACGTCGCCCGGCCGCAACGACTCCAGGGAGGACTCCGCCGCGGAGCGCAGCGACCGTGACCTGTCCCGCGATGCCAGCGACTCGAGGTCGGACAGTTCCCGCCGAAGGTTCGCGTACTCGCGGAAGTCCCCGAGGTGACAGGTCATGGACTTCTCGTAGCCCTTGAGGGACTCCTCGCGGCTGCGGACCTGCTTGGCGAGTCCGACCACGGAGCGGTCGGCCTGGAACTGCGCGAACGACGTCTCCAGGATCTCCCTCGAGCGCTCCTGACCGAACTGCGCCATCAGGTTGATGCTCATGTTGTACGTCGGGCGGAAGCTGGAGTTCAAGGGGTAGGTGCGCCGGGATGCGAGTCCCGCGACCGCGCCCGGGTCCGTCCCCGGCTGCCAGAGGACGACGGCGTGACCTTCGACGTCGATCCCGCGGCGCCCGGCACGACCGGTCAGCTGGGTGTATTCCCCGGCGGTCACGTTCACATGCGCCTCGCCGTTGAACTTGTCGAGCTTCTCGAGCACGACGGTCCGAGCGGGCATGTTGACGCCGAGCGCCAGGGTCTCGGTCGCGAAGACCGCCTTGACCAGGCCGGCGGCGAAGAGCCGCTCCACGATCTCCTTGAAGGTGGGCAGCATTCCCGCATGGTGGGCGGTGAATCCCCGGATCAGGCCCTCCCGCCAGGTCCAGAACCCGAGGATCTCGAGGTCGTCGCGCGGGATGTCCATCGTCGCGACGTCGATGGTCTCGCTGATCTCGTCGCGTTCGTCCTCGGTGGTGAGCCACAGGCCGGCATGCAGGCACTGGGTCACGGCCGCTTCACACCCCGCCCTGGAGAAGATGAAGGTGATGGCCGGCAGGAGGTCGGCGCGGTCCAGGGCACTGATGACCTGGGGCCGCGTCGCCCGTCTGACGAGTGACGTCTGCGCCGGTCCGCCCCTGCCGTTCCGGGGCTTGCCCCGCCGTCCCCCGCCCCCCCAATTCGAACGCTGGTTCAGCCGAATCTCGTTGCTCGCGAGGTCGAGCAGTTCGGGGTTCACGTCGTACTGGCTCTTCGCCCCCGCGTCCGCTCCGGCCGGCGCGGCCTCGTCGAAGGCGACGTCACCGGCGAACAGATCCACGAGGTCGTGCCCGACCATGACGTGCTGCCAGAGCGGTACGGGGCGGTGTTCGGACACGACGACGTCCGTATCGCCGCGGACGGTGTCCAGCCAGGCCCCGAACTCCTCGGCGTTCGACACCGTCGCGCTGAGGGAGACGAGCTTGACCTCGGTCGGCAGATGGATGATCACTTCCTCCCAGACGGCACCCCGGAAGCGGTCCGCAAGGTAATGGACCTCGTCCATCACCACGTAACCGAGGTTGTTGAGCGCCTCGGAGTTCGCATACAGCATGTTGCGCAGGACCTCGGTGGTCATCACGATCACGTCGGCGTCCGCGTTGATGCTGGTGTCACCGGTGAGCAGGCCCACGCGGTCGGGGCCGTGGACGGCGGCCAGCTCGGAGTACTTCTGGTTGCTCAGGGCCTTGATGGGTGTGGTGTAGAACGCCTTGAGGCCGTGCTGCAGGGCCATGAACACGGCGAACTCCCCCACCACCGTCTTCCCGGCCCCTGTGGGAGCCGCTACCAGCACGCCCTTTCCTGCCTCGAGGGCGGAGCACGCTTCCCGCTGGAACGGATCGAGGGCGAAATTCAGGGTTTGTTCGAACTGGAAGAGCTGCGTCCGTGAGTGCTCCGTGCGAGCCTTTGCAGCTGCGTATCTCTCCGCGGGGGTGCTCATCTTTCCACCCTAGACGCTCCGCTCAGCGTGGGGAGCCGTGTACGCGCTGAGCGTTTCCACGCAGATCCTGCTTGCGGAGCCTCGCGTAGCCGTGCCCCGGCGGTCAGATGGAGTCGAGGGACGACGCGGTGTCGGCGGTCGACTCGACAGCGGCTTCGCGGGCGGCGTTACGACGGGCCCGCCGCTTGTCGTTGAGCAGGCACAGACCGATGGCGACGAAGAAGAGCAGCAGCAGCGGTACCGCGAGATAGAACATGCTCAGCGCGTCGCCGCCCGGGGCAGCCATGGCCGCGAACAGGCAGACGAGGAAAACCGTGATGCGCCACGCCTTGAGGATCTGCCTGCCCGAGACCAGGCCGACCATGTTCAGTCCCACCAGGACGACGGGCAACAGGAACGCGATGCCGAACGCCAGCATGAGGCGCAGGACGAAGGTGAAGTACACCGAGACACTGATGAGGTTGGAGAAGTCCTCGGGCGTGAAGTCGGTCAGCACGCGGACGGCATTCGGGAGGATCAGCCATGCCAGCGCGATACCGGCCAGGAACAGCGGCACGGCGACGGCGATGAAGGCCAACGCGATCCGCCGCTCCTTCGACTTGAGCCCGGGAGTGATGAAGGCCCACAGCTGATAGAGCCATACGGGACTCGACAGGACCACCCCGAGGAAGATCGACATTTGGATCAGGAGGTCGAACGGCGACGCAGCGGTGTCGAAGTTCAGAGCAGCCTGGCGGCCCTCCTGCTCGTTGATCGCCACGATCGGCTCGCCGAGTGCCCGGAGCACGGGGTCGTACAGGAAGAAGCCGGCCACGGTGCCGACGAGCACGGCGATCGCTGCCTTGAAGAGACGGTTGCGTGCCTCGCGCAGATGCTCCTTGAGAGCCATCCGCCCTTCCGGGTTGGCTTTCCTCCCGCGCGCACGGGCGTTCTCGGCGGACACCGGCTGGGTCCGGCTCAGAGGTTGGTGCGGGAGGTGCCGCTCTGCTGGGGCGGGCCCGCCTGGCCCGATCCGTCAGCCGCGCCGTCGCCCTGGCGATGCGGTTCCTGGAATCCCTGGCCCTGACCGGTCTGCTGGGGCTGGACGGGGGCCTGGTACGTAGGGGCATAGGTCTGGGGGGCAGCATCGCTGACCACACGGCCTTCCACCGGATCCGTCCCGGCATCAGGGGTGTTGTTCTCGTCCTTCATCTGCTTCACCTCGGACTTGAAGATCCGCAGCGACTGACCGACGCTGCGTGCCAGACCGGGCAGCTTCGGCGCGCCGAACAGAACGATCGCAAGAACGATGATGATGACGATGTGCCAGCCTTCGAGCCTCATGCCCAATTCCTCTCGTTGATCCCGATCCCAGTTTAGGTCACAGGTGGGGCATGTCCCGCAGGAGCTGAGGCTGTCCGCGGTCCACGCGCTTGCGTACCCGCCTGCTGCGTCGGTCGTCGCTGCGCCTGATCCTGGCCAGCTCGCGAGCCTGACCGACCTCCTCGGGTGCCGAGAACACGGCGGGGACGGGGATTCCCGGGAGTGCTGCGGCGCGCACCGGTGCGCCGCCGTCGTCGGGGGTGTTCATGTCGAAGCGGTCCATCGCTTCCCCGAATTCACTCAGAGTTCGCATGATCCGCCGGAAGACACGGAATCCGACGACGCCGAGGAAGATCACGCTGACGGCGATCACAGCGACCCACAGAACGATCCACATCCACCAGAGCATGGGGTAAGTCTAGGACAACGGTTGGTGGGAACGGGCTGCTTCCAGCCAGCGCACGGTCTCCTCCCGGAGGGACTCCGGAGCGACGACGGCGGCGGACCCGCCGAGACCCGCGACGAGACCCGGGATCCACGCATCGGAGGCGACCCTCAGGCGTGCCACCAAGCGGTCGTCGCCGAGCTCCTCCACGGCGTCCGCGTTGTACTGCGCAGCTATCCAGCGCGCTCGGGGTTCGAGCAGGAGCGTGACGGCGTGGTCGGTGTCTGCGGAGCGGTAGGGGGACGCAGCTTTGCGGCCTCGCGCCAGCGCTTCCTCGTCGACGTTCGCCGTCGCCTGCTCCCGCGTCAGCGTGGCGCTCTGGATGCGGTCCAGGCGGAAGTTCCGGAGGCCGTCCGAATCGACGCTCCAGGCCTCGAGGTACCAGGTGTCCTGGTGCAGGAAGATGCGGATCGGTTCCAGGACGCGGTGCGTGATCTCGTCGCGCGTGGGCACGAAGTAGTCCACCTCGACCCTGACACCGGATTGCAGGGCGGCCTGCAGCACCTCGAGCGTCGGATCGATGTCGTCCTCGGTGAGCTTGGTCGCCACGGCCGACCCGATCCTGGCAGCATCACCCGCGGCTGCCGTCAGCTTCGTCTGGGCACTCACGATGGCCTCGTTGTCCCGCATGCCGGGCAGTTCGCGGAGCGCCTGCAGACCCACGATCAGCGAACAGGCCTCGTCCATGCTCAGCTTCACGGGCTCGGCCAGGTCGTGGGCGTTCGTCAGATAGATCCGGCCGTCCTCGATGTTCACGTCCATGAGACCGTCCGGGTAGTGACGCGGTCCGCTGACGAAGAGCAGGTCGAGGTCCTTCGTCAGCTGGCTCGGGGTGACATCGAACCGCTGGGCGGTCTCGCCCAGTTCGGCCCCGGGATGGGCCAGGAGGTACGGGACCAGGTCGAGGAGACGGAGCAGGTGGTCCTGGGAGGAGGACTTCCGTCGCGGGGCGGGGCGGCTCCCGCCGGTGATCTCGAGGTCCCTGGGGGCAGCGATCGCGGCGTCGTAGGCACCCTCCAGCAACCGCACCACCTCGTCGGCCAGTTCCCGCGGCTCCTCCACCCTGGCATTGGTGCCCAGTCCCGCCACGGTCGCCGCCATGGGGCTCGACGCCGCGTAGGGCACACGCAGGATGTCCCACTCCTCCCCCGTCTGCAGCACCTCGGCGTTCTTGCGGACGCGGAGGACCTGGCAGGAGCCGGGCCGAGCGGCGACGACCGCGGTCCGGTCCGGCTCGCTGCGCGAGAGGGAGGACAGGGTACGGTTCATGTCGAAGCTCTCGGGCACCTCGAAGGAACCCGGGAGGAGGACGGGTTCGCCCGTCATGCGTGAGAGGCGGAAGAACCGTTCGGCGTTCCGCGTGGTGTCGAATCCGACGACGTACCAGTGGCCGAAGCGCGCTCCCATTCCCCAGGGGTGGATCGTGCGCACCTCCTCGCGTCCGGTGCTGGCCGCCCGATAGGGGAAGCGGACCGGGGTGCGGGACGTGAGGGCGTGCCAGATGGTGTCCCAGTAGGGTGCGTCGGTGGTGATCCGCGGCTGGATGAGGGGGGTGAGTTCGACGGCGCCGTCGGTGCTGCGGGAGCTGAGCTTCCTCAGCGCGCGTGATGCGGCCGCGTCGAGGGAGCCCTGGTCCCAGACGCCTGCTGCGAGATTCAGGACGGCGTACTCCTCGGGCTGGAAGGTCACCCCGCCGAGCCGGTAGTCCTCCGCGTTGATCCTGTACCGCTGCACCGTGTTGTCGTTGTCGAACAGGGTGTCCTCGCTGAACGACTCGAGCGGGATCCCCTGCTCGCGCAGCGCCGCCTTGTCGCGGTCGAAGAGCTTCTCCCGTGCAGCGACGGAGGTGGCCTCGCGGTACAGGTCGATTCCGTCGAACAGTTCCTCCTTGGTGAACCCGCGTCGGCTCGACAGGAGCATGATCACGAGGGTGAGGAGGCGTTCGGTACGTTTAGCGGACACGGTCAAAACCCTACCGTCACGGAAGCGGCAGGAGGGACGCAGGCTGTCGTCGCAGACCTGCGTCCCTCCCCGACCGCGTGCGTCGGCTGACCTCCGTGCGCGCCGGTTCTAGCGGACGCCGAGCAGGTCCACCACGAAGATCAGCGCTTCGTTCGGGCCGATGGCCGATCCGGCGCCGCTGGCACCGTAGGCGAGGTGCGATGGGATCTCGAGGCGGCGGCGTCCGCCCACCTTCATGCCGAGCAGGCCCTGGTCCCAGCCCTGGATGACCTGACCGATCCCCACCTTGAAGTCGAGCGGGCTGCCGCGGTTCCACGAGGCGTCGAACTCCTCCCCGGTGGAGAACGCCACCCCGACGTAGTGGGTCGAGACGGTCTTGCCGGGTGTCGCCTCGTCACCGGTTCCCTCGATGAGGTCCTCGACGACGAGGTCGGTGGGGACCTCGTGGGCGGGAAAGTCGATCTCGGGCTTCTGCCGGTCGAAGCTGCGCTGTCCGAAGGACATGGATTCTCCTCTGGTGATTGGGTGCTGGACGTGCTGGACGTGCTGGTGCTACTGGGCGGCAGCCTTGGCGGTGATCTCCACGAAGAACACGAGGGTGCCGGAGGGGCGTCCCTCGGGAGCCGGGTCCCCGTAGCCCCAGGGCGCGGGGATGACCAGCAGGACCTGTGAGCCGACCTTCTGACCGCTGAGCCCCTTGGTCCAGCCTTCGATGACGCCGGTCAGCGGGAACTCGGCCGGCTCGCCGCGTTCGAAACTCGAGTCGAACTGCTCGCCGTCGTCCCAGCGCCAGCCGCTGTAGTCGGCCGTGATGGTATCCGACTCAGTGACCACTTCGCCGTCACCCTCCTTGAGCACCTTGACCACGAGGTCGCTCGAGGGGTCGTTCTCCGGGATCGTGACCTCGGGTGCGCCGTTGTCGGCGAACGTGAAGGTGGGGAGCTGCCCCTCGTCGTCGAGCTTCTGGACGTCCTCGGGTGAGAGGACCTCCGGCTCCGGGGGAGGCTGCTCGGCCGAGATGACCTTCAGGACGATGACCTGCTCGGGTACGGCCGGCTGGCCTTCCGTGGGCTCCGGGGAGGGGCGGGTGTAGGCGACCTGCGAGCCGACCTTCGTTCCGACGAGGACCTCGTACAGTTCGGCGTCCTGCTCCTTGAGGGTGCTGTCCACCGGCAGGATCTGGGGGTCGCCCTGGCTGTAGGTGTCGCCCAGGACCTCGCCGTCCTCGGCGTTCAGTGCCACGAGCTGGTAGCGGATCTCCTGCCCGTCCTCGATCTCATCGCCTTCGCCCTCCGTAACGGTCTTGGCGGCAACGCCCGTGACCTCCAGCGGCGACTCGAACTCGACGGTCGGTGCTTCCTCGTCCGATCCGCCGCTGACGGTCACCGTGTCGAAGACCTCGGAGGAACCTGCTGAGTTCCCCGACGAGTCGCCGGAGAAATCGTCCGTCGTCGGGCCACCGCAGGCTGTCAGCATCAGCAGCAGCGGGAGGAGAATTGCTAGTACTTTTCGCACAGAACTACTTTCAGGTTGGTGATCAGTCCAGGCTGCCCCGTAGGACCAAGGGCCCTGACAAGCCTAACGTCTGCGGATACGACGTTTCTCCTGACGGCGGGCAGGCCACGGCAGGGCGCGTGCGTCATACTGCCGATGCTCCTCACAGCTGTTGCAGGAGTGCTTCGACGCGCTCGTCCACCGAGGTGAAGGGATCCTTGCAGAGGATGGTCTGCTGGGCGCGGTCATTGAGCTTGAGGTGCACCCAGTCCACGGTGTAGTCCCGGTTCGCCTCCTTGGCCCGTCGGACGAATTCTCCCCGGAGGCGTGCGCGCGTCGTCTGGGGCGGCAGGTCCACGGCTTCCTTCACTGCAGTCTCGTCGACGACGCGGGCCGCCTCGCCCCGCGCCTGCAGGAGGAAGAACAGACCCCGTGTGCGTGAGATGTCGTGGTAGGTCAGGTCGAGCTGGGCGGCCTTGGCCGAGTCGAGGCTCTCCCCCGAGCGTTTCAGGTAGCGGTCGATGAGCTTCTTCTTGATCGCCCAGTCCACCTCGGTGTCGATGCGCCCCGTGTCCCCCGTCTCCACGGCATCGAGCACCCGTTCCCACAGGTCCAGGATCGCAGGGACGTGATCGTTGTGCGCGCCGTGCTGCTCCACGAAGGCGCTCACCCTGGCCAGATACTCACGCTGCATCTCCAAGGCCGTCATGTGCCTGCCGTTGGCCAGCTTGAGCGGTTGGCGGCCGGTCAGGTCGTGGGAGATCTCCCGGATACTGCGGATGGGGTTCTCGAGGCGGAAGTCCCGCATCATCTCCCCGGCCTCCACCATGCGCAGCAGGAGGTCCACCGAACCGACCTTCAGGAGTGTCGTCGTCTCGGACATGTTCGAGTCGCCGGCGATGACGTGCAGCCGGCGGTAGTGCTCGGCATCGGCATGGGGTTCGTCCCGCGTGTTGATGATGGGGCGGGATCGGGTCGTGGCCGAGGAGATGCCTTCCCACAGGTGATCGGCCCGCTGGGAGAACGCGTAGAGCGAGCCGGTCTGGGTCTTCAGGACCTTGCCCGCGCCGACGAGGAGCTGCCGCGTCACGAGGAACGGGATGAGGATGTCCGCGAGGCGTGCGAACTCGAGCTTGCGCGGGATCAGGTAGTTCTCGTGGCTGCCGTAGGAGTTGCCCGCCGAGTCGGTGTTGTTCTTGAACAGGTAGATCCTGCCGTCGTAGCCCTCCTGGCCGAGTTTGCGCTGCGCCTCCGCGACGAGGTCCTCGAGGATCAGCTCTCCCGCGCGGTCGTGCGCGATGAGCTGAGCGAGGTCGTCGCACTCCGCGGTGGCGTACTCGGGATGGGATCCGACGTCGAGGTACAGCCGCGACCCGTTGGTGAGGAAGACGTTCGAGGACCTGCCCCAGCTCACGACCTTGCGGAAGAGGTACCGGGCCACCTCCTCAGGTGACAGGGGGCGGGAATTCGGTCCGGAGTAGGAGATCCCGAACTCGGTCTCGACCCCGAAGATGCGCCGGTCCATCAGGGGGCCTGTTCGTGCTGCAGCATGGCTTCGAGTTCCGGCCCGTCGATGCGCCTGAACGCGCGACGGCTCCCCCGCAGGGTGTCCGGGTCGCGTTCCAGGAAGGCGACCTCGAGCAGGGACGGGTCGAGCATGGGGGTCCCGGAGCCGTCGCCGGGCACAGTGGCCGCGGCTCCATCGTTCCCCAGCGCCGCTGCCGCGGCACGTACCGCCTCGGGAAGGCTCGCATCCGCGGACCAGTGCCCCGTGAGGGACTCGACGACGGCGTCGGCCGCACCACCCATCACCACGAAGCCTCGCTCGTCCGCGATCGAACCATCGAAGGTCAACCGGTACAGATGGTCGTCGTCCTGCGAGCGCCCCACCTCGGCGACGACCAGCTCCACCTCGAAGGGCTTGCTCTCCGCGGTGAAGACCCCACCGAGACTCTGCGCATAGACACTCGCGAGGCCTCGTGCGGTGACGTCCTCACGGGCGTAGGAGTACCCGCGGACGTCGGCGTAGCGCACGCCGGCCTGTCGCAGGCTCTCGAACTCGTTGTACTTCCCGACGGCGGCGAAGGCGATGCGGTCGTAGATCTCCCCCAGCTTGTGGAGGGACGGTGACGGGTTCTCCGCGACGAGGGCTATGCCGTCGCGGCAGCTCAGGACCACGACGGACCGCCCTCGGCCGATACCCTTCCGGGCGAAGTCGGCGCGGTCCTTCATGAGCTGTTCGGGCGAGACGTAGAACTGCTGGGTCATGATTCAGGCCTCCCGGCCCGCGGCCGAGCGGGCGTCGATGATGGCGTGCGAAACGGCCTCGAGGTCACGCTCGGGGATGCGGCGGGCGCCGGTCGCGTCCACCACGTAGACGACCGGCCACAGGGAGCGCACCGTATCGGGACCCCCGGTCGCTGAGTCGTCGTCGGCGGCGTCGTAGAGGGCTTCCACCGCCACCCGGACCGCCGTTTCCTCGTCCAGGCGCGGCTTCCAGAGTTTCTTCAGCGCGCCGCGCGCGAAGACGGAGCCGGAACCCACCGAATGGTGCTCGTGCTCCTCGTAGCGCCCGCCGGTCACGTCGAAGGAGAACAGCCGACCCACGTGCCGGTCCCTGTCGAAGCCCGCGAAGAGGGGGACGACGGCGAGGCCCTGCATGGCCATCGGGAGGTTCTGCCGGACCATCGCGGCGAGTCGGTTGGCTTTTCCGTCGAGGCTCATCATGGTGGCCTCGATCTTCTCGTAGTGCTCGAGTTCCACCTGGAAGAGCCTCGTCAGGTCGAGCCCGATCCCCGCGCTCCCGGCGATCCCGAGAACCGAGTACCGGTCCGCCGGGAACACCTTCTCGATGTGCCGGCTGGCGATCACATTGCCCATCGTCGCCCTGCGGTCGCCGGCCATCAGGACTCCGCCCAGGTAGGTCAGGGAGACGATGGTCGTCGCGTGCGGCGCGAGGTGTGAGGCATCGGCGGAGCCCGTCATCGGTCCGAGCGTCCGGTTCGACGGCAGCAGTCCGGGATGGTGGGCGCCCAGGAAATCGGAGAAGGACGCCGAAGCGGCCCGGGGAACGGCTGCTGCTGCGTCGTCCGGGAGCATCCGCTACTGGCCGCCCTTCTGCACGAAGCCGCGCACGAATTCCTCGGCATTGGACTCGAGGACGCCGTCGATCTCGTCGAGGAGGTCATCGACGCCCTGGGTCTGGGCGGAGTCCTGGGTCGCGGGAGCCGCTGGAGCGGTGTCGGGGACGTCCTCCTCCGTCCGGGAGGACGTTCCGCTGGTGCTGATGCGGTCCTGTGTCGCCATGATGGCCACCCTTTCCGTGGTCGTGATCACGTCGGTGATCAGGTTCTATGGTGTCACGCGGCGGTCGGGGCCGCTCAACAATCGGGCGAGGAAGTCCTCGGCGTCGGCTGCTACCTCGAACAACTCCTCGGTGAGCTCGGCGGTGCCACGGAGCGGTTCGCGGGTCTGGACGCGCTGCAGGCGCCGCTCGCCCGGGAGCTCGAAGATCAGGGAGTCCCAACTCGCCCCGACGACCTCGGCGGGGAACTCCGAGATGCAGCGTCCACGGAAGTAGGCGCGCGTGTCGCGGGGAGGCTCGACGGCGGCCTGCGCCACCTCCCAGGGCTCGACGAGGAGGTCGACGTCTCCCCTCCGTGCCAGGCGCTGGTAGATCCCCTTGTCCGGCCGGAGGTCCGCGTACTGCAGATCGACGAGTGCGAGTCGCGAATCGGTCCAGGCGAGGCCGTCCCTCGCCCGGTACGCCTCGAGCACCTTCAGCTTGGCTATCCAGTCCACCTGGCGCGCCGCGTCCATGGGGTCCCTGCGCAACGTCACCAGGAGATCCTCCCAGCGGCGGACGACGTCGCGGGTCTGTTCGTCCGCGTCGGACGGCAGGGCGTCGAGCACCGCAGCGCAGTACACCTCCTGCAGGTCGAGCCCGGTCAGGCTGCGGCCGTCGGTCAGGCGCACCGTAGCCGTGAGGGTCGGGTCGTGGCTGATGACGCGCAGGGCCTCCACGGGGTCCTCGAGGGTCGGCACCGGCACCCGGCCGTGCTCGATGAGCGCGAGGACCAGGGCGGTCGTGCCCACCTTCAGGTAGTTGGACACCTCGTTCAGATTGGCGTCACCGATGATGACATGCAGCCGACGGTACTTCTCCGCAACGGCGTGCGGTTCGTCCCTCGTGTTGATGATGGGGCGGCGGACGGTGGTCTCGAGCCCGATCTCGTTCTCGAAGAAGTCGGCGCGCTGGCTGATCTGGAAGCCCGCCTCCTGGTTCAGGGGACCCAACCCGACGCGCCCCGCCCCGCAGATGACCTGACGGGAGACGAAGAAGGGAAGAAGTCCCTCGGCGAGCTTCGAGAACGGGACGCTCCTGGGCACCAGGTAGTTCTCGTGGGAACCGTAGGAGACGCTCTTGTTGTCGGTGTTGTTCTTGTACAGGATCACGGGAGAGAAGCCCGGGGTCTTGCCGATGCGCTCCATCGCGGTGACCGCGACGTGATCACCGGCCCTGTCCCACAGCACGGCATCGAGCGGATTGGTCACCTCGGGAGAGGAGTACTCGGGGTGGGCGTGGTCGACGTAGAGCCGTGCGCCGTTGTTCAGGACGAGGTTCATGAGCACTGCGGCCTCGGCGGGCTCGCCGCGCTCGAGCGCGACCTGCTCGGCCGTCAGCTCCACCGGCTCGTCGGTCAGCTGGCTCGGGTGAGCGCCGGCGCGATCCATCCGGAACCCGCGGGCGTCGGTGAGCGGGGTCTCGTCGGTGTAGTCCCAGCGGGTTCCTGCGAGGTTCCCGAGGCCTTCACGGAGGGTGGCGGCGTAGGCGTTGACCACCTGCGAGGACAGGAGCGTGGGGTTGGCCGACGGCAACGCCGGAGCGATGACGCCGTACTCCGTCTCCGTGCCCATCACCCGGTGGACGGAGATGCCCTCCCCCACGGCCTGTGCTGCTTCCCGCCCGGCGGTCCGTCGTCCACCCGTCTGCATCACAGATACTGGCCCGTATTCGCCGTGGTCTCGATGGATTTGCCGGGCTCCTGCCCTGCCTTGCCCTGGACGATCGTCCGGATATAGGTGATCCGCTCACCCTTCTTGCCGGAGATGCGCGCCCAGTCGTCCGGGTTCGTGGTGTTCGGCATGTCCTCGTGCTCGCGGAACTCGTCCACCACGGCCCGCATCAGGTGTTCGATCCGGAGCCCCTTGCTGCCGTCGAGCAGCAGGTCCTTGATGGCGTACTTCTTCGCACGATCGACGACGTTCTGGATGACGGCACCCGAGTTGAAGTCCTTGAAGTAGAGCATCTCGGTGTCACCGTTGGCGTATGTCACCTCCAGGTACTCGTTGGACTTGTCCGTCGCGTACATCTGCTCGACGGTCCGGCGGATCATCTCGGAGATCGTGGCCTGCGGATCGTCTCCGTTCTCCGCGAGATCGTCGGCGTGGAGGGGCAGATCGGCGGTGATGTACTTCGCGAAGATCTCGGCCGCCCCCTCGGCGTCCGGCCGTTGGATCTTGATCTTGACGTCGAGACGGCCCGGCCGCAGGATCGCGGGGTCGATCATGTCCTCCCGGTTGGAGGCACCGATGACGATCACGTTCTCGAGCTTCTCCACGCCGTCGATCTCGCTGAGCAGCTGGGGAACGATCGTCGTCTCGACATCGGAGGACACGCCCGTCCCACGCGTACGGAACAGGGAGTCCATCTCGTCGAAGAAGACGACGACGGGGCTGCCGTCCGAGGCCTTCTCACGGGCGCGGGCGAAGATCAGCCGGATGTGGCGTTCGGTCTCCCCGACGTACTTGTCGAGCAGCTCGGGTCCCTTGATGTTGAGGAAGTAGCTGCGGATCTGCTCGACTCCCGCCCGCTCGGCGGCGCGAGCCGCGAGCGAGTTGGCCACCGCTTTCGCGATGAGGGTCTTCCCGCATCCGGGAGGACCGTAGAGGAGGATTCCCTTCGGGGGCTTGAGACCGTGCTCGCGGTACAGGTCCGGATGGAGGAACGGCAGCTCGACGGCGTCGCGGATCTGCTCGATCTGCGGACCGAGTCCGCCGATGTCGCCGTAGGCGATGTCCGGAACCTCTTCGAGCACGAGGTTCTCCACCTCGCTCCGTGGCACCTTCTCCAGGCCGTAGCCCGACCTGGTGTCCACGGCGAGGGCATCTCCCACCCGGATCCGCTCCGACTGGAGCGGTCCGCTCAGTTTGATCACCCGCTCGTCGTCCGATCGACCCACGACGAGGGCGCGATCGACGCCCATCATCTCCTTGACCGTCACGATCTCGCCCGCGCGCTCGAACCCCAGCGCCGCGACGATCGTGAGGGACTCGTTGAGCAGCACCTCCTGCCCGGGTGCCAGCTGCCGGACACTGATGAGCGGGCTGACGGTGACCCGGAGCTTGCGACCGGACTGCAGGATGTCCGCGGTGTCCTGGACGGTGGCCTCGGTGGTGGTTCCCGGCACCGAAGGGCGTCGGGGGTTGACCTGCATCACCGTGGCGAAGCTGAAGGGGGCTGCACCCTCCTTCTCGAGAGCGGCCTTCAGCCGGACGATCTCGGTCCGCGCCGCTTCGAGGGCGCTGACCAGCTTGCCGTTGTTCTGCGTGGCGGACGCGAGCTGACGGTCGATGTGCCGCAGTTTGTCCCTCAGCACGTTCACCTGGCGCTGCGTCACGGAGTCGTCGAAGGGGGGCGTGATGGCCTCTCGCGCATCAGCGCCAGGGACGGTTTCTTCGGAGTCCGGCATTGTGTTTCGCCACCTTGGGTTCGACCTTCAGCTGTCTTTCGACCTTAGCGCAGACGTCCGTCCGCGGGTTGCAGTACTGGGAGGTTCAGGACTCCCGGCTACTCCTCCCGGCCGGCCTCGGCGATCGCGTCCCGGCGCGCCTGCGCCTCTTCCGCCGGCAACGACCCGCGCTGGATCGTCGACGCCGCGTCGCGCGCTACCCTGCGCAGACGCTTGTCCGACACGTCTCGTTCGCCGACGGCTTGGGGCGTCCAGGCGTTGAGGTCCTCCTCGCTGAAGCCCGTCTTCGACGGGCGTCGCTTCGGCGTGAACCCCACGGCACCGTCCGCGAGCCGGCGGGTGGTGAGCAGGAAGCCGGTGTGAGCGACCATGCGGTGGTCGGGGCGGACGGCGAGGCCCTCGAGGTGCCACCCGCGCACCATCGACTCCCAGGCCTCGGGTTCGGTGAAGCGCCCGTCCGCTCGGATGGCTTCCGCCGTCCGCGAGAGCTGTGTGACGGTGGCGACGTAGCTGATCCAGACCCCTCCCGCTGCGAGGACGGTCGCGACGGCGTCGAGGCATTCCCATGGGGCGAGCATGTCCAGGACCACGCGGTCCACCGATCCCGGTTCCTCGTGTTCGACGACCTGCTGCTGGAAGTCGCCGAGCGTGATCTGCCAGGCGGGATGGGGGCCGTCGAAGATCGTCTCGACGTTGCCGCGCGCGATGTCCGCGAACTCCTCCCGGCGCTCGAACGAGTGGAGGTAGCCGGCGTCGCCGACGGCGCGCAGCAGCGAGATGGAGAGTGCCCCCGAGCCCACACCGGCTTCGACCACGCGCGCGCCGGGATAGATGTCGGCCATCGTCACGATCTGACCGGCGTCCTTCGGGTACACGACGGCCGCGCCGCGTGGCATCGACAGCACGAAGTCCGACAGGAGCGGCCTCAGCGCCTGGTACAGCTGGCCGGAGGTGTTCTCCAGGATGGTGCCCTCGGTGGTACCGATGAGGGCATCGTGCTGCAGGAAGCCCTTGTGCGTGTGGAAGGCACCGCCCGGCGTGAGGGTGATGGTGTTCATCCGGCCCTTCTCATCTGTCAGCTGCACGCGCTCCCCCGCCCGGAAGGGTCCACGGCGTGCCGCGGCTCCGTGGGGGCTCGGGTCTGCTGGGGGCATGGTCGGGGTGGTGCTCATGGGAAGTCCTTCGGCAGGGGCCGGCGTGCGGCCTGGAGGGTGCGGGGAAAGATGGAGGGTCAGGGGGTCAGGGGCCCGGCGTGGGCTTGCCCGTGATGGCCTGCACGACGGTGCGCTGGTGGAGCAGGCCGGTGACCGCCCCCAGCCGGTTGACGACGGCGTACTCATTGCCTTCGAGACGGGCGAGGAACTGGACGAGCTCCTGCCCCTGGGCGAATTCGGGGACGAACGCACCCGCGGCGAGCTTTCGTGCTGCTGCGTTGACGGCGGTGGTGTCCGCAGCCTCGTCCGGCACGGCCCGCAGGGCCGACTCGTCGACCACCGCCTCCGGCTGCCCCGACGGTCCGGTCAGTACGACGGCGGCTCCCGGGTTGTCCCGCAGGAGTCGGCGGGCCGCGAGGACCGATGTGCCCGCGGGAAGACCGATGGCGCGCTGCTGGAGCCTGCCCGCGCTGATCGCGGGCAGGCGCAGGCGCATCCGTGCGTTCTCGATGGCGGCCGTGGCACCCATCCAGAGGAACGCGCCCATCACCACGGCGATGAGGATTACGGTCAGATCCGGGCCACGGCCCTGCACGAGGGGTACGCCGACGACGACGCCGAGCAGGAGGATGACGAGGACCCTCCCTGCCCAGCCCGCGGCGACGGTGCCCTTCTCCTGGCTGCCCGTGGCCTTCCAGACAGCGCTCTCCACGAGTCGGCCGCCGTCCAGTGGAAGCCCCGGCAGCACGTTGAACACCGCCACGAGGACGTTCGCCCAGACCAGGATCGTGAGCAGGAGGTAGGAGACGGACCCCGGCGCCATGGCCTGCAGGAGCGTCCACCCCAGCCCGGCCAGCACGAAGTTGGCGGCCGGACCGGCGAGGGCGACGGCGAGCGACCTCCCGGGCGAGGCATTGAAGCTCGCGAACTGGGTGTGACCGCCCCAGAGGTTCAGGACGATCCGCGTGGTCGGCCAACCGAACGCCCGGGCGGTCAGGGCGTGGGCGAGCTCGTGGGCGAGGACCGATGCTGCCAGCAGCAGGGCATACCCGAGCGCGACGAGGTAGGCGACCGTACCGATGCCCGGGAACGCGGCGGAGACGCGCGGGCCGAACACCAGCACGATGAACACGGTGATGACGAACCAGGACCACGCGAGGACGACGGGTATGCCCGCGATGCGACCGAGCGAGAGCCCTGCGCTCATGTCGGGACGGGCGGCTTTCTGCTGGTCGCTCATCGGTTCGCGTGCACGTCCTCGGACGAAGAGTCGTGTCCTGCCGGGACAGCGGGCAGCAGAGCGGCGAGGTCGGCTGGGGTGCGGCCCTCGAGCGTGCTCCAGTCGGTGCGGCGGTCATCGGGTGGGAGCGGCACGAAATGGGGAACCGCGAGTGTCACGAGGCCTGCGGCGAGGGCCGAGGTGACGCCGGGAAGGGAGTCCTCCACAGCTACCACGCGATCCTTGCTGAGCCCCGGATGGTCCCCGGCGAGGAGGTCGAACCCGAGCTGGTAGGCCTCGGGGTCGGGTTTCCCGGCGCTCACCCGGTCTCCGGTGACCAGGTGCGAGAACGTACCCTCGGGCAGCCGGGACGCGACGGCGCTCGCGAGGAGGTTCTCGGACATCGTGACCATCGCACAGGGCACTCCGCTCGCGCGGAGGGCTGCCAGCAGTTCCCGTGCTCCCGGACGCCACGGCACCGCGGTTCGCACCTCGGCTGCCACCCGCTCGGTCAGGTGGTCGATGATGTCGCGGATCCCGAGACGGACGCCCGCCTTCTGCAGCTGCCCCGCCGAGAATTCCAGCGCCTGACCCACCAGGTTCGTCGCCTGCTCCGTGGTCCACGTGCCCCCGTGGACCTCGACCAGTTCCTTCTCCGCCCGGATCCAGTACGGCTCCGTGTCCACGATCGTCCCGTCCATGTCCCAGAGCACGCCCTGGAGGCCGCGGAGGCCCCCGTCCGGGGTGCTGTTCTCGGCAGGCGTGCCGGTGTGCGGGACGGTCTGGAGGTTGCCGGTGGAGTCATGGGCCATGCTTCCAAGTCTACGGCGGCCCCTCGCCGGACCTGCACCTAAGCTCTGCGCGTAGCGGTGGAAGCCCGCCTGACATGGCCGCGTAGCGGGGCTTAGGGTGAGAACGTGGACAGCTTCGAAGACAATCAGCCGACAGGCGTGCAGGACCTCTTCCAGGACGCGGCCGAGCCCGAGCGGCGCATCACGATCATGCTCGCGGCCTTCGAGGGCTGGAACGACGCCGGGGAGGCTGCCAGCGACGCGCTGAAGTACATGGGACGGTTCTTCGGCAGCGAGAGGATCTCGACCATCGACGCCGACGAGTTCTACGACTTCCAGTTCACCCGCCCCATGATCAAACGCAACGCCGCGGGTCAGCGTCGTATCAAGTGGCCGAACACGCGGATCAGCAAGGCCGTGGTACCCGACTCGAACGTCGACCTCATCCTCGTCAACGGGGTGGAGCCCTCCTACAAGTGGCGCGCCTATACCGCCGAACTCGTCGCCCTGGCGAAGGAACTCAACGTCGACTGCATCGTCCTGGTCGGCGCCCTGCTGGCGGATGTCCCGCACTCCAGGCCCATTCCGGTGACGGTCACGTCCGACGACGACCTGGTGCGGGAGAGCCTCGACGTCGAACCGTCCACCTACGAGGGGCCGATCGGCATCGTGGGTGTCCTCGCCGAGATGGGGTTGCT
Organism: Vibrio cholerae; assembly: GCA_009728235.1. GTDB lineage: Bacteria > Actinomycetota > Actinomycetes > Actinomycetales > Micrococcaceae > Arthrobacter_D. The sequence continues at coordinate 82,904 of WNZI01000004.1, read as the reverse complement.
GGCTGATATCCCCACGATGTCGCTCTGGGCCGCGGTACCGCACTATGTGGGTCAGTCTCCATCACCGAAGGCCCAGTTGGCGCTACTGAACAAGCTCGAGGAGATCCTGCAGGTCGCCGTGGACACCCATGTGCTGACCGAGGAGTCGGAGGCATGGGAGCGCGGCGTCGACGAGCTGGCGACGGAGGACCCCGAGGTCGCCGCCTATGTCCGTCAGCTCGAGGAGGCGAAGGACACGGTGGACCTCCCCGAGGCGAGCGGCGAATCGATCGCCCGCGAGTTCGAGCGCTATCTGAAGAAGCGCCGTCGGGAGCAGTAGTCCCCTCGCCGGAGCTCCGCTGCCGGCAATCCCCTCCGGGGGCGTCGGCGACGGCCTGCTGCTAGAGCCGGATCCCGAGCAGTGCGTCGAGGACGTCGGCCAGCGATCGCCCGGCCGAGCCGTCCCCGGCTTCGCCGCCCAGACCCGCCGCCCAGGAATCCACGGCGGCCAGCGCCGACGGCGCATCCAGGTCGTTCGCGAGGTGTCCGCGGATCTCTTCCCGGACGGTAGCGACCTCGGCAGCAGTGGCTCTGCCGGCGGCGTCCCGCCAGGCTGCCAGGCGGGTAACTCCGTGCTGGAGTACCGCGTCCGTCCACGACCAGTCCGAGCGGTAATGGTGGGCAAGGATGGCGAGCCGGATCGCCGCCGGGTCGACGCCGGACCGACGCAGGCTCGAGACCAGCACCAGGTTGCCCCGGGACTTGCTCATCTTCCCGCCGTCGTACCCGACCATGCCGGCGTGAGCGTAGTGCTCCGCCAACGGTGAGCCGTTCGCGGCCCAGGCGTGGGATGCGCTCATCTCGTGGTGGGGGAAGACGAGGTCGGAGCCCCCGCCCTGCACGGTGAACGGCGCCGGCAGGAAGCGTTGCGCGATCACGGCGCATTCGATGTGCCAGCCGGGCCGCCCGCACCCATCGAGCCGCCCGACCAGTGCGGCTCACCGTCCCGGGCCGCTCGCCAGAGCAGTGGATCGAGCGCGTTGCGCTTGTGTGGACGCAGGGGATCACCACCGCGCTCGGCCGAGAGCTCGAGCATCGTGTCCGCGTCGAGATGCGACACCTGGCCGAGGAACCAGCGGGCGGGGTCGTTCGCGCCGAGCGAGGCGGCTGCGTCGAGGGAGAAGTAGACGTCGCCGTCGGGTTCTCCGCCCTGTCCGGGAACGGCGTAGGCCAGTCCGCGCGCGAGCAGGTCCTCGACCACCGGCACGATCCAATCGACCGCCTCGACGGCTCCGATGTAGTGGTCCGGTGGCAGGACGTTCAGCGCTTCCATGTCCTCACGGAACAGGGCGATCTGTTCGGCGGCGAGCTCGCGCCAGTCAACCCCGGTGGCGGTGGCACGCTCGAGCAGAGGATCGTCGACGTCGGTCACGTTCTGCACGTAGGAGACGGCCGACCCGGCGTCCCGCCAGGTGCGGTTCAGGAGGTCGAAGGCGACGTAGGTGGACGCGTGGCCGAGATGGGTCGCGTCGTAGGGCGTGATGCCGCAGACGTAGAGGCTTCGCTCGGAGACCGGGGCGAGGTGCGCCAGCGCGCGGGTCGCGGTGTCGAAGACGTCGATACCCGCCTGGGCGCCGTCGAGGTCAGGGACAGGAGTCGAGTTCCACGCAATCACGCCTTCTACCTTACGGCCCGGCGTCAGGCGCTGATGACGCCGAATCCGAGAAGCGCGTAGAGCGCCAGGCCCAGCAGGATGCGGTACCAGACGAAGAGGCCGTAGCCGCGTGTGGTGACGAATTTGAGGAACCAGCCGATGATCGCGAACCCGACGACGAAAGCCACCACGGTCGCCAGCGCGGTCTCCGGGAGCGCGTAGGGCCCGGGCTCTCCGTAGCTCTTCACGAGCTGGAACAGGCCGCTCCCGAACACCGCGGGAATCGCGAGCAGGAAGGAGTACCGTGCCGCTGCCTCCCGGGTGTAGCCCATGAGCAATCCGGCGGTGATGGTGCCACCCGACCTCGACACGCCCGGGATCAGCGCCAGAGCCTGCGCGAATCCGTACAGGATGCCGTGCCGGTATGTCAGGCTCTGGAGGTCGCGTGTCTGCTTGCCCACGTGATCGGCGACGGCCAGGATCAGTCCGAAGACGATCAGCATGGTCGCCACGATCCACATGCTCCGGAAGGTGCTCTCGATCTGGTCCTGGAACAGGAGCCCGAGCACGACGATCGGGACGGAGCCGATGATCACCAGCCAGCCCATCCGGACATCCGGGTGGTTGCGGGCGACGGTGCCCCGGAGCGCGCCGAACCAGGCCTTGACGATGCGGACGATGTCCCGCCAGAAGAACACGACGACGGCGGTCTCGGTTCCCAGTTGCGTGATGGCGGTGAAGGCCGCACCCGGGTCCTGTGCGTTCGGCAGCAACTCCCCCACGATGCGCAGGTGTGCGCTCGATGAAATGGGTAGGAATTCGGTGAGGCCTTGAACGAACCCCAGGATGACAGCTTCTATCCAGTTCACGATTACGACCCTAAGCCATGCGGCTGGGGACAGGCTTTAGGCTTGGCTCTATGCAACGGCGAAACGTGGGAGCGAGCGGTCTGACGGTGTCGGCGCTGGGCCTGGGGACCATGAACTGGGGCCAGGAGGTCAACGAGGAGGCCGCCCGGGAGCAGCTCCGCCTCTTCGCCGAGGCCGGCGGCACACTCGTCGAGACCGCGTCGCGGTACGGCGACGGACAGGCGGAAGCGATGCTGGGCGCCTTCATCGGTGACACCGTGGCGCGTTCCGAGCTGGTGCTCGTGGTGCAGGGCGGCACCACCCCCACCGGCAGTCGCCGGCTCGACGGCTCCCGCCGCGGCCTGCTCGACTCGCTCGACGCGTCCCTGACACTGCTCGGTACGGACCATGTCGACATCTGGCTCGCACCGTCCCCCGACCCCGCGGTCCCCCTGCACGAGACGCTCAGCGCGCTCGAGTCCGCCTACCTCTCCGGGCGCGCCCGCTACGTCGGAGTCTCGAACTACACGGGTTGGGAGTTCGCGCGGGCGGCGGCCACGGCATCGTTCCCACTGATCGTCAACGACGTCGAGTACTCCCTCATCAACCGGGCGGCCGAGCGCGACGTGCTCCCCGCCGCCGAGGCCGCCGGCGCAGCCGTCCTGGCCTGGGGTTCCCTCGGCAGAGGCGTCCTCACGGGAAAGTACCGGGGCAGGATCCCCTCGGAATCACGCGGCGCGTCAGACGTCTGGGCCCCCTACGTGGAGCTCTACCTGTCGGGTAAACCGCAGCGGGTGACCGAAGCGCTCTGCACCGCCTCGAGGGGTCTCGACCTCCAGCCCCACGAGCTTGCCCTTCGGTGGCTCCTGCATCGCCCGGGTATCGCGGCGGCCATCGTGGGCGCGAGGACACCGCATCAACTCAAGGAGATCCTCCAGGCCGGCAGTGCGCCGGTTGCCGAACCGATCGCGGAGGTCCTCGACGAGGTATCGGCGCTGGCACCCTGACGTCCCTGCACGGCCCGGCTGTACGACGTTCCTCCCCGAGTCGTTCCTCGGGTGAGGATCAGGAGTCTCCTTCTGCCTCGACCAGTTCGGAAGCGTACGGAGCGTCACCGTCCTCGGTGCCGTCGTCGTCCTCCTCGTAGATCTCGAGGGGGGTGACTTCCCCGAAGGCGTCGTAGAGGGCTTCCTCGTAGACCTCGAAGGCATCGGCAATGCCCAGATAGGCCGCTTCCACCGCCGGATCGTCCTCCCGCCGCCGTGACGCCGAGGCAGCGAGATGCTCTTCCAGGGCCGTCACGAGGGACTGGAGCGCGACACGCGGATCTATGCTCATGGCCTAGACGTTATCGGTAAAGTAGTCAGAATTGGAGGGATATGCGAGAACATTTTCTGAACGCAACCACCGTCCGGGAGCGGGACTACGGACGGCAGTACGAATACCTGGTCCTCACCGTCAGCCCCGGCGAGCCACTCCCTGCGGCCCGGAAGCTCGTGACCGAGCACGCCGAATACGGCAAGTGGGAACTCGAGCGGAGCTGCATCTATATCAGCGGCAGCAGGCGCTACTGGCTGAGGCGGAAGGTCCTCCGGGTCGAACGGACGGCGTGACCCTCCGCCTCCCGTCGAGGTCAGGCGGTCAGCGGACCGAGCAGGGCGTTGGCCACCGTGGCCCGAGCCGACTCCTCCGTCGAAGGATGGAACTGTCCCGCGAGGGCGTCGCGATGGAGGCGCACCACTTCCGAACCCGCCGAGAAGCCGGACCCTCCCCCGACATGCAGCGCCGCCGACGTGGCCGCGACCGCCGCGGCCACCGCGTGGGTCTTGAGCGTGACCAGGCGGGCGAACCATTCCGTGGCGAGGCCCGCGCCGGCGTCGAGGTCCTGAGTCACTCCTCGAAGTTCTGCCTCGGCGCCCGTCCGCTGCATGGCAACTCCGGCCAGGAGGTTCCTCAGTACCGGGTCCTCCGCCAGCGCTCGTCCGGCGGTGTGGCTGCGACGCTGCCCTAGTGCTCGGACGGCCAGCTCCAGCGCCCGGTCCGCTATCCCCAGGTAGACGGACGCGATGAGACTCTCGAAGGCCGCGAAGATCCCGAACACCAGCAGATCCCCGTTCGGGCCCACGGGCAGGCGTCGGAAGACCGCGTCCGGCGGGACACGGACCCCGGTGAGGGTGGTCGTATTGGATCTCGTTGCACGCATGCCCAGTGGATCCCAGTCCTTCAGGATCTCCACCCCAGGGGTGCCCCGTGGCACGAAAGCGTGCAGGATGGCAGCCTCGCCCTCCGGATCCTCGAACTTCCCGAAGATACCGAGCCTGGTCCATACCGGCGAGAGACTCGTGAAGACCTTCCTGCCGGTGTAGCTGAAGTCTCCGTCGGCCAGTCGCTCCACGCGGGTCAGCGAGTCGAACAGCACGGCGTCGTTCCCTGGTTCCGAGACGCCGAAGGCGAACACCTCGCCGGCCGCGACCTCGTCCTGGACGAACACCAGGGACGAGTCGCCGCGGTCGGCGAGGAGGCCCGCGACCGCTGTCCACACCAGATGCATGTTCACCCCGAGGGCGGTCGCCGGTGCGGCGGCCGCGAGGCGTCTCTGCGCTTCGGCGGCCCTGCTCATCCCGCCCTGGGCGCCGGGCGGAGTGTCGACCAGCATGCGGAGGTAACCGGATCCGCGAAGATCCTCGAAGTCCTCGGAGAAGAAGGCGTTGTCCGCATCGTAGGCTGCGGCCCGCCCTCTGAAGCTCTCGAGCATCTCCTCGGTTAGTGGGTCCCGCCCCGGGACCGGGGGCGCCGCCGTCATGCTGGGACCGTCCCGCTCAGTAGGAGGTCAGCAGGCGGGAGAGGACCCTCGCCCCGAAGCGGAGCGAGTCCGTCGGAACGCGTTCGTCCACGCCGTGGAACATGCCGGTGAAGTCCAGTTCGTCGGGCAGCTGGAGCGGCGCGAATCCGTAACCGGTGATGCCGAGGCGGCTCAGCGACTTGTTGTCCGTGCCACCGGACAGCGTGTACGGCAGGACCTTGGCGCCCGGGTCCTCGGCGTGCAGTGCGTCGATCATGGAGTCCACCAGGTTCCCGGCGAAGGGAACCTCGAGCGACGTGTCCTTGTGCTCGTAGGTCACGTCCACTCCCTCCCCTGCGAGTCCACGGATGATCTCCAGGACCTGGTCCTGCTGGCCGGGGAGCGTGCGCACGTCGATGAGCGCCTCCGCCGTTCCCGGTATGACGTTGTGCTTGTATCCGCTCTTGAGGACGGTCGGGTTCGCGGTGTTCTGCAGTGTCGCGCCGACGAACCGCGCGACGGTGCCCAGTTGCTTGAGCAGGATGTCGGGGTTGTCGGCGTCGAACTCGACGCCGGTGAGCTCGGTGACGCCGTCCAGGAACTGGCGGGTGGTGGGTGTGAGTTCGATCGGCCAGTGATAGTCGCCGATCCTCGTCACGGCGCGGGCGAGGGCGGTGACCGCGTTGTCGGTGTTGATCTGCGAGCCGTGACCCGCCCGTCCGTGTGCGACCAGCCGGAGCCAGGAGATGCCCTTCTCCGCCGTCTGCAGGAGGTACGTGCGCTGGCCTCCTATGGTGGCGGAGAAGCCGCCCACCTCGGAGATCGCCTCGGTGGCGCCGGCGAAGACCTCCGGCTTGTTGTCGACCAGCCAGGAGGCGCCGTAGGAGCCGCCTGCCTCCTCGTCGGCGAAGAATCCGAAGATCAGGTCGCGCTGCGGCTTCACACCGTCACGCTGCATGGAGCGCAGGACGGACAGGATCATCGCATCCATGTCCTTCATGTCCACGGCGCCGCGGCCCCAGATCAGGCCGTCCTTCTCCTCCCCACCGAACGGATCGACCGTCCAGTCCTCCTTCTGCGCCGGCACGACGTCGAGGTGGCCGTGCACGACGAGGGCCGGCAGCGACGAATCGGTGCCCTCCATCCGGGTGACGACGGAGGTCCGACCGGGTGCTGCCTCGAAGAGTTGCGTGGAGAGCCCGACCTCCTCGATCAGCCCCGCGGTGTACTCCGCGGCCTTCCGTTCCCCGGGGCCGACGTTGTCCCCGAAGTTCGAGGTATCGATGCGGATCAGTTCCTGACAGATCCTGACGACTTCATCTTCGGGTGTAATGCCCACGGTGGTCCTCCTGGATAGCGGTTGCGACCCCAGCCTACCGAGAGTGCGGCCGACGGCGGTGATCCGTCGCCGCGTCGTACGCGCGTTGCACGGTTGCGCTCCAGCGGGCGTTCCGCCGGCTATCGGTCCGCGTTTTAGGCGATTGGTGGTAGCAGGGCGCTTACTGGTGGTATGCACTCTTTCGTCAAGCAGCCGGCGTCAGTGCGTGCGGGGCAGCGGCCAGCACGGTTGATACGTGCTGGCGGCTATCTTGCGACGAGCTGCAGCTAGCTTACCGAGCGGAATGAACATGCGGTCATGACCGCTACCGGGTCACTGGCGTGAATGATCCGCCATGAACCAGTCCTCCGGCGGATTGGCTACTTCCGGAGCGGCCCGTCCTGCGTCTGGCTGAGCAGTCCAGTCCACGCCGTTGGCGAGGACCCGCTGTATCTGGGGGTGGTGGTAGACCGGATACTCCTGGTCGCCCGGGCTGACGTCGCAGCTGCGAAACGTACGTCGAGAGCGATGCACGAGCGCAGCGTCATCCCCCGCAGGATGAGGGTCGGCCGCTGCTCGGTGGCCCTGGTCGCCCGGACGGCAACCGGCATCTCGTCAGGAGCCCCTTTCTGTCCCCCTTCCCTCATTAGTTGGATCCGACCCAGGTAGGGCGACCGGCTCCCCATCGCCGTGAGCGACCCATGATCCGGTTCCGACGTCCGGAGTGTGGGGCGGGACAGCGCCTGACGCCGGGCCGGTAGCGCGCTTCACCGAGCGGCGGCGGGGCGCGTCATGGGCGGGCTGAGGTACTGACTTTTGACGGTGAAGATGGCGGCCGGGGCGCCCTTGGACCGGGTGACCTTGCGGCCGGTGTCGTTCAGGGCACTGCTCATCTTGCGGGTGAAGTTCCCGGCGTCGAGCTTCTCGGTGTTCCAGACGGCCTCGTAGACGTGGCGCAGCTGGTAGAGCGCGAACTCCTCCGGCACGAGTTTGGCCGCGGCGAGCGTGTACTCGATCTTGCCGGCCAGCCGCTCGAGCGCGGCGGTGAGGATGTCGCGGTGGTCGAAGGCCAGCTCCTCATCGGCGAGCACCTCGTGGACGGGTTGCCAGTGGGCGGCTGTGGCGTCGCTGCCCGGTTTCAGCGCGGGCAGGGCACGGCCGTCGGTGGCCAGGAGCGCCAGGTGAGCGACGGAGACGACCCTCATACGCGGGTCCCGCTTCGGGGAGCTGTAGGTCGCCAGCTGCTCCACATGGGCGCGGTGTTCGCCGAGGTCGAGTCCCGTCTCCTCCTCGAGCTCGCGCCAGGCGGCCTGCAGTGCGTCCTCGTCGGGCTCGACGAATCCTCCGGGAAGAGCGAGGGCGCCCTTGAACGGGTGCCCACCGCGACGCACGAACGCGGCCTGCAGGACACTGCCGGTCACGGCGAAGACGACAAGGTCCACGGTCAGCGCGACGGAAGGGTACTCCTTGGGCTCGTAGTCCTTGAGGAACTGCTCTTCTCCGGTGGCCATCAGGCTCCTGTCAGGACGGTGCGGGTCGCCCACGGCGGGGAGGTGAAGCGGTTCCGCTGGGCGATGATCGAATCAATGATCTCAGTAGCCGCGGCGGTGCGCTCGGCCGGCGTTCCGGTCACCAGGACCCAGGAGTGGCCTGCGGCGGTGAGCTCCTCCTTGAACCATTCGGTCATCTCGGCCCGGCGGTGCTCCCCTTCACGCCAGCCGTCGTCCTCGAAGGGGACTCCCTCGTGGTCCGTGATGAGGTAGATGTCGCGGTGCGGCAGCTGGTCCACGGCCCGGTAGGCGCCGTGGCTGCCTTCACCGATGTAGAACCTCTCCCAGAGGGTTGTCGCGAGGCCGTCGGTGTCGGCGATGACCAGCGGGCAGCGCGCCGCCGCCTCGTTCTCCATCTCGTTCTGCCTCTCTCCGATGACGGTGAAGTCCTCGGAGGTCCAGACGAGGTCGGAGATCACCGCGTCGGGGTTCTGGGCCTGCGCCGCCGCGAGCTTGTCGTAGGTGTACTGGCGGCCGAACTCCGGGACGTCGACCAGCTCGGGATACCGGCCGCGGTAGTGCTCCGTGAGGGCCTTCGTCAGGGTGCTGGTGCCGGTGGATTCGGCACCGACGAGGATGATGCGGACGGCCATGTCCTGCCGGGCGGGCTTGATGATGTTCCGCCAGGCCGCCGTGAGGTCGTCGCGGCACAGGGTTCCGCTGACCGGATAGGCCGTGCGGGCGGAGTCGACCATCACGTGCTCGGCGTTGAAGGCGGCTGCCAGCTCCTTGCCGTACTCCTCGGAGCTGAAGACGGCGTCGACGGTGGTGATGCGCTCGAGTTTCAGCGCGATGCGCATCAGTTCGTTGTGGGCCTTCCAGACGGCCGGGGACGCGTAGTCCTCGGGGCAGTCGTCCGGCATCCCGATGACGGTCACGTTGGTCTCGTCGAACTCGGCGGCGAGCCACGTCACCCGGTCTGCGACCGTGATGTTCTCGAAGCGGTTGCCGAGGACGACGACGGCGAGCTTGGTGCTGGCTGCAGCGGCGGTGGCGATGAGGTACCGGTGGCCTACGTGGGGAGGGTAGAACTTGCCGATGACCAGTCCCTGCTCGACGGTCATGCTGGCACCTTCTCGGTTTCGATGGTGGCATTGGTGTTGCGGGTGCGCTTCCAGTCCGTGAGGCCGTAGACGCACAGGGCGGTGAAGCCGATGTAGAGGCAGGCGGTGAGGTTCAGGCCGCGGGAGAAGTAGAGCGGGATGCTCACGAGGTCGATGGCGATCCACACGTACCAGTGCTGGAAGATCTTCTTGGCCTGTCCGTAGGTGGCCAGCAGGGAGGCGGCGAGGACGAAAGCGTCCGGCCAAGGTACCTCTGAGTCGGTACCGTGGGTGAGGATCATGGCGATCCCGGCGGTGGCCAGCACGACGGCGCCGAGGCCCAGGAACATCTCGGTGCGGCTCGCGTCGCGGATGGGCAGGTCCCCGGTCGCTCCGGTGTCCTTTGCTCCGCGGACCCAGTTGTACCAGCCGTAGACGGCGACGGCGGCGAAGACGGCCTGCAGGACGGTCTCGCCGTAGAGTCCGGCACCGAGGAACAGGATCATGAACGCGATGTTGTTGATGATGCCAACCGGCCAGTTCCAGGCCCGCTGCCGGGCGACGCCGTAGACGCAGGCCGCGCCGGTGACGAATCCGAGGACTTCGATCCAGCTGACGGGCGCTCCGAGCAGCTGCGCTGCCGGGGAGTTCATCCAGTTCAGTATCGCGTCCATGTCTCGCTCCTAGTTTCTTGTCAGTATGACAATAAACAGCGTATGCCCGAACCGCCCGGACGGGAAGACCTGGCTGCCGTAGCTGGGTGAGACGTGCGCCACACCGACCTGGAGGCTGAGCCCGGCGCAAGGACGAGCCCATGGCAGGCAGGCCGGGATGGATCTCCTCCAGGGAAATCGCCTCAAAGCCCAGCAGCAGATCCTGAGCGGTAGCGCCTCCGGCACCGGGCGTCAGCCAGACTCCCTCCTCGCATCCGCGTTGACTCGGGACGCCTCGACGCGCCCATCGAGGGCTCCCCTGCCCTTCCCGTGAGCTGTCGCTCCGCCGGTCCTGGACCGGCGGAGCCGGACCTCCCGATACCTCACTTCACTGGTGGCCAGGACCAAGGAAGCAGCCCGTCAGCCGCGGCGGTGCTCCCGAGGAGAGGATCCATGTGTGCCGCCCGAAAGTGCCTTCGCGCGTAGTCCGACGCCTGCTCCATATCGTCGTCGTGCGCTTGCAGGACCAGAGGCACGCGCCGTGCATCGCCACACGTGGCGGAGTTCCTGGTCGAGGGCACAAAAAACCCCGGCGAACCGGGGTTTTCTTTGTGCGCGGAGGGGGACTTGAACCCCCACCCTCAATAAGAGGACTAGCACCTCAAGCTAGCGCGTCTGCCATTCCGCCACCGCGCGGGTGGTTTTTCGCGGTCGAAACCGGCGAAAGCAACGAGGAATACTCTAACACGAGTTGTTCCCCGCTGTTGAATCCGCTGACGCTCGGCAGTCGGCGGAAGGGCTCCCCTACAGGGTTAGGGAGCACCGGCAACAACTGGCTGGACCTGTGTACGACAGCGGGGCGTGCGTATGCTGGCTTCAACGCCGGCGGACGCGGTACCCGAGTGCAGGGATGGATGACGTGAGTGAGAAGAACACCGACCAGGAGCAGTACGCCCTGACGTTCGATGCCATGAGGCGCGCCAACATCGACACCGGCGAGCTGTGGCTCCATTACTTCAGCATGGGCGGCGGCGTGGACGAGTACGAGGTCAACGCGTACCTGCACGGTCTGATCGAGTTGCCGGACCACGAACGGGACTGCATCTCGCAGGCCGTCAACGAACTGTTCGACGACCTCTGCCGGCAGCAGGGAGCGCCCTACAGCTCGGGGGCCACGAGGCGCTGCAGCGACTGAGGACGCACGGATTCAGACCGGGGCCGCGAGCGCCGCGATCAGGAGAAGGGGACGCAGGGAGAGGACGAGCGCCCCGCCGATCACGAGGGCGAAGAGCAAGAGCCAGAACGGTGCGGGAATGCGGGTGGCGACCTGCAGGAGGTAGGCGTCGGACGAGCTGAGTTCCCGCCGTCGCCGATGGACCCGTAGCACCTTGACCCAGTCCCGACAGGACCCGATCACAAGCCCGATTCCGAGGACGAGGCAGGCGTAGCCGGCGGCCGCGCCCTCCCCGAACCAGACCAGTGCCAGCGAGACGGTCGCTGTGCCTCCGAGGATCAGCACACCCTGGAGGTTCCGAATGAGGATGATTGCCGCCACCAGCGCCAGGGCACCCACCGACAACGCCGCCGGCGCCCAGCCGTGGGCCGCGCTCATGAGAAGGACCGCACCGACGATCGCAGGGGCCGGATAACCCCAGAAGGTGGTGAAGGCCGCCCGCCATCCGCGCGGCCCCCTGCTGGTGGTGGTGCCCGAGTGGTCGAAACGGAGCGTGATGCCGGTGACCCGTTGCAGTGTCAGCAGCGCCGCCGCCGCATGACCGAGCTCGTGGACCACCGTCACGAAGAGTCCGAAGAACCGCCAGGATGGCCGGGGGACGGAGAGCGCGACGGCTGCCACCACGATGACTGCCAGGACGGCGGCGTCGACCTCGGGTGGCGCCGCCCTGCCCATGCTGTCGCTGATGCGGCGCCCGAGTTCGGCGATGACATCCACTACTCGCCCGTTGCCCGGCTTCCGGGGTCGGCGAGGCGTCCGGTGATGGCGTCTATCGCCACCGCTACCTCATGGAACGACGTCGACAGGGGCGAGAGTCCCAGCCGGATGCCCTGCGGGTTCCGGTAGTCGGGGATCACGCCCTCCTTCCACAGCTCCGGCACCATGCCGGCGAAGGACGGGTGGTCGATCGTGATGTGAGCACCCCGCCGGGAAGCGGTACGGGGCGAGGCGATCACCACGCCGTGCTGCGCGAGCAGTCCGTCGACTGCTTCGATCGCGAACGCGGTCAGGAGTTCGGACTTGCGACGCACTGCGTCCATGCCCACCTCCTCGATCAGCGTCAGCATGTCGCGCATCGCGAGCATCCCGATGATCGGGGGCGTACCGGACACCAGGCGCCGGATGCCATCGGCCGGCTGGTATGCGGAGCCCATCGCGAACGGGTCAGAGCTACCCAGCCAGCCCAGGATCGGCTGGTCCAGCGTGGGAAGGTGCCGCTCCGCGACGTAGGCCCACGCCGGTGCGCCCGGCCCGCCGTTGAGGTACTTGTAGCTGCAGCCCGCCGCGTAGTCCACGTTCCACGCGTCCAGGTCCGCCGGGACCGACCCCACCGAGTGGCTGAGGTCCCAGAGCACGAGCGCGCCTGCGTCGTGAGCGATCTTCGTGATGGCGGGTACATCCGCGACGAACCCGGAACGGTAGGCCACGTGGCTGAGCAGCACGAGCGCGGTCCGGGGACCGACGGCGGCGCCCACATCGGCGGGCGTCGCGCCGCCGTCGTGGGCGACATCGATCCACCGAAGGGTCAGTCCCCGCTCGCGGGCGATGCCCTCCACGATGAACCGGTCGGTCGGGAAGTTGTCGCGGTCGATGACGATCTCGCTGCGCTCGGGCCGGGCCGCCACGGCGGCTCGGGCGAGCTTGTACAGCAGGACACTTGTCGAGTCCGCGACGATGCACTGGCCGCCGGCCGCACCCAGGGTCACCCGACCCAGCTGGTCACCGATCTGCTCCGGCAGGCCGAGCCAACCCTCGTCCCAGCCCCGGATGAGGCGTCCGCCCCACTGGTTCTCGACGAAGGACGTGAGACTCTGCACCGTCGTGGCGAGCGGACGGCCCAGGGAGTTGCCGTCGAGGTAGGACCGCACGGCGTCGTCGTCGGTCCCGAGGAAGAGCTTCCGGTACGGTGCGAGGGGGTCCGCGGCGTCGAGTTCGGCCGCGCGGGTGGAAAGGTCGAAGCCGGTCATGGGCCAAGTGTAGGACCGCTGCGCGGGAGGAGCGCGAGGACGTCTCCGAGGGAAGGAACGGACGCGCGGGCGGTGCCCCGTACAGGGAACCGCCCGCGGACCGCTCGCCGGTGCTAGCGGCCGGCAGCCGTGGAGTACGCCGACTGGATGGAGCGCCCGAAGTACGGGCCGTACATCACGTTCTTCTGCGTGTTGTAGCCGAAGCTGTTGACCGAGTTCTGGGTACCCGCCGCGCCGGAACCGACGAACCACGGGCCGCCCGATGAGCCGCCGGTCATGTCGCAGGGGATGCCCTGGGACTGCGTGCCACCGATCCTGTCGGCGGACGCCGTGCCGGAACAGCTGTAGAGGCGCTCACCGTTGAAGGGCGATGCCGCAGGGTAGCCGTACGCGGTGTAGTTGAGGTTCCTGGCCATGTTGAAGCCGATGCTCGAGGCACCGACGGCGGACGAGAGGGTCCGGCCGTCGAGCGTGTTCACGACGGCGAAGGCACCGTCATAGCTGATGTCGTTCCGCGACACCCACTCGCCGGCGGCGTGCAGCGACCGGGCCGTCCACTTGCCGTAGGGTGCGGCACCGTTGCTGTAGGCGGGGACGAACACGAAATTCGTGGCCCATCCGGAGGCGAGGTCATGCGTGCAGTGGCCCGCCGTCGCCACGGTGCTCTGGTTTCCGCTCTGGACCGAGTTGCCCGAGCAGACGAAGTTCTGGCCGTTCATCGTGAAGAACACCTTGCCGATGCGCGACACGGGCGACTGCGCTGTCGCGGCCGGCTGCGCGACCGGGTCCTTGGGCGCCTTCGCGATCGTCTCCTTGCCGGCCTTCGGCATGATCGAACGCCCCTGCGCAGCCCAGCCGGAATTGATCGTGTTGGCGGGCTTGGCGGCCTTCATCCTGTCAGCCGTCCAATAGGCATCGAGCGCTGCCTGGCTTTCGTTCTGCGTGTGCGAGACGGTGGTACCCGCAATGACCGGGCCGGCTGTCACCTCGCCCGGTACCGTCGGTGCAGCCTGAGCGGGACCTGCTGCCATCAGCGTCGATGCGAGCAGGGCCGACACGGCGATGAGACCGGCTTTGAGACCATGAGAGTTCACGAAACTCCTCTTTCCATGCAGTGGAGCCAGCCTTCGTGGCTGGTGTCCTGGAGTCTGCACCCGCGACCGAGGCCCTGCCCAGAGAGAACCGGGACTTTGGGCGAACACGTCCCGGAAATCATTCCAGCTCTGGACAGGGCCCCGTGGCCGTGCAACTATTCCGCGCTCACCCAACCGGTGAAGTGCGGACGCTGCCGCTTCGCTGACCAGCCCACGACGTCGACCCGTCCACGAGTGGCTCCGCCGGTCCCGCCCGGCCCGGAACACATGAAGGCGGTGGTGACGGTGCCGGGCAGCAGCACTGGAGTGGCGAAATCGATGCGCCACGTGATGGCCCCGTCGGGCGCAGGTAGCGCCTCGTCCACCATGCGCGCCGCGAGGTACATCCCGTGGGCGATGGCCGTCTTCATGCCCAGCACCCTGGCGGACGGTCCACTCAGATGAATCGGGTTCCAGTCCCCCGACACCGCGGCGAAGCTCCGACCGGTTCCTGCGTCCAGGCGCCACGCTCCCGTGGGTGACGGAGCGGAGAACGACGGCCGATCTGCCGGCGGTCGCCCTTCGCGCTCGCCGGGGCGCGGGGACCCGAGCCGGACGCCACGCGCCAGGTAGACGGAGCGCCCGGTCCAGATCCGCTCGCCGCCCACCTCTACCTCCGTCACGACGTCCACCTGGGTGCCCCCGGGATGCGCGCGCAGGTCCTCGGCGTACGCCACGACGTCGAGCTCCTCGGAAGCATCCACCTGTCGGTCCTGATGCACTTCATTGCTCAGGTGCACCATCCCCAGGAGCGGCAGCGGGAAGTCGGGGCGCGCGAGGACGCTCATTGCCACCGGGAACGCGAGGGTATGGAGGTAGGCCGACGGCAGAACGTCGCGGGCCGCTGAACCGAGCAGGTGCTGGAACCGGGTGAGGGCCCGAAGATCGACGTGTATGCCGTCGACGCGGTGGTGCACGGCAGGGAGACCTGTCGGCTGCGAGGACCGCCCGATCCTGCGTCGGGCGGCGGTGGCGAGCGCCGACCGATAGAGCCCGGCCAGGCCGGGAACCGCGGTCAGCGTCACCTCCTCCGGGACGTGTCGGTTCATGCGCCCACCAGGTTCTGGCCGCAGACCCGGATCACCTGGCCGTTGATCCCGGCCGCCGCATCGGAGGCGAGGAAGGCGATCGTCTCGGCGACGTCGACAGGCAGCCCACCCTGCTGCAGGCTGCTCAGTCGGCGGGCGACCTGTCGGGTGAGGGCGGGGATCTTCGCGGTCATGTCCGTTTCGATGAACCCGGGTGCCACCGCATTGATGGTGCGCCCTGCGCCGTCGAACGCAGTCGCCTGCGCTCGGACCATTCCGATCACTCCCGCCTTGGATGCCGCATAGTTGCTCTGGCCGCGGTTGCCGGCGATACCACTCGTCGATGCGAGGCTGATGATCCGTCCGGTGCCCGAGAACACGGGGGAAGCGAGCAACTCCTCGTTCATGCGCAGCTGCGAGGCGATGTTGACGGCGATCACCGAGTTCCACCGATCCGCGTCCATGTTGGCCAGCAGTTTGTCCCTCGTGATGCCCGCATTGTGCACCACGATGTCCAGGACCCCGAAGCGTCGGCCGGCGTGCTCGAGGATCCGTGCCGCGGCGTCGGGCGTGGTGATGTCGAGCTGGAGGGCGGTGCCACCGACGCGGTTCGCCACCTGTGCGAGCTGCTCTCCGGCGGCAGGCACGTCGACGGCGATCACACGCGCGCCGTCGCGCGCCAGGACCTCGGCGATCTTCGCGCCGATTCCCCGCGCGGCACCGGTCACCACTGCGGTCCGGCCGGCGAGCGGCTTCTCGGGCACACCCTCCCCTGTCGCGGCGGTCGATGCCGCGAGATCGGTCATGTTCTCGGCGGGAACAGCAGTGACCTCGACGAACTGGCCGTCCACGTACGCACTCCTCCCGGACAGGAGGAAGCGGAGGGCGCCGAGCGTGGTGGGATCGGTCGTCGTCGCCGTCCCCCGCAGCACGATGCCGTTGGCCGTCGCCCCGCCGCGCAGTTCGTGCGCGACCGAGCGGAGGGCACCGTCGACACCCTGTCGGGCTGCCGCTTCGGCAGGATCGGCTGTCTCGGCGGGCGAGCGGAAGACGCCCACCACGCGCCCGCCGGGCACCAGCAGCTTCACCGCCTGGCCGAGTTCGAGCATGGGTCCCGCGAGATCGGCAGGAGTCTCGGCGTCATCGAGCACGACGACGGCGGCACTCAGCTTCTCCCCCGGCAGGACGTGGCGCCGTACGTCGATGTCCCAGCCGAGAAGGACGTCCGCGAGCGCATCGGCACCCGCCCCGGCGCCCGCGACGAGAACGGGTTCGGATGCGAGAGGCTCCCCGGGGGTATAACGCCGGAGGACGGAAGGACGCGGCAGACCCAGGGCCTTGGCGATCTTTCCCGGCAGGGGCGTGTTGACGAGGTCCAGGTAGGTGTCGGCCATCAGTTCCTCGCCTCGAGGATCGCGACGACGCCCTGTCCACCGGCGGCGCAGATGGAGATGAGGCCGCGCCCGCCCTTCTCGGAGAGCGTCTTGGCGAGTGTGGCGACGATCCGGCCTCCGGTCGCGGCGAAGGGGTGCCCTGCCGCGAGCGAGGACCCGTTGACGTTGAGCTTGGCGCGGTCGATGCTCCCGAGCGCACTGTCGAGCCCCAGGACCCGCTTGCAGTAGTCCTCGTCCTCCCAGGCCGCCAGCGCACTCAGGACCGTCCCTGCGAAGGCTTCGTGGATCTCGAAGAAGTCGAAGTCCTCGAAGGTCAGCCCGTTGCGCTCGAGCAGGCGGGGCACGGCGTGGACGCCGCCCATGAGCAGGCCCTCTCGGCCGTGGACGAAGTCGACCGCTGCCGCTTCGGCATCGACGATGTTCGCGAGCATGGGCAGGTTGTTGGCGGTGGCGTACTCCTCGCTCCCGAGCAGGACGAGGGCGGCGCCGTCGGTGAGCGGCGTCGAGTTGCCGGCGGTCATCGTGGCCGGTGCGTCGAGGGACGCGCCGAAGACGGACTTCAGGGTCGCGAGCTTGTCCAGCGAGGTGTCGGGCCGGAGATTCGCATCCTTCGTGAGGCCGCGGTACGGCGTCATCAGGTCGGAGAAGAACCCGCGCTCGTAGGCTGCTGCGAGGTTCTGGTGGCTGCGGTAGGCGAGTTCGTCCTGGGCCTCTCGCGTGATCTTCCATGCTGCGGTGGTGATCGCCTGGTGCTCCCCCATGGACAGACCGGTCCGCGGCTCGCCCGTCGTTGGCGCGTTGGGCGAGAGGTCCTTCGGTCGCAGGGCGGCCAGCGCCTTGATCTTCTGCTGGGTGGTTCTGGCGCGGGAGAGATCGAGGAGCACGCGGCGCAGACCCTCGCTCACCGCGATGGGTGCGTCCGAGGCGGAGTCGACGCCGCCGGCGATGCCGGAATCGATCTGCCCGAGTTTGATCTTGTTCGACAGGCCGACGACGGTCTCGAGGCCGGTGGCGCACGCCTGCTGCAGGTCGTAGGCCGGCGTCTCGGGTGAGAGGGCGGAACCGAGGACCGCTTCGCGGGTCAGGTTGAAATCGCGCGAGTGCTTGAGGACGGCGCCTGCAGCCACCTCGCCGATGCGCTCCCCCTGAAGGCCGAAGCGTGCGACGAGCCCGTCGAGGGCCGCGATGAGCATGTCCTTGTTCGACGAGTAGGCGTAGGCACCGCCCGAGCGTGCGAAGGGGATGCGGTTGCCACCGATGACGACGGCGGTGCGGGGTGACTGGGCGGCGTTCTGCGCCCCGGCCTGATCTGTCATGGAAGAACTCCTGGTGCGAGGGTCGGATTACCGATACCAAGCGTACCTGATACGCTGGGTATCATGAAGCTGGCACCCGTGCTGAAGAGCGCCTCCGAGAAAGCGCAGGAGTTGCTGCCGGCCACCCCTGACGGTCGTTCCAGCCGTTGGGAACAGCACAGGGCCGAGCGACGCCGGCAGCTCATCAGCGCAGCGAGGCGAGCGGTCAGCGCGCTGGGTCCGGGAGCCTCGATGGAGGACATCGCTGCAGCGGCCGACACCTCCAAGTCCGTCTACTACCGTTACTTCGGCGACAAGACGGGGTTGCAGCGGGCCATGGCCGAGGTGGTCATCGGGCAGATGCAGCAGAAGGTGCTCGATGCCGCGAAGGCTGCCGCGACCCCGCGCGACGGCCTGTACTCCATGGTGCTGGCCTATCTCCAGATGGCTCAGACCTCACCGAACGTCTATGCCTTCGTCACGCGGGTCGGCATCTCCGATTCCACTCCCGCCGACGACGGCGACCAGGACACCCTCGCCCACTTTTTGACGGCGATCACCGAGATGATCTCGCGGCCGATGCGCGCCTATCTGCTCTCTCCCGGGAACCCCACCGGTCAGGGGGATGCCACACCCGACTACTGGCCCGCAGCGGCGATCGGCATGGTTCGTGCAGCGGGCGAGCGATGGCTCTCCTCCCCCGACCAAGCCGGTAGACCGACCGAGGAGCAGATGGCCCGCCACATCACCGGGTGGCTGTTCGACGGCATCGCCCGGTTCGAGACGCCCCTCCCACCGACCACGCCAAACCCCCCCGAACACTTCCGACGACCCGCGAAGGACACGCCATGACGCAAACCATCTCCCGGCCGCAGCAGATCCCTGCGACGGCCGACATCACGGACGACGACCGAGCCACGGTGGACGTCGCCGAACTCGGTGAGCTGCTCCTCGGTAAGTGGGCACACGTCCGGCGGGTCGCCCGCGAGCTGGCCGGCCGTCCTGAGCTGCACAAGATCGAGGGCCTCACCCACCACGACCACCGCCGCCGCTGCTTCGACCAGCTGCACTACCTGGTGGAACAGAAGGCTGTCCACCGCGCGTTTCCCGAAGCCTTCGGCGGCGACGGCGATCACGGTGGAAACGTCGCAGGCTTCGAGGAACTCGTGGTCGCCGATCCGTCGCTCCAGATCAAGGCGGGGGTCCAGTGGGGCCTGTTTGGTTCCGCGGTCATGCACCTGGGTACGGAGAAGCATCACCAGGCCTGGCTTCCCGGGATCATGAACATGGAGATCCCCGGCTGCTTCGCGATGACGGAGACCGGCCATGGCAGCGACGTCGCCAGTATCGCCACGACAGCGACCTTCGATCCAGCCACCGACGAGTTCGTCATCGACACGCCGTTCCGGGCGGCGTGGAAGGACTACATCGGCAACGGGGCCATCGACGGCCGGGCCGCCGTGGTGTTCGCGCAACTGGTCACCAAAGGCGTCAACCACGGTGTGCACGGGTTCTACGTAGAGCTGCGCGACGAGCGCGGCGAGTTCCGGCCCGGCGTGGGTGGCGAGGACGACGGCATCAAGGGTGGCCTCAACGGCATCGACAACGGACGGCTGCACTTCAGCGGTGTCCGTGTCCCGCGGACCAACCTGCTGAACCGCTACGGCGACGTAGCCGAGGACGGCACCTACTCGTCGACGATCGCCTCTCCCGGGCGCCGCTTCTTCACGATGCTCGGCACCCTGGTGCAGGGACGCGTCTCGCTCGACGGCGCCGCCGTCGCAGCGAGCAAGCTCGCCCTGACCGCGGCCATCACCTACTCCACCCAGCGCCGCCAGTTCAACGCGTCCTCGGACCTGCGGGAGGAGGTGCTGATGGACTACCAGCGCCACCAGCGCCGACTGCTGCCCCGCCTCGCTGCGACCTATGCGGCCTCGTTCGCGCACGAGGAACTCCTCGAGAAGTTCGACGACGTCTTCTCGGGCGCGCACGACACCGACGAGGATCGCCAGGACCTCGAGACCCTCGCCGCAGCCTTCAAGCCCCTGAGCACCTGGCTGGCACTCGACACCCTGCAGGAGTGCCGCGAGGCGACGGGCGGCCAGGGCTTCCTGATCGAGAACCGCTTCGCGTCGCTGCGGGCGGATCTCGATGTGTACGTGACGTTCGAGGGCGACAACACCGTCCTCCTGCAACTCGTCGCCAAGCGCCTTCTCACGGACTACGCGAAGGAGTTCAAGGGCGTCGACTTCGGCGTCCTGGCGCGCTACGCCGTCTCGCAGGCCGCGGGGAGGACGCTGCACCGCTCGGGGCTGCGCCGTGTGGCCCAGGCCGTCGCGGACTCGGGCTCGGGCAAGAAGTCCGCCATTGCACTCCGCGACGAGGACACACAGCACGAACTGCTGTCGGACCGTGTGCAGTCACGTGTGGCCGACCTCGCCGCCGTGCTGCGCGGGGCGAAGGGGATGCCGCAGGACAAATCGGCGGCCCTGTTCAACGAGCACCAGAACGAGCTCATCGAGGTGGCCCGGGCCCACGCGGAACTCCTGCAGTGGGAGGCGTTCACGCGCGGGCTCAGGGGCATCAAGGATCCCGGTACGCGCGAGGTCCTCACCCGCCTCCGTGACCTGTTCGGCCTGTGCCTGATCGAGAAAGACCTGGCCTGGTTCCTCATGAACGGACGCCTCTCGTCGCAGCGGGCGCGGACCCTGGACGGCTACATCAACCGGCTGCTGGTGAAGATCAGCCCGCACGCCCTCGACCTCGTGGAGGCTTTCGGGTACGGCCCGGAGCACCTCCGCTCCGCCATCGCGACCGGAGCCGAGCAGCAGCGCCAGGAGGAAGCCGCTGAGTACACGCGACGTCGTCGTGCCAGCAGCGGAGCCCCGATCGACGAGAAGACCCTCCTGGCCCGGGCAGCCAGGGAGAAGAAGGCCAAGAAGGGCAGGAAGGCAGGAAAGGCGCGCGTGAGCCGCTAGTCGACCAGCCGTCATGACAGAGGCCCGGGAAGCAATCCCGGGCCTCTGCCATGGGTGGATCAGCGTGCCTGTGCTGCAGCGGGTGCTCCGAGCCGACTCAGAGGACGCTCCGGTAGACCCCCAGGGTGGTCTCCGCGATGGAACCCCAGTCGAAATGCCGCTCCGCCCGTCGGCGCCCCGCGGCGCCCATGGCGGCGGCCTTCGCCGGGTCGGCCACGAGCTCGTTGACAGCCGCGGCGAAATCGGCGACGAACTTCTCCGGGTCCAGCGGTGTCCCCGTGCCGTCCTGGAGCTGCTCGATGGGTACGAGGGTGCCGGTCAC
The DNA here is from genome assembly GCA_009728235.1 of Vibrio cholerae. GTDB lineage: Bacteria > Actinomycetota > Actinomycetes > Actinomycetales > Micrococcaceae > Arthrobacter_D. The sequence goes on along the minus strand of WNZI01000004.1, from coordinate 61,726 downwards.
GCCGTCGTCGATCACTTCCGGGATGCCACCGGTGGCGGAGGCGACGACGGCGGCACCGCACGCCATGGCCTCGAGGTTCACGATCCCCAGGGGTTCGTAGATCGACGGGCAGGCGAAGACCGTGGCGTGGCTGAGGATCTGGACGACCTCGCGCCGCGGCAGCATACGCTCGATCAGCACGACGGACCCTCGCCGTTCGCGCAGCTCCGAGATCAGCACCTCGGTCTCCGCGGCCAGCTCCGGCGTGTCGGCCGCCCCCAGGCAGAGGACCAGTTGCACGTCGGCCGGCAGCTGCGCGGCCGCACGGAGGAGGTACGGGACACCCTTCTGGCGGGTGTTGCGCCCGACGAACACGACGCTCGGCCGGTCGGGGTCGATCCCGTGGGCACGCAGGGCGTCGTCGTTCTCGTCACGCGACCACTGGTCCACGTCGATGCCGTTGTGCACCACGTGCACCTTGCCCGGGTCGACGTCCGGATAGCTGCGCAGGATGTCGGCACGCATGCCCGCGGACACCGCGATCACGGCGGCAGCGGCTTCGTAGGAGGTCTTTTCGACCCACGACGACAGCGCGTACCCGCCGCCCAGCTGTTCGGCCTTCCAGGGACGCAGCGGCTCCAGGCTGTGCGCACTGAGCACATGCGGGATGCCGTGCAGCAGCCCCGCGAGGTGGCCGGCCATGTTGGCGTACCAGGTGTGGGAATGCACCAGGTCCGCGCCGCCGATCTCGGTCAGCATCTGAAGGTCCGTACCGAGAGTCTGTACCGCGGCGTTGGCCGTCCCGAGACCGTCCGGCACCCCGTACGACAGCACGGAAGCCCCGTGGTAGTCCTCCGGGCGGGGTGCTCCGAAGGCATGGACGCGCAGATCGACCTGGGACGCCAGGACCCTGCTCAGCTCGGCGACGTGCACCCCCGCGCCACCGTAGATCTCGGGCGGAACTCCTTGGTCACAATGTCTACTCGCACCAAACCAACGTAGTGCAGTGCGTCGGAGTCCTCTAGTGTGAAGTGACCGGAAGGGTTCCGGAATGTGTGGACCTACGCTGATCGACGACCAATCGAGGACGCAGAACACTCAAGGAAGAGCGGGAGGTCATACGTGGCACCGAAGAAAGTACTCGCCGTCGTGTTGGCGGGAGGAGAGGGCAAGCGGCTGATGCCGCTGACCGCCGACAGGGCCAAGCCGGCCGTGCCGTTCGCGGGGAGCTACCGGCTCATCGACTTCGCACTGTCCAACCTCGTCAATTCCGGGTACCTGCAGATCGTCGTGCTGACGCAGTACAAGTCGCACAGCCTCGATCGGCACATCTCGGAGACCTGGCGGATGTCCACTCAGCTGCGCAACTACATCGCCTCCGTACCAGCGCAGCAGCGTCGCGGCAAGAGCTGGTTTTTGGGTAGCGCGAACGCCATCTACCAGTCCCTGAACCTGATCCACGACGCCCAGCCCGATATCGTCGTTGTGATCGGCGCCGACCATGTCTACCGCATGGATTTCGCCCAGATGGTCGACGCCCACGTGGCCAGCGGCGCTTCCGTCAGCGTTGCCGCCGTCCGGCAACCCATGAACCTCGTCGACCAGTTCGGCGTGATCGAGACCGCACAGGATGACCCGAGCCGGATCGCCGCGTTCGTCGAGAAACCGAAGACCACACCCGGCCTGCCCGACGACCCGGGAAGCTTCCTGGCCTCCATGGGAAACTACGTCTTCACCACTGATGCACTCGTGAAGGCTCTCGAGGACGACGCGGCGCGGCTGGACACGAAGCACGATATGGGCGGGGACATCATCCCCTACTTCGTGGAACGCAACGACGCCGCCGTATACGACTTCACGACGAACGACATCCCGGGCGCCACCGACCGCGACCGTCAGTACTGGCGCGACGTCGGCACGATGGATTCCTACTACGACGCGAACATGGACCTCATCTCTCCCCTGCCGCTGTTCAACCTGTACAACCTGCAGTGGCCCATCTACACGCGCCAGAGCGTCTCGCCACCCGCGAAATTCGTGCGCAGCTCCTCCGGGAGGTCCGGCGAGGCCCACGATTCGATCGTCTCCGCGGGTGTCGTCGTCTCCGGTGGTGGGGTGCAGAACTCCGTGCTGGCGACCGACGTGTTCATCGACGAGGCAGCCGAGGTCACCGGCTCCGTCCTCCTGGACAAGGTGAATGTGGGAGCAGGTGCGGTGGTGCGACGCGCCATCATCGACAAGAACGTCCGCATTCCTGCAGGCGCCCAGATCGGTGTGGACTTCGAACTCGACCGCAGCCGCGGCTTCGCGGTCACGGATTCGGGCCTGACCATCGTCAGCAAGGGACACGTCATCCCTCCGGTGTGACGTTCACCCGACCTCCGCACTCGGCCTGCTGAGAACGGGGCCGCCACGCCGCTTCCCCCCGGCCGGGAGAGCGGCGTGGACCCCGGGATGGATGGAGCGACGTGCGTGGTTGAATGACCGGATGGAGAACGAGAACCTGCGCAGGGACGAAGCAGCCGCGCGTTCAGCCCTGCTGGTCACCGAGAGCTATGACGTCGAGCTGGACGTGTCGAACGCCAGGGACGCCGCCGATACCACCTACCGCAGCACCACGACCGTCAGGTTCTCCTGCAGGGAGCCGGGCGCCTCGACCTTCCTCGACTTCATCGGGGACGTCACCTCGGTCCAGCTGAACGGACGGACGCTGGATCCGGTGGCGACCCGTGACGGCGCCCGGATCCTGCTCGAGGACCTCTCCGACACCAACACCGTCACCGTGGACGGGCGGGCGCGCTACAGCACCAGCGGAGAAGGGCTCCATCGTTTCGTAGATCCCGTCGACGGCGAGACCTACCTGTACACGCAGTACGAACCCGCCGATGCCCGCCGGGTCTTCGCGAATTTCGAGCAGCCGGACCTCAAGGCGGGCTTCTCCTTCACGGTGATCGCGCCCCCCGGCTGGCTCGTCGCCTCGAACGGCGCAGAGGCCGGTATCGACCCGGCCCCGGGCGCCGTGAACGGAAGCCTCCGGTGGACCTTCGAACCCACCCGGCGTATCTCGACCTACATCACCACGATCCTCGCGGGCCCCTACCACCGGGAGACGGACTCCTGGGCGGGGCAGGCAGGAACACCCGGAGAAGGGCTCGAGGTACCGCTGGCCCTGTTCTGCCGCCGCTCCCTCGCGCAGTCCTTCGACGCACCCGAGATCTTCGATACGACCAGGCGCGGACTGGATTTCTTCCACGACCTGTTCGACTACCCCTACCCCTTCGGCAAGTACGACCAGGCCTTCGTGCCGGAGTACAACCTCGGGGCGATGGAGAACCCGGGCCTCGTCACCTTCACGGAGAACTACGTCTTCCAGTCCGCCGCGACGGAGGCCCAGCGGGAGGCTCGTGCGAATACGATCCTGCACGAGATGGCCCACATGTGGTTCGGCGACCTCGTGACGATGTCGTGGTGGGACGACCTGTGGCTCAAGGAGTCCTTCGCCGACTACATGGGCGCCCTGGCGGTGGCCGACGCCACCCGCTGGAGCACGTCCTGGGTCAGTTTCGCCAACCGCCGGAAGTCGTGGGCCTACGTGCAGGACCAGCTCCCGACGACGCACCCCATCGTCGCCGACATCCCCGACCTCGAGGCCGCGAAGCAGAACTTCGACGGGATCACGTACGCCAAGGGCGCCTCGGTGCTCAAGCAGCTCGTCGCGTACGTCGGAAGGGACGCCTTCACCAGCGCAGCCCGGCGGTACTTCCGGAAGCACGAGTACGGCAACACCACGCTCGTGGACCTGCTCGACGTCCTCACCGAGGCCACGGGCCAGGACCTCGCGGACTGGGCGAGGTCGTGGCTGCAGACCTCGGGCGTTCCCTCCCTGCGTGCCGAGGTCACGGTGGACGACGGCCGCTTCACCGGGGTCCAGGTGATACAGGACGCCGTCGACCCCGTCACCGGGCGCGACGAGCCCCGGCCCCACCGCGTCCGCATCGGATCGTACTCCTTCGACGAAAAGGGCCGGCTGATTCGTACCGGGGTGGAGGCACTGACCATCGAGGGACGCGTCACACCGGTGCCGGCGCTCGTCGGGACGGTGCAGCCGGATCTGCTCCTCATCAACGACGACGACCTCACCTACGCGAAGATCTCCTTCGACGAGCGGTCGCTGGAGACCCTCCTGACCTCGATCCACCGCCTGCAGGACCCTCTCGCCCGTGCCACGTGCCTGACCGCCCTCTGGTCCACCACCAGGGACGCGCGGCTACCGGTCCGTTCCTACCTCGACGCCGTCCAGCTGGCCGCACCCGCCGAGACCGGCGTCGGCGTCCTCCAGGTCCTGCTGTCCACCGTCCGTACCGCGATCGAGGCGTTCGCGCCCGCCCACGAACGCCCTGCTCTCCGTGACGGTGTTGCTGCCTTCCTCCTGGACGGCCTGCGCACCGCGCACCCCGGATCGGACCTCCAGTTGGCGTGGGCACGCGCGCTCGCGTCCGCCGCACGAACGTCCCCCCGAGCGGCGGACGCGGCCCGGGCCGTGCTCGACGGCGACGAGAGGATCGACGGTCTTCCCGTCGATCCCGACCTGCGATGGCTCCTCCTGCAGGGCCTGGCCGCACAGGAGCGCGTCCGTCCGGGCGAGCTGGAGGCCGAGCGGAGCGCGGACCCGACGGCATCGGGACGGGTGGGATTCACCCTGGCGTCCGCCGCGATCCCGGATGCCGGGATCAAGCAGGCCGCCTGGGAGGAGGCCGTGCACGGCGACAGGCTCTCCAACGAGCTGCTCACCGCAGCGATCGAGGGCTTTCTCCTCGGCCCGCACGCCCTCCTGCACCGCTACGAAGAGCCCTACTTCGAGGCTCTGCGCTCCGTGTGGAACAGCCGGGGCATCGAGATGGCGAGCAGGATCGTCCGCGGGCTGTACCCGGGCCGGCAGGACGTTGCCGGCCCTCCCGAGGAGCATCCGGTGGTGCTCAGGTCCGATGCGTGGCTCGCTGGGAACACCGACGCGCCGGCTGGCCTGCGCCGCATCGTGATCGAGGAGCGGGACCACCTGCTGCGCGCGCTGCGCGCCCAGGCTCAGGGCACCCGATAGAGCCACTCGTCGGTGCCGAACTTCTCCTCGACGAGCTCCTCCGCGCGGCGTAGTTCGTCGGCGGTGATGGTGGCGTCGGTTGCACCGTAGCGCTGCCGGAAGGTGGACATCATCACGTCGATGATCTCCTCTCGCGTCCTCCCCGTCTGCCGTCGCAGCGGATCCACCCGCTTCTTCGCGCTCCGCGTGCCCTTGTCGGACATCTTCTCCTTGCCGATGCGCAGTACCTCGAGCATCTTGTCGGCGTCGATGTCGTAACTCATCGTCACGTGGTGCAGCATGCCTCCGTTGGCCAACCGCTTCTGGGCTGCGCCGCCGATCTTGCCCACCTCGGTGGCGATGTCGTTCAGCGGCTGGTACCAGGCCGTGATGCCGAGCTTCTCCAGTGCCTCCATCACCCAGGCATCGAGGAACGGGTAGGAATCGGCGAAACTCATGCCGTCGACGAGGGACTGGGGTACGTAGAGGGAGTAGGTGATGGCATTGCCGTGCTCCATGAACATCGCGCCGCCCCCACTGATCCTGCGGACCACGGTGACGCCGTGACGATCGGCGCCGGCGTGATCGACCTCGTTCCGCATGGACTGGAAGCTGCCGATGACGACGGAGGGCGACTGCCATTCCCAGAAGCGAAGCGTCGGGTTCCGGGCTCCGGTTCCGACGTCATGGGTCAGGACCTCGTCCATGGCGACGTGCAGGGCCGTCGACAGCGGAGTCGGCGCGATGATCTCCCACTGGTGGTCGGCGAAGCCGGTGGCCAGGCCCAGGGCGCGCCGGACCGCGGTGGCGATGGCCTCGGGGGAGAAACCGAACAGGACCGCTGCCGGGTCCAACCGGGACCGGATGGCTGCTGCCAGTTCGCCCGGGGCCGTCCCGGCCGGCAGGTCCTCGAGTGCCGCATTGATGTCCAGGAGTGCCTCGTCGGGTTCGAGGAAGAAATCCCCGTTGACCGAGACGTCCGCGAGCCGGCCCTCTCGGACGGAGAGATCCACGGCCGTGAGCTTGCCGCCCGGGGTCTTGTACTCGCCGTGAAGGCGGCCGTTGTCCGATGCTGCTGCTGCTGCTGCCAAAAGTCGGCCTCCTCGGTAGGTTCTCCGCGGGACGGGGGAGCGGCGCCGGCCGTACGCAGGCCGGCGCCGCTCGTCCGTCCGGTCGGAGCGTGATCAGGGGTTAAGCAGGGAAAGCCACGCCGTGACGGCGTGGCTTTCCCGGAAGGACATGCGGCACGTGGCCGTGCGTTCGAGGCGGAGCTGGACTACTTCTTGCCGCCGAAGCCCTTGAAGCGGGCGTTGAAGCGCTCGACGCGACCTGCGGAGTCCATGATGCGCTGCTTACCCGTGTAGAACGGGTGCGACTCCGACGAGATCTCGACCTCGATGAGGGGGTAGGTGTTGCCGTCCTCCCACTCGATGGTCTTGGACGAACCGGCGGTCGACTTGGTCAGGAATGCCTTGTCGGAGGCCAGGTCGCGGAACACGATCGACTGGTACTTGGGGTGGATATCAGACTTCACGGGACTACCTTCTCTGGTTGCCTGGATTTTGCCAGGCAGGGAAATTTAAAGGATGGCGATTGCGCCAGCTACCCATACTAGCCCAGGACGCGCTGCGGCGCTAAAGCGATGGGCTCTGCGCGCCGTCGCCGTCATAGCGGCACTCCCAGAAGGCGACGGCGGCCGCTGCAGCGACATTGAGCGAGTCCACGCCACGCTGCATGGGGATGGTCAGGGCGACGTCGGCCATCGTGAGGACGCCTTCGCTCAGGCCCTCCCCCTCGGTGCCCAGCAGCAGGGCGAGACGCTCGTGGTCCCCGGCCGGGAACGCCCCGAGCGGTACGGCTCCGGGTTCCAGGGCCAGGGCGGCAAGGGTGAAACCCGCGTTCCGGACGGCCACCAGGTCCTCCGGCCACGCTGTAAGCCTCACCCAGGGAACCTGGAAGACACTTCCCATGCTGACCCTTACCGCACGGCGGTAGAGAGGGTCCGCGCTGCGGGGACTCAGGAGGACGGCGTCGACGCCGAGCGCGGCCGCCGAGCGGAAGATCGCTCCGAGGTTGGTGTGGTCGACCATGTCCTCGATCACCGCGACCCGGTGGGCGCCGGCCAGGACATCGGTCAGCGGACGGGGCTCGGGGCGGCCCATCGCGGCGAGCGCTCCGCGGTGCAGATGGAAGCCCGTGATGGCCTCGAGGACGGCCTCGGGTGCGACGAAGGCGGGAATCGTCGGAAAGCGGTGGAGGACGTCCGCGAGGTCCGGGAGCCACTTCGGTGCGAGCAGGAAGGACCGCGGGGTGTGGCCGGCGTCGATCGCCCGCCGGAGGACCTTCGAGCTCTCCGCGATGTACAGCCCTTCGGCCGGCTCCTTCGCGAGGCGCAGCTGGACGTCCGTCAGGTTCCGGTAGTCCGAGAGCCGCGGATCGTCGACGGAGTCCAGTTCGACGAGCGGCATCAGTCGTCAGTCCGCAGGCGCCGGGGGAATCCCCCCTGGAGCGTGGTCACGCCCTGGCGACCGCGCTGTAGCGCCCGTTCTCCTCGGTGACCTTCAGGGCGACGTCGAACGCCGCACCCAGGTTCTCCTCGGTGAGGACGCTGCGGATGGGGCCGGCCGAGACGACCTTGCCGTCGCGCAGGAGCAACGCGTGCGTGAAGCCCGGCGGCACCTCCTCGAGGTGGTGCGTGACGAGCACCATGGCCGGAGCGTCCTCGTCGTTCGCGAGCTCCGTCAGCCGTTTCACGAGATCCTCGCGGCCCGCCAGATCGAGGCCGGCGGCCGGCTCGTCGAGGAGCAACAGTTCGGGATCGGCCATGAGCGCCCGGGCGATCTGCACGCGCTTGCGTTCACCCTCGCTGAGTGAGCCGAACGGCCGGTTCATGAAGCGGGACATTCCCCAGGTGTCGAGCAGGCGGAACGCGCGGCGTTCATCGAGGCGTTCGTACTGCTCCCGCCAGCGGCCGGTGACCCCGTAGGACGCCGTCACGACGACGTTCAGCACGGTCTCGTGCTCCGGGACCTGGGCCGCGAGAGCAGCGGATGCAAGACCGATGCGGGGCCGCAGTTCGAAGACGTCGACGGCACCCATGACCTCGTCGAGGATCCCGACGACACCGCGGGTGGGGTGCAGGCGCGCTCCGGCGAGTTGCAGCAGGGTCGTCTTGCCTGCTCCGTTCGGCCCCATGACCACCCAGCGCTCGCCCTCGCTGACCTGCCAGTCGATGGTGTCGAGGAGGGTCTTGCCGCCCCGCACGAGGCTTACTCCCGCCAGTTCCAGAACGTGACTCATGGTCCTAGACACTAGGCTAAGGAGCGGCTTCGTGGCGAAACAACCGAGGCGACGACGGCGACCGCCGGCAGCGGCGCGGACAGGAGCGGACACATGCCCGACGAAGCGAGAGTCGTCGCCTATGCGCGGCGTCTCGACGACGGACACCGCGACGACCTCGTGCTGGCCCTGCAGGACCTCGGTGTGGTGGTGAGGGGAGCGTCCACCACCGGGACCGATTCGTACGCCGTGCTCGCGCTCGACGTCGAGCATCCCGGCCCGCCGGGCACTGCGGCGATCGTCGGGGCCGGCCTGTCGGGCTGGACCGCTCGGACCGGTGTCGGGGCGGCTCTGGTCCCCGCGACCGTCTACGCGCCAGGGCCCAAGCTGCTGATCATGGACGTCGACTCCACGCTGATCAAGCAGGAGGTCATCGAACTGCTCGCAGCCCATGCAGGCCGCGCGGCCGAGGTGGCCGCCGTGACCGAGGCCGCCATGCGGGGAGAACTGGACTTCGCCGAGTCGCTCCATCACCGGGTGCGCGCGCTCGAGGGTCTGCCCACCACCGTGATCGACGACGTCGTCGCGCGCATCGAGCTGAGCGACGGCGCGGAGGAGCTCGTCACCGCGTACCTCGACGCCGGGCACCGGGTGGGCGTCGTGTCCGGCGGTTTCTCGCAGGTCCTGGCTCCCCTGGCAGCCCGGCTCCACCTGTCCTTCGCCAGGGCGAACGAGCTCGAGATCATCGACGGTGCCCTCACCGGACGGGTGACGGGCGCCGTCGTCGACCGGCAGGTGAAGGAGCGGGTGCTGCGGTCCGAGGCGGAACGCGCCGGCGTTCCCCTCGGCGCGACGATCGCCGTGGGCGACGGCGCGAACGACCTCGACATGATCGCCGCGGCCGGGCTGGGAGTGGCCTTCCGCGCCAAGCCCGCCGTGAGGGCCGCCGCCGACGCGGCCCTGGACCTACCGGACCTGGACGTCGTGCGACACTTCGCCGGCCTGTAGCCCGGCCCTCCGTCAGGACATCAGCTCTTGGCGAGGAAGTCCTGAGCTCCTCCCACGTACTCGGTGTGGCCGGACGGGACCTCGGCCGTGGCCATCCGGACGATCTCGGTGGCGAACTCGGCCACGGAGTACAGGCGTCCCGCTTCCTGGCGTCGGGCCTCGATGGCGCCGGGGGTCGCGCGATCGAGCAGGGTCGCCGTGACCGTGCCCTCGATCATGTCCCCGGACACGACGACGAGCGAGATGCCCTTCTCGTCCAGCTGCGGGATCAGGGCCCGGAGCGCATCCTCGCCCGCCCGCTTGCTGCGGGCCACGGGGACATAGGCGTCCATCGTCTCCACCTTCTCGATGAAATGGGCCTGGTGGCTCGTGATGAAGACGACCCGGGAACCGGCCGGCATGACGTCGACGGCCGCGGTGAGCATCGCGACCTGCGCATCGCGATTGAGTTTGAGGGCGTAGTCCTCCCCCATTCCGGTCTCCATGCCACCCGAGGCGTTGAGCACCAGCAGGTCGAGCCCGCCGAAGGTGGACACGGCGGCGTCGACCAGTGCAGCCGGCCCCTCAGGAGTCGTCAGGTCCGCACCCACCGCCACTGCCCTGCCACCGGCCGCCTCGATCCCCGCGACGACCTTGGTGGCCCGCGGCGCCTTCTGGCGGTAGTTGACGACGACGGCCGCTCCCTGTGCCGCGAGCTGCTGCGCGACGTCGGCCCCGATGCCGCGTGAGGATCCGGTGACGATTGCTGTGGTGCCTTCGAGACGTGCCATGGTGCTCCTTGGTATGACGATGCTGGGTGGAGAAGAGTCGGGTTCGGCGTCAGTGGCCCATGCCGAGGCCGCCGTCGACGGGGATGACGGCTCCCGAGATGTAGGCCGCGGACTCACTTGCGAGCCAGGACACGACGCCCGCCACTTCCTCGGGCGATGCGAAGCGGCCGGCCGGGATGGTGGCGAGGTAGCTCTTGCGGGTGTCCTCGGGGAGTTCTGCCGTCATGTCGGTGTCGATGAACCCGGGGGCGACAACGTTGGCCGTGATGTTGCGCGAACCCAGCTCCCGTGTCAGCGAACGAGCCATGCCGATAAGTCCGGACTTGGAGGCCGAGTAGTTGATCTGGCCGGGTGCGCCGTACAGGCCCGTGACGCTCGAGATCAGGATGACGCGGCCACGCCGCAGGCGGATCATGCCGCGGGACGCCCGTTTGACCACACGGAAGGCCCCGGTGAGGTTCGTGTCGATGACGTCGGTGAAGTCACTCTCCGTCATCCGCAGGAGCAGCGTGTCCCGGGTGATGCCGGCATTGGCGACGAGGATCTCGACAGGTCCGTGCTCTGCCTCGACCGTCGTGAACGCGGCATCGATCTGCTCCTCGCTCGTCACGTCGGCCTTGACGCCCAGCATCCCATCGGGAATCTCGCCGCTGCGGTAGGTGATGGCAACCTTGTCGCCGTTGGCTACGAATACCTTGGCGATGGCAAGGCCGATCCCGCGGTTACCCCCGGTGATGAGGACGCTGCGGCCGGCCGCTGTCGTCGTGCTGTCTGCATCTGCCAAGGGGAAACTCCTCTGTCTGCGGACCGGAAGGGGTCCACGTTGTTCAATGTTCAGCTGTCGGCCGAAAGCCGGGCAGAGGTCCCGAAGGGGGCCTCTCGCCCCACGATCCCTGACCGCGGCTATCCGTCAAACTATCCCGACGATCCTAGCGGCGTCCCCCTCAAATTCGGGAACGGGAGCCGGAGTGAGATAATAGGGACAGTCTTTTTGGAGTGTGATGAGTAAGCAAACGAAGCACAACACAGACGTCCACAACATCTCAGACGCCCGTGAATCGCACAGCGAGGAAATGCGTACCCGGATGATCAGGTACACGGTGTCGATGAGCATCCGCCTGGTCTGTTTCATCCTCGTCTTCGTCGTCCCCTACGTGTGGCTGCAGTGGGTGATGATCGCGGGAGCCGTCTTCCTGCCGTACTTCGCCGTGATCGTCGCGAACGGTGGCAGCGACACCAGTAACATCCGCCACAGTGACGCGCTGGTGGACCGAGCCCCGGTGCGCGAGATAGAGGCCCGGGTGGTCGCCACCGACGCCGAGGACGACGACGAGGTACTCAGCGGGGAGATCATCGACGATTCCGCGAAGCCGGCGCACGGGGCGCACCGCGCGGGCCACGGCGGACAGGGCACCGGTGTCTGAGGCATCTCCGTCCGTTGGGCCAGGGACGTCCGCTGCCGGCATGGGTCTGTTCGGACCGCCTCTGCCCGCCGCGGGCGGCACCCCGGTATGCTCGCGCAAGGGTTGCCGGAACGACGCCGGGTGGCAGCTTCTCTGGAACAACCCGCGGATCCACACTCCCGAGCGCAGGAAGGCGTGGGCGTCGTGCCCCGACCACGTCGAGTGGTTCGAGGAGTACCTCCGGAACCGCGGGCTCTGGAAGGAAACCCTTCCCCTGGGTCACGATCGGCCGTTGGAGGTCCGCTAGGTGTATCGCTTCCTCTTCTCGGCCCGCTGGTTCGGCTGGCTCGCCATGGTGCTGGTGATCGCCGCCGGCTGCGTGGGTCTCGGTCGCTGGCAACTGGACCGCCGGGAGGCGGTCGTGCAGAACATCCAGCGGATCGAGGCGAACTACGACGCCGCGCCGGAGCGCTATGTCCCGGGCGAGAACGGCTTCGACACCTATGAGGACTCACGGGAGTGGTCGCCCGTGACCTTCACGGGCAGCTACGACGTGGAGAACCAGGTGATCGTGCGTAACCGGCCGCTGAACGGTCAGCCGGGGTACGAGGTCCTCACTCCGCTGAGACTCCAGGACGGCACCGCCGTCGTGATCGACCGTGGCTGGCTTCCCATCGGCAATGCGGAGGCTGGCCGGCCCGACGAGATTCCCGCTCCGCCGGCGGGACAGGTCGAGGTGACGGCGCGGATCAAGCCGGGAGAGCCCGCGGTCACCAGGGCGCCCCCGAGGGGCAGGTAGCCTCCATCGACCTGCCTGCTCTGGCGGACCGACTCGACTATCCCCTGCAGGACGCGGCCTACGGCCTCCTCGCCCTCGAGCGACCCGCTGCCGCGCAGACCCCCGTCGCCGCGCCCAAGCCGTCGATCGACGAGGGACCGCACCTTTCGTACTCGCTCCAGTGGTTCGCATTCGGCGTGCTGGCGTTCGTGGGGCTCGGCTATGCGGCGCGGGAACAGCGCAGGAGCGACGCAGAGAGGGACGGCACGGCTCCTGACCGGCGCGTCCGTCAGCGCCGACGTCCTTCGTCGGAGGAGGAAGAGGACGCCATCCTCGACGCCCAGGGCATGCGCTAGCTCCGGGAATCGATGTCGCCGGTAGCTGTGTCGCCCGGACACGAGCCTGCGGACACCAGCTCCTCGGCCCGTGCCGCGAACGCCTTTCCCCGGGTTCGTCGAACGAATCATTTCGTCCTCCACCCTCGTCGCACGCCCATGCTTCGAAGCCAGCGCACGGCGCGTCGGCCCGGCCCGATCGGGGACCTGAGTTGCTCACCTACCTCGCAACCAACCCGAGCACCACGAGGACTGATGTCCCTCGACCCGGCATAGCCTCCCGTCCGCAGCCAGGCAATGCCGGACAACGTGTTCGCCCCAGGCGAGTGCGTTCCGGTGTGGCTGCTAGCGTCGACAGATGGAACACAGCGGTCCACACGACGACCACAGCGGCGAGGTGTTGTCCCCGGTAGCGTTCGTCGCAGCAACCGAGCGGGCGTTCGCACGATGCCCGAAGCTCAGCGGGCTGCACCTGGTGTCCGCCGAGGCCGCGCACGGTTTCCTGACCGCGCGGTTCGAGGGACCCGTGGGTGACTTCCGGGGCCCTTACGGCGTCGTCGTTCGACTGCCTGTCACCGGACAGGACGACCTGTGGGCCACGTACGCAGGCCTCGAGGGGTCCGTCGACGACTGGTGCCACGCCGCCGTTGCTCTGAGGGCGCTCGATGCTCACCTGTCGAGCCGCCGTGAGAACCGCGGATACAGCCCCGACGGCGTCTGGTGGCTCTTCGATGAGAGCCCGGGACAGGAGCCTCATGAGAGCTCATCGATGTCGTGATCAGGGTCATGGCCCTGGCATATCGGGCTCCACCCGGGCGGACACGCAGTCGTACCGGTCACGTGCTTGTCCGCTTCCAAGGGCTCAGAGCGACCTACCCATCCCACGACGTCGCCATCTTCAGAAGCGAGCACACCCGGCGGAGAATCCTGCGCTGCCAACTCTTCGACGAAAGCGCCGCGCTCAGGACCACGCGGTGAGAGGCTCAGCTTCGACAGAATGCGGTAGCTCAGGCAGCAGCACACATGCGCGTCGGCCCGCTTGGGACCCACCACCAACCTGATGTCCTCGAACGCTATGGCTGGCCGGACCTCGATCACCATGCGTACGTCGCCGAACCCAGCGGCTGCTCCACCATTTGTCAGGGCGTCAGGGCGTCAGGATGCGGGATGCAGCTTTCCGGACGACCGACCCTTCTCCACCTCCGATGATAAGCTGGCTTATCACCGGAGGGTGGAGCATCCTCGACAGGACCATCGCCCTGATGGCTTCGGATCGTTGTTCGACCGACCCGGGGTGAGGATTCTGTGGCAGGGGATCCTGGATGGTCCCGATCATTTCAGCCTGAAGGACGCAGAACCAGCTATGGACCACACCGAGAACAACGTGAATCCGACGGGCCGTGACTCCACGACCGAGGAGTTCCTGCCGGGCGGGAGCAAGCAGGTTCGCGGGCGGACCGCCGTCATACCCGCCTTCGACGCAGCAGCCTTCGAGGACTTCGCCCAGGACCTCGGCTCGTCCGCCGCTCTGGACTTCATCGAAACGTTCGAGACGCTTCTGGTGACCCGCATCGAACGGATCGAACGCGCCCTCGGCGGCGAGGACACAGAGGAGACCATCACGGCCTTGCTGAGCCTGCAGGCGAGTGCCGCGATGGCAGGAGCGGCTCAACTGCACGCCTCGGCCACTCGTGCTCTGGCTGAGCTGCCCGTCGTGACAGCACCACCGGGTGCGCTGGTGCGCAAGCTCCAAGGTCAGGCCCAACACTTCAGGGACGCTGCTGCCGGTGTCCACACGTCACGCACCACCCCCGATGCAGCCGGTCGGTCCTACAGGGAAACCGCCTGAGGACGTCCAGGGGCACATACCGCGCCCGTGGCAGACTGCACCGCCCAGCAGAGCCGACGTCATGATGATCCTGAAGCGCTCGCGACAAGCGCGCGGGTGGTGGAGCCCCGTCCCTCAGCACGTCGGGGTGACTCCCGAGGCATCCTGACGGAGGCTGCCTGGAGGGACAGATCTACGCGAGGGTGACGAGCTCGAGGTAGTCCTGGTTCCACAGGTCCTCCACGCCATCGGGCAGCAGCACCACGCGCTCCGGATCGAGAGCGTCGACGGCTCCCTCGTCGTGGCTGACCATGACCACGGCCCCGCTGTAGTTCTTCAGCGCACCGAGGATCTCGGCACGGCTCGCCGGATCGAGGTTGTTCGTCGGTTCGTCGAGGAGCAGCACGTTGGCCGACGAGGCGACGATGGTGGCCAGGGCGAGCCGGGTCTTCTCCCCACCGGACAGCACGCCCGCGGGCTTGTCGACGTCGTCGCCCGAGAAGAGGAACGACCCCAGGATGCCGCGCACCTCTGCGTCCTGCATGTCGGGCGCCGACGACTTCATGTTCTCGAGGACCGTCCGTTCGGTGTCGAGTGTCTCGTGCTCCTGCGCGTAGTAGCCCACCTTCAGTCCGTGCCCGGCGATGACCTTGCCGGTATCCGGAGTGTCCACGCCCGCCAGCATGCGCAACAGCGTCGTTTTCCCGGCACCGTTCAGACCGAGGATGACGACCTTCGAACCGCGGTCGATCGCGAGATCGACGTCGGTGAAGATCTCCAGCGAGCCGTAGGACTTGCTGAGGCCCTCGGCCGTCATGGGCGTCTTGCCGCACGGGGAGGGCTCGGGGAAGCGCAGGGCTGCCACGCGATCGGAGGTACGGACGGCGTCGAGCCCGCCCAACAGCCGCTCGGCCCGCTTGGCCATGTTCTGCGCTGCGACAGCCTTCGAGGCCTTCGCCCGCATCCTGTTCGCCTGATCCATGAGGACCTGCGCCTTCTTCTCGGCGTTGGCCCGCTCGCGCTTCCGGGCGCGTTCGTCGGTCTCGCGCTGGAGTTGGTAGCGCTTCCACCCCATGTTGTAGATGTCGATCGTCGCCCGGTTGGCATCGAGCTGGAAGACCTTGTTGACGGTGGCCTCGAGCAGCTCGACATCGTGGCTGATCACGATCAGTCCGCCCTGGTGGTTCTTGAGGAACTCACGCAGCCAGGTGATGGAGTCGGCGTCGAGGTGGTTGGTCGGCTCGTCGAGGAGCATGGTCTCCGCCCCGGAGAACAGGATCCGAGCCAGTTCCACGCGTCGTCTCTGGCCACCGGAGAGGGTTTTGAGCGGCTGGTTGAGGATGCGCTCGGGAAGGGCGAGGTTCGACGAGATGGAGGCTGCTTCGGCCTCGGCCGCATACCCTCCGCCGGCGAGGAAAGCGGACTCGATACGGTCGTAGCGAGCCATCGCCTTGTTGCGCACGGAGGTCTTGTCACTGGCCATGTCGTCGTGGGCCTGCCGGAGCTCACCCACCACCGCGTCCAGGTTGCGCGCCGAGAGAATGCGGTCCCGTGCCAGCTGCTCCATGTTGGGAGTGCGCGGATCCTGCGGCAGGTAGCCGATCTCTCCCGAACGGGTCACGGTGCCACCAGCGGGAAGCGACTCCCCCGCCAGCACCTTGGTCAGGGTCGTCTTGCCCGCTCCGTTACGACCGACGAGCCCGATCTTGTCACCCTTGTCCACGCGGAAGGACACCTCGTCCATGAGCAGGCGGGCGCCAGCCCGTAGCTCCAGGTTCGATACATTGATCACGATGAGGCCTTTCGATGGTGCCGGAGACGGCGTTTTGTTGTAGGAATCCCACAAGGGATCCCCTGACGACCGGCGCTAGTCTCGGTACAGAAGCAGTAACGGTTGGAGGAAGTCGACATATCACCGGAACAGCCGGTGCGACTCCGGCCCGCTGGAGGAGCGAACGCCATGGAGTCCGTCGAGTGACCCTCGCAGCACCTACCCGCAGGAGCCGGCTGTTGTCCGGAAAACGGTGGGATGCCACGGACCTCTCGCTGGTCGCGGTCTTCGCCGCCCTCATTGCCGCCCTTGCAATCCTACCCGGTATACCGGTCGGTCCGCTCGGCGTGCCCATCACCCTGCAGACTCTCGGTGTTCTGCTGGCGGGCGTGGTCCTCGGGCCGGCTCGCGGCGCGGCCGCGGTCCTGCTCTACCTCGCCGCCGGACTGATCGGACTCCCGGTTTTCAGCGGCTTCACCGGGGGCGTCGGTGTCCTCGCCGGACCCTCGGCGGGCTACCTCGTCGCCTTCCCGATCGCCGCTCTCGTCGCAGGCCTGCTGGCCGTCGTCGTCCTGCGCAGGACGGTCAGGTTCCGTGGCGTCCTGCTGTTCCTCGCCTGCCTCGTCGCGAGCCTGGCGACCATCCACCCGCTGGGCATCGCGGGACTCGTGGTGAATGCCGGGCTGCCCCTGCGCGACGCCGTCCTCGTCGACGCGGTGTACCTCCCCGGGGACGTCGTCAAGAACGTCCTGGCCGCCGTCCTGGCCGTATCCGTCCATCGCGCCTTCCCCCGCCTCCTGGCTGCTCGGAGGAACGGCACTCCGTGATCGAGTTCAGGGGCGCCGCCGTCCGCACCCCGGACGACACCCGGACGCTTCTCCATCCACTCACACTGACCCTGTCCGAGCGGCGGGTCTCCGTCATCGGAGCCAACGGGTCCGGCAAGTCGACGCTCCTGCGCCTGATGAACGGACTCCTCACCCCCTCGGAAGGGACGGTCGCGGTCTTCGGCGACGACACCAGGACGGCGGGTCGGGCTGTCCGACGATCCGTCGGATTCGTCTTCACCGACCCCCTCTCCCAACTCGTCATGCCCACCGGTCGTGAGGACGTGGAACTGTCACTGCGGGTTCGGAGACTGTCCGCCGGTGACCGCCGTCGGAGAGGCGAGGAGGTATTGAGGCGCTTCGGCGTCGAGCACCTCGCCGACCGGAGCATCTACGACCTCTCCGGCGGCGAGCGGCAGATCCTCGCTTTCGCCGTCGTCGCGGCCGTCCGTCCACGCATCCTGGTCGCCGACGAACCCACCACGCTGCTCGACCTCCGCAACGACGTGCGGGTCAGGGCACTCATCGCGGGCCTCGATCAGCAGGTCGTCTTCACGACGCACAACCTCGACTTCGCCCTCGAGAGCAACAGGACACTCGTGATCGACGACGGCCGGGTGGTCTTCGACGGTCCGCCGCCCGACGCCGTTGCACACTACCGTCAGCTGTCCTCGATGGCCGCAGCTGCGCCGGAGGAGGTCCCGTGAGGGGATTCGGCAGCACGCTGGGCCTCTACGAACAGGGCCGGGGCTTCCTGTACAGGATGCCGCTGTCCCTCAAGACGGTCGCCTCCCTCGGGTGCGCCGTCGCCGTCGTCGCGTGGCGTTCCCCGTGGACGTCCGCCATCGTCCTCGTCCTGGCACTGGGAGCGCTGGTGGTCGGGGCGCACCGCTCCCCCGTGACAGTCCTCCGGATGCTCCTGCCGGCGGCACCCGTCCTCGGCATCCTTGCCCTCTACCAGGGCCTGGCGCAGGGGTGGCTGCAGGCGTTCGCCGTGACCGGGGGCATCGCAGGCTGCCTGCTGGCTGCGCGGGCGCTGACGCTCTCGACGCCGACCCAGGTGCTCCTCGACGGTGTGGTGCGGCTCGCAGGACCGTTCCGGAGGTTCGGAGCGGACCCGGAACGCTTCGCCCTCGCGCTGTCCATCATGCTCCGGAGCATCCCCTACCTGGCGGGACTGTTCGTCGACGTACGGGAGGCTGCGAAGGCACGAGGACTCGAACGGAACCCGCGCGTCGCCGTCACGCCGCTCGTCGTCGGGGCAGTCGCGTACGCGCACCGCACCGGCGAGGCCCTGGCGGCACGGGGGCTCGGCGAGCACACCGGTCCCCGCGACGAGCGCGGGACCAGGAACGGAGCCCGGGAGGGAAGAACCTGAGGCGACCGCCGGACGGCGGAGGCGATCAGCAGCCCGGACGCGCGAAGGGCGGTTCCAGCGACTGCTGGACCCGCCCTTCGAGCATTGCACCGGAAACGGCTCAGATATTGAACCCGAGCGCCCGCATCTGGTCGCGGCCGTCCTCGGTGATCCGTTCCGGGCCCCACGGTGGCATCCACACCCAGTTCAGCCGCCACTCGTCCACGACGCCGTCGAGCGCCTGACCGACCTGCTCCTCGAGCACGTCGGTCAGCGGGCAGGCCGCAGTGGTGAGGGTCATATCGATCAGGAGGGCGCCGTCCTCCGCGTAGTTCAGGCCGTACAGGAGACCGAGATCGACGATGTTCACGCCGAGTTCAGGGTCGATCACGTCCCGCAGCGCTTCCTCGACGTCATCCAGCGCGGTCTGCGCCTGCTGCACATCACTCATCGCACTCTTCCTTTCAGGCGAATTTCAGTCTTCGAGCAGTACCCGGCACACCGAGGTGCCGAGCGGATGGTCCTAGGCCTCGACCGGGGTCTGGGCCGTGAACCGATCGTAGCCCTCTTCCTCGAGGCGGTCGGCGAGTTCAGGCCCGCCCTGCTCCGCGATGCGTCCGGCGACGAACACGTGCACGTGGTCCGGCTTGATGTAGCGCAGGATCCGGGTGTAGTGAGTGATGAGCAGCGTTCCCATCCCGCCCTTCGAGTGCTCGCGGTTGACACCCTCGGAGACCACCTTGAGGGCGTCGACATCGAGACCGGAGTCGGTCTCGTCGAGGATTGCGAACTTCGGGTGGAAGAGCTCGAGCTGGAGGATCTCGACGCGCTTCTTCTCGCCGCCGGAGAAGCCCTCGTTGACGTTCCGCTGGGCGAAGTCCGCGTCGATCCTGAGTTGGCCCATGGCCGCCTTGACGTCCTTGGTCCAGTGGCGCAGGCTCGGTGCCTCGCCGTCGAGAGCGGTCTTCGCCGTCCTCAGGAAGTTGGTCATCGTGACTCCGGGAACCTCGACCGGGTACTGCATGGCCAGGAAGAGCCCGGCACGCGCACGCTCGTCGACGCTCATCGACAGGACGTCCTCACCATCGAGGGTGATGGAGCCGCTGTCGACCTTGTAGCGCGGGTGTCCGGCGATGGTCGAAGCGAGGGTCGACTTGCCGGAGCCGTTGGGGCCCATGATCGCGTGGGTCTCGCCGGTGTTGATCGTCAGCGTGACGCCCTTGAGGATGGGGATGTTTCCCTGCTCGGTGTCGATGCTGACGTGCAGGTCCTTGATTTCGAGTGTGGTCATCGTGTTCTTTCTCCTTCGCCTGCTGGGCAGGCAGAGTGCAGGTGGTCGGGTAGGTGGACGGCGGCTAGCCGAGCTGCGGTGCCGCTGCCCCGTTGGTGACCGTCGTGATGTCGACGTAGACGTTTCCGTCGTGGATCTCGAGCGCGAAGACCGGGACCGGCTCGTAGGCGGGGAGCTGCAGGGGAGCGCCGCTCCGCAGATCGAACTGGGAGCCATGCCCCCAGCACTCGATGGCGCATCCTTCGACCTCACCCTCGGACAATGAGATGTCCGCGTGCGAACACGTGTCCCCGAGCGCGTGGATCTCCCCGTCCGAGTCGCGGACGACGGCGACGGGATAGTCGTCGATGAGTACGCGCAGCGCCTGCTTGACCTGGATGTCGTCGACGCTGCAGATCAACTCACCCTTCGGCGCCTCGGGCATCAGAGGTTGCCCGCTGCGAGCTCGCGCTCGACCGACTCCGAAAGGCGCTCCTCGAGGGAGGGGACCTTGATCTGCTGGATGACCTCGGTGAGGAAGCCCCGCACCACGAGTCGGCGTGCAGCCTTCTCGGGGATGCCGCGCGCCATGAGGTAGAACAGGTGTTCGTCGTCGAACCGGCCCGTGGCGCTGGCATGGCCGGCACCCTCGATGAGGCCCGTCTCGATCTCGAGGTTCGGCACGGAGTCCGAGCGCGCGCCGTCCGTGAGGATCAGGTTGCGGTTGGTCTCATAGGTGTCCGTCCCCTCGGCCGCCTTGCGGATCAGGACGTCGCCCACCCAGACGGTGTGCGCATCCTTCCCCTGCAGGGCACCCTTGTAGGTCACGCGCGACGTGCAGTTGGGCACCGCGTGATCCACCAGGAGCCGCTGCTCGAGGTGCTGGCCGGCGTCCGCGAAGTACAGTCCGTACATCTCGACCTCGGCACCCGGGCCGGTGAAGATGGACGACGGCGTGAGCCGCACGAGGTCACCGCCGAGGCTGACGACCACGTGCTTGTAGCGCGCGTCGCGGCCCACCTTCGCCTGCTGCGAGGAGACGTGCACGGCGTCGTCGTCCCATTCCTGGACGCTGACGACGGTCAGTTCCGCGCCGTCGCCCACGATGATCTCGACGTTCTGGGCGAGCGTTGCCGAACCGTGATGGTCGAGCACGACGACGGCCTTGGAGAAGCGCTCGGCGTGGATCAGCAGATGCTGCGCCGCGGCGTCCGCCGACGAGCCCGTCACGCTGACCATGACCTCACCGTCGGCCACCGTCTCCTTGGGGATGGTGATGACGGTGGCTTCCGTGAAAGCGTTCCAGGCCGCAGCTGCGACGCGGTCCTCGGGGGTCGCGGACGACCCCAGGCGGGTGTCGTCCCGACCGACGGTCTCGACGGTGACGTTGCCGGCACCCGTGACCTCGATCGCCGGCGCTGCACCCGAGAGCTCCTCGGTGTGCAGTCCGCGCAGGCGCTTCAGCGGGGTGAAGCGCCAGTCCTCCTCGAGCCCCGTCAGCGACGGGAAGTCGGCCAGGTCGAAGGACCTGCGGCGCTCCCCGCGGGAGGCTTCGGGGATGACGGGCGCGTTGCCGTGGCTGTGCTTCTTCAGGCCGAGCTGCTCGCTGCCGGCGTTCTTCGTCGAGAGGGACTCGCCCTCCTCCGAGAACCCGTCGATCGCGGCGGTCCTGTCGATGGCTCCGGCCGGAGCGCCGAGGCGAGCCTTCTCCTGGAGGTCGCCGAGTCGGTGACCTCGCCCTCCGGAGCGCTGTTCGGCGAGTAATCGGTGTGCGTGGTTTCAGCCATTCCTAGCCCACGGCCCCTTCCATCTGCAGTTCGATCAGCCGGTTCAGCTCGAGCGCGTACTCCATCGGCAGTTCACGCGCGATCGGCTCGATGAAGCCGCGCACGATCATGGCCATGGCCTCGTCCTCGGGCAGTCCGCGGGACATCAGGTAGAACAGCTGCTCCTCGCTGACGCGCGACACCGTGGCCTCGTGGCCCATGGTGACGTCGTCCTCACGGATGTCCACGTAGGGGTAGGTGTCGGACCTCGAGATGGTGTCCACCAGGAGAGCGTCGCAGCGCACGGTGTTGGCGGAGTGCTTGGCACCCTCGCGCACCTGGACGAGTCCGCGGTAGGCGGCTCGGCCACCACCGCGGGCGACCGACTTGGAGATGATCGAGGACTTGGTGTTGGGCGCGATGTGCACCATCTTCGACCCGGTGTCCTGGTGCTGTCCCTCGCCGGCGAAGGCGATGGAGAGCGTCTCACCCTTGGCGTGCTCGCCGACCAGGTAGACGGCCGGGTACTTCATGGTGACCTTCGAACCGATGTTTCCGTCGATCCACTCCATGGTCGCGCCCTCGTGGGCGATCGCCCGCTTGGTGACGAGGTTGTACACGTTGTTGGACCAGTTCTGGATGGTCGTGTAGCGGACGCGGGCGCCCTTCTTCACCACGATCTCGACGACGGCCGAGTGCAGGGAGTCGGACGTGTAGATCGGAGCCGTGCAGCCCTCGATGTAGTGCACGTAGGAGTCCTCGTCCGCGATGATCAGCGTGCGCTCGAACTGGCCCATGTTCTCGGTGTTGATGCGGAAGTACGCCTGCAGCGGGATCTCGACGTGGACACCCTTGGGGACGTATACGAAGGAGCCACCGGACCAGACGGCCGTGTTCAGCGACGCGAACTTGTTGTCGCCGACCGGGATGATCGTGCCGAAGTACTCCTTGAAGATCTCCGGGTGCTCGCGCAGCGCGGTGTCGGTGTCGAGGAAGATGACGCCCTGGCGCTCGAGGTCCTCGCGGAGCTGGTGGTAGACCACCTCGGACTCGTACTGGGCGGCGACGCCGGACACCAGGCGCGCGCGCTCGGCCTCGGGGATGCCGAGCTTCTCGTACGTGTTGCGGATGTCCTCGGGGAGGTCCTCCCACGTGTTCGCCTGCTTCTCGGTGGAGCGGACGAAGTACTTGATGTTGTCGAAGTCGATGCCGGAGAGGTCTGCTCCCCACGCGGGCATGGGCTTGCGGTCGAAGTACTTGAGGCCCTTGAGACGGAGATCGAGCATCCACTCGGGCTCGTTCTTCTTGGAGGAGATGTCGCGGACGACTTCCTCGCTGAGTCCGCGGCGCGCGTTGTCGCTCACCTCGTTCTTGTCGGCCCACCCGTACTGGTAGGTTCCGATGCCCTCGAGTTCCGGGTTCTTCTCCAGGATGTCGCTGATCACCGACTCCGGCACTGTCGATGCAGCTGGCTTGCGGTCTACTTGATCCGTCATCACGGCCTTCCTTGCTGATGGATGGATAACGTTGCTGGGCTACTGGGAGATCCTGCGTCCGGGCCCGCCTCGACGGCGGTGTGATCGGACGCATCCGGGCTGACCGGAGCCGCCGTCGCCCGTCCCAGGGGAATGTGGGTGGTGCAGACGTGCCCGCCGCTCGCGAGCGTGGAGAGCCGTCGGACGTCGACGCCGAGGAGCCGGGCGAACACCGCGGTCTCCTGGTCGCAGAACGCCGGGAACGCGGAGGCGAGGCCCTGGATGGGACAGTGCCCCTGGCACAGCTGCACGCTGAGCATGGTCGGACGCGACGAGGACGAGACGCGGACTCCCCGACCCTGAGGCAGCCCGACGGTCTTGGTCGACCCCACGAATCCATCGGTGGTGAGCGCTCCGGCCAGGGCGTGGGCACGTGCCTCGAGATCCGGACCCGCGGCCTCCACGACAGCCCTGTACCGCTCCTCCATGCCTGCGAACCGCGTCCGGGCGAACTCCTCGATCGCTTCCGGACCTGCCGCTGCTCCGAGCTGGGCGAGGGCAGCGGTTGCAATGTCGAGGTAGTCGTTGCCCATCTTGGTCTGCCCGCGCTGGCTGAGGACGTACCGGCGTGCCGGCCGCCCTGCGCCGGCTGCCGAACTCCGGGCGCGCTTGACCTCGATCAAGCCGTCCGAGGACAAGGCGTCGAGATGTCGCCGCATGGCGGCGGGGGTGAAGCCCAGGCGGTCACCGAGCTCCGCGGCGCTCACAGGCCCCCGTTCGAGGACTGCCGAGAGCACCCGGTCGCGCGTCCGCTCGTCGGGATCGGCCGAGACGATCTGCGCGGCGGAATCGGAGGGAACCTGGGCTGCCTCATGCGTCGGGGAGTCGCGGCCATCGCGTGCAGGAACGGTGGTGTGCGGTGTTGCGGTCACAGTCCATTCCTTCCGTGGGCGACAAAATACACAACATAAGCATGACCTAATGTATTCCGACCCACCACTTAGGCGAGGCTACCCATTCGAGCCGCGTCAGCCCCTACTACCTGACGTAGAATAGGAGGGTGCCGACACCTGCCCCCGCCCTCGAGATCGACGGTCTGATCAAGGATTTCGGTCCGGTCGGTTCGCTCGACGGCAGGATGGTGCGTGTGCTCGACGGCGTCAGCCTGAGTGCCTCGCGGAACGCCGTGACCGTGCTGCTCGGCGCGAACGGGGCGGGCAAGACGACGACGCTGGAGTGCGCGCAGGGGCTACAGCGCACCGATGGCGGGACGGTACGGCTCCTGGGCCAGGACCCCGCCCGCGCGACTCCGGCGCTGCGCGCACGGGTCGGCGTCATGCTGCAGGAAGGCGGGTTGCCGCCCTCGGTCCGGCCGCTACCCCTCCTGCGCCACGTGGCGTCGATGTACAGCGCTCCGCTGCCCGTGGACGCACTGGCCGAACGCCTCGGCATCGACGAGTTCGGTGCCGTCTCCATCCGCCGACTGTCCGGGGGCCAGAAACAGCGGCTTGCGCTGGCCTGCGCGCTCGTGGGACGCCCCGAAGTGGTCTTCCTCGACGAACCCAGCGCCGGCCTCGACCCGCAGTCCCGCACCATCGTGTTCGACCTCATCCGTGAACTCAGGGAGGACGGCCTCGCGATCATCCTCACCACGCACCTGCTCGACGACGCACAGAAGCTCGCGGACTACGTCTACATCATCGAGGGTGGCCGGACGGTCGCCAGGGGGACCGTGGCGGAGCTGACGGCGGACAGGGACCCCGACGGAACACGGGAACTCCGCTTCGAGACGGTTCCGGGACTCACGCTTCCGCCCGACCTCCTCCCCCACCTGCTCCAGCGTGAACCGGAGCCCGGCCAGTACGTCCTGCGCGGATCGCTGACGGCCGACGACGTGGCACAGCTCGCGCGGTGGTGGGCGACGTCGGGTGTGATGCCGACGTCGATCTCGATGGCACCGCGATCACTGGAGGACGTCTTCCTCGACATCTCCGGACGGAGCATCCGATGAGCACGCACCCGGCGGCGTCCACCACCGCCCCCACCGGGACCGGTTCGCCCGCGACCAGCGGCGGGACGGCGGCGTCACTGCCGACCCGGGTGCTGCGCCACGGTGTGTACGAGGCCCTCGCGATGCTCCGCAACGGCGAACAGCTCGTCCTGGCGATCGTCCTGCCCCTGCTCGCCCTCACGGCGCTCGTGATCACTCCGCTGCTCGACTCCTACGGCCCGAGCCGCATCGACATCGCCGCCCCAGGCGTCCTCGCCCTGTGCACCATGTCGACGGCCTTCACCGGACAGGGCATCGCCACCGGGTTCGACCGCCGCTACGGCGTGCTCCGCTTCCTGTCGACGACGCCGCTCGGCCGGTCGGGGCTGATCCTCGGCAAGGCGGTGGCCGTCGCCGTCGTGCTCGCGGTCCAGCTCGTCGTGATCGGCGGTGCAGCTCTCCTCCTGGGCTGGGCTCCGGAACCCGGCGGGATCCTTCCCGCCGCCCTCCTGCTGCTGGTCGGTTCGGCCGCGTTCACGGCCCTCGGCCTCCTGGTGGCCGGCACGCTCCGGCCCGAGGCGACGCTGGCCGTCACGAACCTGGTCTGGATCCTGCTCGCCGCTGCCGGTGGCGTGGTCCTCCCCGCGACGAGCCTGCCCGCCGCAGCCGAGCCGTTCGTCTCCGTCCTTCCGTCCGCCGCCCTCGGCGACGGACTGCGCAGTGCCCTCGCGGACGGCGCTTTCGACCCCATCGCGTGCCTCGTGCTGTGTGCCTGGGCCGCCCTCGCCAGCCTGGCGGCCATCCGCTGGTTCAAATGGAGCTGATGACATGACCTCTCCCGTGCTCTCCCGCATGACGGACGCACTCCCCCGCACCACGACGCCCCTCGTGCGCAGGCTGGCGATCGCCTCCCTCGTCTCGCAGATCGCGATCGTGGTGACCGGAGGCGCCGTCCGGTTGACGGCGTCCGGCCTCGGCTGTCCTGAGTGGCCGCGCTGCACCGCCGACTCGATCGTCACCACACCCGAGATGGGCTTCCACGGCGTGATCGAGTTCGGGAACAGGCTGCTGACCTTCGTGCTGGTGGTCATCGCGGTCGCCATGATCGTCGCCGTGCTCGGGATGCGGCGGGAGCGCAAGGACCTGTTCCGGCTCTCCCTCGGTCTGTTCGCCGGCATCCCGGTGCAGGCGGTCATCGGTGGGATCACCGTCTGGACGGACCTGAACCCCTGGGTCGTCGGTCTCCACTTCATCGCCTCGATGGTCCTCGTCTCCTTGGCGACCGTCCTGGTCAACCGGTCCAGGCTCACCACCGAGCAGTACCGGGAGCAGCAGACGCAGGCCGCTCCTCCCCTCCTCCGGCAGCTCCTCGTCACCTCGACGGTGCTGACGTCGGTCGCCGTCGTCCTCGGCGTCGTCGTGACCGGTTCCGGACCGCACGCAGGGGACCACGGAGCCGCTCGGAACGGCCTGGACTCCGACCTGATGACGCGGCTGCACGCCCTGCCCGTGTACCTGCTGGTCGCGACGGTCGCACTAGCCGTCGTCGTCGCCTACCGGTCCCAGGTCCACGCGAAGCTGCGCACCGCGCTCGTGTTGCTCGCCGTCGTCGTGCTGGTCCAGGGCCTGATCGGGTACACGCAGCATTTCCTGCACCTGCCCGTCGTCCTCGTGGCGCTGCACATGCTGGGGGCGTCGCTCCTCATGGCTGCGGCGATCCATGCGCTGTACACCGGAACCACGCACAAACCCCTTCCAGGGATTCCCGTGAAGATCCGGGAGCCGCAGGCCGTCGCCTGACGGTCATCCCAGCGGGCGTTCCGCGGCGCGGGCACGGGAGTACCGGGAGCGCAGCGCAGGCCACCCCGCAGCCAGGCAACCAGGCGCGTCAGTCGTCCTCGAACTCGCTCTCCAGAAGGTCGAGCAGCCGCCCGAGCTCGCGCAGCTCCGAACCGGGGCTGGGCAGCAGGGGTGCGCGGGGATCACCGGCGGCGATACCGCAGGCCCGGGCGAGGAGGTGCAGCCCGCTGATCTTGCGAAGGCCCGCGACATGGTCCACGAGGGGTGCGAGGACGTGCCGCACACGGTCGACCGCGAGGCGGTCACCGGCGACGACGGCTGCACGCAACCGCCCGTAGTACGCCGGCAGGAGCGCGGCCGGACCACTGTGCCACGCATCCGCAGCGACCTCACCCGTCATCATCAGGAGGTCACCGCTCACGCCGTGGCTGAAGGTCCCTGGGACGAGTGCTGAGAGTTCCGCGTGCCGGGCATTGAACGCGGCGGCATCGGCCGCCGTGTCCTTGAAGGCGACGACGCCGGGCAGTGCGGACAGTTCCGCGACCACCTGCAGCGAGTAGTCGAACTGGGTGGTGCCGGGGTTGTTGTAGAGACAGATCGGCAGATCGGTCTCCGCGCAGACCGCCTGCACCTGGGCGATCACCTCGTCGTCCGTGAGCGGAACGTACGAGACCGGGGACAGGACGAGACCGGAGGCTCCCGCGGCCTGCGCATCGACGGCGGAATCGAGCACCTCGCGCGTTCCCACGGAACTGATGCCGACCGCTACCGGCAGCCGCCCGTCCACAGTCGCCAGCGCGGTCCGCGCCAGGGTCGAGCGCTCCGACCGGTCGAGGTAGGCGAAGCTCCCGGACGAGCCGAGGACGGTGATCGCGTCGACCCCGGATCCTGCCAGGTCGTCGATCAGGAGCCGGAAGTCCTCGAGGGAGAGTCCCCCGTCGGTGGAGAACGGTGTGACGGGGTAGGCGATCAGTCCGGTGAAATCCATGCTGCCCAGCCTAGGGCCAGGTGGGTCACGCGGGCGGCACCGCCTGCGGGCCGCGAGCGAGCGCCCGTCAAGCTGAGGATCAGGAAAGGATCGCCGAACCGACGAACGGGTCGATCGCGAGGGCGAGGAACAGCACGGTCAGGTAGCTGATGGAGCCGTGGAACACCTTCATCGCCGCCTTGTTGCTCAGGTCCCCCTGCTTGGCGAGCGAATACAGCCGGTGGGACTCGCGGATGAACCAGGCACCTCCCACGACGGCGGCGACCGAGTACACCCACCCGGCGCCGGCGGGCACCAGCAGGAGCGAGCACGCCACCATCGCCCAGGCGTAGAGGACGACCTGCACCGAGACGGCCCGGGCGCCTGCGATGGCACCGAGCATCGGCACGCTGGCAGCGTTGTAGTCGTCGCTGTACTTCATGGACAGGGGCCAGTAGTGCGGGGGCGTCCAGAGGAAGATGATGAGGAACAGCACGACGGCGGGCCATTCGATCGAGCTGGTGACGGCCGCCCAGGCGATCAGGACGGGCATGCAGCCCGCGGCCCCGCCCCAGACGATGTTCTGCGACGTGCGGCGCTTGAGGACCAGCGTGTAGACGACGACGTACAGGAAGATCGCCGCCACTCCGAGCAGGCCCGCAAGAGGATTGGCGCCGAACCAGAGCACGATGATCGCAACGATGCCGAGCAGCCACGAGAACACGAGGGCCTCCCGGGGAGTCACCTCTCCCGTCACGAGGGGCCGGTTCTCCGTGCGGTGCATCAGCTTGTCGATGTCACGGTCGATGTAGCAGTTGAATGCTCCGGCGCTACCGGCCGCAAGGGCTCCGCCGACCATGGTTGCCACGATCAGACCGATCGGGGGGAAACCGCCCTGGGCGAAGATCATCGTGGGGAGCGTCGTCACCAGCAGCAGCTCGATCACGCGAGGCTTCGTCAGGGCGACGTACGCCTTCGCTTTGCGGCCGAAACCTCCACGCGCCTGCGGGGGACGTGCCGGAGCAGGAGCCTGCTGGGTCTTCACAAGGCAACACTTTCGTTTCTTCCGGAGTAAAAGACAGACCCCATCATACCCTTTTACGCTGTGTAGAAATTGGCGGTCCGAGCGGTTTCTCCGCAGCGCCGGGCCACTCCGCGCCTCCGGGCGGGGGATGCGAGGGCGTCCGCACGCTGCCGCGCCGCCTGATGTGCCCGCCCCGGGAGTCCACGCTCTCCGTCCGGGAGGATTCCGGCGCCCTTCCGACCGCACCCGCGAACCGGCGCCGCGCAAGGGGGAATGTGACGCGCGACATTCTTCGACTCCCACCTCCGTCAGCAGGCCCGACGGGATAGTGTGGGTTCGAAAGCCCGCTGTGGAAGTATGCCCGGAATAACTGCTCCGGATCGCGTGCTGTCCCGGTCGGAGCCGAACTTCGCACGATTCAACGGTGAACGGCCAGCCCGACGGCGTGCCTGCAGGCACTCTCCCGTCGGCGGCCGTTCCGGACAGAGAGGGGCCCGGAAACGTGCCACAGACGCAGCAGCAGGAACTGACCTGGACCGAACTCGACCAGAAGGCGGTCGACACAGTCCGCATTCTCGCCGCGGACGCCGTGGAGAAGGTGGGTAACGGTCACCCCGGAACGGCGATGAGCCTGGCGCCGGCGGCCTACCTCCTGTTCCAGAAGCTGATGCGGCACGATCCTTCGGACCCCGAGTGGACCGGCCGCGACCGCTTCGTCCTCTCCCCCGGCCACACCTCGCTGACCCTCTACATCCAGCTCTACCTGGCCGGTTACGGCCTCGAGCTCGATGACCTGAAGGCCCTGCGCACGTGGGGATCGCTCACGCCCGGCCACCCGGAGTACCGCCACACCAAGGGTGTCGAGATCACCACCGGCCCGCTGGGCCAGGGCCTCGCGACGTCGGTCGGGTTCGCCTACGGCCAGCGCCGCCAGCGCGGCCTGTTCGACGCCGACGCTCCCGCCGGCACCAGCCCCTTCGACCACACCATCTGGGTCATCGCCTCCGACGGCGATCTCCAGGAGGGCGTGACGGCCGAGGCCTCGTCCCTCGCGGGCCACCAGGAGCTCGGGAACCTCGTGGTGATCTACGACGAGAACCACATCTCGATCGAGGACGACACCGACATCGCCTTCACCGAGGACGTCCTCAAGCGCTACGAGGCCTACGGCTGGCACACGCAGCGCGTCGACTGGACCAAGACGGGCGAATACGTCGAGGACGTGGCCGAACTCTATGCTGCGCTCGTCGCCGCGAAGAACGAGACCTCGAGGCCGAGCATCGTCTCGCTGCGCACCATCATCGGATACCCCGCGCCGAACAAGCAGAACACCGGCAAGATCCACGGGTCCGCGCTCGGCAAGGACGAGGTGGCAGCGCTCAAGGAAGCCCTCGGCTTCGATCCGGAGAAGCACTTCGACGTCGACCCGCAGGTGCTCGAGCACGCACGGGGCGTCGTCCAGCGCGGCTCCGAAGCGCACAGCGCCTGGCAGGAGGGCTTCGACTCCTGGAAGGCCGGACACGCCGAGGAGGCTGCCCTGCTCGAGCGCATCCAGGCGCGGACCCTGCCGGAAGGCTGGGAAGCGTCACTGCCGACGTTCGAGCCGGGCAAGGACATGTCCACGCGTGCCGCCTCGGGCAAGGTCCTCACCGCCATCGGCCCGGCCCTTCCCGAGCTGTGGGGCGGCAGCGCCGACCTCGCGGAGTCGAACAACACCACCATCGAGGGCTCGCCGTCCTTTATCCCCGCGAGCCGTCAGACCAGATCATGGTCCGGCAATCCGTACGGCCGGGTGCTCCACTTCGGGATTCGCGAACACGCTGCTGCCGCCATCGTCAACGGCATCGTGATGCACAGCAGCACGCGGGCGTTCTCGGGCACCTTCCTCATCTTCAGCGACTACCAGCGCCCTGCGGTCCGCCTCGGCGCGCTGATGGGCGTTCCCGCCATCTACGTCTGGACGCACGACTCCATCGGCCTCGGTGAGGACGGCCCCACGCACCAGCCGGTCGAGCAGCTCTCCTCGCTGCGGACCATCCCGGGGCTGGACGTCGTCCGTCCGGGAGACGCGAACGAGGTGGCCGTCGCATGGCGCACCATCCTCGAGAACACGGAGAACCCTGCCGGGATCGTGCTGACCCGCCAGAACATCCCGACCTACGAGCGCGGCGAGGGTGCTGCCGAAGGCGACACCTTCGGGTCGGTCGAAGGAGTCGCCAAGGGCGGCTACGTCCTGGCCGAAGCCAGGAACGGATCGCCGGACGTCATCCTCATCGGCACCGGCTCGGAGGTCCAGCTCGCCGTCGAGGCCCGTGAGGCGCTCGAGGCGCAGGGTATCTCCGCGCGCGTCGTGTCCATGCCGTGCCTGGAGTGGTTCAACGCCCAGGACGCGTCCTACCGGGACAGCGTGCTGCCACGCACGGTCCGGGCCCGCGTCTCCGTGGAAGCCGGAGTCTCGCAGAGCTGGCAGGGCCTCGTCGGCGATGCCGGCCGCTCCGTCTCGCTCGAGCACTTCGGTGCGTCCGCCGACTACAAGACGCTCTACCGCGAGTTCGGCATCACGGCCGAGGCCGTCGTCGCTGCCGCGAAGGACTCCCTCGAGGCCGTCGCTTCCGATCCGCTGGCGCCGAACGGCACGCCGGCCCTGCCGTCGGGCCACCGCGCCACCGAGACCGGCGACCAGCAGTAGACCGCCCATTCTCTCCCCCCGTTCAGCACCCATCTTCCGCGGAAGCGGACAAGGAGCACACCATGACAACACCCACAGCTGACCTCTCGGCCGCCGGAGTATCCATCTGGCTGGACGACCTCTCCCGTGAGCGCATCAACTCGGGCGCCTTCAAGCACCTCATCGAGGACCTGAATGTCGTCGGGGTCACCACCAACCCCAGCATCTTCGCCGCAGCGCTGAAGAAGGGCGAGTCCTACGCCTCCCAGGTCGGAGCGCTGGCGGAAGCAGGCGCCGACGTCGACCAGGCGGTCTTCGATATCACGACCCACGACGTCGCCCAGGCGTGCGACATCTTCGCCGAGGAGGCCAAGCGCACCAACGGCGCCGACGGCCGCGTCTCGATCGAGGTCGACCCCCGTCTGTCCCGCGACGCCGAGGGCACCATCGCCGAGGCCAAGCGCCTGCACGCCAAGGTGCAGCGCACCAACGTGCTCATCAAAATCCCGGCGACGATCGAGGGCCTCGAAGCCATCACCGCGACCCTCGCGGCGGGTATCAGCGTCAACGTCACGCTGATCTTCTCCCTCGAGCGCTACCGTGCCGTGATCAACGCCTACCTGCTGGGTCTGGAGCAGGCGAGGGAGAACGGCCACGACCTGACGAGGATCCACTCCGTCGCGTCCTTCTTCGTATCGCGGGTCGACGCGGAGATCGACGCCCGGCTGGATGCCGTCGGCAGCGACGATGCGAAAGCCCTCAAGGGCAAGGCCGGACTCGCCAACGCCCGTCTCGCCTACCAGATCTTCGAGGAGCAGTTCTCCTCGGAGCGCTGGCAGGTCCTCGAGTCCGCCGGTGCGAACGCGCAGCGTCCCCTCTGGGCATCGACCGGCGTCAAGGACCCGAACCTCCCTGACACGCTCTACGTCGCCGGGCTCGTGGCGGCTAACGTCGTCAACACGATGCCCGAGAAGACCCTCGAGGCGATGGCCGACCACGGCGTCGTCGAGGGGGACACCATCACGGGCACCTACGAGGAGTCCAACGAGATCCTGAACCAGCTGGACGCCCTCGGTATCTCCTACACGGAGGTCGTCGACCAGCTCGAGAGCGAAGGCCTCGACAAGTTCGTGGCCAGCTGGTCGGAGCTCCTCGAGACCGTCCAGACCGCACTCGACGCATCGAAGGGCTGAGACCGATGGGTTCGTTCGCTCTCACCGCTTCCGGAGCCGCACTGACTGCGGTCGATTCGGCTGTACCCGCGCTCGTCACGGAACGTTTCGCCTCGCGCATGATGGCCAAGGATTCCACGCTCTGGGGCGCTGATGCCGAGGCGGAAGCCTCCATCCGCCTCGGTTGGCTCGACCTGTTCGAGGGTTCGCGCGCCCTCCTGCCGGAGATCGCCGGGCTGCGCGCCGACCTGCTCGCCGAAGGCGTGGACCGTATCGTGCTGTGCGGCATGGGCGGCTCGTCACTGGCGCCCGAGGTCATCACGAAGGAGGCGGGTGTACCGCTCGTCGTGCTCGATGCCACGGATCCCGAGCAGGTCCGCGCGGCCCTCGAGGAGGACCTGCAGCGCACCGCCATCGTCGTGTCGTCGAAGTCGGGCTCCACCGTGGAGACGGACTCGCAGCGCCGCCTGTTCGAGCAGGCGTTCACCGACGCCGGCATCGATGCGGCATCGCGCATCATCGTCGTGACCGATCCGGGCTCTCCCCTCGACGAGGCGTCGAGGAAAGCCGGATACCGGAAGGTCTTCAACGCCAATCCCGAGGTCGGCGGCCGGTACTCGGCACTCACCGCCTTCGGGCTCGTCCCCTCCGGCCTGGCCGGTGCGGACATCGAGACACTCCTCGCCGACGCCGAGGACAGCGCGGAGTTCCTGGGTGACGACGTCGCCGACAACGTCGGCCTGCAGCTCGGCGCCGTGCTCGGGGGAACCGCTCCCCTGCGCGACAAGATCGTGTTCGCCGACGCCGGTTCGGGCCTCCCCGGATTCGCCGACTGGGCCGAGCAGCTCATCGCGGAGTCGACGGGCAAGCTCGGCACGGGCCTGCTTCCCGTCGTCGCGACACTGGACGCACCGGAACTGGCCGGGGTGGCCGGCGACGTCCTGCCGGTCGTCCTGGCACCCTTCGACGAGGCGCCGAGCGAGGAGTCGACGGACGGAACGCGGGTGACGGTCAGCGGCACGCTCGGCAGCCAGATGTTCGTGTGGGAGTTCGCGGTCGCCGTCGCCGGACGCCTGCTGGGTATCAATCCGTTCGACCAGCCCGACGTCGAGGCCGCGAAGAAGGCTGCGCGCGGCCTGCTGGATGCTCAGCCGGAGCCGACGCCGGCGGCGTTCGTCGACGGCGCCGTCGAGGTGCGTGGGGAGGCCGGCCTGCTCGGATCGTCCACCACGGTCGCCGAAGCGCTCGAGGCCCTCCTCGCCGCCCTCCCGGCCAACGGCTACCTCTCCGTGCAGGCCTACCTCGACCGGCACCGCCAGGCCGACCTCGAGGAGATCCGCTCGCCGCTCGCCGCAGTCAGCGGCCGGCCCGTCACCTTCGGGTGGGGGCCGCGCTTCCTGCACTCGACGGGGCAGTACCACAAGGGAGGCTCGCCGATCGGAGCGTACCTCCAGCTGACGGGTGCGAGCAGTACGGACCTCACCATCCCGGACAGGCCCTTCACGTTCGGCGAACTCATCTCCGCACAGGCGGCCGGTGACGCGCAGGTCCTCACGGACCACGGCCGGCCGGTCCTCCGTCTGCACCTCACGGACCGGGAGGCGGGTGTGGCACAACTGCGCGACGTCGTCCGTTCCCTTGCCGGTTCCGGCGAGACTCATCACGAGAACGGCTGAGTATGCCTGACAGCACCACGGCGAGAGCCACCAATCCCCTGCGGGATACCCGTGACAGGAGGCTGAGCCGGATCGCGGGGCCGTCGTCCCTGGTCCTGTTCGGTGTCACGGGCGACCTCGCGCGCAAGAAGCTCATGCCGGCGATCTACGACCTGGCGAACCGCGGGCTCCTTCCGCCGAGTTTCGGGCTCGTCGGATTCGGGCGGCGCGACTGGAGCGACGAGGACTTCGTCGAGCAGGTCAAGCAGTCGGTGACGCAGTACGCGCGCACCCCCTTCAACGAGACGGTGTGGGAGCAGCTCTCCGCAGGCATCCGTTTCGTCCAGGGCAACTTCGACGACGACGACGCCTTCAGGAACCTGAAGACGTGCATCGAGGAGTTGGACCAGAGCAGGGGGACGCGCGGCAATCACGCGTTCTACCTGTCCATCCCGCCCAACGCCTTCGAATCCGTGTGCCAGAAGCTCTCGGAGCACGGACTGGCGCAGCCGGCCGACGGCCAGTGGCGCCGCGTCGTGATCGAGAAGCCCTTCGGGCACGACCTCGCATCGGCACGGGAACTGAACAGCATCGTCGAGGAGGTCTTCCCTCCCGACGCCGTGTTCAGGATCGACCACTACCTGGGCAAGGAGACCGTCCAGAACATCCTGGCCCTGCGGTTCGCGAACCAGCTCTTCGAGCCCCTGTGGAACGCCAACTACGTGGACCACGTCCAGATCACCATGGCCGAGGACATCGGGATCGGCAGCAGGGCGGGGTATTACGACGGCGTGGGCGCTGCCCGCGACGTCATCCAGAACCACCTGCTCCAGCTGCTCGCCCTGACTGCGATGGAGGAGCCGATCTCGTTCGACGCCCATCACCTCCGGACCGAGAAGGAGAAGGTCCTCGCAGCGGTGTCCCTGCCTGCCGACCTCACGGGACGCTCCGCGCGGGGGCAGTACGAGGCCGGGTGGCAGGGAGGCGAGCGTGTGAACGGCTTCCTGGAGGAGGACGGCATCCCGTCCGAGTCCACCACCGAGAGCTTCGCGGCGCTCCGCCTCGACATCAACACGCGCCGTTGGGCCGGGGTGCCGTTCTATCTGCGCGCCGGCAAGCGCCTGGGGCGTCGGGTCACGGAGATCGCCGTGGTGTTCAAGCGGGCGCCGAACCTGCTGTTCCGCGACCACAACGAGGAGGACTTCGGTCAGAACGCCGTCGTCATCCGGGTCCAGCCGGACGAGGGTGTGACCATCCGGTTCGGGTCCAAGGTGCCCGGTACGCAGACCGAGGTCCGCGATGTCACCATGGACTTCGGCTACGGGCACTCCTTCACCGAGTCCAGTCCCGAAGCCTACGAGCGGCTCATCCTGGACGTCCTCCTCGGCGAACCGCCGCTGTTCCCCCGCCAGGAGGAAGTGGAGCTGTCATGGAAGATCCTCGATCCGTTCGAGAAGTACTGGGAGTCCCTCGACGGCCAGCCCGAACCCTACGTGCCCGGCAGCTGGGGCCCCGCATCCGCTGACGAGCTGCTCGCAGCCGATGGACGAACCTGGAGAAGGCCATGATCGTAGAGCTTCCCGATACCACCACCTCGAAGGTATCCAAGGAATTGATGGCCCTGCGTGACCGCGGCGGCGTGGTCGCGCTCGGCCGGGTGCTGACGCTCGTCGTGATCACCCGTTCCGGGTTCGAGGAGGAGGCCATCGACGCCGCGAACGAGGCGAGCCGGGAGCACCCCTGCCGCATCATCGTCCTCGCCGAAGGGTCCGGGGACGAACCGACCCGGCTCGACGGACAGATCCGCGTCGGCGGTGACGCCGGTGCCTCCGAGGTGATCGTCCTCCGCGGTTACGGCGAACTCTCCGACGAGAACGAGTCGCTGGTCTCCGCGCTCCTCCTGCCGGATGCTCCGATCGTCGCCTGGTGGCCCCACGGAGTACCGACAGCGGCCTCCCAGACCTCGATCGGCAGTATCGCCCACCGCAGGATCACCGACTCCGCGAACGAGGAGGACCCGACGGCGGCACTGCTCAACATCAGCAGCACCTACACCGCGGGCGACACCGACCTCGCCTGGACCCGGTTGACGAACTGGCGCATCCAGCTCGCGGCGGTCCTGGACCAGCTGGAGGGGGATCAGCCCATCACGGCCATCACCGTCGAAGGAGCCTCCGACTCCCCCAGTACGGTGCTCCTCGCAGCGTGGCTGTCCAAGGCGCTCGACGCTCCGGTGACGATCACCGCAGGTCCGGCCGGGACGGGGCTCAAGCGCGTGCTCCTGACCAGGAGCGGTGGAGACATCGAACTGCACCGGCCCGGACACGACGTCGCCGAGCTGACCCAGCCACACCAGCCGATCCAGCGCATCTCGCTCCCGCGGCGAGGACTGCGGGACTGCCTCGCCGAGGAACTGAGGCGGCTGGACCCGGACGAGGTGTTCGGAGAGGTCGTCACCGAGGGCCTTGCCCGAACCAATCTCAGGAGTGTGTGACCGAATGACCGCTGAACCGAAAGTCAGCATCCACCCCTCGCAGAGCTCGCTCGCGGCCGCCGTCGCGGCTCGACTGATCACCCGCCTCGTCGACGTCCAGAGCGACCGCGGCACGGCGACCGTGGTCCTCACGGGAGGCTCGATCGGTACCGCGGCGCTCCAGGCCGTGGCCGAATCCCCGGCGCACACCGCCGTGGACTGGGCGAACGTGCACTTCTGGTGGGGCGACGAGCGGTTCCTGCGTGGCGAGGACCCTGACCGCAACGCGGTCCAGGCGCGGGCAGCCCTCCTCGACCGCATCGCGGTGGATCCTGTCAAGATCCACGAGTTCGGCTCCAGGGACGAGTTCCCGGACGAGAACGCGGCCGCGGTCGACTACGCCGAACAGCTGGCCGCCGCGGCACGGGCCGAACGGGCGGCGGACGAGGCGATCGACCAGCCCGACCCGCGCCTGCCCCGCTTCGATGTCCTCCTGCTGGGGGTCGGACCCGACGCGCACGTCGCCTCGCTCTTCCCGGAGATGGCCGGCATCCGGACCAAGGGCGCGACGACGGTCGGTGTCCCCGATGCCCCGAAGCCGCCGCCCCAGCGCATCTCGCTCACGCTCGAGGCCATCAACACAGCGCGGGAGGTCTGGCTGTCCGTGAGCGGCAGCGACAAGGCCGGAGCGGTGGGGCTCGCCCTCGCCGGCGCCGGTCACGTGCAGGTGCCGGCCGCGGGAGCACGCGGTGTCGCGAAGACGCTGTGGCTCATCGACCAGGATGCCGCCCAGAAGCTGCCGGGCCGCCTGATCGATCACGATGACGAGCCCGCCGCCTGAACGACGGTTCCCTGAACGACGAAGCCCCCGCCTCCATCAGGAGGCGGGGCTTCGTCGTTCAGGTCGGGCGGTCGGGCTCCTACTCGCCCGAGAAGCGCTGGATCAGACCGAGAGCGACGATGACGACGCCCCAGGCGAGCCCGAGGGCCACCGTGAAGCGGTTGAGGTTGCGCTCGGCCACACCGGAGGAGCCCATGCTCGAGGTCATACCACCACCGAACATGTCCGACATACCGCCACCACGGCCCTTGTGCAGCAGGATCAGCAGGGTGAGCAGCAGGCTGGTGATCCCCAGCAGGACAAGCAGGATGATACGAAGGATTTCCACGGGGCCCTTTCAAGGCTCGGTCGCCGCTCAGAGAAGCGGCAGGCGCACGGAACTAGTCTGTTACCAGATGCTGTTCGAACCTGACAATACTAGCAAACTCGGCTACGTCGAGACTCGCACCGCCGACGAGGACGCCGTCGACGTCACGCTCCTTGAGGATGCTCGCAGCGTTGGCCGCCTTCACCGATCCACCGTACAGCAGGCGCGTTGCGGCGGCGGTGTCCGCGTCGAACAGCGCGGCGAGCTCGGTCCGGATGGCCGCGCACATCTCCTGCGCGTCCTCCGGGCCTGCCACCTCGCCCGTGCCGATCGCCCAGACCGGCTCGTAGGCGACGACCAGCCGTGCCGCCTGCTCTGCTGACAGTCCGGCCACACCCTGGCGCAGCTGCTCCAAGGTGTGGGCGACATGCGTGCCGGCCTGGCGGATCTCGAGTCCCTCCCCGACGCAGAGTACCGGGACCAGCCCGTGGCGGTAGGCCGCGTGCACCTTGCGGTTGAGCACCTCGTCCGATTCGTGGTGGATGGTGCGGCGCTCGGAGTGGCCCACCAGCACGTAGGTGCAGTCGAGCTTGGCCAGGAACTGGCCCGAGATGTCGCCGGTGTACGCGCCCGAGTCCTCGGGGGAGAGGTCCTGACCGCCGTAGACGACGTCGAGGGTGTCACCCTTCACGAGCGTCTGCACCCCGCGCAGGTCGGTGAACGGAGGAAAGACGGACACCTCGACGCGCGAGAAGTCGTGACCCGCATCGTCGAGGGTCCAGGCGAGTTTCTGCAGGAAGGTGATGCCCTGCATGTGGTCCAGGTTCATCTTCCAATTGCCCGCGATGAGCGGTCGGCGGTCGAACGCGCCGTTGGTCGAGGTAGTCATCGTCGTACTCCATCTCTTCGTTCCATGACGGCGGGATCCGCACGATCGGTGCCGTGCGGATCCCGCCATTCCCGTGCGCCCGGGAGCCGGGCGGCTGGTCGTTCCGTGCTGGTTATACGTGGCCGTCCCGCGCCAGGGCGGTGAGACCGGGCAGTTCCTTGCCCTCGAGGTACTCGAGGCTCGCGCCACCGCCGGTCGAGATGTGCCCGAACTGGTCGTCGGTGAACCCGAGACCACGGACCGCGGCAGCGGAATCGCCACCACCCACCACCGTGAGGGCGCCTGCAGCCTGTGCATCCACGAGGGCCTGGGCAACCGCGCGCGTACCGGCGGCGAAGGAGGCGAACTCGAAGACGCCCATGGGCCCGTTCCAGAACACGGTCTTCGCTTCCGCGATGTTCACGGCGAAGTCCTCGCCCGTCACGGGTCCGATGTCCAGTCCGATCCCGCCTGCGCCGTAGGTGCCGGATTCCATGGCGTCGGCCGCGACCACACTGGAGCCGGCGTCGGCCGCGAACTTCTCCGCCACGATGATGTCCGTCGGCAGGACGAACTGCGTACCGTCACCCGCGCCGCGCTCGAGGTAGCCGCGCACCACGTCGATCTGGTCCTCCTCGAGCAGGCTCGCGCCCACCTTGTGTCCCTGCGCCGCCAGGAACGTGAAGACCATCCCTCCGCCGACCAGGATGCGGTCGGCGGTGCCGATCAGGTTCTCGATCACGGCGAGCTTGTCGGAGACCTTGGATCCCCCGAGCACGACGACGAAAGGACGCTGTGGGTCCTTCGTCAGCTTCTCGAGGACCACCAGTTCGGCCCTGACGAGGTCGCCCTGGTAGGACGGCAGCAGGGCGGCGACATCGAAGACGCTGGCGTGCTTGCGGTGGACCGCACCGAACGCGTCGTCCACGTAGGCGCCGTCATCCCCCGCCAGTGCGGCGAGCTCGCGGGCGAAGGCCACGCGGTCGGCGTCGTCCTTGCTGGTCTCGCGAGGATCGAACCTCACGTTCTCGAGGACGAGCACCTCACCCTCGGAGAGGGCGGCCGCGGCTGCACGGGCGCCCTCCCCCGTGGTGTCCGGCGCGAGGGTGACCGGGAAATCGGCCAGTTCGCGCAGGGAGTCCACCGCCGGCTTCAGCGAGTACTTCGCCTCGGGCGCGCCCTTCGGCCGCCCCAGGTGAGCCAGGACGATGACCGCGGCCCCCGCCTCGCTCAACCTGCGCAGGACGGGCAATGACGCCCGGACGCGGCCGTCGTCGCTGACCGTTATGTCCGGGACGTCGCCCTCGAGGGGGACGTTCAGGTCGGAACGGACGAGGACGCGGCGTCCCCGGACCCCTTCGGCGAGGAGATCGTCGAGTGATGCGTAAGCCACGGGCCGGTCGCCTAGGAGAGCTTGGCTGCGACGATTTCGGTCAGGTCGACCAGGCGGTTGGAGTAGCCCCACTCGTTGTCGTACCAGCCGACGACCTTGACCTGGTTACCGAGGACCTTCGTCAGGCCCGAGTCGAAGATGCACGACGAGGGGTCCGTGACGATGTCCGAGGAGACGATGGGAGCGTCGGTGTAGGTGAGGTAGCCCTTGAGCGAGCCATCCGCTGCGGCCGCCTGGTAGGCGGCGTTGACCTCGTCGACCGTTACTTCCCGGCCCAGTGTGACCGTGAGGTCGGTCGCCGATCCCGTGGGGACCGGGACGCGGATCGCGTAGCCGTCGAGCTTTCCCTTCAGCTCGGGCAGGACGAGGCCGATGGCCTTCGCTGCACCCGTCGAGGTGGGAACCATGTTGATCG
This sequence comes from Vibrio cholerae, assembly GCA_009728235.1. Classification (GTDB taxonomy): domain Bacteria; phylum Actinomycetota; class Actinomycetes; order Actinomycetales; family Micrococcaceae; genus Arthrobacter_D. Next base: position 21,230 of record WNZI01000004.1, on the reverse strand, counting down.
CTGCTGCTCGCGCGCGCCGCAGGTCCTTGTGGGGGCCGTCCTGGAGGTTCTGGTCCGCGGTGTAGGCGTGGATCGTGGTCATGAGTCCGCGCTCGATGCCGAAGGAGTCGTTGAGCACCTTCGCCAGGGGGCCGAGGCAGTTGGTGGTGCAGGAGGCGTTCGAGATGATGTGGTGGTTCTCGGGATCGTAGTCGCCGTCGTTGACGCCGAGGACGACGGTGAGGTCCTCGTCGGAGGCCGGAGCGGAGATCAGGACCTTCTTGGCGCCGGCATCGATGTGCTTCTGCGCGTCGGCCGCCTTGGTGAAGAAACCGGTCGACTCGATCACGATGTCGACACCGAGATCCGCCCAGGGGAGGTTCGCGGGATCGCGCTCGGCGAGCACGCGCACGCGCTTCCCGTCGACGATCAGGTCGCCGCCGTCGACCTCCACGGAAGCTTTCAGGCGACCGGTGACGGAGTCGTACTTCAGCAGGTGCGCGAGTGCCTCGGGGCTCGTCAGGTCGTTGACGGCGACGATCTCGAGGTCCGCACCCTGCTCGAGGGCCGCGCGGAAGTAGTTGCGGCCGATGCGGCCGAAGCCATTGATTCCAACACGAGTAGTCACTGGTTTCCATCTCCTTCATAGGTGGTGCCGCCTGGTGACCCTTCTCGGGCGACACCGGCGACGAATAAATCTGGTACCGGGCACACCTTCGTGCCGAAATGAATCGGGTCCTGCTGGCTCCTGCGGAGCGGTCCTGCGTCGTCGAGCCGCGCCGGGATTCCTCCCCGCACGGCTCCAACCTTACTCAGCGCGGCGTTCGTACACCCACTCGTGACGGGGCTTGCCCGGTACGGGCGGGCCGTGGTGCCCTGGCGCCCGTCGCCGCGATGGGGTGGGTGGTCAGGCGCCGGGGGTGATGAGGGTGGAGGCGCCGGTGCGTGCTGCCTGGAAGCGGGTCTGGACGTCGGCCCAGTTCACCAGGTTCCACCAGGCCTTGACGTACTCGGGCTTGACGTTGACGTAGTCCAGGTAGAAGGCGTGCTCCCACATGTCCAGCATCAGCAGCGGGATCGTGCCCACCGGCACGTTGCCCTGCTGGTCGTAGAGCTGCTCGATGACGATGTTCTTCCCCAGCGGCTCGTACGCGAGCACGGCCCAGCCCGAGCCCTGCAGGGACGTGGCCGCGGCGGTGAAGTGCGCGCGGAACGCGTCGAAGGACCCGAACGCGTCGTCCAGGGCCGAGGCGAGTTCGCCGTCGGGCTTGTCGCCTCCCTCGGGGGACATGTTCTTCCAGAAGATGCTGTGGTTGATCACGCCGCCGACGTGGAACGCGAGGTCCTTGGAGAGTTTCGGGATGGTCCCGAACTCGCCCTTCTCGCGGGCCTCGGCGAGCTGCGCGAGGGCGTCGTTGGCGCCCTTGACGTAGGTGGCCTGGTGCTTGGAGTGGTGCAGCTCCATGATCCGGCCCGAGATGTGCGGCTCCAGGGCCGCGTAGTCGTAGTCAAGATCCGGCAGTACGTATTCGCTCACGTGATCCTCCATGTAGTGATCCCAGGTGCCCGCGCGGTCGGGTGCCCCTCAGGGTCCGGACGGCGGACGAGCCGCTCGATCAGAAGCGGGCTTGTCGTTCCATCCTATGCACTTCTTCACTCGTCCAGCATGTCCGCGGTCACATTGGCGTCCGTCCCCGGGATGCCGAGATCGGAGGCCCTCTTGTCCGCCATCGCGAGCAGGCGCCGGATGCGTCCAGCGATGGCGTCCTTGGTCATGGGCGGATCCGCGAGGCGCCCGAGCTCGTCGAGGCTCGCCTCCTTGTGCGCCACCCGCAACTCCCCCGCGTAGCGCAGGTGCTCCGGGACGGTCTCCCCGAGGATCTCGAGGGCCCGCTCCACCCGGGCGCCGGCGGCGACCGCGGCCTGGGCGGACCTGCGCAGGTTCGCATCGTCGAAATTCGCGAGGCGATTGGCCGTCGCCCGGACCTCCTTGCGCATGCGGCGCTCCTCCCACACCATCAGCGCGTCGTGCGCGCCCATGCGGGTCAGCAGGGCCGCGATGGTGTCACCGTCGCGGATGACGACGCGGTCCACTCCGCGCACCTCGCGCGCCTTCGCCGAGATGTCGAGCCGGCGGGCCGCCCCCACGAGCGCGAGGGCCGATTCGGGACCTGGGCAGGTGACCTCCAGCGACGAGGACCGCCCGGGCTCCGTGAGTGATCCGTGCGCGAGGAAGGCTCCGCGCCACACCGCCTCGGCGTCCGCCGTCGAACCGTTCACGACGGCGGACGGCAGTCCCCGCACCGGACGGCCGCGGCTGTCGAGGAGTCCGGTCTGGCGCGCCAGGGACTCCCCGTCCCGGACCACGCGGACGACGTAGCGGTTGCCGCGCTTCAGCCCTCCGCCGGTGACCACGATGATCTCGCTGTTGTGGCCGTACACCTCGGCGATCGCGGCTCGCAGGCGCCGCGCCGTGGAGGCCAGGTCCACCTCGGCCTCGATGACGATCCGCCCGGAGATGATGTGGAGTCCCCCGGCGAATCTCAGCAGCGCGGACACCTCCGCCTTGCGCACCGAGGACTTCTTGACGTCGAGGTGCGACAGCTCCTCTTTGACGTCGGCGGTCAGGGCCACAGATACACTCCTAGTTCTCCCCAAACATGTCGTTGTAGGACGTCGCCAGCCGCAGCGGATCGTGTACGGGCTTACCGGTCGAAACTCCCACTGTACCCAAGACAGCGCGTCCACCCATGCCTTCGACAGCCCGTTCGAAGTCCGACCGGTTCCCGATGACGGCAGGGTCGGCGAGGACCACGTCGACCGTGAAGTCGGGCGCGTACCGCTTGATCACGTTCAGATGATCCACCGCGCTCATGCCCTGGGTCTCCTTGGTGTCGTTGCTCAGGTTCAGGGTGAGGCAGCGCTTGGCGGAGGTGCGGCAGAGCGCATCGCGCAGTTCGGGGAGCAGCAGGTGGGGCAGCACCGAGGTGTACCACGAGCCGGGTCCCAAGACGACCCAGTCGGCCAGCTCGATGGCCTCGAGGGCATCGGCGCAGGCCGGGGCGCCCGGCGGCAGCAGCCTCACGTCGCTGACGTTGCCGTTCTCCGCGGCCACGGCCAGCTCGGCCTGCCCGGTGACCGTCGTCACCCGCAGCGAGTCCTGCACCTCGGTGAGCACGTCGCCCTGGATGGTCAGGGGAACGCTGGCCATCGGGAGGACCCGGCCCCGGGCACCGAGAAGCGCTCCCGCCCATTGGAGGCCCGCGACCGGGTCCCCCAGCAGTTCCCAGAGCGTGACGATCAGCAGGTTGCCCATCGCGTGGTTGTCGAGTGAACCCTCGACGCCTTCCCGTGAGGTGAACCGGTGCTGCATGACGTCCCGCCAGGTCCTCCCCCAGTCGGTGTCGTCGCACAGGGCTGCCAGGGCCATGCGGAGATCCCCGGGCGGAAGCACGCCGAGTTCCTTCCGGAGCCTCCCCGACGATCCGCCGTCGTCCGCCACCGTGACGACGGCTGTCAGCTCCTGCGTCAGGAGCCGCAGCGCCGACAGGGATGCCGACAGTCCGTGGCCGCCGCCGAGAGCGACGACGGACGGTGCACCGGACTGCCCCTCACCCTGCCGTCGGGAAGCCGGTGGGACGAGGGGCAGGGACCCGAGAACAGGGCCATTACTCACGCCCGAGGTCACGGTGCTGGGCTGCGACCTGGACGCCCGGCAGCTGCGCCAGGCGCTGGGCGATCTCCTCCGTCACCGCGACCGAACGGTGCTTGCCGCCCGTGCAGCCGATCGCGATGGTGGCGTAGTGCTTGTTCTCCCGCCGGTAGCCGTCGAGGACGGGCACGAGGGCGTGCACGTAGCGATCGATGAAGTCGCCGGCACCCTGCGCGCCGAGGACGTAGTCGCGGACAGGGGCGTCGAGTCCCGTCTGGGGTCGCAGGACGGGGACCCAGTGCGGATTGGGGATGAAGCGGACATCCGCCACGTAGTTGGCGTCGACGGGCAACCCGTACTTGAACCCGAAGCTCATGACGTTCAGGCGCAGGACGATCGGCCCGGACTCGGAGAACAGCTCGGTCACGCTCGTGGCCAGTGCGTGCACGTTGAGCTCGGAGGTGTCGATCACGATGTCGGACGCGTGCTTCAGTTCCTTGAGGACCTCCCGCTCCGCCGAGATGCCATCGAGGATCCGGCCGCCGCCCTGGAGGGGGTGGGGCCTCCGGCCCTGCTCGAAGCGCCGCACGAGCACGGCATCGTTGGCATCGAGGAAGAGCACGCGGTAAGTGACGCCCGCCGCCCGTAGACCGGCCAGCGACGCCCTGATGTCGTTGAAGAGCTCCTTGCCTCGAACGTCGATGACGACGGCCAGTTTCGGGATGGACTGCGGTGTCCGGGCGACCAGTTCCGTCAGCGTGGTGATCATCTGGGGCGGCAGGTTCTCGACGACGTACCAGCCGTGGTCCTCCAGGGCGTTCGCCGCCGTGCTGCGACCGGCGCCCGACATCCCGGTCACCACCAGCAGCTCGGATTCGGTGGGCTTGACCGGAGTCAGGCTCGAGGCCTCAGTCATCGTGGTGCATCCGTTCCGGCTCGACGGGCAACGCGGTGGTCCTGCGTTCCCGGGTGTGTGCGGTTCCAACGGCGCCTGGGGCCGCCCGTTCAGCCTAGCTAATCTTCGATGATCTCGCCCGTGGTCATGTTCACGGCCGGAGCGGCGGTGTCCGAGGCCGCCGCGGCGAGCGAGGTCCGGATGGTCTCGGCGAGGGCGGGGCCGACACCCGGTACGGTGACGAGCTCCTCGCTGGAGGCGGACCTGATCTTCTTGACCGACCCGAAGTGCTTGAGGAGGGCCTTGCGCCTGGCGGGACCCAGACCCGCGATCTCGTCGAGCGCCGACGCCGTCATGGACTTCCCGCGCTTCTGCCGGTGGAAACTGATGGCGAAGCGGTGCGCCTCGTCACGGATGCGCTGGAGCATGAACAACCCCTCGGACGCGCGCGGCAGGATCACCGGGAACTCGCTGTCCTGGACCCACACCTCCTCGAGGCGCTTGGCGAGTCCGATCACGAAGACGTCCTCGATGCCGAGGTCAGCCAGGGCACGCGAGGCGGCGGCCACCTGTGGCGGACCGCCGTCGACCACCACGAGGTTCGGCGGATATGCGAACCTGCTGCGCGGGATCGCCGTCGTGGTGTCCAGGATGGGCTCGCCCTGCCCGTCCACGGCTGGGTGCTCCAGGACCGAGGCGTCGTCGTCTACGGCCTCCAGGTCGGGGTCAGGTGCAGCGGGGTCGCGCACCTCGCCGGTCCTGCCGGCGAGGTAGTTACGGAACCGCCGGTAGACGACGTCGTACATCGATGCGGTGTCGTCCCGGGCGGCGTCACCCGTGATGGAGAACTTGCGGTACTCGGACTTCCGCGGCAGGCCGTCCTCGACCACCACCATGGAGGCCACCACGTTCGTGCCCTGGACGTGCGAGATGTCGAAGCACTCGATGCGCATGAGCGGCTGGGGCAGATCGAGTGCCTCCTGCAGCTCCTGCAGTGCAGCGGACCGCGTGGTGATGTCGCCGGCCCTCCGACTCTTGTGGAGGCGCAGCGCCTCGGCCGCATTCTGCTCGACCGTCCCCATGAGCGTCGCCTTGTCGCCCCGCTGCGGCACCCGGACATCGACCCGCGATCCGCGCAGCCCACGGAGCCACTCCAGCATCTGGTCGGAGTTGCTGGGCAGCACGGGCACGAGCACCTCACGCGGGATCTGCTCGTTGCTGCTGCTCCCCTCCCCGTAGACCTGCTGGAGCAGGTGCTCCACGAGGTCGGGTGTGTCCATGTCCTCGACCTTCTCCACCACCCAGCCGCGCTGCCCGCGGATCCTGCCGCCGCGCACGTGGAAGACCTGGGCGGCTGCTTCCAGCTCGTCCTCCCTGAGCGCGAAGATGTCGGCGTCGGTGTCCTCGCTGAGTACCACGGTGTTGCGCTCGAACACGCGCCGCAGCGCGGCGATGTCGTCCCGCAGGCGTGCCGCGGACTCGTAGTCCAACTCGGCGACCGCCTCGGCCATCTTCTTCTCGAGGCCGGAGATGAACTTCTTGGCCTCGCCCGACATGAAGTCGCAGAAGTCGCTGGCGAGGGCCCTGTGGTCCTCCGGGCTGATCCGGCCCACGCACGGCGCGGAGCACTTGTCGATGTACCCGAGGAGGCACGGGCGGCCGGTGCGCTCGGCGCGTTTGAAGACTCCCGCGCTGCACGTGCGGACCGGGAAGACCCTGATCATGGTGTCGACGGTCTCCCGGATGGCCTTGGCCGGGTAGAAGGGACCGAAGTAGCGCGTGTCCTTCTTCTTGTCACCGCGCAGGACCTGGACGCGCGGGTACTTCTCGCCCATCGTTACGGCGAGGTAGGGATACGACTTGTCGTCTCGGAACATGATGTTGAAGCGCGGATCGAACTCCTTGATCCACGTGTACTCGAGCTGCAGTGCCTCGAGCTCGCTACCGACGACGGTCCATTCCACGCTCGCCGCCGTGAACACCATGCTTCGGGTCTTGGCCAGCAGACCCTGAGGGTTGGCGAAGTACGAGTTCAGGCGCGACCGCAGGTTCTTGGCCTTGCCGACGTAGATGACCCGGCCGTGTTCGTCACGGAAGCGGTAGACGCCCGGATCCGTCGGGATCTCGCCGGTCTTCGGCCGATAGGTCACTGGGTTCGCCACGCCATCAATCCTAGGGCCGGCCGGTGACAGCCCCTGACGCCCCGGGCGCTTTCCGCTCAGCGCTGACGGGGCGCTGACTGGCCCGCAGGAAGCCGTTCACGCCACCGGGCACTACGCCGGTGGAGGGCTCTGGTTGTAGTGGGCGACGCGCTCCTGGCGGCTGAGCCCGGCGATGCTGTCCATGATGGCGTCCGTCGCATTGCGCCTCGCGGGCAGGGGGTGCCCCGGTCCCGTCTTGGCGAAGACGAGGGGCCGTCCGACGCGCATCGTGAAGTGCTGCGGCCGGATGCCCTTCTTCCCCGCGGGCTGGAGGGCTGCGGTCCCGATCAGTCCCACCGGGACCACCGGCGCCCCGGTGGTCAGGGCGAGCCAGCCCACGCCCGTCCTCCCCCGGTACAGCCGGCCGTCCCGGGAGCGGGTGCCCTCGGGGTAGATCCCGACGCCGTCGCCCTGCTCGAGCAGGTCGAGCAGGGTCCGGAGGGCCTGCACGCTCGCCGCCTGCTGCCCGCGTTCCACGGGGATGGACCCGACGCCCTCGAAGAAGGACTTCATCAGCGCTCCCTTGACCCCCGTGCCCGTGAAGTACTCCGCCTTGGCGAAGAAGGCGACCGGTCGGGGCATGAGCGCCTGGACCAGCACACTGTCGAGGAAGGAGAGGTGGTTGGCGGCGACGATGAAGGGGCCGTCCTCCGGCACGTTCGCCAGTCCTTCGACGGTCGGACGGCACAGCCCGGCAATGAGCCCGCGCGTGGTGCTGCGTGTCAGGTCATAGACCCGCACGGAGCACCTCCAGGAGCTGTTCCGCCGAGTCCACGAGAGCCACTGCTCCCGCTGTCTCCAGCTCCCCGGGTGCCGCGAAACCCCATGAAACGCCCACGCAGTCCAGTCCGTTCCTTCGAGCGCCCTCGACGTCGTGGCTCCGGTCACCGATCATCACGGCGTGTCCGGCAACCGTTCGGTGGCGGTCGAGTGCGGCGGCGATGATGGGGGCCTTGCCACCGACCACGGCGGTCTCGTCCCGGGGGGATCCGTGCACCGAGGCGAAGAGGTGCCGCAATCCCTGCACGGCGAGGAGCTCCTCCGCCAGCCACTCCGGCTTCTGGGTGGCGACCGCCACGACGGCTCCGTCCGAGACCAGGGCCTCGACGCACGCGGCGATCCCTGGATAGGGACGGCTTCCCGCCATGCCCGTCTCCCGATAGCCCTTCCGGTAGCTCGCCATGACATCCTGCACACGGTCCGGCGGAACGCCGGCCAGCGAGGTCAGGGACACCACGAGGGGAGGTCCGACCATGGCCTGGAGGACACTCTCCCCGGGCACCGGAAGCCCGTTGCTGCGCAGGGCGTCACTGATGCCGCCGGTGATCGCGCCTGCCGGGTCGACAAGGGTCCCGTCGAGGTCGAAGAGTATCAGCACGCGCATATTTGCCACCGGGCAAGCTTGCCATAGCACCGGGAGGGCATGCATCACGCATGCCCTCCCGGTTATATTCAGCTCCCCGTCGAATGACGCGCGGCCGCCCTGTCGAAGATCTCCTTCAGGAACGTGCCCGTATAGCTGCGGTCGTTCTTCGCGACCTGTTCCGGCGTGCCGGTCGCGATGATCTGGCCCCCGCCGGATCCGCCGTCGGGGCCCAGGTCGATGACCCAGTCCGCGCTCTTGATGACGTCGAGATTGTGCTCGATGGTGATGACGGTGTTGCCCTTGTCAACGAGACCCTGCAGCACGAGCAGGAGCTTCCGGATATCCTCGAAGTGCAGGCCCGTGGTCGGCTCGTCGAGGACGTAGATGCTGCGGCCGTTGGAGCGCTTCTGCAGCTCGCTCGCGAGCTTCACACGCTGGGCCTCACCGCCCGAGAGCGTCGTCGCCGGCTGCCCGAGGCGGACATACCCGAGCCCGACCTCCACGAGGGTGTTCAGGTGCCGGGCGATCGGGCTGAAGGCCGCGAAGAACTCGGCCCCCTCCTCGATCGGCATGTTCAGCACGTCCGCGATGGTCTTGCCCTTGTAGTGCACCTCGAGGGTCTCGCGGTTGTAGCGCGCTCCGTGGCAGACCTCGCAGGGGACATAGACGTCCGGCAGGAAGTTCATCTCGATCTTCAGGGTGCCGTCGCCGGAACAGGCCTCGCACCGGCCGCCCTTGACGTTGAAGGAGAACCTCCCCGGCAGGTAACCGCGGACCTTCGCCTCGGTGGTCTCGGCGAAGAGCTTCCGGATGTTGTCGAAGACACCCGTGTACGTCGCAGGATTGGACCGCGGGGTGCGCCCGATGGGGCTCTGGTCGACGTGGATGACCTTGTCGAGGTGTTCCAGGCCGTCGATCCGCTTGTGCCGCCCCGCGACCTGCTTGGCGCCGTTGAGCTTGTTGGCCAGCACCTTGTAGAGGATGTCGTTCACGAGCGTCGACTTGCCGGAGCCGCTGACGCCCGTCACGGCGGTGAGCACACCGAGCGGGATGGTCGCGTCCACGTTGACCAGGTTGTGCTCGCGGGCACCGACGACCTTCAGCTGACGCGACCTGTCGATCTTGCGGCGCTTCGCGGGGATCTCGATCCTCCGCCGCCCGGAGAGGTAGTCGCCCGTCAGGGACCTCTCGTTGGTCAGCAGGTCCTCGAGCAATCCCGAGTGCACCACCTCACCACCGTGCTCCCCCGCTCCCGGGCCGATATCGACGATCCAGTCGGCCTCGGCGATGGTGTCCTCGTCGTGTTCGACGACGATGAGCGTGTTCCCGAGGTTCCGCAGGCGCGTGAGGGTCTCGATGAGCCGGCGGTTGTCGCGCTGGTGCAGACCGATCGACGGTTCGTCGAGCACGTACAGCACTCCGACGAGCCCCGATCCGATCTGCGTCGCGAGCCGGATGCGCTGGGCCTCGCCCCCGGACAGCGTGCCGGACGCGCGCTCCAGGTTCAGGTACTCGAGCCCGACGTCGAGGAGGAACGTCAGGCGCGCCTGGATCTCCTTGAGGACCTGGTTGGCGATCTGGGCCTCACGCCCCGTGAGCACGAGGTTGTCGAGGAAGTCGGCGCACTCGCGCATCGGCATAGCGGCGACCTCGGCGATGGACCGGCCGTTGATCAGGACGGACAGCGACGCCGGGTTGAGCCGCGCGCCGCCACACGTGGGGCACGGGATCTCCCGCATGTACTCCTCGTACCGGTCACGCGCGTGGTCCGACTCCGTCTCGAGGTGCTTGCGCTGGATGTACTGGATGGCACCCTCGAAGCCCGTGCTGTACTTCCGCTCCCGACCGAAACGGTTCTTGTACTGCACCACGACCTTGTGGTCCTTGCCGTACAGGGCTGCCTCACGCGCCCGGTCCGGCAGCTTGCGCCAGGGTGTGGTGATGTCGAAGCTCAGCTCGGAGGCGAGTCCCTCGAGCAGCCGGGTCCAGTACTCCAGGGTCGCCGTGCCGAGGGACCACGGCGCGATCGCTCCCTCGGCGAGGCTCAGGTCCGGGTTCGGGACGACGAGCTCCTCGTCCACCTCGAGCTTCGTACCGATACCCGTGCAGGCGGGGCAGGCTCCGAAGGGGTTGTTGAAGGAGAACGACCGCGGCTCGATCTCGTCGATCGCCAGGGGGTGCTCGTTGGGGCACGCGAGATGCTCCGAGAACGCGTGGAGCCGCTTCTCGTCGTCCTCGGGCAGGTCGACGAACTCGGCGAGGACGCGTCCGTCGGCGAGTTTGAGGGCCGTCTCCACGGAGTCCGTGAGCCGCTGCTGGATGCCGCCCTTGACCACGAGGCGGTCGATGATGACCTCGATGGTGTGCTTGTACTGCTTGCCGAGCTTGGGAGGATCGCTGAGCTGGATGAGTTTCCCGTCCACCCGTGCACGGGAATAGCCCTTGGCGGTGAGCTCCTGGAACAGGTCCACGAACTCGCCCTTGCGTGCCCGCACCACGGGGGCGAGGACCTGGAACCGGGTGCCCTCCTCCAGTTCCAGCAGCTGGTCGACGATCTGCTGCGGCGTCTGCTTGGCCACGGGCTCGCCGCAGACGGGGCAGTGGGGTCGCCCGACGCGCGCCCACAGGAGGCGCATGTAGTCGTAGATCTCCGTGATGGTCCCGACCGTTGACCGGGGGTTCTTGCTCGTCGACTTCTGGTCGATCGACACGGCGGGCGAGAGCCCCTCGATGAAGTCGACGTCGGGCTTGTCCACCTGTCCGAGGAACTGCCGGGCGTAGGCGGAGAGCGATTCGACGTAGCGCCGCTGCCCCTCCGCGAAGATGGTGTCGAAAGCGAGTGATGACTTGCCCGAACCGGACAGACCGGTGAAGACGATCATGGCGTCACGCGGGAGATCGAGGTCGACGTTCCGCAGATTGTGCTCGCGTGCTCCCTTGACGATCAGGCGGGAGAGGTCCTGGGGAGCGGGCTCCGGATTCCGGGCGTGCTGCTCGAGGGAATTAGCTGTAGACACCAGACAACTGTAGGTGAAAAACCCTTCGAAGACATATTCGAATAGGGCGTTTTCCGTGCCGTTCTGGTGCGCCCGAACGCCCCGTTCACGCTCGGCGCAATGCCGCCCTCACGATCGCGACCGCATCGCTCTCGGGAAGCCCGGCAGAACGGACAACGGCGGCGAGCTCCTCTGCCGCGCTGCCGACCCGGCGTCGCGCCTCGTCTCCCCCGGCAGCGATCACCGTTCCTGCCCGGCCCTTCGTCTCCACGACCCCTGCCTGTTCCAGCTCCCGGTAGGCGCGGGCGACGGTGTTCGCGGCGATACCGAGATGCGTGGCGAGGGCCCGGACCGGAGGTAGGCGCATCCCGACGGCGGCCCTGCCCGAGTTCGCCGCGACGAGGATGACCTGCCTGATCTGCTCGAACGGAGGAACCGCGCTCGTCGGATCGAGCTTCAGCCATCGGGGAACGTCCTGCTCCACGCGCCCGCCCTTCGCTCGGTGACCGCACCGGCCACCCTGTCGATTCCTGTTCCCCAGAACTGTACAGGCCGCGCCGCGAGCGTCCTCCAGGGCGGCGAGCGGCCCGCACACACCGGCGCGCGGCGGCCCTCGGTCAGCATCGGCCGTCCGCACGGCCCGGCCGCCCGACCCGATTCCTGCGCAGGTCTGCCTAGACTGGCTCCATGCATGACCTCGCCGAAGTGACCATCCGCAGCGCCTCCGTCTCCGAGATGGACAACAACGTCTACCTGCTGACGTCCAGGTCCAGTGGCGCGCAGGTCCTGATCGACGCGGCGGACGACGCACCCGCCATCCTCTCCCTGATCGCCGATGCGCAGGAGGACACGGACGCCGAGGCGAGGCTCGCCCTCATCGTCACCACGCATTCCCACTGGGACCACGTGCGCGCACTGGCCGAAGTCAGGGAGGCCACGCATGCCCGGACCGCGGCCGGCCAGGAGGACGTCCCGGACATCGCGGTGCCGACGGACGTGGTTCTGCGGCACCAGGACATCGGTTCCTTCGAGGGTTTCCAGCTCGAGGCCATCCAGCTCCGGGGCCACACTCCCGGATCCATCGCGCTGCTGTATCGCGACCCGCACGGACCCGCGCACCTGTTCACCGGTGATTCACTGTTCCCGGGTGCCTCGGCAACACGCAGGGCGATCCGGACCGTTTCGCCTCCCTCTACAGCGACGTCGTGGCGCGGATCTTCGACGCCCTGCCCGACGACACGCTGGTGCACCCCGGGCACGGGAGCGGCACGACCCTCGGAGCCGAGCGCGGCTCGCTCGAGGAATGGAAGCAGCGCGGCTGGTAGTCCGGCCCCGTGGTCAGGAGGCCCGGTGCCCGACGGCGACGATGCGGCGGAAGCCGAACACCGTCCCGTACTGCCCGCGCGGGTAGGCCCTCCTCGACAGGGCACCGTAGCCTGCCTCGAACTCCTCGCCCTCCTCCTCGGACAGGGTTTCGGGGACCGGGCGGAGGCCCCGTACCGCGCACCCAGTCCAGGACGGCATCCTCCCCCGCCAGCGCCTGCTGGTACGTCGTCCCCCAGACGTCTGCGACAAGCCCGGCGGACAGCAGGAGCCCCAGGTACTCGGAGGGCTCCCGCACGGCGTCGTGCCGGCCCGCATGGAGGGCGTACTGGCCCGGATCCCAGCGCATGGCTCCACCCTGACCCCGGGCCCACCCGCACCGGTAGGCTGAAAGGATCATGAGGATCCAAGAGCACCTGCCCCGGCACGACGACGGACGGCTCACCGCGGACGCCGTCTACGAGGCCTTCACGGCCTGGACGTCGTCCCGTGGCCTGACCCTGTACCCCGCGCAGGACGAGGCTGCGATGGAGCTCGTCTCGGGGAACAACGTCATCCTCGCGACGCCCACGGGGTCCGGGAAATCGCTCGTGGCGATCGCCGCACACCTGAAGTCCTTCGCCGAGGGACGAACAAGCTACTACACAGCCCCGATCAAGGCCCTCGTGTCGGAGAAGTTCTTCGCGCTGTGCGAGATCTTCGGCCCGGAGAACGTGGGCATGATCACCGGCGACTCGGGCGTGAACCAGGACGCCCCGATCATCTGCTGCACCGCGGAGATCGTCGCGAACCTCGCCCTGCGGGAAGGTGCGCTGGCCGACGTCGACACCGTGGTCATGGACGAGTTCCACTTCTACTCGGACCCGCAGCGAGGATGGGCGTGGCAGGTTCCGCTGCTCGAGCTGCCGCAGGCACAGTTCCTCCTGATGTCGGCGACCCTGGGCGACGTGACGCGCTTCGAGAAGGACCTCACGGACCGCACGGGCCGCCCGACCGCGACCGTCACGTCCGTCGAACGGCCGATCCCGCTGCACTACTACTACGTCGAGACGCCCATCCAGGAATCGCTCGAGGAACTCCTCGCCACGCGCCAGGCTCCGGTCTACGTGGTTCACTTCAGCCAGGCCGAGGCGATCGAGCGCGCGCAGAACCTCATGAGCGTCAACATCTGCACGCGGGAGGAGAAGGACCGCATCGCCGAGCTCATCGCGACGTTCCGGTTCTCCTCGGGCTTCGGGAAGACCCTGAACCGGCTCGTGCGGCACGGCATCGGCGTCCACCATGCCGGCATGCTGCCCAAGTACCGGCGCCTCGTCGAGCAGCTCGCACAGGCCGGTCTGCTGAAAGTCATCTGCGGGACCGACACCCTCGGCGTAGGTATCAATGTCCCCATCCGGACCGTACTCCTCACCGCGCTCAGCAAGTACGACGGCGTCCGAACGCGGCTGCTCAACGCGCGCGAGTTCCACCAGATCTCGGGCCGGGCAGGGCGGGCCGGCTACGACACCGCGGGGACCGTCGTCGTACAGGCGCCCGAGCACGTGGTCGAGAACGCCAAGGCGATGGCGAAGGCGGTCTCCAAGTTCGGCGACGACCAGAAGAAGCTGCGCCAGGTGGTGCGGAAGAAGCCGCAGCAGGGCTTCGTCTCCTGGGGCAAGCCGACGTACGAGCGGCTCGTCGAGAGCGTCCCCGACCCGCTGACGTCGTCGTTCTCGGTGAGCCACTCCATGCTGCTGAACCTGCTCGAGCGCCCCGGGGACCCGTTCGCCGCTGCCAGGCGCCTGCTCGAGGAGAACCACGAGACGCGGGCGTCGCAGCTGCGGCTGATGCGCCGTGCCATCGGTATCTACCGCGAGCTCGTCACCGCGGGGATCGTCGAGAGACTGCCCGAGCCCGATGCCGACGGTCGCTCGATCCGGCTCAAGGTGCACCTGCAGGCGAACTTCGCACTGAATCAGCCGCTCTCGCCGTTCGCGCTCGCGAGCCTCGAGATCCTCGATCCAGCAGCGCCGGGCTACGCGCTCGACGTCGTGTCCGTCATCGAGGCGATCCTCGAGAAGCCCCGCCAGGTGCTCAACGCACAGGAGAAGAAGGCGCGCGGCGAGGCCGTCGCGGCGATGAAGGCGGAGGGCATCGACTACGACGCCCGGATGGCCCGGCTCGAGGAGGTCACGTACCCCAAGCCGCTGGAGGAACTGCTCCAGCAGGCCTTCGACGTCTACCGGACGTCTGCCCCCTGGCTCGGTGACTTCGAGCTCGCGCCGAAATCGGTGGTGCGGGACATGTACGAGCGCGCCATGAGTTTCGGGGAGTACGTGGCCTTCTACGCGCTCACGCGGTCCGAGGGCATCCTGCTGCGGTACCTGGCCGACTGCTACAAGGCGCTGCGTCACACCGTGCCGGTCGAGGCCCTTCGCGAGGACCTCAGCGACATCGTGGAGTGGCTCGGTGAGCTCGTCCGCCAGGTGGACAGCAGCCTGCTGGACGAGTGGACGCAGCTGTCCGCCGGAATAGCCGCCGGTGCTGCGGCTGATGTCGTCGAGTTGCCGGAGGAACCGCCGTCGGTCACCTCGAACGAACGCGCCTTCCGCGTGATGGTGCGCAACGAACTGTTCCAGCGCGTGAAGCTGTTCGCCGATGAGCAGGACGAGCGGCTCGGCTCGCTCGACGCCGGCTCCGGCTGGACCGCGGAGCGCTGGGCGGAGGCGATGGACGGGTACTTCGGGGACTACGAGGACATCGACGACGGACCGGACGCCCGCGGGCCCGACCTGCTGCTGATCACCAAGGTCCCCGGCAGGTGGAGGGTGCGCCAGATCCTCAAGGACCCGGAGGGCAACAACGACTGGGGCATCAACGCGGAGATCGACCTCGCGGCATCGGATGAGGCCGGCACCCCTGTCGTCAGGATCCTCGGGGTCGGGGCACCGGTCGCGGCCTGAGCCCCCGTCCGGCAGGTGCATCGCGTCGCAGTGGCGCAGCCTCCCTCGCTAGGCTGGGGTCATGTCTACGATTCGGGAAGCACGGCAGGCCGACGTTCCGGTCATCCTCCAGCTCATCCACGACCTCGCGATCTACGAGCGGGAACCGGATGCGGTGAGGACGACGGTCGACTCGCTCGAGGAGGCGTTGTTCGGCCAACGGCCCACCATCTACGCGCACGTCGCGGAGGACCAAGGGGAGGTCCAGGGCTTCGCCCTCTGGTTCCTGAACTACTCCACGTGGGAAGGGGTGAACGGCATCCACCTGGAGGACCTGTACGTGCGCCCGCAGGCGCGCGGCGCGGGCCACGGCACGGCCCTGCTCTCGCAGCTCGCGAAGATCGCTGCCGAGCGTGGCTACGCGCGCGTCGAATGGTCCGTCCTGAACTGGAACGAGCCCTCGATCCGCTTCTACGAGAGCCTCGGCGCCCGCCCACAGTCCGAGTGGAGCACCTTCAGGCTGACCGGTGACGCCCTCGCCGCCGTCGCTGCCCGGTGAGGCGCGACGCAGCTCGGCATGTTGACGACGAGCACCCGGATCACGGGTCCGGCGACCCCGGGGACGACGGGCACGTCGTCGGCAAAACGGTCGCCATGCGAGGGCTGCGGGCCACGCCCCACCGGTTCAGCGTGCCACTGGACCACGCCGATCCGTCGTCGGACCTGATCGACGTCTTCGCCCGCGAGTACACCTCGCTGGAGCACGCCGACGCCGACGTCAGCGGCCTACCCTGGCTGGTGTTCCTGCAGGGTGGACCTGGCGGACGGGGTGTCCGCGTGACGCAGCTCGGCGGGTGGATGAAGGCAGCGGCTCGACAGTTCCGGATCCTGATGCTCGACCAGCGCGGCACCGGGCTGTCGACCCCCGCCGACGCCACGACGCTCGACTCCGCGGCGACCCCCGAAAGCCAGGCGGACTACCTGACCCACTTCCGGGCCGACTCGATCGTCGCGGACGCCGAGCTCATCCGGACCCGGCTCGGGAGCGGCCCATGGACCGTCTTCGGGCAGAGCTACGGCGGCTTCTGCACCCTCACCTACCTGTCCTCGGCCCCGCAGCATCGAACGGGCGCTGATCACCGGCGGGCTCGCACCGCTGACGGGGCACCCCGACGAGGTCTACCGCGCGACGTTCGCGCGTGTCCAGGAACGCAACCAGGAGTACTTCGGGTGGTATCCCGAGGACCGCGACCTCGTGAACCGGATCGCCCGGCATCTCCGGGAGGTCGACGAGCGGCTTCCGAGCGGTGAGCGGCTCACCGTGCGGCGGTTCCAGATGGTCGGGTCGCTGCTCGGAGGCAACACGAGGGTCCATGGCCTGCACTACCTGCTCGAGGACGCCTTCGTGACCGCGGTGGACGGGCCGCGCCTCTCGGCAGCCTTCCTGGAACAGGTCCAGGCCATCGTCAGCCGTGCGTCGCAGCCGTTGTACGCCCTGCTCCACGAGTCCATCTACTGCCAGGGGACGGCGTCGTCGTGGTCCGCCCGGCGCGTCCTCGAGGAGTACCCGCAGTTCCGTCCCGATGCCGAACAGCTCCTGCTGACGGGTGAGATGGTGTATCCGTGGTACTTCGACGAGGATCCGGCGCTCGGTCCGCTCCGGACGGTGGCACATGTCCTCGCGGAGAAAAAGGATTGGAGCCGCCTCTACGACCGGGATGTGCTGGCGACGAACACGGTTCCCGTCGCCGCTGCGGTCTACCGCCACGACATCTACGTCGACCGGGACCTCTCGCTGGCCACGGCGGCGGCCGTGCGCAACCTCGAGGTGTGGGAGACGGACGAGTTCCACCACGACGGCATCGCGGACGACGGCGAGGCGATCTTCCAGCGGCTGCTGTCCATGACGCGGAGGTGATCGGTTCGCCCTGCAGGAACCGAGGGTGACGCAGTGTCGTCCCCGCAGGCCTCCGGAGTTCAGGACCCTCCCGGTGGGCGCGCCCACTCCTGATGCAGGAAGGGACCCCGCACGGATGCGGGGTCCCTTCCTGCTTCCCGCAGCTCCCGGCGGGGTCGGTGGACCGCTAGTGGCGCGCGTCCTTGGTGCCGGCTTCTCCGGCGGCCTGGTCGAGTCCCTCGTCGACGACGGGCTCGTCCGCCGTCTCGCCCGAGGCATCGGCACGCGCAGCCGCGTTGTCCGTGACCCTCGAGCGGATCAGGCTGGCGACCACCGCGACCACGATCGTCGCGACGATCACGGCCAGGGACGCGAAGGTCGGGATCTCGGGTGCCCACTCGATGTGCTCCCCACCGTTGATGAACAGCAGTTCATTGACGTGCATGGCGTGCAGGATCAGCTTGACGCCGATGAACGCCAGGATGACGGAGAGCGCGTGCTTGAGGTAGATGAGGCGGGTCATCAGGCCACCGAGCAGGAAGTAGAGCTGCCGGAGGCCCATCAGGGCGAAGATGTTCGCGGTGAAGACGATGAAGGCACTCTGGGTGAGCCCGAAGATGGCGGGGATGGAGTCCACGGCGAAGAGCAGATCCGTCAGGCCGATCGTCACGAAGACGATGAGCATCGGCGTGAAGACCTTCTTGCCGTCGACGACGGTGCGTAGCTTGTTGCCGTCGTAGTTCTCGGACATCGGCAGGACCGACTTGAGCTTCGTGATGAGCTTGTTGTCGCCCGCGTGTTCCTCGTCCTCCCCGGAATCAGTGGCCTGCTTGTAGGCCGTGTAGAGCAGGAAGGCGCCGAAGATGTAGAAGATCCAGCTGAAGTTCTCGATGACAGCGGCCCCGAGGGCGATGAAGATGCCCCGGAGGACCAGCGCGATGATGATGCCCACCATGAGCACTTCCTGCTGGTACTTCCTCGGTACCGAGAAGCGCGCCATGATGATGATGAAGACGAACAGGTTGTCGATGCTCAGGCTGTACTCCGTGATCCAGCCTGCGACGAACTGTCCTCCGTACTCGGCTCCGGTGAACACGAACATCAGTGCCGCGAAGACGAGCGCGAGGCCCACGTAGAAGGTCACCCACAGGCCGGCCTCCTTCATGGACGGCTCATGCGGTCGCTTGACCACGAGCAGCAGGTCGAACAGCAGGATGACACCGAGCACGACGAACGTGCCGATCTCGAACCAGAGGGGTAGCGCGGGCATGGAGTACCTTCCGGAGAATGCGGTGGATTGCCGTAAGTCTCTCCGTCGCGGCTCATTGCCGACAGACCGCTACGCCCGGCGGAGCAACGATGCCCTGCGTGTTGACGACCGTAGCACTTGGGATACTCCCCTACGTTGGGTCAATGGTACCCGGCAGGGAGACGACGGACGCCCGCGCGCCCGATAGCCCCACGGGTGCCCGCCTTCTTGACGGCAGCCGTCAGGCGTGACCCGCCGACTGCATCTGCCGTAGTTCCTTCTTCAGATCCCCCACCTCGTCGCGCAGCCGTCCGGCCAGTTCGAACTGCAGTTCGGCTGCGGCCGCGTGCATCTGGTCGGTCAGCTGCTGGATCAGGTCCGTCAGGTCCTCGGCGGGAACCGATGCCAGACCCTCGTGACGACCCGCGCCCTTCTTCGGGCGGCGGCTCTTGCCGGCCTCTTCGAGGAGTGCTCGGGTGTCGGCGTCCTCGCGGTTGATCGTGTCGGTGATGTCCGCGATCCGCTTCCTCAGCGGAGTGGGATCGATTCCGTGCTCCAGGTTGTGCGCCACCTGGATGGCACGGCGACGGTTCGTCTCGTCGATGGCACGTTCCATCGAATCGGTGATGCGGTCGGCGTACATGTGAACCTCGCCCGACACGTTTCGGGCTGCACGGCCGATGGTCTGGATCAGGGAGGTCGTGCTCCTGAGGAACCCCTCCTTGTCGGCGTCGAGAATGCTCACGAGCGACACCTCGGGAAGGTCCAGTCCCTCGCGCAGCAGGTTGATACCCACCAGCACGTCGAAGGTGCCCATCCGCAGTTCACGGAGGAGTTCGACGCGCCTCAGGGTGTCCACGTCCGAGTGAAGGTACTCGACCTTCACCCCGTGCTCGAGCAGGTATCCGGTGAGGTCCTCGGACATGCGCTTGGTCAGGGTTGTCACCAGCACGCGCTCGTTGAGCTCGACACGCTTCCGGATCTCCCCCAGGAGGTCGTCGATCTGGCCCTTCGACGGCTTGACGACCACCTCGGGATCGATGAGGCCCGTCGGGCGGATGATCTGCTGGACGTAGCCGTCCGCCTTGCCCAGCTCGTACTTGCCCGGTGTGGCCGACAGGTAGACGGTCTGCCCGATGCGGTCCTGGAACTCGTCCCACTTCAGCGGCCTGTTGTCCATCGCGGAGGGCAACCTGAACCCGTGGTCCACCAGGGTCCGCTTCCGCGAGGAGTCGCCCTCGTACATCGCGCCGATCTGCGGGATGGTCACGTGGGACTCGTCCACCACCAGCAGGAAGTCGTCGGGGAAGTAGTCCAGCAGGCAGTGCGGGGCCGATGCCGGTCCCCGTCCGTCGATATGACGCGAATAGTTCTCGATGCCGTTGCAGAATCCCATCTGCTGCATCATCTCGAGGTCGTAGGTCACGCGCATGCGGAGCCGTTGCGCCTCGACGAGCTTGTTCTGCGATTCGAGTTCGGCCAGCCGCTGCTGCAGCTCGTCCTCGATGTCCTTGATGGCCCGCGTCATGCGGTCCTGGCCCGCGACGTAGTGCGAGGCCGGGAAGACGTACATCTCCTCCTCCTCCCGGATGACGTTGCCCGTCAGCGGATCGAGGGTGTAGATGTTCTCCACCTCGTCACCGAAGAACTCGATGCGCAGCGCGTGCTCCTCGTACATCGGGATGATCTCCACGGTGTCCCCCCGCACACGGAACGTGCCGCGGTGGAAGTCGATGTCGTTGCGCGTGTACTGCATGCCGACGAACTGCCGCAGGAGATCGTCCCGGTTCATCTGGTCCCCCCGGCGGAGCGTGACCATCTTGTTGATGTACTCCTCGGGAGTACCCAGCCCGTAGATGCAGGAGACGGTGGCGACGACGATCACGTCGCGGCGTGTCAGCAACGCGTTGGTGGCGGAGTGCCGCAGCCGCTCGACCTCCTCGTTGATGGAGGAGTCCTTCTCGATGAAGGTGTCCGTCTGCGGGACGTAGGCCTCGGGCTGGTAGTAGTCGTAGTACGAGACGAAGTACTCGACGGCGTTGTTGGGCAGCAGCTCCCGGAACTCGTTCGCGAGCTGCGCCGCGAGTGTCTTGTTCTGCACCATGACCAGCGTGGGGCGCTGTACCTGCTCGATGAGCCAGGCCGTCGTCGCGCTCTTGCCGGTTCCGGTGGCTCCCAGGAGGACGACGTCCTTCTCTCCGGCGTTGATCCGCTCGGCGAGTTCCTTGATGGCGGTCGGCTGATCGCCCGCCGGCGTGTACTCGCTGATGACCTCGAACGGGGCCACGACACGCTTGATATCCTGCGCAAGACTCATGGCTTAACGGTAGCCCCTGCCTCCGACACTTCCCCTCGGATTAGCTGGGGGCTGAAAGGCGTTGGATGGGCGCCCGGCGCTACCCCTTCGGAGCAGCACGGCCCAGGTGCAGGGTCACGGTGGTCGCCGGATCCGCGCCTCGATGGATCATCCAGCCATCGCCGGCGTGCGCGCCGGCCACACCACCGACAGGATCGACCGGAGTACCCGGGCCCGGGGCGGACACCCGTGGGAATCCCGCAGC
This sequence comes from Vibrio cholerae, assembly GCA_009728235.1. GTDB lineage: Bacteria > Actinomycetota > Actinomycetes > Actinomycetales > Micrococcaceae > Arthrobacter_D. The sequence goes on along the minus strand of WNZI01000004.1, from coordinate 190 downwards.
GCAGACGGCAGCCGTCACCGCGCCGGGATCGGATCGGTCGGACAGGACGAGCCGCAGGGCGGTGGAGGTGACGTCGTCGTACCGGTCCCCTTCGGGAACAGGCTCGACCGAGACCGGCGCGTCGGAGGGCAGCGCCGCCGCGATCTTCGCCTCCACCCGACGAGCGAGGCCCACGGTTCCGGCCAGGGCG